>NZ_FOAR01000012.1 GCF_900109755.1 Pseudomonas agarici | reverse complement strand
AACGCTGCTGGCTGGTTGGAAGATGGTTTTCGTGGTCCTCCCGTCACCGATAAACTGAACTACCTCGGCCAACAAGAAGACCTTGAGCGCGCCGAGCGCTATAAAATAATCTGGCGTGTGCTTGCAAGATACTCCTACGCCAATCCCAGCGTCCCCGAGATCAACGAGATTCTCCCTTTGCCACCGGCCAAACTACCGGCCTGGGACGGCAAGCTGCAATGGCTGGAGGCCCGTCTGGCCAATGTCCGGCCCCAAAAGCCCCACGAAGCGCTGATTCAGCAGTTAGCCAAGGCCAAGCTGCTTGAACCGGCGACTGGCAAACCCATGCCCGGCTCTCCCGCATTCCTCAAGGTCGATTCCCCCGCACCGACCTGCGTCAGCGGCCAACCCTGCTCGCAGGCGCTGCTCCGTGGCAATCGCGCACGGTCGTCCGCTTCGATGCATGATTTCAAGGCTGTTCCTGCGAAGGCACAATTCACTTAGTTTATTTTGCCTACACCCTCTTAGCGAGCCGCAGGTACTGCAGTGGGCCAATAACGCACCTGCCGCTCCTGGAACCCAAGGCACGGTTATTACCGCACTTGGGGGGCCAGGAATGTTCAGTGCGGGCGGCGATCAGCTTTCGTCGGTCTCGTCTTCCTTGAACTGGTCTTTCACATACTTGATCTCGGTCCGTCCGTGAGGCGTCGGCAAGCCGTCTTCGCCGAGATTGACGAAGACGATCTTTTCCACGGTCAGGATGCTTTTGCGGGTGATCTTGTTGCGCACTTCACAGGTCAGGGTGATCGACGTGCGACCGAATTCGGTGGCGGTGATACCCAGTTCGATGATATCGCCCTGCCGCGAGGCGCTGACGAAGTTGATCTCGGAGACGTACTTGGTCACCACGCGCTGGTTGCCTAACTGGACAATCGCGTAGATTGCCGCCTCCTCGTCGATCCAGCGCAGCAGGCTACCGCCGAACAGGGTGCCGTTGGGGTTGAGGTCTTCGGGTTTGACCCATTTGCGGGTGTGGAAATTCATGCGCTCTCCTGACCGTGCTGTCACCGGATGAAACTATCCGGCAAGCCTGAACCTTCATGTTAGAACGCTTGCCCGACGACTCCAACCACTCACGATCATCCACCGAAAAATACCGCGCAGGCCAGGAGGCTGTTTGACAGCCCTTCGCCCTTACGATTGTGTGTCGATGCAAGGCCGAAGCCACTCCGGCATCACACCACCGAGCACGGCAGACCACACGATCAAACGCCATGAGCGCCGCTACGATCACCTTGAATAATCTTCATCGAAGCGACAGAAACTCTTGGGAAGTCAGCCGCGGGCCGCTATAATCGGCGCCGATTCAAAACGGTCATCCGCTCTTGATACCGTTTTCCCGCCACCTGTCCGAGGGGCGCTGCAGCAGGCTCAACCTGTCAGGCTCGGATGGGGCGTTCTCCGGTCGTATCAGTTGCTCCGGAGACTAAACGCACAACGGCGCCCATTCGCACACTACGAATGGAGGCTCTCTATGAGCGCTGTCAACACGCCTGCAGATTTCACTGACTACAAAGTCGCCGATATGTCCCTGGCAGCCTGGGGCCGTCGCGAAACCATCATCGCCGAATCGGAAATGCCTGCCCTGATGGGCCTGCGCCGCAAGTACCTGGCCGAGCAACCGCTCAAGGGCGCGAAGATCCTCGGTTGCATCCATATGACCATCCAGACCGCCGTGCTGATCGAAACCCTGGTTGCCCTGGGCGCCGAAGTTCGCTGGTCGTCCTGCAACATTTTTTCGACCCAGGATCAGGCCGCTGCCGCCATCGCGGCTGCCGGTATCCCTGTATTTGCCTGGAAAGGCGAAACCGAGCAAGAGTACGAGTGGTGCCTGGAGCAAACCATCCTGAAGGACGGCACGCCTTGGGATGCCAACATGATTCTCGACGATGGCGGTGACTTGACCGAGTTGCTGCACAAGAAATACCCGGCTGTCCTGGAAAAAGTCCACGGCGTCACCGAAGAAACCACCACCGGCGTCCATCGCCTGCTGGACATGCTGGCCAAGGGCGAGCTGAAGATCCCGGCCATCAACGTCAACGACTCAGTAACCAAGAGCAAAAACGACAACAAATATGGCTGCCGTCACAGCCTCAACGATGCCATCAAGCGTGGCACCGACCACCTGCTTTCCGGCAAGCAAGCGCTGGTCATCGGCTATGGTGACGTGGGCAAGGGTTCGGCCCAGTCCCTGCGCCAGGAAGGCATGATCGTCAAGGTTTCCGAAGTCGACCCGATCTGTGCCATGCAGGCCTGCATGGACGGTTTCGAACTGGTTTCGCCGTTCATCGACGGGATCAACAACGGTAGCGAAGCCAGCATCGACAAGGCCCTGCTGGGCAAAATCGATCTGATCGTGACGACGACCGGCAACGTCAACGTCTGCGACGCGAACATGCTCAAGGCCCTGAAGAAACGTGCCGTGGTCTGTAACATCGGTCACTTCGACAACGAAATCGACACCGCTTTCATGCGCAAGAACTGGGCATGGGAAGAGGTCAAGCCACAGGTACACAAGATCCACCGCACCGGCCACGGCGATTTCGACCCACAGAACGATGACTACCTGATCCTGCTGGCCGAAGGCCGCCTGGTGAACCTGGGCAACGCTACCGGCCATCCAAGTCGTATCATGGACGGTTCGTTCGCCAACCAGGTGCTCGCCCAAATCTTCCTGTTCGGCCAGAAGTTCGCCAGCCTGTCGCCCGCCCAGAAAACCGAGCGCCTGACCGTTGAAGTGCTGCCGAAGAAACTCGACGAAGAGGTGGCCCTGGAAATGGTACGCGGCTTTGGCGGCGTGGTCACCCAACTGACCAAAACCCAGGCCGACTACATCGGCGTGGCGGTCGAAGGTCCGTTCAAGCCGCACGCCTATCGCTACTGATCGGCCGGATTGCCTGCTCTCCCCGTGAGGGCAGGCTTGCCCGCGATAACCCAATAACGGTCGACACCGATGCAGGCCGTGCTGACGGGCGGGCAGGCCCGCTCCCACCTGGGATGCGCCAGCCTTACAGGCTTATGAGTTCACAAGGGTATTACCATGTCCCAAGATCGTCGCTACAGCTTCGAGTTCTTCCCCACCAAGACCGATGCTGGGCATGAAAAACTGCTGGCCACTGCCCGTCAGTTGGCCAGTCACGACCCCGACTTCTTTTCCTGCACCTACGGTGCCGGTGGCTCGACCCGCGACCGCACGATCAACACCGTGCTGCAACTCGAGAGCGAAGTAAAGATTCCCGCCGCACCGCACTTGTCCTGCGTCGGCGACAGCAAGGACGACCTGCGCGACCTGCTGACCCGGTACAAGGCCGCCGGTATCAATCGTATTGTCGCCTTGCGCGGCGACCTGCCGTCCGGGATGGGCATGGCCAGCGGTGAACTGCGCCACGCCAACGACCTGGTCAGTTTTATCCGCGAAGAGACTGGCAGCCATTTCCATATCGAAGTTGCCGCTTACCCGGAAATGCACCCGCAGGCGCGTAATTTCGAAGACGATATCCAACACTTCGTGCACAAGGTCAATGCCGGCGCCGACAGCGCGATCACCCAGTACTTCTTCAACGCCGACAGCTATTTCTACTTCGTCGACCGGGTACGGGCGGCGGGCGTCAATATTCCGATCGTGCCAGGTATCATGCCGATCACCAACTACAGCAAGCTGGCGCGTTTCTCCGATGCCTGCGGCGCGCAAATTCCGCGCTGGATCCGCAAGCAACTGGAGGCTTACGGCGATGACAGCCAGAGCATCCAGACATTTGGCGAGCAAGTGATCAGTGAAATGTGTGAGCGTTTGTTGCAAGGCGGTGCCCCAGGGTTACATTTCTATACTCTGAACCAAGCCGAACCGAGCCTGGCAATCTGGAACAACCTGAGACTGCCACGCTAGAAAGCTGCCCTCGCGCCGCCGAGGGCATGCACAGCCTTGCAGTTCACGGAAATTTGTTGCCATGACCACCGCCATCCTCACCACCCGCCCGCAACTGGTTTATCTGGTATTCGGGGCTGAGACTTACCATCAAGAAGCCGTCTTCAGCATCGCCAGTGCATTGGCGTGCCTGCGGGAAACCCCAGAGGCCGAAGTCGATATCAGGGTGTTCAGCGACAACCCCGAGCCCTATCGGCACCTGCCAGTGCGGATCGACGCCCTGGCAGAGGTCACGCGCAAACGCTGGTGCGAACCCCACGGCTATCACTTTCGCACTAAACATGTCGCGCTGCGCGCCGTGCTCGCAGAATGCGAGCAGGCATTGCTGATCGACACGGATACCTTCTTCCGACGCTCACCCATTGAGCTGTTCCGACGCGTGGAGCCCGGCACCCTCCTGTGCAACGCTTTTTACACCACCTATGGAGCAAACAAGAAATTGCCCCTGTACACGGCGCTCTCCGAGCGCCTCAGGAGCAGGAACCTAGCCGATGACCAGATGATGACGCTCAATTCCGGAGTCATCGGCTTGACCCGGCAAGACGTGGGCGTCCTGGACCGCTCGATAGCGCTGATGGATGAACTCTTTCCCTTCGCCCAAGGCGCATACACTCTGGAAGAGTTCTGCTTGTCCGTGGCGGCCTATCGCACTGTCAACGTCAAGGAGTGCCCGGACCTGATCCATCACTATTGGGGTCGCAAACAATTGTTCAGAGCCAAGGTAAAGGCCTGGATACACAAGCACGCCGGCAACCCGGTCAGCGATCAAGCCCTTGCCGACACCCGTAAGGTGACAGACCGCCTGCCACGTCCGCCCCGGGGAAGAAGGCTATTGAACAAACTAACCACCCGGATCTTGCCGAAACACCAGCGTCAGTTCTTCCGGGAAATCCTTTATGGTTGCCATGAGCACGCCAACGAGTTCGATCAGGCGTGCGGCACGGTCTGGTGGGAGAAAGCGCGACAGAGCCTGGAAGAGCGTCTGGGCAAGACGTTGTCCGATGAAGAACTGACTCAGTGGTTTGATCGAACCACCGTGCACCTGCTCTTGGGTAATCGTCGTCAAACTATTTGCCAACACCTGCTGCGGTTGCCCGATAAATAGAGCTTCAAAGCTTCTATCCCAAGCCTTTCCATCGTAGTCTTTGGTAATGCCCATCATTGCCCAGCTTCTGACAACCGTTCTTTTCGCCTGCCTGAGCTTTGCGGCTCGAGGTGAAAAACTGCGTATTGTCACCGAACCCTGGGCGCCCTATGTCTACGAAGAGAACGGTCGGAGACTGGGGCTCGATTACGAAACCACGGCCATCGTCCTCCAACGCCTGGGCGTTGAAGTGGAATGGCAATTCCTGCCATGGAAGCGCTGCCTGGCGATGCTCGAACAGGGCCAGGCCGATGGCGCCCTGGATATCCTTCACAACAATGAACGCGAG
This sequence comes from Pseudomonas agarici, assembly GCF_900109755.1. Classification (GTDB taxonomy): domain Bacteria; phylum Pseudomonadota; class Gammaproteobacteria; order Pseudomonadales; family Pseudomonadaceae; genus Aquipseudomonas; species Aquipseudomonas agarici. The sequence continues at coordinate 158,834 of NZ_FOAR01000012.1, read as the reverse complement.
GCGACGCTGTTGTATCCCGATGAGCCCCTCTCAAAAGTGGAGTTCGTGCTCTTCTACGCCAAGGCCCGCCCGCACCCTTTCAACACCCTCGATGATCTCAAGGGGCTGACCATCGGCACCTCTCCCGGTTACTTCTATGGCACGCCATTCAGCCACTCGACCCAGTTCAGACGCGAAGCCGCGCCCACCCATGAAGCCAACTTCGGCAAGCTGGACTTGGGACGCATCGACTTGCTGATCACCGACCGCCGGGTCGGCCAGCGCATGCTTGAAAAGTTTCATCTGCGAGAACGGATTGCCCAGTACCCGGCGGTGATTCGCCAGGGTGGCCAGTACCTGGCCCTGCGTCGAAACGCCGGTATGGATCTACTGGCGCAGCGTTTCGATGCCGAACTCAAGCGCTTCAAGCGCGAGCCGGCCTACGCCGAGCTCACCGCCCGCTATGCCGGAGCCGCATCGACCGCAAAATCACTCGATGCCCCAGGAAAGCAAAAAGCAGTGAACCGCTGAGCAGCAGGAAAGCAGCACACGCCGATTGCTCTGTTATACTCCGGCGTTCCCGCCAGGCTCACGCCCGGACGCTCGACCTTGCATCAGGTATTCCGACACGATGACCAGCGCCGCCCAACGGCCCGCGCGCACCGTGCGTAGAGCCTCAAGTTCAAGCAGGACCGGACGGGATAGCGTCCTTCAGGACTGAACGAAAAATCGCCGTGTTGTACGCCGGCCGTGCTCGTCCAGCCCCCAGACGCCATTCGCGCCAGGCAAGATTCCCATCGGGCTTTGCCCTAACTGAACAGGATTACTCATGTCCTTTGCTTCCCTCGGTCTCTCCGAGGCTTTAGTCAGCGCCATCGAGGCAGCCGGCTATACCGAGCCTACTCCGGTGCAACAGCGGGCCATTCCCGCCGTGTTGCAAGGTCGCGACCTGATGGTCGCGGCACAGACAGGTACGGGTAAAACCGGCGGCTTCGCCCTCCCGATTTTGGAGCGGTTGTTCCCCAACGGTCACCCGGACAAGTCCCAGCGCCATGGCCCACGTCAACCCCGTGTGCTGGTCCTGACCCCGACCCGCGAACTGGCCGCCCAGGTGCACGAGAGTTTCAAGGTCTATGCTCGCGACCTGAAGTTCGTCAGCGCCTGTATCTTCGGCGGTGTCGGCATGAATCCGCAGGTCCAGGCCATGTCCCGAGGTGTCGACGTACTGGTGGCCTGCCCGGGTCGTTTGCTTGATCTGTGCGGCCAAGGCAGCGTCGACCTGTCTCACGTCGAAATCCTCGTGCTGGACGAAGCCGACCGCATGCTCGACATGGGGTTTGTCCATGACGTGAAGAAAGTTCTCGCACGGCTGCCGGCCAAACGACAGAACCTATTGTTCTCGGCGACCTTCTCCAAAGACATCACCGACCTCGCCGGCAAGCTGCTGCACAACCCGGAACGCATCGAAGTCACGCCGCCGAACACCACGGTAGAGCGCATCGAACAGCGCGTGTTTCGCCTGGCGGCCAGCCACAAACGTTCGCTGCTGGCGCACCTGATCACCGCCGGCGCCTGGGAACAGGTCCTGGTGTTCACCCGCACCAAGCACGGCGCCAACCGCCTGGCCGAGTACCTGGACAAGCACGGCCTGAGCGCCGTCGCCATTCACGGCAACAAGAGCCAGAACGCCCGCACCAAGGCCCTGGCCGACTTCAAGGCCGGCGACGTGCGGATCCTGGTCGCCACCGATATCGCCGCCCGTGGCCTGGATATCGATCAGTTGCCCCATGTGGTCAACTTCGAACTGCCGAACGTCGATGAAGACTATGTCCACCGTATCGGTCGGACCGGTCGTGCCGGTCGTTCGGGCGAAGCGATTTCTCTGGTTGCCCCGGACGAAGAAAAACTGCTGAAGAGCATCGAGCGCATGACCAAGCAGAAAATCGCCGACGGCGACCTGATGGGCTTTGACGCCAGTGCCGTGGAAGCGGAGAAACCGGAAGTGCGCGAGCGTCCGGATGTACGTAACCCACGCAATCCACGTGGCCCACGCGGCGACGGCCCGAATGGCGGCGGCGGTGGTGGTGGTCGTAAAGACAAGGGCAAGGACAAGGGTGGCAAGGAAAAACCAGCGGCCAGCGGTCGCGGTGAGCGTCCGGCCCGCGAGCAGAAAACCCGTGACAACTCGCCTCGCGAACAGCAACGTCCGGTACCTCGCGCAGCGGCGGATCGTGCTCCGGACGAATTTCTCGACGACGATATCGACAACTTCGGCAACCGCGTCGACTACGTGCCGCAGGCGCCGAAGAACCAGGGTCGTGGTCGCCGTCCGGGCGCTCCGGGGCCAGCTACCCCGGCACGTGGTGGCGGTGCTTCCCAGGGTCGCCAGAACGCCCCGCGTAACGGCGGCGGCGCGAGCACCGGTACTGCGCCGGCCAAGCGCGGCAACCCACGCAACGGTGCGCCACGGGACGGTCAGGCACGGCGTGAAGAGCCACGCAGTCGGCGTCCAGCGCGCGATGACCTGCCAATGCGCCATGAGCCCGCCGTCAAAGGCCCACGCGATAACCAGCCGAAGATCATGCACAAGGAATCGAAGATCGATCGCTCCCTGACGCCTGAGCAGTTGGATCAGTTGCCGAACCGCCCGCGTGGCGAAAAACCGGCGCTGTTGACGCGCAATCGCTGAGTTTGCATCGGTGATAAAAAACGCCCCCGGCTCGTGAGAGCCGGGGGCGTTTTTGTTGGGGCATTATTATAGGTGCCCGTTCAGCGCGGATAGGTGCATGACCGTGGGAGCCGGCTCGCCAGCGATAAGGACCGGAAGCCCGTCAAAAGCCGTGCGGGCGCTCCAGCCCCGATCACCTGCTGCCACAGTCTCGGGGTTACTTCGTCCGCACCCCTTCAAACGAGATATCCAGGTCCAGGGTCTGGGCAAACGGACCCGGCCCCTTGATGCCGAAATCGTTCAGATTGAGGGTGGTGGTGCCGTTGAAGCCGGCACGGTATTCACCCCATGGATCCTGACCCTCGCTGTTGAACGTGGCCTTGAAAGTCACGGGCTTAGTCACACCGTGCAGGGTCAGGTCACCCGTCACGTCAGCGGTTTTCTCGCCAGTGGACTTGACGGCGGTGGAAACGAACTTGGCTTGCGGATACTTGTCCGCTTCCAGAGCATCTTTGCCCGCGATGTGCTTGTCACGTTCGGCGTGGTTGGAGAACACGCTGGCGGTTTTCAGCTCGACCTCAATTTTGCTCGCTTCAGGAGCCTTAGCGTCAAAACTGAACTTACCGCTCCAGTCCTTGAAAGTGCCGTGAACGAAGCTATAGCCCAAGTGGCTGATCTTCCAGTCAATGAAGGCGTGCTGGCCTTCCTTGTCGATCACATAATCGGCAGCCATCGCCTGCCCCACGGACAGCAGAGCGGCACCGACGGCGAGAGCGGCGAGAGCGGCGAGAGTTTTTTTCAACATGTTTCTATTCCTTTTAAGTCGAGGTTGAGCATCAGGCTTCGCGACCCAGCATGCGAGTCAAGGTCGCATCACGGTCGATAAAATGATGTTTCAGGGCCGCCAGGCCGTGGAGACCGGCAAAGATCACCACCGTCCAGGCCAAGTACAAATGCACCGTACCCGCCACATTCGCCTGATCGGGGATACTGGAAATCCAGGCGGGCACGTCGAACAGTTTGAACACCGTAATCCCGACACCTTCGGCGGTGGAAATCAGGTATCCGGAAAACATCAGGGTGAACAGAGCGAGATAGAGCACCCCGTGGGCAAGCTTGGCGCTCACGCGGGTCAGGCGGCCATGATGGGACGGGGCTGGCGGCGGTGGGCTGATAAAGCGCCAGATCAGCCGCAGGACCATCACCGCAAACAGGCTCAAGCCGATACTTCTATGCAGGTCCGGAGCGGCCTTGCGCCATTCGCTGTAGTAGTCGAGACCGACCATCCACAAACCCAGCGCAAAAAGGCCGAAGACCATCAGCGCCACGCCCCAATGCAGAAGCATGCTGATCGCACCGTAGCGAGAAGATGAATTACGTAGCTGCATCGCCGAATCCTGCAAGTATTGCGTCCAAGATTAATGATTTATCTATCGAGTTGAAGCGGAAATTTCACTTTCGAAATATCGAGAAATACGATCATAAATCTGAGACGAGTGGGTTAAGAAAATATTAAGGTCACCGCTCAGCTAGAACAGCCTGGGAAACGCCTCTAGTCGAACTACCAGGGCCACAATCGCAAAAAACCGTCATAGCCTGCGCCCTACAAGCTCAGCGGTCGACTGCGGATCGGGTAAATGCCCCCAAAGGGTTGTCCCACGGCCCAGCATTGCATAGGCTTGCCGATTGTTTGCCCGCGCCTGTCGCGAGCCGCCCGCGGGAGAGTGGAAATGAGCCTGAACAACCAGTGGATGAAACGCGATCTCGAGGTCGTGTGGCACCCCTGCACCCAGATGAAAGATCACGAAGTGCTGCCGTTGATTCCGATCAGGCGCGGTGAAGGCGTCTGGCTGGAAGACTTCGACGGCAAACGCTATCTCGACGCCGTGAGCTCGTGGTGGGTCAACGTGTTTGGCCACTGCAACCCGCGGATCAGCCAGCGCATCAAGGACCAGCTCGATCAGCTGGAGCACGTGATTCTCGCCGGCTTCAGCCATCAGCCAGTGATTGAGCTGTCCGAGCGTCTGGTGAAAATGACACCCGAAGGCTTGACTCGCTGCTTCTACGCCGACAATGGCTCATCCTGCATCGAAGTCGCGTTGAAGATGAGCTTTCACTATTGGCTCAACCGTGGCCGCCCGGAAAAGAAGCGCTATATCACACTGACCAACAGCTATCACGGCGAAACCGTGGCGGCGATGTCGGTGGGTGATGTGCCGTTGTTCACCGAGACCTACAAGGCCCTGCTGCTGGACACCATCAAGGTTCCTAGCCCGGATTGCTACCTACGCCCGCAAGGCATGAGCTGGGAAGCGCATTCGCGCAACATGTTCCTGCTCATGGAACAGGCGCTGGCCGAGCATCACGACAGCGTCGCCGCCGTGATCGTCGAGCCGTTGATCCAAGGCGCCGGCGGCATGCGCATGTACCATCCGATCTACCTCAAGTTGCTGCGCGAGGCCTGCGACCGCTACGGCGTGCATCTGATCCACGATGAAATCGCCGTGGGCTTCGGTCGCACCGGCACCCTGTTCGCCTGTGAACAGGCCGGTATCCGCCCGGATTTCCTGTGTCTGTCCAAAGCCCTGACCGGTGGCTACTTGCCGCTGGCGGCCTGCCTGACCACCGAAGAGGTCTACAGCGCCTTCTACGACGACTATCCGACCCTGCGCGCGTTCCTCCACTCCCATAGCTACACCGGCAACCCCCTGGCCTGCGCGGCGGCACTGGCGACTCTGGATATTTTCGAGCAGGACAACGTCATCGAGAACAACAAAGCCCTGGCCCAACGCATGGGCAGTGCCACCGCACACCTGGCGGATCACCTCCATGTGGGCGAGGTGCGCCAGACCGGCATGGCCCTGGCCATCGAAATGGTCCAGGACAAGGCCGGCAAGACTGCCTACCCATGGCAGGAGCGCCGTGGCCTGAAGGTCTTCCAGCACGCGCTGGAGCGCGGCGCGCTGTTGCGTCCGCTGGGCAGTGTGGTGTATTTCCTACCGCCCTATGTGATTACGCCAGAGCAGATCGACTTTCTGGCCGAGGTCGCCAGCGAAGGCATCGACATCGCCACCCGCAGCGACATCCGCGTGGCGGTGCCGGCCAACTTCCACCCGGACTTTCGTGATCCGGGCTAAAGGATCATGCAGATTTGTGGCGAGCGGGCAATCGCGCTTGTCACGCACAGATCATTGTCCTTCACGCATACGACTTTCAATAGAGACTTCAAATGCGCCTGTCCCGCTTTTTTATCGACACCCCGCTGAGCCTTGGCGAACACCTGCTACCGGAGGCCCAGGCGCACTATATCGGTCGCGTGCTACGCATGGGCGAAGGCGACGCGTTGCAAGTGTTCGATGGCTCGGGCAGCGAATTCCTCGGCACCCTGCTGGAAGTCGGCAAGAAGCACGTGCGTATCCAACTGACCGAACGCTTCGCCGGGCAAGCCGATTCATCGCTGCACATCCATCTCGGCCAGGGTCTGTCCCGTGGCGAGCGGATGGACTGGGCGATCCAGAAGGCTACCGAGCTGGGTGTCAACCAAATCACACCGATTGTCAGCGAGCGCTGCGAAGTGCGCCTCAAGGACGAACGCGCCGACAAGCGCCTGGCCCACTGGCGACAGATCGCAATCAGCGCCTGTGAACAGTGCGGTCGCTCTACGTTGCCGATGATTCATCCGCCGCTGCTGTTGAACGAGTGGCTGAAACAGGCCGAGGCCGACCTGAAACTGGTGCTGCACCCGGTGGCCGAGCCGCTGGCCAGCCACCCGAAGCCGGGCACTCTGGCGTTTCTGATCGGCCCCGAAGGCGGCCTGTCCGATGGCGAGGTCGAGCAGGCGGCAAAGGCCGGTTACCTATCGGCGCGCCTCGGTCCACGGGTTCTGCGCACCGAAACCGCACCGGTGGTGGCGCTGGCGCTGGCCCAGCAGTTGTGGGGTGACTTCTAGTGGCCTGTAGTGGTCTGCCACAAAGGTTTCAGATCACAAACCAGGAGATCGCCACGAAATGTAGGACACTGCCGCCGATCACGAACAGATGCCAGATCCCATGGGCATGGCGCAGCCGGTGATCGAGGGCAAAGAAGATGATCCCCAGGGTATACAGCGCGCCGCCCGTGGCCAGCCAGATAAAGCCGACCATGCCCAGTGCTGCCAGTAACGGCTTGATAGCGACCAGCACAATCCAACCCATCACCGCATAGATCACGATCGACAGCACCCGAGCTTCGGAGCGTGGCTTGATCTCCTGCAGCATGCCGAGCACTGCCAACCCCCAGACGATACCGAACAGGGTCCAACCCCAGGGCCCGCGCAAGGTGATCAGGCAGAACGGCGTATAACTGCCGGCAATCAATAGGTAGATCGACAGGTGATCGACCTTTTGCATGATCACCTTCGCCCGTCCGCGCACACTGTGATAAACCGTCGACACGCTGTACAAGGCCAGCAGCGTGACGCCGTAGATCGCCACGCTGACAATCTTCCACGGGCTGCCATCCAGGCTCGCCAGCACCAACAGCCAGATGGCGCCGATGCACGCCAGAACCGCCCCCACCAGGTGGGTCCAGGCGTTGAACCGTTCCCCGTGATACATCTGCCGCTCACCTCCATTGATCAGAACACTGTTCACTAATAACCTGTACGGCTAGTTAGCTCAAGTGCGGATGCCAGAAGTCCATGGCGAGGCTCTGCAACGCAGGTCAGGAGCTTGTGGCGCCGAAATCGACTGACAGAAGCAGCCACACAGGCCACCAGGCCTCAGCTCTCGCGGCCCGGAAGACAATGCCCGGCGACCGGTAATTGATCGACAGGCATCTGGTGTGACAGCGCCGAACCGGTTTTACTGAAGACCCATTGCCAATTCGCAACGGCCCTCACCTGTTCCAAGGAGCCCATTGATGTCCGTCACGGCGCCCACCACCGCACCGACCAGCGCACTTCTCCCGTCACCCAGTCTCTGGCAACTCTTCTACAACTTCGCCATGGTCGGCCTGTTCGGCTTCGGCGGCGTGATGCCCTGGGCACGGCAGATGATGGTGGACCGTCGGCGCTGGGTCGATGAACAAGGCTTCAACGAACTGCTGACCACCGGGCAGTTTTTCCCCGGACCGAATATCGGCAACGTCAGCATCATCTACGGTCGGCGCCATCACGGTCTGCCGGGAGCTTGCGTGGCGCTGCTGGGACTCTATCTGTTCCCCTCGATCATCACCGTGCTGGCGGGCTTTGCCTACGCCCGTTGGTGGAACATCGATGCGGTGCAACAGGTGTTCGGTGCCATCATGCCGATCGCCACCGGGCTGATGCTCGGCACCACCCTGCGCCTGCTCAAGGCCATGCCACGCAACCTCGCCAACTACTGCGCCTTTGGCCTGACCTTTATCCTGATGGGCGTGCTGGTGCAGCCGCTATGGAGCGTCCTGTTGATTTGTGTTCCGCTGTCGATTGCCCTGCGTTTTGTCGACAAGCGAGCTTGAGCCATGCAGACCGTACTGTTTCAACTGATGATCCAATGCGCGCTCTGGTCATTGATGTCCATCGGCGGCAACACCGTGGCCCTGAGTGACATCCACCGCTACACCGTGACTCAGATGAACTGGGTCAACGATGCCCAGTTCATCGCCTTCTTCGCCTTATCCCAAGCGCTGCCGGGGCCCAATGGCATGTTCCTGGTGTTTATCGGCCAGCAGGCCGCGGGCCTGCCCGGCGCCATGGTCGCCCTGGCGGCCAAGCTGCTGCCGTGCTCGATGCTGACCTGGTTCGGTGCCGGTTGGCTGGAGAAACACACCGAAACACCGTGGGTACAGCGGATCAAGCGCGCCCTGTTGCCGATCTCGATGGGGTTGATCCTCGCCGCCAGCTACATCCTGATTCGTAGCATGGAAACCAGTACCTTGAGTTTGCTGCTGACACTGGTCAGCGCCGCCGTGGTGTATTTCAGCCGGGTCAATGCCATCTGGTTGATCATCGCCGGCACCGCCCTCGGGTTGCTGAGCAGCGCCCTGGGAGCCAACTGGTTCTGAAAAAAGCTTCAGCCAAAACCCCAGGACTTGGGCACAATCGAGACCTCCAAAAAAGAGCCGGTGCCATGCTGATCGACGAAGAGTTGACCCTGAAGAAGCTGGAGGTGTTCCTGGCCTTCATGCGCACCGGCAACCTGGCGCGGGCGGCGGCCGAGTTGCAGACCAGCAACGTCAGCGTACACCGGGCCATCCATTCCCTGGAAAACGCCTTGCGTTGCCCGTTGTTCAAGCACGAAGGCCGCAACCTGACACCCCTGGAAAGCGCCTATGTCCTGGAAGAGCGCGCACAGAAACTGATCCAGGACGTGATCGAAAGTGTGCGCATGACCCGCGAGGCCGCCGGTTTCTTCGCCGAACGCTTCAAGCTCGGATCGCTCTATTCGCTGACCGTGAAGACCGTGCCGCAACTGATCATGGGCCTGAAGATCCGCCGCAGCGAACTGAATATCGACCTGATTCTGGGCTCCAATTTCGACCTGCTGTACAAGCTCAAGAACATGGAAGTGGACGCGATCCTGGTGTCGCTGGATAACAGCACCCACGACCCGGACTGTGAGCATCTGCCGCTGTTCGCCGATGATATTTTCCTCGCGACCCCCGCCGACTCGCCCTTCGCCCAACAGGATGAAGTCGACCTGGCGGACCTGCGGGACATGACCTTCATCACGCTGACCCAGGGCTTTGCCACCCACCGCGACGGCAACCGCGTGTTCGAGCAGGCAGGGTTCGAACCGAAGGTGGCGATGCAGGTCAACGATATTTTCACCCTCCTGAGCATGGTCAGTTCCGGCGTCGGCTATGCCTTGCTGCCAGGGCGGATTGCGATGGTGTACGAGAACCGGGTGAAGCTGATCCCGTTGCAGGCGCACTATCACCTGCAACAGCATATCGGCGTGGTGTTCCTCAAGGCCAAGGAGCGTGATCCCAATTTGTTGGCGCTCCTCGCGGAATGCCGGATGTATGCCAACCGGCTGAATTGACGGGTCAGCCCATCAGACCCCGCACAATGAAGAACAGCACCGAAGGCCCGAGCAGGCAACCCAGGCCGGTATGGAAGGTCGCCGTCAGCGCGCCATAAGGCACCAGGCGCCGATCCGTCGCCGCCAGGCCAGCAGTCACACCACTGACCGTACCCGCCAGGCCACCGAAGACCATCGCTGAACGTGGGTTGTCGAGGCCCATCCAGCGCGCCGCCACCGGCGTGCCGACCATCACAATGATCGCCTTGATCAACCCTGTCGCAATCGACAACGCCACCACATCAGAACTCGCGCCAATCGCCGCACCGGTCACCGGACCGACGATATAGGTCACTGCCCCGGCGCCGATGGTGGTCATGCTCACCGCATCGCGATAACCGAAGGCCCAGGCCATGCTTGCCCCGACGATAAACGGCAACACCGTGCCCAGCAGCAACGCCAACGCACCGATCAACCCCGCCTTCCTCGCCTCGCTGGCCTGCACCTCAAAGGCCGTGGCAACGATGGCGAAGTCGCGCAACATTGCCCCGCCCATCAGGCCGATGCCGGAGAACAACGTCAGGTCCGCCAGGCCTTTCTGCCCGCCGGTCAGGGTGCCACCGACCCAGGCCAGCACCAGGCCGATGACGATGGCGATCGCCGAGCCGTGAATCCGGCCAAAGGTCAGGCGCTTGGACACCACCACCGACACCCACATCACCACGCCGACGAAGGCGAACGCCGTGACCAGCCCATTGTGTTCCAGGCCCTTCTCGATGAGTTCCCACATATCAGCGTCCTCCTGCGACAGGAGCGACGGGCAGCACATCCACCGGCTCATCCGGTAACGGTTCGCCCTTGTAAGTCCGGCTGATCAGGGCAATGGTGCAACCGCAGACCACCACCGAACCAATCGCCGCCAGTACCGCCACCGGCCCGCCATGAAGCGCCGTGACCACGTTCTGATTGGCGGCCATGGCGACCACCACTGGAATGTACATGGCGCCCCAGAAACCGACACCCATCTCGCAGTCTTTGGTCATGCCGCCGTGCTTGTGCATCCACAACCGCGCACAGATCAGCAGGATCATCGCGATCCCGACCCCGCCGACATTGGACTTCACGCCCAGCAACACGCCGAGCATGTCTCCCAAAATCACCCCTGCCAACGTACAGATCGCCAACAGCGCCACACCGTAGATAATCATTTTGTCGTCCTCGCATCGCATTGTCGAAGTTGTTGTTTTTGTCCTTCGAAGCAGCAGCCGGTGTTTATCGGTGACGGCGTCCCTCCTCATCCAGCAGCGCCTTGAGGTTGTCCAACCGGGAACCATCGAAGGCGATGACGGTGCCTGATTCGAACACCCGGCGCGCCAAGCCGGTCAATACCGCACCGGGAGGCAATTCGATCTGCAGGCGAGCGCCACGCTCATAGGCGCTTTGCACGGTCCCGCGCCAATCGACCACCCGGCACATGTTGAATGCCAGGTCATCGCGGATCTGTTCGGCGGTGCGCAGCAGCCGTGCGCTGCTGGCGCTGAGGTAGCTCAAGCGCGGTGCCCGCATCGATATCTTGGCAAACGCCTCAGCCAATACCTGGGCAGGCTCGTCCAGCAACGGACAATGGGACGGCACGCTGACTGCCAGGCGCCGCGCTGCGCCGTTCCCGCTCATCAAGGCGACCAGCGCATTCATGCCCGACTCGCTACCGGCGATCACACACTGGTTATCGGCGTTGATATTCGCCAGATAGACCGGCGTGCGCTCACTGTGTACCTGAGCCAATAGTTGGTCGACAGCCGCCAACTCCAGCCCAATCAAGGCCGTCATGCCATAGCCCTGAGGATAAGCCTGTTGCATCAGCTCGCCACGCAGGCTCACCAGCCGCACGGCATCGCCCAGGTCCAGTGATTCGGCGACTACCGCCGCCGGGTAGGCGCCGATGGACAGGCCAGCGACATAGCGCGGCGGCGCGGTGTTTTCCTGCAACAACCGGGTAGCCGCGACACCGGCAACCAACAGGCAGAGCTGGACCGCACGGGTCGAAGCCAGGGCCTGTGGCGTATCCAACTCCTCGATATGCTCGCCCAGCGCATCGTTCGCTTCCCGCAAGCAATCACGCACGACAGCGGCATCGGGCAACCGCCGCAGCATGCCGGGCTGTTGCGCGCCCTGGCCGGGAAATACCAGTAGGCTGCTCATGCCGCCCACTCCCGGACAGCCCAAGGGTCGACTACCAATACCGCACCTTCGGCCCGCTTGAGCAGGACCCGGCGTGCCGTGCCCGCCCACTCCGCCAGTGCCACCGCGCCCCGTGGCGCCTGCAATTGCAGGTCGACGCGACAGAACGGATTGTCGAGTTGGCGCAGCAGGCCAGCGGCCTGACCACGCGACAACGCTTGCGGTGCACGCACGATCAAGTCCAGGTCGCTCTGTTGATGCAGGATCGGCAAACCGCTGGCCAATTCAAAACCAGCACTGCCGCCGACTCCCCACGCCATGCCCGAGGCATTCAGCAAGGGGCGCAGGTAATGCAGCGCCTGCAATGCCGGCCAGTCGCGCCCGCAATCGGCAATATCGATAAGGTCTTCGGGCCGTACACGACGCTTGACCAGCGTTCGCGGCAGCAGCGTGGCGAAACGCTGCTCACGCAATGCCCCGCGCACCCCCACCGGCACCTGATCCGGTGCCGCCAATGCCCGACGCACCACCACCGGCTGGCCGAGACTCAGCGTCTCACCCACCCAGGCCGGCGCATCGTCCGGCAACTGCACTGGGCTCAACCCCCAGAGCAGGTCGTGGGGGAGAAAATCGTCGTCAGCACACATCGCCGTTCACCATTGCTCGCGCAACAGTTGCCGAACCCGACTGGACGCCGCCCGATTGCTCGCGCCCAGGCGTCCACTCAAGTCAGTACCCTTGGCCGCCACATCGCCGATGGCCTCGATCAGACAGTCCTCTACCTGTGCTACATCGGCGACCGTCGGCTGTTCGATCTGTTCCACGCTCAGGGTTTTCCACAACAGTCCGAGGCTGGCGTAGCTGTCGATGTCATAGGCCATCGGCGGCACGCTGGCGGCCAGGGCTTCCAACTCCTCGACGCTGCGCAACGTCACCCGCGCCGCCGACGCCTTGCCCATGGCGTGGACCATCACTCCAGGATCGCGCAGGGCAATCAGCCGGTTGGCCTGGTAGCCGTGGGCGAGAAATGCCCCGGACATCGCCTTGCCCACCAGCAGCGCAATCACCGCATGTCCCGCCAGACGAGCGCGAGCATAGCTGTCCACCGCCGCGGCCAGGGCCTGGTGAATGCCCAGGGCTTCTTCACGACGCCCGTAAGCCTGGCTCGGCACATCGACAATGGCGATCAGGGCGCGCTTGTCCGCGTTGGCGCTGTCAGCCTCGATCACTTCGTCTACGGCCTTGGCCAGTCCCCAACCTTCCAGCAACCCGACCTCGCCATTGCGGGCCCGGACAAACCGATTGGCCGGGTCGGCCACCACTGCCAGCAACCGAGCCGACCGCCCGCCAAGCTCGATATCCGCGACCTTCAGTGAAGGCGCCAGGCGGGACACTTCGCCAGCACCTGCCGCCAGGGCCTGAAACCAGCGCAAACCGCGCAGGGAATAAGCGTTCATGGGCGATCTCCTTGGAACAGACGGCGTACCGTCGCCGGCTCGATCTGTGGACCGGCATCCAATTCGGTCAACCGCCGCAGGTACCGATCCGCTTGCCGGCTGCGTTGCACGTCGGGCACCCCAGCCGCCAGCAAGCCCGCGACCTGCTCGCGGAGCAACGCCACATCATCGGCCACATAGCGATCCGCCAGGCCGCTGGCGAAACGCTGTTCACCGCCGGTCAGGCTCCAGATAAACGGCCGATCACGGGAGTCGTACTCCTGCAACCCGGCTTCCTGTTCAATCACCTGTGGGCCATTGAGGCCCAACCGGGCTTCCTGAGTCACCAGCAGATAACTGCACAACCCCGCCGCGATGGACATACCGCCAAAGCAACCGACACTGCCGGCCACCACGCCGATCACCGGCTGATAACGGCGCAGGTCGACAATCGCCGCATGAATATCGGCAATGGCCGCCAACCCCAGATTGGCCTCCTGCAACCGCACGCCGCCGGTCTCCAGCAGCAACACAGCACGAGTTGCAATGCCCTTGCGGTTGTCTTCGGCTGCCAGCTCCAGGGCCCCGGCGATTTTCGCACCGCCCACTTCGCCGAGGCTGCCGCCCTGAAATACGCCTTCGATGGCGGCGATGACTACCGGCAGGCCGTCGATAGCGCCTTTGGCGATCACTACACCGTCGTCGGCCTGGGGCACGACGCCCTGGCGTTCAAGCCAGGGCGACATGACCCGCTCAAAGGGATCGAGCAGTTCGCGAAAACTGCCGCTGTCGAGCAGCGCCCGAGCACGCTGGCGGGCACCGAGTTCGACGAAGCTGTGCTTGTGCAATAAACGCTCGCTGTCAGTCATGGCCGATCTCCTCGAAACCTTGCTCCAGACGCAAGCGAACCACACCGGGAGTGGCGCCGAAATCATGGATATCAATGCTCAGCGCCGGCGGCAGTTGGTCAGCAAAGAGTCGCTCGAACAGGTGCTGCCAACGCGCCGAGCTGCCGTTCACCGAGGTCGTCACCTGGATCGACAATCGACCCGGGTGGCCGGGCTCGAGCAGCACTTCCAGATCGCCCGAGCCGACGCAGCCCACCAGCGCACGGCCTTTTGGCGGTTGCCCGGCGGGGAATTCAAAGAACAGCTTTTCCATCACAAGGCTTCCTGTTCGAGGCGGTCGATCAGCAGGCAGGCGGCGAGTAGATCCGCGGCGCCGCCCGGTGAAGCGTTCATCGCCAACAATTGTCGATCCAATTCATGCAGGCGCCGCCGTCCGGCCAGGCTGGCGCTGCCGCCCGCCGCCAGCACCGCGCAAGCGCCCCGTTGCATGGCCTGCAGGCCCGCCATGCCCGCACGGTAGAGCACGCAGGTGTCGGCCAGAGTGGTCATCATTGCGAGCAAGGCATCCAGCCGGGCATGCTGTTCGCCGTGACCGGCAAGCCGGCTGCGCCGCAGTTGCGGCAGGCCAAGCCGGGTCACCGCCGGAAAGCCCGACTGCGCTTCTTCCCGCGCACCGCGAGCGCCATAGCGCTGGGCAACCTGCCTACCGTGGCTGGCGCTATCAGGCGCGTAACGGTCTTCCAGCAAGGCCAGGCACGCAGCGCGCCGGGTGATAGCATTGGCGCCGACACGGCGCGGGTCCAGCGCCGCGCCAGCCACCAGCAGCCCCAAGGCCCAGATCGCCCCGCGATGGGTATTCACCCCGCCGGTGGTCTGCAACATCGTCTGCTCGCCTTCACGACCGATACGGCCCAGGGCCTCACGTAGCGACAGGTCGATGACGTTGGATGAAGGCGGCAAAGCTGCCGGTCTTGGCAAACCAGGATATTGTGCCGAGCCGGCTTGCCTGCGCTCGGCGGCACAACCGTTGTCAATCCACGCGGTGCGGTCTGCCTGATACCCCGCGTCGACAGCAATTGGGCTGGCTATCGCCGCCTCGGCCATTGCCTTGAACATCGGCCACAGCGACAGGGCCGAGGCATGCATCAAGCCCAAGTGCAGATCGCTGTGTGCACCGTTGCCACGCCGATCGACCAACGCTGGCTTGGGCGACAGGTCGGCTTCGTCGATCAGCGCCCGCACCGCGAAATCCGCCAGGCGCTCGGCCAGAAACCACGGTTGGGCTTGCAGATTGAAGGCGTGCATTTACCAGCTCCTGAATTTGGCGGGCGGGGCGTAGAGGCCACCCGACCACTCCACCAAGTCGGCCACGCTTTTGGCTGCCAGCAGCTCACGGCGGGCCTCGGTGCGGCGGATACCGAGGTCCTCGGGCAGCGCGATCAGGCCTTCGCGACGCATCCGCGCCGTATCCTTGAGGTTATGCCGCAAGCCGATGGCGGTGACACCGGCCACGGCAGCGATCATCGCCCGGCGTTCTTCCAGGGAGCGCGCCTTGTACAGATAGGCGATGCCCTCTTCGGTCAGCAGATGGGTGACGTCGTCGCCATAGATCATGATCGGCGCCAGCGCCATGCCGCTTTTTTTCGCCACGTCCACGGCATCGAGGGTTTCGACGAAAGTCGGCTTACCACCCTCCTGGAAGGTCTCGACCATCTGCACCACCAGCTTCTTGCCGCGTTCGAGCAGGGCTTGGGGCGCGTCGCCGGTATCGAGGCGCATATCCAGCCAGGCCGGGGTGCCATGGCGGCGACCGCGTGGGTCATGCCCCATGTTCGGCGCCCCGCCAAAGCCAGCCAGACGCCCACGGGTCACGGTGGAGGAATGACCGTCACCGTCGACTTGCAGGGTCGCGCCGATAAACAGGTCCACCGCATACTGCCCGGCCAATTGACAGAACATCCGGTTCGAACGCAACGAGCCGTCGCGCCCGGTGAAGAACACATCCGGCCGGGCGGCGATGTAGTGCTCCATGCCCAATTCCGTACCGAAACAATGCACGCTTTCGACCCAGCCGCTTTCGATGGCGGGAATCAAGGTCGGGTGGGGGTTGAGCGTCCAGTTGCGGCAGATCTTGCCCTTGAGGCCCAGCGATGCACCGTAGGTCGGCAGGATCAGCTCGATAGCGGCGGTGTTGAAACCGATCCCGTGGTTGAGGGACTGCACGTTGTGTTTTTCGTAGATTCCACGGATCGCCATCATCGCCATCAGTACATGCACAGGCTTGATATGGCGCGGGTCGCGAGTGAACAGCGGCTCGATATAGAAAGGCTGGTCGGCCACCACCACAAAGTCGACCCAAGACGCCGGGATATCCACCCGGGGCAGCTCGCTGACATCATCGACCAACTGATTGACCTGGACGATCACGATACCGTCGCTGAACGCCGCCGGCTCGATCAGCGCCGGGGTGTCCTCGGTGCTGGCGCCAGTGTAGATATTGCCGGCGCGATCGGCCATGAAGCCGGCACTGAGTACCACGTTGGGGATCAGGTCCACCACCAACCGCGCATAGAGTTCGATGTAGGTATGAATGGCGCCGATTTCCAGCAGGCCGTCTTCCAACAACTGGCTGATACGCAGGCTCTGGGTGCCGGCGAAGGAGAAGTCCAGCTTGCGGGCGATACCGCGCTCGAACAGGTCCAGGTGCTCGGCGCGACCGACGCTGGGCATGATCATGTGCAAATCGTGGAGCTTGGCCGGATCGGCTTGCACCAGGGAGCGGGACAGGAAATCCGCTTGCTTCTGGTTATTGCCCTCCAACACCACCCGGTCGCCCGGCATGATCAGGGCTTCCAGGGCAGTGACGATCTTCTCGGTCGGCAACACCACGCCATCGGCGAGGGCCCGCACCAGTTCGAGACGGCGCTGCTTCTCGGCACGCCGCCGCGTCCAGCGCGAGTCGAGGAAATTGGCGGTTGTCATGCTCACTCCACGGGTTCGCTGTCGTGGAGTAGACAGTAGGAGTGAATCGACGGTGCATCAATCAAGCCCAGTGGTGGATTGTTACGCCCAGGTTAATGATCGTGCCGATTCAGCCTGAATAAAGCTCGGCCATGAATTTTTCGACAACAGTCTCAGTGAGGGGCCACTCGTTATCCCGCAATCTTGTGAATTGATCGGACGTTGTGGGAGTCGGATTGCTGGTGAAGACGCCTGCCGCCGTCACACATCGCTCAGGCCAGCCCCGACTCCAGCACCAGGCGCTCCAACCCCAGCAAGTCCGGTACCTTCGCCACCAGGTCGGCAACCTGCACCGCGGCCTTTTCCAGGTGGCACAACGGCACATCGACAAAGCTCAGTTGGCTGTCGAGCTTGTACGAGCGCGGAATGCCCTGGATCACCAAGGCGATAAACTTCAGTTGCGCCCGTCCGCCCAGAGCATTGAGGACCACGATCCGCGACCGCTCGCCGACCGCGATAGCCCCGCCACACGCCGCCTCGAAGCTGATCAGCGGCAGTTGTCGGTCACGCCAGGTGATGGGCCGCAGGTACCATGGCGGCGCATCGCTGGCAGGTTCGCCGCGTTGGTAGTCGATCAGTTCGGCCACCGCGACGTTCGGCAGCAGCAGGTAGCGGTCAGCCAATGGCAGCATCAGTCCGGTCAGGCTGCTCGCTCGATGCTCATACATGAACAGAGCTCCAATGAGCGATACTCTCCAGCAGCACCGACTCCTGGTATGGCTTGCCCAGGTAGTCGTTGACGCCAATGGCCATGGCCCGGTCTCGGTGTTTCTGGCCGGTACGGGAAGTGATCATGATGATCGGCAAATCCTTCAGGCGCGGATGGTTGCGTACCTGGGTCGCCACTTCGAAGCCGTCCAGGCGCGGCATTTCAATATCCAGCAGCATCAGGTCCGGGGTGTGTTCCTGCAACAGGGTCAGCGCATCCACGCCGTCTTTCGCGGTGATCACATTCATGCCGTTGCGCTCCAGTAGCCGGCTGGTGACCTTGCGCACCGTGACCGAGTCGTCCACCACCATGACCAGCGTCGAACGCATCGGCATGTAATCCACCGTCAAGTCGCTCACCGCGCGTGGCACCGGCACCCAGGTTTGAGACCTGCGCAGATGGGCCAGCAGGTCGAGAATCAACACCACTCGGCCATCGCCGAGAATCGTCGCGCCGGATAACCCCGCTACCCCGGCAAACTGTGGCCCCAGGCTCTTGACCGCGATTTCCCGGGTACCGGCAAGGGTGTCCACCTGCAGCGCCACCCGCTGCTCGTTGAAGTGCACCAACAGTACCGGCAAGGCCTGGCTCAGGCCGAGCAACTTGGGCTTGCTGACAGTTTGCAGTAATTCGCCCAGGTAGCGCAGTTCGTAGATTTGCCCGGCGTACTCGTAACGCGGCGGGCTCAGTTGATAATAGCTCTCCAGCTCGTTGGGCAGGACCCGCACGATACCTTCGACGGTGTTCAGTGGGATCGCATACTGCTCATCGCCACACTGCACCATCAATGCGCGGTTCACCGAGACGGTGAACGGTAGGCGGATCTGGAAGTGCACGCCCTGCCCCTTGGTGGAGTCGATGGTCATGGTCCCGCCCAGTTGCCGCACTTCCTCATGGACCACGTCCATGCCGACGCCGCGCCCGGAGATCTGGGTGATGCGCTCGGCGGTGGAGAAGCCCGGCTGGAGGATGAATTGCAACACGTCGCGGTCGCTGATCGGCGTGTTTTCCTCGATCATCCCGCGCTTGATCGCCTTGCGCCGCACGGCATCGAGCGGAACCCCGGCACCGTCGTCGCGGATATCGAAGACGATGTCGCCACCTTCGTGGGACAGGTCCAGAGTGATCCGTCCCTGTTCCGGCTTGCCGGCGGCAAGTCGCACCTGCGCGCTTTCCAGGCCGTGGTCGACGGCGTTGCGCAGCATGTGCTCAAGGGGCGAGATCATGCGTTCGAGGACATTGCGGTCCATCTCGCCTTCGGCATTGCCGACAATAAACTCGACGTCCTTACCCAACTCTCCAGCGACCTGCCGGACAATGCGTTTCAGGCGCGGTACCAAACGCCCGAACGGCACCATCCGCGTGCGCATCAGGCCCTCTTGCAACTCGGTATTGACCCGCGCCTGTTGCAGCAGCAGATTCTTCGCATCCTGGTTGCGTTCGGCCAGGGTTTCCTTGAGGTCCAGCAAGTCGGAGGCCGACTCGAACAAAGCCCGGGACAACTGCTGCAACTGAGAATGGCGGTCCATCTCCAGTGGGTCGAACTCTTCGTAGCCCAGGCGTTCGGCCTCCACCTGCTGGCGGCTGAGGATCCGCCCCTGGGTTTCGCTATCCATCCGCCGCAGTTGATCGCGCATGCGCGAGAGAGTAGTTTCCATTTCGCTGAGCGCGACTTTGGCGTCATTCACCTGCTGCTCGATGCGACCACGGAAGATCGAGGTTTCTCCCGCCAGGTTGACCAGATCTTCCAGGACATCCGCCGAAACCTTGACCATGTCCTGGGGCGCACGCTCAGCCTCGGGCAACGCCGCCTCACGCTTGACCGGCACCGAAGGCGCGGGCTCCGGCGTCACCGGCAACGCGACCAGAGGCTGGCGAGCAAACGCCTGTATCTCGGCAATCAAGGCATTGGCGGGCAACACCGGTTGTGCGTCGCGTGCCGCATCAAGCATCTGCGCCAGGCAGTCATGACCACTGCGCAACAATTCGAACAACGCCTCGCCAGGCTGTAGCTGAGTCGACACGCCTTCGTAGAGAAATTCCAGCTCATGAGCCAGGTCGCCGATGGGCGCAATCTCGACCATCCGCGCGCACCCCTTGAGGGTATGCAGGTCGCGCAGCAGGGTTTCCACTTCCTGGCGGCTCGAGGGGTCGGCCTGCCAGCGCCGTAGCGCTGCGGTAGAGCTTTCGATAATGTCGAAGCTTTCCTCGAGAAACACCTCCAGTAATTCCGGATCGCCGACCGTCGCGGCCAGCTGGGCCGGTCCCGTGGGTTCGACGGACTCGGATTGCCCCGCCTGCTGTCGAAACGCCCGGATATTCTCGATCAAAGCTGTCGGATCGCTCAGGGGCTGTTGACCTTGCAGTTGCTTCAGCAACACGGCGAGCTGATCATGGCTCTTTTGCAGCAACCGCGCCAAGGCCAGGGAATGGCTGAAACGCCGATCCACCAGGTCTTCATAAAGATTTTCCAGATTGTGGGCCAGGTCGCCGACAGGGCCGATCTCGGCCATCCGCGCACCGCCCTTGAGGGTGTGCAGGTCGCGTTGCAGGGACAACAGCGGCGCGGCGTTGTCGGGTTCCTCGAGCCAGCGCAGCAAGGCCAGACCGGCATTGTCGAGAATATCCACCGCCTCCTCGAGGAAGATCGTCACGATCTCGTCATCCAGACCCACTGCGCCTTCAACCCTGGCCGCCTCGGCGGTGGCCGTCGACAGCTCGGTGATGCTCAAGGAACGGCTGCCGTCGGTCCTGATTAGCCCGGTGGCGGACGGGTCAAGGGCTGCGTCGAGCAACTCGCGCAAGGCGCGGACACGCTCCGGTTGCGGGTTGATTTCTTGACCTGCGGCCAACTCGTCGAGCATGTTGATCAAGGCTTCATGGGCCTGCTGGGCCTCATGAAAAAACCGCTCGCTGACCGCCAGGCTGCTCTCTTCGACGGCGCCATAAAGGTCCAGCAAGGCTTCGCACAACTCATCCATCGGCTCCAGGTCGGCGATATGTGCGCCCTGGCTAAGGACGGTCAGTTCGTCCAGCAGGTCGTTGAGCTCCTGGCGCTCGCCGGGGTGCTGCTGCCAGCGCAGTAGCA
Organism: Pseudomonas agarici; assembly: GCF_900109755.1. GTDB lineage: Bacteria > Pseudomonadota > Gammaproteobacteria > Pseudomonadales > Pseudomonadaceae > Aquipseudomonas > Aquipseudomonas agarici. Next base: position 137,921 of record NZ_FOAR01000012.1, on the reverse strand, counting down.
GGTTCTCGGCATCCAGCAGGATATCCATGCCCTGGGCAAGAAAGTTGTTGATCAGTTGCGGATCGCGCTTGGTTCGCTGGGTGCCGCCAGGCTCGCTCAACAGCGCGTCGAGGCGCCTTGCCAGCACCGCCTCGGTCCGTTGGATCAGTTCCGATGCGCCGCTGATGGTGGCCAGCGGACCGTCGGTCAATTGCTTGAGACCACGACGAAACAAGCCTTCGGCCTGCGACAACAATTCGATTTCTTCCGACCCTAGCGCCAGCAGGTGGGCCTTGAGCTCCCGCGTCAGATGGTCGAGCGGCGCGGCCAGCTCGGCCATCGGTAGGACCCCGGCCATATAGGCGCTGCCCTTGAGGGTGTGCAAGGCCCGTTGCAATTCATCGCTGACCTGCAGCGGCGGGTGCTCGGCGACCTGCTCGAGAAAACGGTTGAGGCTATCGAGGTGAGCGCCAGCTTCGTTGCGGAAGATCTCCAGCAACTGCGGATCGAGATCATCGATCTCGTCGGTGCCATCAGCCTCGTCCCCATCCGAACTCGCCAGCTCATGAGCCCAAACCGCCAGCGAGTCGACATCGTCGCGCTGGCGCTGGACATTCGCGGCAAACTCAGCGATCAGCTCCGGCAGCAGCGCTACTACCTCGGCGATCAGTTGCCGTGCCGCCGGCCCAGGCTCGACGCTGCGCTCAAGAATCCGGTTGAGCAGGTTTTCCACAGCCCAGGCCAGTTCGGCCAGCACCAACGCACGAACCATCCGTCCGCTGCCCTTCAAGGTATGGAAGGCTCGACGCAACTCGGCCAAGGCCGATTTGCTCTCGATATCGGCGCGCCAGCGCGGCAGGTAATCGCGCAGCGCATCGAGGACTTCCTCGGTTTCCTCAAGAAAGACTTCTCGCAACTCATCATCCACGGGTGCTTCACCGGTCGGTGGCGGTAACAGGCTTCCTGGCATCTGCCGGGCCGGTGGGTTGAGCGCCGAGACCGGACTGGCCAGCACATCGGCCAGGGACTGCGCCACTCGCGGATCGTCCAGTGCCTGCGAGCCCTGCATGACCATGGCTTCGCTTGGGCTCAGCACTTCCTCGAGCAACGGCACGTCCAGTTCGACCGGCACATACCCTAGCGCATCGAGACTCTCCTCGGCCTTGTCCAGCTCCCGTTCGCCGGGAGCCTCATGGTCCTCGGTCAAGCGTTCGAGGTAGTATTCGATGCCGGTCAGCGCATCGGCCAGGCAGTCGAGCTGTTGCCAGGACGGCGCCGTCGGGTCCACCAGCAAGTGCTCGCGGACATAGCGGTTGCAGGTTTCCAGCAGGCTCGCCGCACGGTTCAGGGGAATCATCGACAGAGCGCCGCGGACTTGCGTCACCAGCTCGGGCAGCGGCATCAGGCGCTCGCGGTCCCAGCCGGCATCGACACACTCGACGATCAGATCCTTGGCCTGTTGCAGGCAAATCCGTGCCTCCTTGATGACGATCCGGTGAATCTGGGTCAGATCAGTGGTCGGCAGGCGGCTTTCTTCACGGCTTGGCGGTTCCACCGTACCGATCATCCCGGCCAACGTCGCCTCGACATAGAGCAAGGCTCCGGCGACATCCATCAGCACCGCATCATTAGGTTCGCGCTGCCCCTGGGCAAGGCCCAAGACCACCGCCAGTTGGTCGATGATAACCTTGCGCGGCTGGCCGAAGCCGAGCACCGCCAAGGTATCGGCGATCTGCCGCAACGGCGCCAGCAGGCTGGCCAGGTCATCGGTGTGCAGGCGGTCGCTGCGTACAAACAGGTCGAGCCGCTCCTTGACCCGCACCAGCTCTTCGCAGAGCGCCGAGACCACCGAACGCATGGCATCCCGATCAGGGCCGGCAAGGCGTGCGCGCTCTTCGTCCACCGTGGAAGTATCCGGCAACGCCTCGTCCAGGCCGTAACGCGCCTTAAGAACCAGCATCTGCGCGGTAGGCCGCTCGGCCTTGGCGATATAGAACAATAGGCTCTTGAGCAATTCGTCCGGCGCCGCCTGGTTGATGCCGGCGATGCCCTGTTCCAGCAAGCGCTTGAGTTCCTTGTCGGAATCCTTGAGCAGGCTGCGCAAGGCTGGGCTGTTGCCGATAGCACCACTGAGAATGCCTTCGACCAACGCCGAGCCGACCTGCCAGAGTGGGCCTAGCGGAGCGTTCCGGCACAGGCTTTCGAGGCGAGCGAAGACCTTGGCCATATAACCAAAGTTGATCGGATCGTCCTTTTCACGCAGCAACCCGACCAATGCCATCTGCAGCGTCTGCCGCAGCCTGCGCAGCAAGTTCGGCAGCTCCGGCGGGGCCAGACGGGCCAGAGCCACATCATCCAGAGGGGGGACTTCGAGGAGGGTCGGGCTGAACAGGCTGGTTTCCGAGAGCAGGCTTTCACCGTGGGCACTGCGCAGGTCGTTGAGCAGCGGCAACACCACCAACGGCAGCTCGCGCCGGGCGCTGTGCACACGGTCCAGGTACAACGGCAGTTGACCGAAGGCCTGGTGCAACAGGCGCACGGCTTCTTTTTGTTCGGCGACCCGGCCCTGCTGCATGGCCAGCACCAACTGTTCCATTTCTTCGGCCAGTAGGGCTGCGCCGTAGAACTCGACCATCAGCAAGCTACCGTGCACTTGGTGAATGCAGGCCAGACACTGGCCGATGTCCTGGCTCGAACGTCCTGCCTCGTCGAAGGCATCCAGGGCCTGACGGGCCTGTTTCAAGGTATCGGCGATTTCGCCCTTGACCCATTCGAGGGCCACATAGTCGTGCGGGTCGCTCATGCTTGCACTACCGGATTTCACGCGCATCTTGCGCCTGGGGCAAAGTGAAGCCGGAGACCGAACGCCGCAGTTGGCTGGCCATTTTCGTCAGGTTACCAATGCTGTCGGCGGTGGCGGTTGAGCCGGATGAAGTCTGGGTGGTGATCTGCTGGATCACGTTCATGGTCAGCGAAATCTGCCCCGCCGACGAGGTCTGTTGCTGCGCCGCGTTGGAAATGCTCTGGATCAGCGCCGCCAGGGTTTTCGAGACACCTTCTATTTCTTCCAAAGCCACCCCGGCATCCTGCGCCAGCCGAGCGCCGCGCACCACTTCGGTGGTGGTTTGTTCCATGGAAATGACCGCTTCGTTGGTGTCGGCCTGGATCGCCCGCACCAAGGTCTCGATCTGCCGGGTCGCGGCGGAAGACCGCTCGGCCAGGCGCTGGACTTCATCGGCGACCACCGCGAAGCCACGCCCGGCGTCGCCAGCCATGGACGCTTGGATCGCCGCGTTGAGAGCCAGGATATTGGTCTGCTCGGCAATGTCGTCGATCAGGTTGACAATATCGCCGATTTCCTGGGAAGACTCGCCGAGGCGCTTGATACGCTTGGCGGTGTCCTGGATCTGTTCGCGAATATTGTCCATGCCATGGATGGTGTTGTGCACCACTTCGTTACCCTTATTGGCGATTTCCACCGAACGCTCGGCCACCGCCGAGGATTCAGCGGCGTTGGCCGACACCTGATCGATGGATTTGGCCATGTCGCTGATGGCGGCGGACGCCTCACTGATCTGTTGGGCCTGATGCTCGGAGGCTTCGGCCAATTGCATCGCGGTGGCCTGAGTCTCCTGCACGGCGGCGGCCACCTGGCCTGCGGTGAGGTTGATGGTCGCGACCAGGTCGCGCAACTGGTCCACCGAATAGTTGATCGAATCGGCGATGGTCCCGGTGAAGTCTTCGGTCACCGAGGCAGTCACGGTCAGGTCGCCAGCGGCCAGGTCCTCTATTTCATCCAGCAGGCGCATGATCGCATGCTGGTTGCGCTCGTTTTTTTCGGCGGTTTCGTGCAGTTGCCGGTTGGTTTCGCGAACCATCACCAGGCCGATCAGAATGATCGAGGCCAGCGCCAGCAGGCCCAGGACATAACCGCCGAGGGTGTCGAGGGAGCGCCCGCTGGCGAGGTTTTCGAAACCATTGGCTAGCTGCGAAGCTTCGTCCAGCAGGGTTTGCGAAAGGCTGAAGATATTGCTGGCGGACTCGCGGACCTGAAACAACTCCGGCGATGTCTGAAGAATCTCGTCGACGGAGCCGGAGACAAACTCGAAGAGTTCGGCAATATCCCCGAGACGGGCGCGGGCGTCCTTGTCTTCGACCTGGGAAATCTTCAGCGCCGCATTGCCCCGCAGCATGCCGTTGAGCACCTGACCGAAGCGCACCGCATCACGCCTGAAGACATCGGCAGCCTGGGACGCGGCTTCCCCGCCGGCTAGCACGGTGTTCACCGCACCGAGAATACGTTCCGCAAGCAATGATTGGCGCTGGGCCATCACTATTTGGGTCGCCGGTGCGCCGCGTTGCAGAAGGATTTCCACGACCTTTTCGTATTCGACCTGCAACTGCGGCACCGTTTCGGCCAGGGTCGCGGCCACCTGGTGTAGAGACAACACAGTCTGTTCACTGGCGAGGATCGCGTCGGTGTCCTTCAGCAGGCTCTCCCAATCCTGCTGCACCGCCCACATTTCGCTGCGCACGACGGACGGTGCCGCGGGCAAGCCGGTGGCCGGGTCACCCTTCTTCAGGTAGCCCCAGCGCTGGGCGAAGTCGTTGCGCGCATCGCCGAGCAACTTGAACGCCGCAGCCTTGCCGGAAGCCGCCTCGGTGGCGTTTTTGGCGATACGCTGAGACAACACCCGCAGTTCGCCGGCGTGGCTGATGTATTGCTTGTCGTAGTTGGACTGAGTGTTCAGGTAGGCGAAGTTGGCAAACAACAACATGATGAACACAATTAGCGCGATAAACAGCGCGATGATCTGCGAACGACTGCGCGAAGCCCCCCGGGGCTCGCTGGTGTGGGCTTTAATCATCGATCAGGCTCCCCGCCTGTACCGTCGAGACTGAACGGACGTCCATGGCGTCAGGCCGCCACATCGAGAAAGCCCGGCGCCTGTGCCAGGACAAACGGGCTGAAGATCCACCAATTGCGCTCTCGTTCGAAACAGCCCTGTACAAACGGTGCCACCATCCGCTCCGGGCTCTCGGCTGAATGCATCTGCAAGCTGCCCTGGGGAAAGTGCTGCATGCCCGCCAACTCATCCACCAGCAGGCCGGCGAACACCTCCTTGTATTCCACCACCAGCACCCGTCGCTGTTTGCGCAACACCGACGACTCATGGCCGAAGAAACCGCACAGGTCCATGATCGGCAACAATCGCCCGCGCAGGTTGGCAATGCCTCTGACCCAGGGCTTCACCCCTGGCAACAGGGTGTAGCGAGGTTCATGGAGAACCTCGGCCACTTCGCCCATCGGTGCCACGTACCACTGCTCGCCAAGCCGAAAACCGATGCCGCTCCAAGTATCCGGGCGGTTTTCCTGGGACGGCAAGCCCGCCGCCAGCAGCCGGCAGCGCTGGTCGATTTCCAGCAGCAACTGGAAGGCGGTCTGCGAATCAGCCATGGGCGTCGGCCGTCAACCGGCCAAGACGTTGTTCAGCGTCTGGAGCAGGGTCTCTTCCTCGACCGGCTTGGTCAGGTAGTCCCTGGCGCCCTGGCGCGTGCCCCAGACCTTGTCGGTTTCCTGATCCTTGGTGGTGATGATGATCACCGGGATCGCCGTAGTTTGCGGATCCTTGGTCAACTGGCGGGTCGCCTGGAAGCCGTTAAGGCCAGGCATGACGATGTCCATCAGGACCGCGTCGGGCTTTTCCTGGCGGGCCAGGGCCACGCCGTCGGCGCCATTCTCGGCTTTGAGGACTTCATGGCCGTGTTTTTCCAGCATGCCGGTCAGTTTGTACATTTCAGTCGGCGAATCATCGACGATCAGGATGCGTGCCATGGTGTTCCCTCTATTCTTATAAAACGGACGACCCACCGGCCACCCGTCAACGTACTTGTTCCACTGCCCCGAACCCCGGTACATGGGCCTTGATTGCCTCCAGCAACTCCTCTTTGCTAAACGGCTTGGTCAAAAACCGATCCGAGCCGACGATGCGCCCCTTGGCCTTGTCGAACAAACCGTCCTTGGAGGACAGCATGATCACCGGGGTCGATTTGAACGCATTGTTGTTCTTGATCAGGGCACAGGTCTGATAACCATCCAGACGCGGCATCATGATGTCGACAAAGATAATATCCGGATGATGATCGGCAATCTTGGCCAACGCCTCGAAACCGTCGACGGCCGTGATGACTTCACAACCGACATGCTTGAGCAGCGTTTCGGCGGTGCGACGAATCGTCTTGGAGTCATCGATGATCATAACTTTCAAAGCGCTGGAGTGCTGTTCCATATCTGTTCTACCCTCGCCACAGCGACTGGTTTTCTACAGGCTCCCGCTTTTTTCGGGCGCGACACCCTGGATGTGGAGGGACTTCGTACAGGATGCGCACCTTTTTAGCACAGTCTCCCCCCGCAATCCATGAGCGGCCTCGGAGCCAGAGCCACAGGCGGTTTTTCCTTGACCGCAAACAGCCGGAGCGCCACTCTGACAGCCCTTTTTCAAGCCATTGCGGCCGTCGCGGCCAACAGAGGATATAGCCCATGAGCGTTCGTCTCGGGATTGTCATGGACCCCATCGCCAGCATTTCCTATAAGAAGGACAGCTCGCTGGCCATGTTACTGGCTGCCCAGGAGCGCGGCTGGACATTGTTCTACATGGAACAGCAAGACCTTTATCAGGATGCCGGCGGCGTGGCCCGGGCGCGGATGAAACCCTTGAAGGTGTTTACCAACCCCGAGCACTGGTTTGAGCTGGAAGCCGAGACCGACGCAGCCCTGGGCGAGCTGGACGTGATCCTGATGCGCAAGGATCCGCCGTTCGACATGGAATTCGTCTACTCCACCTATCTGCTGGAACAGGCCGAGCGCGCCGGTGTACTGGTGGTGAACAAGCCCCAAAGCTTGCGCGACTGCAACGAAAAACTGTTCGCCACCCAGTTCCCGCACTGCACGCCGCCGACCCTGGTCAGCCGTCGGGCGGATGTCCTGCGCGAGTTTGCCGCCCAGCACGGCGACGTGATCCTCAAGCCGCTGGACGGCATGGGCGGCACCTCGATCTTCCGCCACAGGGTTGGCGACCCGAACCTGTCGGTGATCCTCGAGACCCTGACCGTCCTCGGCACTCAACAGATCATGGCCCAGGCCTACTTGCCAGGGATCAAGGACGGTGACAAGCGCATCCTGATGATCGATGGCGAACCGGTGCCGTATTGCCTGGCACGGATCCCGGCTGCCGGCGAAACCCGCGGCAACCTGGCCGCTGGCGGTCGTGGCGAAGCCCGCCCGTTGACCGACCGCGACCGCTGGATCGCCGCCCAGGTCGGCCCGACCTTGCGCGAAAAAGGCCTGCTATTCGTCGGCCTCGACGTGATCGGCGAGCACCTGACGGAAATCAACGTCACCAGCCCCACCTGTATTCGCGAAATCGACAATGCCTTCGGCACCAACATCGGCGGCCTGCTGATGGATGCCATCGAGCAGAAGCTCAAAAGCCGTTGATATAGAACCGCCGAGATGAAACCAACATTGCGTTATCATGCATCGGCCCTGATACGCGTGATGTTGGTTTTCTGGTCATGACACTCCCCGCCGATCTGCCCTCCGAACTCTCCCGCACCGGCGTGCGTCCAGCCGATCGGCTGGGTTTTACCTTGTTTATCGCGGCCTTGATCCACCTCGCGCTGATTCTCGGCATCGGCTTCAGCTTCGTCGAGCCCAAACAGATCAGCCGGACCCTGGAAATCACCCTGGCCACGTTCAAGAGCGAGACCCAGCCCAAAAAGGCCGACTTTATCGCCCAGGAGAACCAGCAAGGCAGCGGCACCCTGGACAAGAAGGCAATCCCCACTACCACCTCGGTCGCGCCGTTCCAGGACAACACCGTCAACCAGGTAACTCCGCCGCCGGTCAAGCAGCAAGTCGAGAAAGCCACCCCCAAGGCGGCTGTCGCCACCGTCACGCCGAAGCCGAAAAAAACCGTCACCCGCGAAGAAGCCAAGGTGCAAGCCGCGCCCAAGGCCCAGACGCCAACGTTCGACAGCTCACAACTGTCCGACGATATCGCCAGCCTGGAAGCCGAACTGGCCCAGGAACAGCAGTTGTACGCCAAGCGTCCGCGTATCCATCGCCTGAGCGCGGCTTCTACCATGCGCGACAAGGGAGCCTGGTACAAGGACGAATGGCGCAAGAAGGTCGAGCGGATCGGCAACCTCAACTACCCCGAAGAAGCGCGGCGTCAGCAGATCTACGGCAACCTGCGGCTGATGGTCTCGATCAACCATGACGGTTCGCTGTATGAGGTGCTGGTGCTGGAGTCGTCCGGGCAACCCCTGCTGGACCAGGCGGCCCAGCGCATCGTGAGGCTGGCGGCGCCCTTCGCGCCCTTTACCGGCGATCTAGCGGACATCGACCGCCTGGAAATCATCCGCACCTGGCGTTTTGCCCGAGGCGACAAGCTGTCCAGCAATTGATGCATCAGTACTGTTTGTCCGCGTGCCGGGGTACGGAATGTTGAATCACCGACATCCGTGGTTATTAGAGCGAACCCCACTTGGCGAGCGTTTGAGCAACCTAAATGCCCTCGCCACAATCGGTAATCATCCTGAGCTTGTCGGTCATGAAAAACGCCGCGATAGGTGCATTTTCCACCCATCGGGGTGTCCGGGAAAATTAAACCACCACATTCTGTTTCGGTATTTTTCACTTTGGCTGTTCTTTTCTTTTTATTATGTCCAAGGTCCCCACTGCCCCGGTGGTGAGCGGGCTTGTCAGCTCGCCCGCCCAACGCCACACTAGAGTTCATGAAAAATCTCACCCCGACTTACCTCAAGCATCACTTCCTGATCGCCATGCCGCATATGGCCGACCCGAATTTCGCGCAGACCTTGACCTATATCGTCGAGCACACCGCGAACGGTGCCATGGGCTTGGTTATCAACCGTCCACAGTCCCTGAACCTGGCCGATATTCTCGAACAGTTGCGCCCGGATATCGATCCGCCAGGACTCTGCCAGCATGTGCCGATCTACTCCGGCGGTCCGGTGCAGACCGATCGCGGTTTTGTCCTGCACCCAATCGGCAAGACCTATCAGGCCACCGTCGAACTCGAAGGCCTGGCGCTGTCGACATCCCAGGATGTGCTGTTCGCCATCGCCGACGGTATCGGCCCGCCACGCAGCCTGATCGCCCTTGGCTATGCCGGCTGGGAAGCTGGGCAACTGGAAGCCGAACTGACCGATAACGCCTGGCTGACCTGCCCGTTCTCCCCCGATATCCTTTTCGAAACCGACAGCGATGCCCGCCTGGCCGCCGCCGCCGCCCAGTTGGGCGTCAACCTCAGTCTGCTCACCAGTCAGGCGGGCCACGCCTGATGACCACTATCCGCCTATTGCTGGGCTTCGATTACGGGACCCGGCAGATCGGCGTCGCCGTCGGCCAGATGATCACCGGCCAAGCCCGCGAGCTGTGTACCCTCAAGGCGCAGAACGGCATTCCCGATTGGAGTCAGGTCGAAGCCCTTATCAAGGAGTGGCAACCCGATGCCGTGGTGGTCGGCCTGCCCTTGAACATGGACGGCACACCCAGTGAGATGTGCGCTCGTGCGGAAAAATTCGCCCGCCGGCTCAACGGTCGCTACAACGTGCCTTTTTTCACCCAGGATGAACGCTTGACCACTTTCGAGGCCAAGGGTGAGCGCCTGGCCAAGGGCGGGCAGAAAGGCACCTATCGCGATAACCCGGTGGACGCTATCGCCGCCAAGCTGTTACTGCAAAGCTGGATCGAAGAAAACCCTGCACCCCAACTCTGAAGGCGTTTGACGCCCCACCGTTTCAGCCCCCGCCGCGCTTGCCGGGCGAGGGCCTTGAAGGAGCCACCATGAGCCTGCCCAATCCCACCGAACTGATCGACCAGATGGCCATCCGTCTCAAGGCCCACCTTGAACAACGCGCCATCGATACCCCACATTATATCGGCATCCGTACCGGCGGTGTGTGGGTCGCCCAGGCGTTGCTCAAGGCGCTGGACAGCGATTCGGCGCTAGGCATCCTGGATGTCTCCTTCTACCGCGATGACTTCAGTCAGAACGGCCTGCACCCACAGGTGCGCCCCTCCGAGCTGCCGTTTGAGATCGAAGGTCAGCACCTGGTGCTGATCGACGATGTGCTGATGAGTGGAAGGACCATTCGCGCCGCCCTCAACGAACTGTTCGACTATGGTCGCCCGGCCAGCGTGACCCTTGTCTGTCTACTGGACCTGGACGCCGCCGAATTGCCGATCCGACCGAATGTAGTGGGCGCGACCCTGTCACTGGCGCCCACGGAACGGGTAAAGTTGTCCGGCCCTGCACCGTTCCAACTTGAACTTCAAGACCTGGCCCTTTAAGCACTTAAAAAGAGTCCCTAGCGATGACGCCTCCAGACGCCAAGCGCCCCCTGCAGCTCAATGATCAGGGCCAGTTGCGCCACTTCCTGTCACTTGACGGTTTACCTCGCGAGTTGCTCACCGAGATCCTCGATACCGCCGACTCCTTCCTTGAGGTCGGCGCTCGGGCGGTGAAGAAGGTCCCGCTGCTACGCGGCAAGACCGTGTGCAACGTGTTCTTCGAGAATTCCACTCGCACCCGGACCACCTTCGAACTGGCGGCCCAACGGCTGTCGGCGGACGTGATCAGCCTGAACGTGTCGACCTCGTCCGCAAGCAAGGGTGAAACCCTCCTCGACACCCTGCGCAACCTCGAGGCCATGGCCGCCGACATGTTCGTGGTGCGCCACGGCGATTCCGGCGCCGCGCACTTCATCGCCGAGCACGTCTGCCCACGGGTGGCGATCATCAACGGCGGCGATGGCCGGCACGCACACCCGACCCAGGGCATGCTCGACATGTTGACCATCCGTCGCCACAAGGGTGGCTTCGAAAACCTCTCCGTGGCCATTGTCGGCGACATCCTGCACTCGCGGGTCGCCCGCTCGAACATGCTGGCGCTGAAGACCCTGGGCTGCCCGGATATCCGCGTGATCGCGCCAAAAACCCTGCTGCCCATCGGAATCGAGCAATTCGGCGTGAAGGTTTACACCGACATGGCCGAGGGTCTGAAGGATGTCGACGTGGTGATCATGCTGCGCCTACAGCGTGAACGCATGACCGGCGGCCTGCTGCCCAGCGAAGGTGAGTTCTACCGCTTGTTCGGCCTGACCACCGCACGCCTGGCCGGCGCCAGGCCGGATACCATCGTGATGCACCCAGGTCCAATCAACCGCGGCGTGGAGATCGAGTCGGCGGTGGCCGACGGTCCGCGCTCGGTCATCCTCAATCAAGTCACCTATGGTATCGCCGTGCGCATGGCCGTGCTGTCCATGGCCATGAGCGGGCAGACCGCCCAGCGCCAATTCGAGCAGGAGAACGCCCAGTGAAGCTCAGCATTCTCAGCGCCCGCGTCATCGATCCAAGCAGCGGCCTGGATCAAGTGACCGATCTGCACCTGGAGGCCGGTAAGATCATTGCCATCGGCGCCGCCCCGGTGGGTTTCGCGGCCAGTGAAACCATCGACGCCAAGGGCCTGGTTGCCGCCCCTGGGCTGGTCGACCTCAACGTGGCCCTGCGCGAACCCGGTTACAGCCGCAAAGGCAATATCGCCAGCGAAACCCGTGCCGCCGCCGCTGGCGGTGTCACCAGCCTGTGTTGTCCACCACGCACCAAACCGGTGTTGGACACTTCGGCCGTGGCCGAACTGATCCTCGACCGTGCCCGCGAGGCCGGTAATACCAAGGTGTTCCCCATCGGTGCACTGAGCAAGGGCCTGGACGGCGAACAACTGGCGGAACTGGTTGCGCTGCGTGATGCCGGTTGCGTGGCTTTCAGTAACGGCCTGGACAGTTTTCGCAACAGTCGCACCTTGTGCAGGGCGTTGGATTATGCGGCGACCTTCGACCTGACGGTGGTGTTCCATTCCCAGGACCATGACCTGGCCGAAGGCGGCCTGGCCCACGAAGGCGCGACCGCCAGCTTCCTCGGTTTGCCGGGCATCCCGGAAACCGCCGAAACGGTGGCCCTGGCCCGCGACCTGCTGTTGGTGGAGCAAACCGGTGTACGCGCACATTTCAGCCAACTGACCAGCGCCCGTGGCGTGGCGCTGATCGCGCAGGCGCAGGCGCGGGGTCTGCGGGTTACCGCCGACGTGGCGCTGTACCAGTTGATCCTGACCGACGAAGCATTGATCGATTTCTCCAGCCTCTATCACGTGCAGCCGCCGCTGCGCACCCGCGCCGACCGCGACGGCCTGCGTGCAGCGCTGAAATCCGGGGTGATACAGGCGATTTCCAGCCATCACCAGCCGCATGAACGGGACGCCAAGCTGGCCCCTTTCGGCGCGACCGAGCCGGGTATCAGCAGCGTCGAGCTGCTACTGCCGCTGGCGTTGACCCTGGTAGAGGATGGCCTGCTGGACCTACCGACCCTGCTCGCGCGCCTGAGCGCCGGCCCGGCCGATGCCCTGCGTCTGCCGGCGGGCAAGCTGGCGGTGGGGGTAGCGGCGGACCTGGTGCTGTTCGATCCAGGCGCCTGCACCGTGGCTGGCGAGCATTGGTTGTCCCGTGGCGAGAACTGCCCGTTCATCGGCCATACGTTGCCGGGAACGGTGCGTTATACCTTGATGGATGGGCGGATCACTCACCGGGCGTGACACTGTCGCGTGGCTATCACCACAACCGTGGCGAGTGGCGTTCCGACCCGCTCGCCACCCGTGTGCGTTTCAGACTCGCCCGCTGTTCTTCAGCGATATCTGGTCATTCAACGTCCAGAAGTCATACAGCACGCCCAACCCCAGCAGCCCACCCGTCACCAGGTAAAGCAGCCCGGTCAACCATTTGCCCTGGTACATCCGATGGACACCCAGGATGCCGAGGAATGTCAACAGCAGCCAGGCGACGTTATAGCTGAGTGGCCCGGTGGTAAATCGCAGATCAGCATCACGATCCATGCCCGGAATCAGGAACACATCGATCAGCCAACCGATTCCCAAAAGCCCCAGGGTACAAAACCAGATCGTGCCAGTGATCGGCTTACCGTAATAAAAGCGGTGAGAACCGGTAAAGCCGAAAATCCACAGCAAATACCCGAGTAGAACATTGTGGGTACCTACCGTCGCTCCATCCTGCCGATAGCTATTCATAAATGACCTCCTTGAGCTCGATAGATAAATTTTTCGTCATTTCGTGTGACTTTTTTACTGCCTCAAAACGTGTAACAGACTCTTACTGAAAATCGCTGAAAGCCTTGTGGAGCCTGAGCTGCACGTGACTCATGGGTCGGCTTTTGCGGTCTCGAAGCAGTTTTGACCGCTGTATAGAATCGACAAACGGCCTCAGAAATGACCTAAAAGCTGTTATAAAGTTGCGCGCTATCCTATACGAGCCTTGCTTAATGCGATCATTTTTCAAGACATGGCTGACCCTTTGCCTTTTGATGCCATTGGCCGCTCAGGCCACTAATCGTGAACAACGTCTTCCATCCATCAACGGTCATACTGCAAAGTCACCTGCAACCGTTGCCAAATTATCCGAGATCAGCGCGCCAATCAGCAGGCAGCCTGGCAAGCGCAACAACTCGCTCAAAGTGCGCCACAGCGTGCTCACCACGGCTGTCGCCGCAGCACCGAACGCCGAGCAGAGCAGTACCGTGCTGAGCCGTGCGGTGAATGTGCTGGGCACGCCTTATCGCTGGGGCGGCAGCAGTCCGAGCAAGGGCTTCGATTGCAGCGGGCTGGTCAAGTATGCCTTCAACGGCGTGGCCGCCGCAGATCTGCCGCGCACCTCCAACGCCATGGCTACCGGCCATGGGCTGAAAGTCGATCGCAAGGACCTGAAGCCGGGCGACCTGCTGTTCTTCAACATCAAGAGCCGCAAAGTCAACCACGTCGCCATCTACCTGGGCAACGACCGATTCATCCATGCGCCGCGCCGGGGCAAGGCCGTGACTATCGACACGCTGAAGAAACCCTACTGGGACAGCCACTACACGATCGCCAAACGAGTGATCCCGAAAGAACAGAACAACCACCTGCGGGTTGTCCAGCGCTGATCGTATCGGTTTGGCGAGCGGGCAGTCTTCGTCAGGCCTGGTGTGGTGCTTCAGAAACACCGCACTAGAAATTGTCCGGAATCTTCGCCTTCTCGCGTGCGTTATCGCGAGTGATCAACCCTTTGGTCAGCAGATCCTTGAGGCACATGTCGAGAGTCTGCATGCCGAGGGATCCGCCGGTCTGGATCGAGGAATACATCTGCGCCACCTTATCCTCGCGAATCAGGTTACGGATCGCCGGGGTGCCAAGCATGATTTCATGGGCCGCGACCCGCCCACCGCCGACTTTTTTCAGCAGACTCTGAGAAATCACCGCTTGCAGGGATTCGGAAAGCATCGAACGGACCATGGATTTCTCCTCCGCCGGGAACACGTCGACCACCCGGTCGATGGTCTTCGCCGCGGAGGTAGTGTGCAGCGTACCGAACACCAAATGGCCGGTTTCGGCGGCGGTCAGCGCTAAGCGAATGGTTTCCAGGTCGCGCATCTCGCCCACCAAAATCACATCCGGATCTTCCCGCAGGGCCGAGCGCAGGGCAGCGGAGAAACTCTGGGTGTCGCGGTGCACTTCACGCTGGTTGACCAGGCACTTCTTCGACTCGTGAACGAATTCAATCGGGTCTTCGATGGTCAGGATATGGTGATGCTTGTTGTTGTTCAGGTGGTCGATCATCGCCGCCAGGGTGGTCGACTTGCCCGAACCGGTAGGCCCGGTCACCAGTACCAGACCACGGGGGACCTCGGTAATTTTGCGAAACACCTCACCCATGCCCAAGTCGCTCATGGTCAGGACTCTCGTCGGGATGGTGCGAAATACCGCGCCCGCACCACGGTTCTGATTGAAAGCGTTGACCCGAAAACGCGCCACACCCGGCACCTCGAAGGAAAAATCGGTTTCCAGGAACTCCTCGAAGTCCTTGCGCTGGCGGTCATTCATGATGTCGTAGATCAGGTCGTGGACCTGTTTGTGGTCCAGTGCCGGCAGGTTGATCCGGCGCACGTCGCCATCGACCCGGATCATCGGCGGCAGCCCGGCCGAGAGGTGCAAGTCCGACGCTCCCTGTTTGGCGCTAAAAGCTAGCAGCTCGGTGATATCCATGAGACTCCCCAATACAGGTAGAATGCCGCAGACTTTTGACCTGCTGGCGAAATTCAATGACCACGATAGCAGACAACCTTACTTGCGTTGCAGCCCGTATCAGCGCTGCTGCTCAAGCCTGTGGCCGTAACGCCGCCGACATTCGCCTGCTCGCCGTGAGCAAGACCAAGCCCGCCGGCGCCGTGCGCGAAGCCCATGCCGCGGGCCTGCGCGATTTCGGCGAGAACTATCTGCAGGAAGCCCTCGGCAAACAGGCCGAATTGACCGATCTGCCCTTGTGTTGGCACTTTATCGGCCCCATTCAATCGAACAAGACTCGCGCCATCGCCGAGCATTTCGACTGGGTACACTCCGTGGATCGCCTGAAAATCGCGCAGCGCCTGTCCGAACAGCGCCCGGCCAACCTGCCACCGTTGAATATCTGCATTCAGCTCAATGTCAGCGGCGAAGCCAGCAAATCCGGCTGCACGCCAGCGGACTTACCGGCCCTGGCCACCGCCATCGGCGCCTTGCCGAACCTGGTGCTGCGTGGACTGATGGCGATTCCCGAGCCCACCGAGGAGCGCGCAGCCCAAGACGCCGCGTTCGCCACGGTGCGGACGTTGCAGGACAGCCTCCACCTGCCGCTCGACACACTTTCCATGGGTATGAGCCATGATCTTGAGTCGGCCATTACCCAGGGTGCCACTTGGGTGCGGATCGGTACCGCGCTGTTTGGTGCCCGCGACTACGGCCAGGGCTGAAATGGCCTTACACACTCGTTCAAAGGATCCGTCATGAGCAATAATCGAATCACCTTCATCGGTGCTGGCAACATGGCTGCCAGCCTGATTGGCGGCCTGCGGGCCGAAGGTCTGGACGCCGCGCTGATTCGCGCCAGCGATCCGGGCGCCGAGGCCCGCGCACGGGTCCAGGCCGAGCACGGCATCGAAGTGTTCGCCGACAACGCCGAAGCCATCGAAGGCGCTGACGTGGTAGTGCTGGCGGTCAAGCCACAGGCCATGAAAGCCGTGTGCGAAGCCTTGCGCCCGAACCTGAAACCTCAACAACTGGTGGTGTCCATTGCCGCCGGCATCACCTGCGCGAGCATGAACAACTGGCTCGGCGCCCAGCCGATCGTGCGCTGCATGCCCAACACCCCAGCACTGCTGCGCCAGGGCGTGAGCGGCCTGTTCGCCACCGGGCAAGTATCCGCCGAGCAACGCCAGCAGGCACAGACCTTGCTCGGCGCCGTCGGCACCGCCCTGTGGTTGGACGAAGAACAGCAACTGGATGCGGTCACGGCAGTATCCGGTAGCGGCCCGGCGTATTTTTTCCTGCTGATCGAGGCCATGAGCGCCGCCGGCGAGAAACTCGGCCTATCGCGTGAAGTCGCCGTCCAACTGAGCCAGCAGACCGCCCTCGGTGCGGCTCACATGGCCGTCGCCAGCGACGTCGACGCAGGCGAGCTGCGCCGTCGGGTGACCTCGCCAGCCGGCACCACCGAAGCCGCGATCAAGACATTCCAGGCCGGTGGCTTCGAAGCCCTGGTAGAACAGGCGCTCGGCGCCGCCGCCCGGCGTTCGGCTGAAATGGCCGAGCAACTCGGTCAGTAATCCTCGAGGAAACACTTAATGTTTGCACTCAATAGCGCTGCTATTTTTGTCATCCAGACCCTGGGCAGCCTCTATCTGTTGGTGGTTCTGCTGCGTTTCATCCTGCAACTGGTGCGCGCGAACTTCTACAACCCGCTCTGCCAGTTCACCGTCAAAGCCACCCAACCGCTGCTCAAGCCGCTGCGCCGGGTCATTCCGAGCCTGTTCGGCCTGGACATGTCCTCGCTGGTGCTGGCGATCATCGTCCAGATGCTGCTGATGGCGGTGATCCTGCTGTTGAGCTACGGCGTGACCGGCCATATCGGTCTCCTGTTGATCTGGGCGATCATCGGCGTCACTTCGCTGTTCCTCAAGGTGTTCTTCTTCGCCATGATCATCAGCGTCATCCTCTCCTGGGTGGCCCCGAACAGCCACAGTCCCGCCGCTGAGCTGGTGTTCCAAATCAGCGAGCCGGCCCTGGCACCGTTTCGCAAGATCGTGCCAAACCTGGGCGGACTGGATATCTCGCCGATCCTCGCGTTCCTGGTCATCCAGCTGCTGCAGAGCTACGTGATTCCCCCATTGGCGGTGATGAGCGGCATGCCGGAAGTATTGTTTCGGCTGATCTGATCGGGCGCCCAAGTGTGGCGCTTATTGTCGGAGCGGAGCTTGTCGGATCGCCGCACAAGCTCTGCGCCACAAGCCCCTGTTTGGCGCCTAATAACCTCCAGTCCGACCTTTGCTTGCCGCTGACTCCCCCGCTCATTAGACTTACGCCTCATTTAAGCGCGAGCAGGGTTGATGTCCACTGTCTTTCCCCACGATTCCGTCGGGCTGGTCGTGCCGAAAACGGCGCATTTCAGCGAATCCCTGGCCCTGGCCTGCGGTCGCTCCCTGCCCGCCTACGACCTGATCTACGAAACCTACGGCAGCCTCAATGCCACGGCGAGCAACGCCGTACTGATCTGCCATGCCCTGTCCGGCCATCATCACGCAGCGGGCTATCACAGCGCCGACGAGCGCAAACCCGGCTGGTGGGATAGCTGCATCGGCCCCGGCAAGCCCATCGACACCCACAAGTTCTTTGTCGTCAGCCTCAACAATCTCGGCGGCTGCAACGGTTCCACCGGCCCAAGCAGCATCAACCCCGAGACCGGCAAACCGTTCGGCGCCGACTTCCCGGTGCTGACCGTGGAAGACTGGGTCCACAGCCAGGCCCGTCTCGCCGATCGCCTGGGCATCGGCTCATGGGCCGCGGTGATCGGCGGCAGCCTGGGGGGCATGCAGGCCCTGCAATGGACCATCACCTACCCGGATCGCGTGCGCCATTGTCTGGCTATCGCCTCGGCACCGAAATTGTCGGCACAGAATATCGCCTTCAACGAAGTGGCACGCCAGGCGATCCTCACCGACCCAGAGTTCCATGGGGGTTCCTTCCAGGAGCGTGGGGTGATTCCCAAGCGCGGCCTGATGCTGGCGCGGATGGTCGGGCACATTACTTACCTGTCCGACGACTCCATGGGCGAGAAATTCGGTCGCGGGCTCAAGAGCGAGAAGCTCAACTACGACTTCCATAGCGTCGAATTCCAGGTCGAAAGCTATCTGCGCTATCAGGGTGAAGAGTTTTCCGGGCGCTTCGACGCCAACACCTACCTACTGATGACCAAGGCCCTGGATTACTTCGATCCGGCGGCGAACTTCGACGACGACCTGGCCAAGACCTTCGCCAACGCCCGCGCCAAGTTCTGCGTGATGTCCTTCACCACCGACTGGCGCTTTTCCCCGGCCCGTTCGCGGGAACTGGTCGACGCGCTGATGGCGGCCCGCAAGGACGTCTGTTACCTGGAAATCGACGCCCCGCAAGGCCACGACGCCTTCCTGATTCCGATCCCGCGTTATCTGCAGGCATTCGCTAACTACATGAACCGAGTTGAAGTGTGAGAACGCCATGAGAGCCGACCTGGAAATCATCCAAGAGTGGATCCCCGCCGGCAGCCGCGTGCTCGACCTCGGGTGTGGCAACGGCGAACTGCTGACCTGGCTGCGCGACAACAAGCAAGTCACCGGTTACGGCCTGGAAAACGACCCCGACAACATTGCCGAGTGCGTGGCCAACGGCATTAACGTCATCGAGCAGGATCTGGACAAAGGTCTGGGCAATTTCGCCAGCAACAGCTTCGACATCGTGGTCATGACCCAAGCCTTGCAGGCCGTGCATTACCCGGACAAGATCCTCGACGAAATGCTTCGGGTCGGACGCCAGTGCATTATCACCTTCCCCAACTTCGGTCATTGGCGCTGCCGCTGGTACCTGGCGAGCAAGGGACGGATGCCGGTTTCGGAATTCCTGCCGTACACTTGGTATAACACGCCGAATATCCACTTTTGCACGTTCGAGGACTTTGAAGAGCTGTGTCGCGAACGTGCCGCCAAGGTCATTGATCGGTTGGCGGTGGATCAACAGCACCGCCACGGGTGGGCAAGCAAGCTATGGCCTAATCTATTAGGTGAGATTGGCATCTACCGCGTCAGCAGCCCCAGCAGGCTGGAACACAAGATCGCGGTATGAATCACCTGACTTCAAGGAGCATGATCATGAGTCGTCTAGCGATTTTCCTGCTGACTGCCTGCCTGGGCGTCTCGGCCATGGCCGCGGACATCATCAAGGGCGAGCGCCGGGAAGTGTTCGGTGACATCGCCGTACACTACAACACCTTCAATTCCACCTACCTGCAGCCGGATATTGCCAAGGCGGCGAAGTTGCTGCGCGGCAAGCAGATGGGCGTGATCAATATTTCGGTGCTCAAGGGCAACAAGCCCGTGGTCGCTCAGGTCAGCGGCACCATCAAGGACTTGACCAGCGCCAGCCTGCCGCTGACCTTCAAACAGATCACCGAGCAGGGCGCGGTCTACTATATCGCCCAGTACCCGGTTCCCCAGCAGGAAACCCGGACCTTCGAAATCAGCGTCACCACCGGCGGCCAACCGCATAAATTCAGCTTCAACCAAGAGCTCTTCCCTGGCGAATGATGAACTTCACTCAACTGGTACTGGCCAGCCACAACGCTGGCAAACTCAAAGAACTCCAGGCCATGCTCGGTGATTCGGTGCAACTGCGCTCGATCGGCGAGTTCAGCAGTGTCGAGCCGGAAGAAACCGGTCTGTCGTTTGTCGAGAACGCCATCCTCAAGGCCCGCAATGCCGCACGTATATGCGGTTTGCCGGCGCTGGCCGACGATTCTGGCCTGGCGGTGGACTTCCTCGGCGGTGCGCCAGGGATCTACTCGGCCCGTTATGCCGACGGTCAGGGCGACGCGGCGAACAATGCCAAGCTGCTGGAGGCCCTCAGGGATGTCCCGCAGGCCGAGCGTGGCGCCCAGTTCGTCTGCGTCCTGGCGCTGGTGCGACACGCCGACGACCCACTGCCGATTCTCTGTGAAGGCCTGTGGCACGGCCGTATTCTGACTGCCGCGCGCGGTGAACGGGGCTTTGGCTATGACCCGCTGTTCTGGGTACCGGAGCGCGACTGCTCCAGCGCCGAGCTGAACCCCGTGGAAAAGAACCAACTCAGTCACCGCGCCCGCGCCATGGTCCTGCTGCGCCAACGCCTGGGCCTGCAATGACTCGGACCTCCTCGCTACCGCTGATCCATGGCGGTGCGCAACCTCCTCGGGCGCCCCTGGCGCAACTGCCGCCCTTGGCGCTGTACATCCATATCCCCTGGTGCGTGCGCAAATGCCCGTATTGCGACTTCAACTCCCACGCCGCCAGCCCGGTATTGCCGGAGCAAGCGTATGTCGACGCGCTGCTGGCCGACCTCGACCAGAATCTGTTGGCCGTCCATGGCCGTGAACTGAGTTCGATCTTCTTCGGCGGCGGCACGCCGAGCCTGTTCAGCGCCCAGGCACTGGGGCGCTTGCTCAAGGGTGTCGAGGCGCGCATCCCGTTCGCCAGCGATATCGAAATCACCCTGGAAGCCAATCCGGGAACCTTCGAGCAGGAGAAATTCGTCGCCTACCGGCAGTTGGGGATCAATCGCCTGTCGATTGGTATC
Organism: Pseudomonas agarici; assembly: GCF_900109755.1. Lineage (GTDB taxonomy): Bacteria > Pseudomonadota > Gammaproteobacteria > Pseudomonadales > Pseudomonadaceae > Aquipseudomonas > Aquipseudomonas agarici. Next base: position 117,141 of record NZ_FOAR01000012.1, on the reverse strand, counting down.
CAGAGCTTCCAGGCAGCAAAACTCAAGGCTCTGGGTCGCATCCACACCGGCGACGAAGCCATGCGAGCGGCGGACATGGCGCGCCGGGCCGGCTTTGACAACTTCAACCTGGACCTGATGCACGGCTTGCCCGACCAGTCCCTGGAAGACGCCCTCGGCGACCTGCGCCAGGCCATCGCGCTGAAGCCGACGCACCTGTCCTGGTACCAGTTGACCCTGGAGCCCAACACCGTGTTCTGGAACCAGCCGCCGACGCTGCCGGAGGACGACACCCTGTGGGATATCCAGGAAGCTGGGCAGGCCCTGCTGGCCGAACACGGCTATACCCAATACGAGGTCTCGGCCTATGCCCAGTCGGGGCGTGCGGCGCGGCACAATCTCAATTACTGGCGCTTCGGCGACTTCATCGGCATCGGTGCCGGAGCCCACGGCAAACTCAGCCACCCGGACGGGCGCATCGTTCGCACCTGGAAAACCCGCCTGCCCAAGGACTACCTGAACCCGGCCAAAAGTTTCCAGGCTGGGGAGAAAGCCCTGAGTAACGACGAGTTGCCGTTCGAGTTCCTGATGAATGCCCTGCGGCTGACCGAGGGCGTCGATGCGATCTTGTTTGCGCAACGCACCGGACTGAGTCTCGACCGTTTGCACGAAGGGCGGGCCGAAGCAGAACAAAACGGCCTGTTGCAGGTCGAACCCACACGCCTGGCGGCGACCGCCCGTGGCCAGCTATTTCTCAACGACCTGCTGCAATACTTCTTGACCTAAGGAAACCCCATGGACCTGCTACTCGACCTGCTCGCCACGGTGTCACGCTGGAGCCGCAGCAACCTGTCGGAAATTGCCCTGGCGTTGGTGGGCTGCCTGCTGGTGCTGTTTGGCGCCGATATCAAGGGTTGGATCGATCAACGCCTGGGCAGCATCGCCGGCGCCCTGCGTGTACCGCTGCTGGCGCTGTTGTGCATGATCGGCAGCGGCGCGGCGCTGATCTACGCCACGCCCTGGGTGGTGCGAGGCCTGAGCCAGTTCAACAACTACAGCCTGGCACCGGTGTTGTTGGTGGTTCTGGTGTTGATCGGGGTGGTGGCGGATCGGCGCTAGGCGTTGTAGGAAATGTGTTTGCGCTCGCTCATGCGGCGTTGAAAACCGGATCGCCTTGCCTGGCCTTCGCTCGAAAACATTTCGTACAGCCCCTAACGGGCAAAAAGTTAAAGCCTGGTCACCGTAGGAATCGGCTTATCGGCTCCTACAGAGTCGCGATCTGGGTAGGCACTCGGTCCAAACCCAGTTCAGCACCTCAGCTCAGCTTCTCGAACTTCAAATCCCACACCCCATGCCCCAAACGCTCGCCACGACGTTCGAACTTGGTGATCGGACGCTCGGCCGGACGCGGTACGTATTGGCCATCTGCGGCCAGGTTGCGATAGCCCGGCGCGACATTCATCACTTCCAGCATGTATTCGGCATACGGCTCCCAGTCGGTGGCCATGTGCAGAATCCCGCCGACCTTCAACTTGCTGCGCACCAGCTCGGCAAAGGACGCCTGGACGATGCGCCGCTTGTGATGACGACTCTTGTGCCAAGGGTCCGGGAAAAACAGCATCAGCCGATCCAGGCTGTTGTCCGCCACGCAGCGGTTGAGCACTTCGATCGCATCGCAGTCGTAGACTCGCAGGTTTTTCAGGCCCTGGGTCAATACGCCATTGAGCAACGCACCGACACCCGGACGGTGCACTTCAACGCCGATAAAGTCCTGCTCCGGTGCCGCCGCCGCCATCTCCAACAGGGAATGGCCCATGCCGAAGCCGATTTCCAGCGAGCGTGGCGCCGAGCGACCAAACACCTGGTCAAAATCTACCGGTGCCTCGGCCAGCGGCAGGACGAACAGCGGCGTGCCCTGCTCCAGCCCTTTCTGCTGACCTTCGGTCATGCGTCCGGCGCGCATCACGAAACTCTTGATGCGGCGGTGCTGGCGCTCTTCGCCTTCTTCCGTCTGGATTGGCGTGTCGTTCGATTCAGTCATCAATGGCTCTTACTTGATCAGACCATCCAGCGGCGAGGAGGCGCTGGCATAAAGTTTTTTCGGCATGCGACCGGCGAGGTAGGCCAGGCGACCGGCAACGATGGCATGTTTCATCGCCTCGGCCATCAGGATCGGTTGCTGGGCATGGGCGATGGCCGAGTTCATCAGCACCGCTTCGCAGCCCAACTCCATGGCAATGGTGGCGTCGGAGGCGGTGCCGACACCGGCATCCACCAGTACGGGAATCTTGGCTTCTTCCAGGATGATTTGCAGGTTGTACGGGTTACAGATCCCCAGGCCGGTGCCGATCAAGCCCGCCAGCGGCATGACCGCAATGCAGCCGATTTCCGCCAGTTGACGAGCGATGATCGGGTCGTCGCTGGTGTAGACCATCACATCGAAGCCTTCCCTGACCAGCACTTCGGCGGCCTTGAGGGTTTCGATCACGTTGGGAAACAGGGTCTTCTGGTCGGCCAGGACTTCCAGCTTCACCAGGTTGTGACCGTCCAACAGCTCACGGGCCAGACGGCAGGTACGCACGGCCTCGATGGCGTCATAACAACCGGCAGTGTTCGGCAAGATGGTGTAGCGATCCGGCGGCAGGACATCCAGCAGGTTCGGTTCACCGGGGTTCTGGCCCAGGTTGGTGCGGCGCACGGCCACCGTAACGATCTCGGCACCCGAGGCCTCGATGGCCAGCCGGGTTTCTTCCATATCGCGGTATTTGCCGGTACCGACCAACAGGCGGGACTGGAAGGTACGACCGGCCAGCACGAAGGGCTTGTCGCTGCGAACAGTGCTCATTCGGGAATCCTCTTGAAGGGTTGAGGGTTTGCAGAGTGGGTCAGGGACAACTAGTGGCCTGTGTGGTGAGTTCTATGAGTCCATTTCGGCGCCCTAAATCCCTGGCTTGCGTTGCTGTTCCTCGCCATAGCCCGGCTATGACTCGTCACAGCGCCTTGGCCATGGACTTATGGCATCCGAACTTGAGCTAACGAACTCACCGTACAAGCCACTAGCCGCCGCCAATGGCCTGCACCACTTCGACCTGATCGCCTTCCTGCAGGGCGGTCTCGCCATGCTGGCTACGCGGGACGATATCCAGGTTCAGCTCCACCGCCACTCGCCGCCCGGTCAGGTCAAGCCGGGCCAGCAATGCCGCGACGGTTTCGCCGTCGGGCAGTTCAAAGGATTCGCCGTTCAATTGAATGTGCATGCGCCGGGCTGCCATCATTTTTAGGGGCCCGCATTCTAGCCCGATCAGCCAGGGCGACCCAAGCCATTCGTCTTCAAATGGACCTGGCAGTCAAGCCAGACGCCAAGCGGCCAGACCCAGGCAGAACCATCCCCCGAGAAACGCCAGGCCACCCAATGGAGTGATGAGGCCAAGCTTACTCACACCCGTCAGGGTCAACAGGTACAGACTGCCGGAGAACAGCAGGATGCCTGCCGTAAACGCCGCGCCAGCCCACGTCACCAGCCGCCCAGGGATATGCGCAGCCAGCAAGGCGACGCCGAACAATGCCAAGGCATGGATCAACTGGTAACTGACGCCGGTATGGAAGATCGCCAGGTAGTCCGCGCTCAGGCGGTTCTTCAGGCCGTGGGCGGCGAAGGCGCCGAGGGCGACACCGGTGAAGCCGAAAAATCCGGCGAGCAGCAGAAAAGCACGCAACATGACGAACTCCATTCAGGGGACACAGGGTCTGTATAATGGCCCGCTCCAACGCCCCGGCCAAGCCATCTCCATGCTGAGTTTTCTTTTCCGTCGCCTCACCATCGTCTTGAAGTGGTTCGCTATTGCGAGCGTGCTGTTGGTGTTGCTATTGCGTTGGCTGCCGCCGCCAGGCACCGCGCTGATGATCGAGCGCAAGATCGAGTCATGGACCGAGGGCGAGCCGATCGACCTGCAACGCACCTGGAAACCCTGGAACCAGATCTCCGACGACCTCAAGGTAGCGGCGATGGCCGGCGAGGACCAGAAGTTTCCCGAGCACTGGGGCTTCGATTTCGGCGCGATCCAGGCTGCTTTGGCCCATAACGAACGTGGCGGTTCGATCCGGGGCGCCAGCACCCTCAGTCAGCAGGTGGCGAAGAACCTGTTTCTCTGGTCCGGTCGCAGTTACCTGCGCAAGGGATTGGAAGCCTGGTTTACCATGCTGATCGAAGTCATGTGGCCCAAGCAGCGGATTCTCGAGGTGTACCTCAATAGCGCTGAATGGGATGACGGGGTGTTTGGCGCCGAAGCGGCGGCGCGGCACCACTTCGGCGTCAGTGCGGCGGCCTTGTCGCGTCAGCAGGCCAGCTTGCTGGCGGCAGTGCTGCCCAATCCCCGCAAATGGAGTGCGAGCCATCCAAGCACCTACGTGGCACGGCGTGCCGGCTGGATTCGCCAACAAATGAGCCAGTTGGGTGGCAGTAGCCACCTAACGGGACTGAACACTTCACGCAAGACGCCCTGGGCGCTATAACCGAGCGCCAGCCAGCGTGTGGCGAGCGCGCTTGTCGGAACGCCACAACTATTATTGCGTCGGCTACGCGGCAATCGACAGTTTGAGTTTGTTCATCGCGCTCTTTTCCAACTGGCGGATACGCTCGGCTGAGACGTTGTACTTTTGCGCCAGGTCGTGCAACGTGGCTTTATCTTCCGCCAACCAGCGTTGGTAGAGAATGTCGCGACTGCGTTCGTCCAGGACTTCCAGGGCCTCGTGCAGGTTGCTATTGGAGTTTTCGCTCCAGTCGGCATCCTCCAGCTGACGAGCCGGATCGTAGCGATGATCTTCCAGATAGTTGGCCGGAGACTGGAACGCGCTGTCATCGTCGGCTTCCGCCGCCGGATCGAACGCCATGTCCTGACCGGTCAGCCGGCTTTCCATCTCGCGCACTTCACGCGGCTCGACCCCAAGGCTTTCGGCCACGCGATGAACTTCCTCGTTGTTCAACCAGGCCAGGCGCTTCTTCTGGCTGCGCAGGTTGAAGAACAACTTGCGCTGGGCCTTGGTGGTCGCCACTTTGACGATCCGCCAGTTGCGCAAGATGAATTCGTGGATTTCTGCCTTGATCCAGTGCACGGCAAACGACACCAGACGCACACCCATTTCCGGATTGAAACGTTTCACCGCTTTCATCAAGCCAACGTTACCTTCCTGGATCAGATCAGCCTGGGCCAGACCGTAGCCGGAATAGCTACGGGCGATATGCACGACAAAACGCAGGTGGGCGAGCACCATCTGCCGAGCCGCCCCCAGATCCTGCTCATAATAGAGACTCTCGGCCAGTTCACGCTCCTGCTCCGGCGTCAGCAGTGGAATGCTGTTCACCGTATTGACGTAAGCCTCCAGGTTCGCACCTGGGACCAGCGCATAGGCAGGTTGCAAAGAAGTGGTCATACGAAAAAACCTCCGACTCACATGACTCGTGCAGTGAAGCACTGCGAAAATTGACCGGGGACCACAAGACAAGTTCCCTGAACCACGACTACGGTCAATACCAACAAAAACACATTAATTTGACGTTAATTACTTGGGCGCCAGCTCGCGAAGATGCCGTGCGACCGCAATCCAAGCACCGATATACCCCAACAGCACGGCACCAAGCAAGAGCGACAGACCATCGGCGGACGGCACCCCCGCCAGGGCGAAATCGCTGCCGTACAGACCGGCAAGCCCGACCACCGCCTCGTTCAACCAGCTGAGGCCGAAGGCCAGGACACCCCAGGAAAAAATTCCCGCACCGAAGCCATAAAGCGCGCCCATGTACAGAAACGGCCTACGCACGTAGCTGTCCGTACCACCAACCAGTTTAATCACTTCGATTTCGGTGCGGCGGTTTTCAATATGAAGACGAATGGTATTGCCTATCACCAAAAGTAATGCAGAAACCAGCAGCACGGTCAGGCCGAAGACAAAGCGGTCGCCCAGCTTGAGAATCGCCGCCAACCGCTCGACCCAGACCAGGTCCAGTTGTGCCTGCTGCACCTTGGGCAACTCGGCCAGGCGCTGGCGCAAGGCTTCCAGTGTCGCCTTGTCAACCTCGTCCGGCGTCACCAGGACCACGCCCGGCAATGGATTGTGTGGCAGTTCCTTGAGTGCCTCGCCCAGCCCGGACTGCTGCTGAAACTCATCCAGGGCCTTTTCCTTGCTGATGAACTCGGCATCCGCCACACCCGGCATGGCCTTGATCTGCTCGCTCAGGCTTTCGCCTTCCGTCGGGCTGGCATCCAATTGCAAGTACAGTGAAATTTGTGCCGCACGCTGCCACGAGCCGCCCAGGCGCTCGACATTACTCAGCAGCAGCGACAGGCCCATTGGCAGGCTCAGGGCCACTGCCATTACCAGGCAGGTAAAAAAGCTACCGATCGGCTGCTTGCCCAGGCGGCGCAGGCTGTCCAGCAGGCTGGCCCGATGGCTTTCGATCCAGGCGTGCAGCAGGGTGCTGAAATCCGGGCCGTCGTCTTCTTCGCGCTTCTTCTTCGGCGGTCGGTCGGAGGCTTTCGGCGCCACGCGTTCGGCTACTTTCGGACTGCGGGTTGCACTCATACGGCTGCCTCCCCGTCGCCGATCAAGCGGCCACGCTGCAGGGTCAACATGCGGTGACGCATGCGCGCAATCAGCGCCAGGTCGTGACTGGCAATCAGCACGCTAGTGCCGAGGCGATTGATATCCTCGAACACCCCCATGATTTCCGCCGCCAGACGCGGGTCGAGATTACCGGTCGGTTCGTCTGCCAGCAGCAATGCCGGCCGGTGCACAATGGCCCGGGCAATGCCGACGCGCTGTTGTTGACCGGTGGACAGGTCGCCGGGGTACAAGTCGGTCTTGTCTGACAATGCCACGCGTTCGAGGGCCGAATCCACGCGTTTGACGACTTCGGCCTTGGACAACCCAAGGATCTGCAGCGGCAAGGCGACGTTATTGAATACCGTGCGGTCGAACAGCAACTGATGATTCTGGAACACCACGCCGATCTGCCGACGCAGGAACGGAATCTGCGCATTGCTGATCTGGCCCAGGTCCTGGCCAGCCAGCAGCAATTTGCCGGTGGTCGGACGCTCCATCGCCAGCAGCAGGCGCAGCAAGGTACTTTTACCCGCGCCGGAGTGCCCGGTCACGAACAGAAATTCACCACGACGCACCCGAAAGCTCAGCTCATGCAAGCCGACGTGACCGTTCGGATAGCGTTTACCGACCTGTTCGAAACGAATCATGAACGCTCCCGCTCGGCGAAAAGGGCTTGGACAAAGGGCTCGGCCTCAAAGGTGCGCAAATCGTCGATGCCTTCACCGACGCCGACATAGCGGATCGGCAAGCCAAACTGCTTGGCCAGGGCAAAGATCACTCCGCCCTTGGCGGTACCATCGAGCTTAGTCAATGCCAGGCCGCTCAACTGGACCGTCTGGTTGAATTGCTTGGCCTGGTTGATGGCGTTCTGGCCGGTGCCGGCATCGAGTACCAACAACACTTCATGAGGCGCGTCGGCATCCAGCTTGCCGATCACCCGACGCACCTTCTTCAGCTCTTCCATCAGATTGTCTTTGGTGTGCAGGCGACCGGCGGTATCGGCGATCAGCACATCGATGCCACGGGCCTTGGCCGCCTGGACCGCATCGAAGATCACCGACGCCGAATCGGCGCCAGTGTGCTGGGCGATCACCGGGATATTGTTGCGCTCGCCCCAGACTTGCAATTGTTCCACCGCAGCGGCGCGGAAAGTATCGCCCGCCGCCAGCATGACCTTCTTGCCTTCCAGTTGGAGCTTCTTGGCCAACTTGCCGATAGTGGTGGTCTTGCCCGCGCCATTGACACCGACTACCAGGATCACGAAGGGCTTGTGTTGGGCGCCGATCTGCAGCGGCTGCTCGACGGGCTGGAGCATCGTCACCAGTTCGGCCTGCAACGACTTGTAGAGTGCATCGCTGTCGGTCAACTGCTTGCGCGCGACCTTCTGAGTCAGGCTCTGGATGATCACACCGGTGGCTTCGACGCCGACATCGGCAGTCAGCAGCCGGGTTTCGAGCTCTTCGAGCAGCTCATCGTCGATAGCCTTCTTACCGAGGAACAGGCTGGCCATGCCTTCGCCAAGGCTGGCACTGGTCTTCGACAGGCCCTGCTTGAGCCGGGCAAAGAAACCGACCTTGCTGTCCTCGGCAGCGAGCTTAGCCGCTTCCACCGCCACGGGTTCGGAAACCGCCACCGACGCGGGGGCCTCGACAACGACCGGCTGTACCACGGGGGCGAGCGCCGGCTCCGGTTTTGCGACAAACGGCGTGGGTGCGCCGACTTCGGCGACAGCCACCGGTGGAATCGGCGGCACCACCTGCTCGGCTTGTATATTTTCAACCAGTGCTACCGGCTCTTCGGCCACTGGCAGGCTCAGCCATGGCTCGGTCGCCGTGGCGGTTTCGACCGACGGTTGTTCGGCCCGCGATGCAACCGTCGGCAACGGTGCCGACGCGGCTTCAGGCAGCGCTGATGGCTGTTCGACGACGGCTTCCTGCGGCTTTTTGCGCAGCCATCCGAACAGGCTTTTTTTCTCGCCAGCCGCAGCTGGGGTCTTCTTGTCGTCGTTGGAACCAAACATGGAGGACGGCTATCTCAAGGTAGCGACGCGCCAAGGGGCGCTTCGGCAAATAATATTCTGATGCGTAACAGACTGCTTTTTGATCAGATTGTTCGCGCGCAACACAGTATCCTAGCACCTCCTAGCCCGCCGACGCTAAGACCAAGCGGGCAGCCCTACAGGTTTAAAAACGAATGAATGCTCTAGCACGCCGCGCCGCTGGCCTGTTGCTCGGCACGCTTTGTCTGCCGCTTGCGGCTATGGCCGCCGACCCACAATTGACCCATGAATTCACCCTCGACAATGGCCTGAAGGTCGTCGTCCGTGAGGATCACCGCGCCCCGGTGGTGGTTTCGCAGATCTGGTACAAGGTCGGCTCGAGCTACGAGACGCCAGGCCAGACCGGTCTTTCCCATGCCCTGGAGCACATGATGTTCAAGGGCAGCGAGAAAGTCGGCCCCGGCGAAGCCTCGTTGATCCTGCGCGACCTGGGAGCCGAGGAGAACGCCTTCACCAGCGACGACTACACGGCCTATTACCAAGTCCTGGCCCGTGACCGCCTGGGTGTCGCCTTCGAACTGGAAGCCGATCGCATGGCCAGCCTGCGTCTGCCGGCCGACGAGTTCAGCCGCGAGATCGAAGTGATCAAGGAAGAACGCCGTCTGCGCACCGACGACCAGCCGATGGGCAGGGCCTATGAACGCTTCAAGGCCATGGCCTACCCGGCCAGCGGCTACCACACGCCGACCATTGGCTGGATGGCCGACCTCGACCGCATGAAGGTCGAGGAACTGCGCCACTGGTATCAGTCCTGGTACGTTCCGAACAACGCCACCCTGGTGGTGGTCGGCGACGTAAGCCTGGATGAGGTACGCAAGCTGGCCCAACGCTACTTCGGCGCGATCCCGCGGCGTGACACGCCGCCGACGAAGATCCCGCGTGAGCTGGACGAACCCGGCGAACGGCTGATTACCCTACACGTGAAGACCCAACTGCCGAGCCTGATATTCGGGTTCAACGTACCGAGCATCGCCACCGCCAAGGACCCGCGCGCGGTCAACGCCCTGCGGCTGATCGCCGCCCTGCTCGACGGCGGCTACAGTGCCCGTCTGTCCTCCCAGTTGGAACGCGGCGAAGAACTGATCTCCGGCGGTTCGGCCAGCTACGACGCCTACAGCCGTGGCGACAGCCTGTTGACCCTGTCGGCAACGCCGAACACGCAGAAGAAGAAAACCCTGGCCGATACCGAAGCCGGCCTCTGGCGCCTGCTGAATCAATTAAAGACCCAGCCGCCCACCGCCGAGGAACTCGAACGCGTGCGTGCCCAGGTCATCGCCGGACTGGTCTACGAGCGTGATTCGATCACCAGCCAGGCCACCGCCATCGGCCAGTTGGAAACCGTCGGCCTGTCCTGGAAACTGATGGACGACGAGTTGGCCGAACTGCAAAGCGTGACGCCGGAAGATATCCAAAAGGCCGCCCGCGCCTACTTCATCCGCGAACGCCTCAGCGTCGCCCATGTATTGCCCGAGGAGCCTCGCCCATGAATAAGCCCAAGGGTTCTCGTTTCACCCTGCTCGGCCTGACCCTGATCATGTCCGCAGGCGGCTTGGCCCTGTCCCTGCTCGCGCCCTGCGACGCCAGGGCCAGCGAGGTGCTGGAAGAAGCCAAAGCGAGCCATAAGCTGCAATCGCTCGCCGAACTCGACGACAAGGCCCCGGCGCGCCGTTCCTTGAACGTCCAGACCTGGAATACCGCCGAAGGCGCCAAGGTGCTGTTCGTCGAGGCCCATGAGCTGCCGATGTTCAATCTGCGCCTGACCTTCGGCGCCGGCAGCAGCCAGGATGGCAAGATCCCCGGCCTGGCCCTGCTGACCAACGCCATGCTCAATGAAGGTGTGGCCGGCAAAGACGTCGGAGCCATCGCCCAAGGCTTCGAGGGGCTCGGCGCAGATTTCGGCAACGGTGCCTACAAAGACATGGCGGTCGCCTCGCTGCGCAGCCTCAGTGCCGCCGACAAACGCGAACCGGCGCTGAAACTGTTCGCCGAAGTCGTCGGCAAGCCGACCTTCCCAGCCACCTCCCTGGCGCGGATCAAGAACCAGTTGCTGGCCGGCTTCGAGTTCCAAAAGCAGAACCCCGGCAAGCTGGCGAGCCAGGACCTGTCCAGGCGCCTGTATGGCGATCACCCTTATAGCCATGCCAGCGACGGCACGGCCAAAAGCATTCCGCCGATCACCCTTGCGCAACTGCGAGCGTTCCATGCCAAGGCCTATGCCGCCGGCAACGTGGTGATCGCCCTGGTCGGCGACCTCTCGCGCAGTGAAGCCCAAGCCTTGACCGCCCAAGTCTCGGCCGCCCTGCCGAAAGGCCCGGCTCTGGCGAAAATTGCCCCGGCCCATGACCCGCAACCCAGCACCGGGCATATCGAGTTCCCGTCCAAGCAGACCACCATCCTGCTCGCACAGATGGGTATCGACCGTGCCGATCCGGACTTTCCAGCCCTGTCTCTGGGCAACCAGATCCTTGGCGGCGGTGGCTTCGGCACGCGCCTGATGAGTGAGGTGCGGGAAAAACGCGGCCTGACCTATGGGATTTACTCCGGGTTCAGCCCGATGCAGGCTCGCGGTCCCTTCATGATCAACCTGCAGACCCGCGCCGAGATGAGCGAAGGCACGCGTAAGCTGGTCGAAGAGGTGCTGGCCGATTACCTGAAGTCCGGTCCGACCCAGAAGGAGCTCGACGACGCCAAGCGTGAAATGGCCGGCAGCTTCCCGCTGTCCAACGCCAGTAACAGCGATATCGTCGGCCAACTGGGCTCCATGGGCTTCTATGACCTGCCGCTGAACTACCTGGAAGACTTCATGCAGCAGACCCAGGCGCTGACCGTCGAGCAGGTCAAGGCGGCCCTGAACAGACACTTGGGTGTCGACAAGATGATCGTCGTCACCGCCGGTCCCACGGTACCGCAGAAGCCGCTACCGCCGCCGACCGACAAACCCGTCGAACAGCCACTCGGGGTCCCGGAGCATTAATGGCCCATTCATCACGTCCCAGCAAGAAACCCGCGCACCCCCATAACGGTGTGAACCAGTTACGTATCATCGGTGGCCAATGGCGTAGCCGACGCCTGAGTTTCCCCGATGTCCTTGGCCTGCGTCCGACCCCCGACCGCGTGCGCGAAACCCTGTTCAATTGGCTGGCACCCTATGTTGCCGGGGCCAAGGTGCTCGACCCGTTCGCCGGCAGCGGCGCCTTGTTCCTCGAGGCCCTGTCCCGTGGCGCCGCCATGGGCCAGGCATTGGACGCCAGTCACGTGGCGGTGTCGAGCCTGCGCGAGCATCTGGGCACCCTGCGCTGCAGCGTCGGCCAGGTACACACCGCCGACGCCCTGCGCTACCTGGAAACCCAGGCGCCCACGGCGTTCGATCTGGTGTTCCTTGATCCGCCGTTCAACCAGAACCTGCTACCGGGCGTCTGTGCCCTGCTGGAGCAGCGCCAATGGCTGGCCGCTGACGCCTGGATCTATACCGAAAGCGAAACCGCGCCTTCGACCCTTGGCCTGCCGGGCACCTGGCGCCTGCACCGCGAGCAGAAGTCGGGGCGGGTCTACTATGCGCTGTGGCAACGCGGCGTCGCCGACCTGTAGCTCGATCCTTGATGACGGCCCGTTGATCTGCGCGCCGTCATCACTATTCCTGTACCGCCATCGCACCCGCCAGCCGGATCACTGTGTTCCTTCGAAAATCGCCAGGACACAAGGATCCCCTACCGATGCAACAACTCACCCGCCATCTCGCGCTCGGCCTGCTCCTGCTGCCGACCGTTGCGCTCGCCGCCCCTATACCCGATACCCATGAACTCAGATTGGACAACGGCCTGAAAATCGTTGTGCGCGAAGATCATCGAGCCCCCATTGTGGCTGCCCAGCTTTGGTACAAAGTCGGCTCCAGCTACGAATCGCCGGGTGATTCCGGTCTTTCCCACGCGCTGGAGCACATGCTGTTCCAGGGCAGCAGCAAAGTCTGCCCCGGCCAGGCCTTCCCGATCATGGAGCGCCTCGGTGCCAGGATCAACGCCTTCACCAACCACGACACGACCACCTACGAATACCTCATGCCGCGGCATGCCCTGGGTGTCGCGCTGGAAATCATGGCCGACCAGATGAGTACCGCTCACCTGTCGCCGGTCGCCTTCAAGCGTGAAATCGAAGTTATCAAGAACGAACGATCGCAGAACGTCGACGATACCCCCGCCGAACTGCTCGACGAGAAGATGCGCAGTATTGCCTTTACTACCAGTGGCTATCGCACCTCGGTCGTCGGCTGGCAACACGACCTGGAACGTATGAGCGTCCGGCAACTACAAGACTGGTACGCCACTTGGTATGTACCGAATAACGCGACCCTGGTGGTGGTCGGCGATGTGACATCCACTGAGGTCGAAACGCTGGCCCGTCGCTACTTCGCCGGCGTGCCAAGCCGAGAGCTTCCCGAAACCCGCCAACCGCTGGAGTTGAACGCGCCGGGAGAACGGCGGATCACGCTACGGACCCGCAATGAGTTTCCCAGCCTGGTCATGGCCTTCAACGTCCCCAGCCTGACAACCGCGACCAACCCGCATACGGCCTACACCTTGCGCCTGCTCAACGAGTTGCTGGGCGTCGGTCCCAGCTCGCGAATCTTTAGCCAGTTGAAATTCCAGGAAGAGCGGATCACTCGGGCCCGTTCCACCTATGAGGCGTTCAATCGAGGGGATGGTTTGTTGACGATTGCCGTCGATCTGGACATCCAGAGCAACCCAAGCCTGGACGATATCCAGGCTCGTCTGTGGGCACTGCTCGAAGCGCTGAAGAAAACTCCCGTCAGCGCTCTGGAACTTGACCGCGCGCGCACTCGAGTGCTGGCAAAAGAGGTTTTCGCCCGCGATTCGGTGGAAGCCCAGGCGCAGAAACTTGGCACCCTGGAAAGCGTCGGTCTGTCATGGAGACAACAGGAGCAAGAGCAGGATCTGCTGAAGGCTGTCACGCCCCTGGATATTCAAAAAGCCGCACAAACCTACTTTGTTCCTGAGCGACTCAGCGTCGCCCTGGCCATCCCAGGAGAAAGTCATGATGAGTAAATATTATCGTGCTTTGTTGAACGCGGTGCTGGCTCTACTGGTCGGCCTTTCACTTCTCGCCACGCAGGTGCACGCAACAACTGTCGCTCCCTTACAATCGCTGGGCGATCTCGATCATCAAACGCCAACACCCTACTCACTCCCGGTCCGTGGCTGGAAAACCCTCAACGGCACCAAGGTGCTCTTTGTTCAAACCCATGGCCTGCCATTGATCGACGTGGCCGTCAGCTTTGCCGCGGGCAGCCGGCACGACGGTGATCGCCACGGCCTCGCGGCCATGACCTTGAGCCTGCTCAACGAAGGTTCGCAAGGCAAGGACGTCAGTACGATTATGACCGCGTTCGACAGCCTGGGAGCGACGATCACCAATGGCGTCGATCGGGACCATGCTTTTTTTACCTTGCGTAGCCTCAGCGACGCCGCCGTGCGCACCCCGGCCCTGCAGCTATTGGCCGAGATCCTGAGCAAGCCCAGCTTCACCGCAGATGCCATTCGCCGGGTAAAGAGCGAGCTCATCGACCAGCAAATGCGCCAAGATGAGGCCTTGAGCAGCGGGATCAGCCACCGGTTTGCCCCCTCGCTCTACCCACGACACCCCTATAGCCAACCCCTCTATGGCACTCGGGAAAGCATCGCACAGATCACCGCCGAGCAGTTACGGGCCTTTCATCAAAAGGCTTACAGCGCAGGCAATGCCATTATCCTGCTGGTCGGCGATCTCTCGGAGGAGCAAGCGCAAGTCATCAGTGTGAAGATTTCCGACGCCCTGCCCAAGGGCCCGGCGTTGCCACAACAGGCCAACGCCGACCGGCGCGACAGCATCATCGGTGCAACCCATCTGGAACGCCCCACCACCCTGCTTCAACTGGATCTCGCCCAGATCGCCCCGCCCCGCCAGCACCCCGACTATGTTGCCCTCCATGTCGCCAGTCTGATCTTCGGCGGTGGCTTCGATAATCGACTGATGCAGGCGCTGCGCGAACAGCATGGTATTACCTACGCGGTATCGTCCCAACTGACCGACTGGCAAGCCCATGGCCCCTTCCACATCAACCTTGCGATCCCACCGCAATACAGCGACGCGGTGCTCCAACGGGTCAAACAAATGTTCGCGGCTTTTCTCAGGGATGGCCCGACTGAACAGGAACTGCAAAGCATCAAGCAGAGCATGCGTGGAAACATGGTATTGAGCGGAACAAGCAACGCGGACATCCTACAGGAGCTGATTCTGATTGGCCGCCATGGCCTGCCGCTGAGCCTGACGGACTTCGCCGAACAGGCGCAGCGCTTGACACGCGAAAGAATCAAGGCCGCCTTGAATAGCCACTTCGACGCTAACGGTTGGGTGGTGACGACTTCCGGCCCGACAGTTCCCCAGCAGCCGCTGCCTGCGGCCCGGCCAGCGCAGACAAGTTGCCAGCCCACCCCGTTGCCCGCGGATAAAAAGCTGCAACAACCCAGATGACTGTGGCAACTTAGGAGTATCGCATTTTGTAGTGCAGTTGCCGTGACGGCTTGCTCACGGCACTGCCTGACCTCTTCATTCCGAGTTCCCTGTGTCGCCGTCATTTCCCTGCCCCCCGCACGTTCAGGACTTCACTCCGGCCCCAGGCCTGGGCAACCCACACCTGCAAACCCTGTGGGGCCCGCTCTGGCGCAAGAAGGCCGTTATCGACCGCCAACGCGAGCGGTTCTGGCTGGACGATGGCGATTTTCTCGACCTTGACTGGTTCGGTCCTCATGAGGCGAAGACGCCCCTGGTGCTACTCCTGCACGGGCTCACCGGCTCATCCCACTCACCGTATATCGTCGGCTTGCAACAGGCCCTGGCCAACCAGGGCTGGACCAGCGTGGCGCTGAACTGGCGCGGCTGCTCGGGAGAGCCGAACCTGTTGGCTCGCAGCTATCACTCCGGCGCCAGTGAAGACCTCGCCGCGACCATCGCCCACCTGAAGGCCAAGCGACCGCTGGCGACGCTGTACGCCGTAGGCTACTCGCTGGGCGCCAACGTGCTGCTCAAGCATCTGGGGGAAAGCGCCGGCCACAGCGGCCTGCGGGCGGCAGTTGCGGTCTCGGTGCCGTTTCGTCTCGATCAGTGTGCAGACCGCATCGGCCAGGGCTTTTCCAAGGTCTACCAAGCGCACTTCATGCGCGAGATGCTTGCTTATATCAAGAACAAACAGCGCCAGTTCCAGCATGACGGGCGAGTCGACGGCCTGGCGGCCTTGAGGAACCTCGGGCAGTTGGCGGGAATGCGTACTTTCTGGGATTTCGACGGCCGGGTGACCGCACCGCTGCATGGCTATCTGGATGCCGAAGACTATTACCGCCGCGCGTCCAGTCGATACTTTCTCGGCGCAATCCGCACGCCGACCCTGATCATCCAAGCGGCGGACGATCCCTTCGTGTTTCCCCACAGCCTGCCGGAACCCGGCGAGCTGGCACCGGGCACCGAGTTCGAATTACAGCGCAAAGGGGGGCATGTCGGGTTTGTCGACGGAACCCTGCGCAAACCGGGCTATTACCTGGAGCGCCGGATCCCGCAGTGGCTGGCAGATCAGCAAGGTTGAGCGGAGCGCGCGGTGTCTTTCTATCGATCAGGCAAATTCATGGTAACTAACAAAACCAACCGGCGTGACAATATCATTCAATAGTGGCACGGCTACTTGCCCGCTCCAATAGCCATCCGGCTGATCATATGTCCAGGCAAAAACCTCCGCTTCGAGATCCGCATCCACTCGCCAGTCTTCCAGCATTTCAATCTCACGGTCTTGCAAGGGCGCGTCATTGGGCCTCAGGACTTCTACCAATACCTCGTTATCCTCAGCATCGAGCCAGACCCATTCCGGTTCCGGATCGAGCCTATCGGTCAATCCAACCTGCGGCCCAACGGTTTCCCTGGCGCTGCCGGCCAACTCTTTGAACTCCGGGCCTTGCAATGTCCAGGTCTTCATATCCAAAGCGACGCCTATGTCCAGATCCAGGCCCAGATCTATGTCCCTGGCATAGATATGATCCAGCACATCGGTCAGCGGCCCATCATCGCCGCTGAATGAGACCAATGATTCGACGACCTCCTTCTCGGCCGTCTCCAGAAAACCCTCGAAATCGCTCATCCCTCCCTCGCGAACCAGGCGCAGGCCCAACTCACGGATATTCAAAGAGGTGCTGCCTGCGACCAGGCTAAACAGCTGGTCAATGCTGTCTGAAAAGCGCCCTAATTGTTCATCGGCCAGTTGATCGATCGCACCGGCATCGAAATGACGGAAGATAAGCTCCGCCTGAGTCGAAATAATTGAGGTTGGGTGCAGCGCGTCCTGAATAAGCTGAATGGAGGCCTGATACAGTTCGAGCGCCCGCGCCTCGAACGCATTACAAGTCTCGACGCTTTTGTCCAGCAACACACTACGACCCAGCGCGAGCATCTGGTGATAGCTATTGTTCGCCAGGGCTTCAAAGTGCTTCGCCAAAGATTCCATCTGCCCGCTGTATCGTGGTTCGGTCGGGGTTGGCGTCCCTGCCACTTCACCCACCAGCCCTACCGATCCCGGATCGAGCTTATTATTCAACACGGCCTGTCCCATAAAAATCTCCTGTATTCGCGTTATCAGAGAGGCTCTTACGACGTAAGTCTCCCCACGCTCGCGCAGATTAGACCCGTCAGGGAGTCCGGCGTGTATATAGATAAGTATCGACCGCTCCGGTAATCAGTCGCCT
Organism: Pseudomonas agarici; assembly: GCF_900109755.1. Taxonomy (GTDB): domain Bacteria; phylum Pseudomonadota; class Gammaproteobacteria; order Pseudomonadales; family Pseudomonadaceae; genus Aquipseudomonas; species Aquipseudomonas agarici. Next base: position 99,726 of record NZ_FOAR01000012.1, on the reverse strand, counting down.
GTCGCCACCGCCCGTTGCGGATCGGTGATCCATTCGCTCCACGACCCAACATATAACGTCCCCAACGGATAACCTGCCAGGCTCAGCGCGAACAGGTTATGGCACGCCGCCACCCCGGAACCGCAGTACGCCACTAGTTCCTGGGGCGAACGATCAGCCAACTGTCCAGCAAATCGCTGCTTGAGCTGGTCGGGCGACAGAAACCGCCCATCGGCGCCGAGATTGTCGCTGAACGCCGCACATTGGGCGCCGGGGATATGTCCGGCTACCGGGTCGATCAGCTCGACCTCGCCAAGAAACCGGGGCCGGGCACGGGCATCGAGCAAGGTCAGGGACGCTTGGCCGAGACGCTCCTGCAGTTGCTGCGCACTGATCAGCAAGGATGGATCCGCCATGCCGCTGAAGCTTCCGCGCGCGACTGGCGGCGGGCTCAGGCTCAACGGCTGCCCCGCACCCTGCCAGGCTTTCAGGCCGCCATCGAGCATGAACAGCCCATCGCGCTTGCCCAGCCAGACCAGCAGCCACCAGGCGCGCGCCGCGTACATACCGGGCCCCTCGTCATACAGCACGATCTCGCTATCGGGGTCGATGCCCCAGGCTTGCAAACGGCGCACCAGCGCTGCCGGCTCGGGCAATGGATGGCGACCGGTCAGGCCCTTGATCACAGGACCGCTGAGATCGCGCTCCAGATCGGCGTAGTGCGCGCCTTCGATATGCCCCTGGGCATAACTGCGCTGTCCGTAGTCCGGGTCTTCCAGGGCGAAGCGACAATCCAGGATCACCCTCCCTGAGCGAGCCTGGCGCTCGGCCAGTTGCTGCGCGCTGATCAATTGTGCAAGAGGCATCAGTCATTTCTCGTCAGCGGATAAAGAACAATTTTCATGATCGCTCATACACACCCTCCGGTGTCTGGACCTGCGGCACTTAAAACTCATGGCGCCGTTTATCCAGCGTTGCCCGGCCATGGAGCGGGCGCAGGAAGCTGTCCACCTGTGCCTCGTATTCGGCGAACAGCATGGCGATGATCGCCTGCTCCTTGGGGAACGGGTCATAGAGATTACCCGGCGAAATAGCCATGGGCGCCGCGATGTGATCGGTGCCGGCACTGCGCTCGCCCTGCCGATTGAACAGGTCCAGGCTGTTCCGGACGATGCGCTCACCGGTTTTTATTCGTGGGACCATGATTTGAGCTTGACTTCAAGAGTGCGGTGCCAGGCATTTTACGGCCTATCCGGCAGCGGATAAACGGTCGGCATGAGATACGGTCGCATGGGCTACCTATCTGGTCCTGAACATCAGTGACGACAGGACCCTGTGCCAGATGAAGTCTTGAGCGTCCCCGGCAAGGGCCTCGCCCATTCACCCGGTCGGCCACGGCCTTGATCGAGCGCTTGAAAAACCCGGGAGAAAGAGGATTATTCACGGTGTCTACAGGGCTCTCTTTCGCACCGCCTGACTTGGCCGACAAGATAGGCTGCGATACCATCCGATTCCCCAACGGACTCCCGCCAGGACGACGCGATGAACCGAGTGTTGTACCCAGGTACCTTCGACCCGATTACCAAGGGCCATGGCGATCTGGTCGAACGCGCCGCGCGCCTGTTCGACCACGTCATCATTGCCGTGGCCGCCAGCCCGAAGAAAAACCCGCTTTTCCCGCTGGAACAGCGTGTAGAACTGGCTCGCGAGGTCACCAAACACCTGCCCAACGTTGAAGTGGTGGGGTTTTCCACGTTGCTGGCGCACTTTGCCAAGGAACAGAACGCCAATGTTTTTCTGCGCGGGCTGCGTGCGGTGTCGGATTTCGAGTACGAATTCCAATTAGCGAACATGAACCGCCAGTTGGCGCCGGAAGTTGAGAGCTTGTTCCTCACGCCGTCGGAACGTTACTCGTTCATTTCATCGACGCTGGTACGGGAAATCGCCGCTTTGGGCGGAGATATCACCAAGTTCGTCCACCCGGCGGTAGCCGACGCCCTGAACCTGCGCTTCAAGAAGTAACCCCGGCGGCAGCTCCGCGCAGCCGCCATCCACGGCGAACCTGACGCCGGCTTTGTCGTGTCCGCGTGCACTGCGCGCGCCGATGCGGCACAATTGGCCCATCAGTTTTTACGTTGCCCGGGCTTGTCGCCCTGGCCGGAGTGTCCATGTCCCTGATCATCACCGACGATTGCATCAATTGCGACGTCTGCGAACCCGAGTGCCCAAACGCCGCCATCTCCCAGGGCGAAGAAATTTACGTCATCGACCCGAACCTTTGCACCCAATGCGTCGGCCACTACGACGAACCACAGTGCCAACAGGTCTGCCCGGTAGATTGCATCCCGCTGGATGAAGCCCATCCGGAAACCGAAGACGAATTGATGGCCAAGTACCGGAAGATCACCGGCAAGGCCTGAATCAGCCGTCGCTCAGTGGTTATCGTCAAATCCTTGCGCCGTGCAGCCCAGGCAGCGGGCAAACGCTGCCTTGCCTGGATCGACCACCAGCGCCTTGCCGGCCCTGCCCACACCCTCGACACCACCGAACACAGTAAACGGCAGCGACACGACAAACGCCGCCGCCCCCACCAGCGTCGCGCCTACCAGCAGCGGGCGCGCCACCAGCAGGTCGCCGATCATCGCGTAGGCCGGCGGGTTCTGGATTCGATAGGTGGGATCGCTGCTGGTCCCGTCATCAGCCAACGCCGGTAGCGCCTGCAAGACGGAACTCAGAGCCAGCAACAAGGCCAGGGTGCGAAACGGAGTCATGGCTCTATCCTTTGGCTAGGCAACGCAGGGCAAAGACTTACTATAGCGTCTGCGTACAACTCAGGTCAGCTCTGACATTTCGGGCAATAGACACTGGCTCGCTGGCCAAGCTTGATCTCGCGCAAGCCATTGCCACAGACCTTGCAGTGCTCCCGGCCACGCCCGTACACGAACAGTTCCTGCTGGAAGTAGCCGGGCTGACCATCGCCACCGATAAAGTCGCGCAACGTGGTACCGCCGCGCTCGATGGCATGGGCCAGGATCCGTTTGATCTCAGTGGCCAGCTTGAGGTAGCGCGCCCGCGAAATCCCCCCGGCCTCGCGACGCGGATCGATCCCGGCGGCGAACAACGCCTCGCTCGCGTAGATATTACCCACGCCCACCACCACCGCGTTATCCATAATGAACGGCTTAACCGCCATCGAACGCCCACGTGACTGTTGGAACAACCGCTCACCATCGAACAGCTCGGTCAGTGGTTCGGGCCCCAGATGAATCAGCAACGGGTGATTGAACGGATCGAGACTCCAGAGCATCGCCCCGAAGCGGCGTGGATCGGTATAGCGCAAGGCCAGACCAGACTCCAACTCGATATCCACATGCTCATGCTTAGCGGCCGGCATGCCGACTTCCACCAGGCGCAGGTTGCCCGACATCCCCAGATGGCTGATCAGCGTGCCGACCTCGGCGTTGATCAACAGATACTTGGCCCGCCGCTCGACCTGCACGATGCGCTGCCCGGCCAGACGCACATCGAGATCTTCCGGGATCGGCCAGCGCAGGCGCCGGTCGCGGACAATCACGCGACTGACGCGCTGCCCTTCCAGGTGGGGCGCGATACCGCGCCGGGTGGTTTCGACTTCGGGTAATTCAGGCATGGTGATTCCAGGTCAGGACATAGCGTGCTCGAAACTAAGGAGCACCCAACTCACGGATATTTTCCCTGAGCGTCTCGAAATCGTAATCGGACAGACCAACATAATCGAGCACCAGGTGGCCAATGGCATGCCATTCGTGGTCCTCGGTCTGGTTGCCCAACACTCGGTGGGAGGCACAGATGTGCTCGGCCATTTTCAGGATCGCCAGCAGATTCTTCAACTGGCTGTTATGGCTGGACTCGTCGCTGAAGATCGCCAGGGCGTTGTGGTGGTTGGCGATCGCGCTGCTCACATGCTCCGGCAGGCGCCAGGCCTTGGCGGTGTAGTAGCCAACCACCGCATGGTTGGTGTTGAACACCCGGTTTTCCGTGTCCACCACCCGCTGTTCCGGGCCGGCCTCGGCATAGGCCTGCTCCAGCACCGTCATGTAGTCGGGAAACCGCTTGAGCATCAACGCAATCCCGCAATCGTGGAACAGGCCCAGGGCATAGGCCTCGTCGATGGCCTGGGAACCGGTGCGTTTGGCCAGCGTCAGGCTGGTCATCGCCACATCCTGGGCGGTGTCCCAGAAACGGTTCAGGGTGACGATGGTTTCATCGGCCATTTCGCCCTTGATCGATTGTGCGTTGATCAGGTTGATAACCGAACGACTGCCCAGCAGGTTCACCGCCCGCTGGATCGAGGCGATCTTGTTGGCCAAGCCATAATAAGGCGAGTTGACGATTTTCAGTAACGCGCCGGAAAGACCGGGGTCCTGGCTGATCAACCGGGCAATCACCTCCAGGTCCGGGTCGGGCATGTACTGCTCCATCTGCAAATCCACCATGATTTGCGGTTGAGGCGGTACGCTGATGCCTTGCAAGGCCTGTTGGATCTGTTCGGCTGAGAGTTCTTGGGACATGAATACACACCCTGGACAAGTGAGCGATTCTAGCCGAAAAGTTCGACTCAATGGATGACACGTACAGTGTAATCACCTGAAACATGCCAACCCGGCGACCGGCAACTCCCGCTATAATTCCGCTCTTTTTCCCGGAGCGACGTCATGTCCCTGCCTAGCCTACGCCTTAAAGCCAACGCCGACCGCCGCCTGCGCGCCGGTCACCTGTGGGTCTACAGCAACGAAATCGACGTGGCGGCGACTCCACTCCACGGCTTCAAGGCCGGCGACCAGGCCATTCTCGAAGCCGCTGGCGGCAAGGCCCTGGGCATTGTCGCTCTGAGCCCGAACAACCTGATCTGCGCACGCCTGCTGTCGCGCGATGCCAAGCTGGCGCTGGACAAATCGCTGCTGGTACACCGCCTGAACGTCGCTCTGTCCTTGCGCGAACGGCTGTTCGACAAGCCGTTCTACCGTCTGGTCTATGGCGATGCCGACCTGCTGCCAGGCCTGGTGGTGGATCGTTTCGGTGACATCCTGGTGGTCCAGCTCGCTTCGGCGACCATGGAACAACACAAGGATGAGGTCATCGCGGCACTGGTCCAGGTCCTGAAACCGAGCGGCATCCTGTTCAAGAACGATTCGGCGGCCCGTGACGCCGAAGGCCTGGAGCGCTATGTCGAGACCGTATTCGGCCTGGTGCCGGAATGGGTGGCGCTGGAGGAGAACGGCGTGAAATTCGAAGCACCGGTGATGGCGGGCCAGAAGACCGGCTGGTTCTACGATCACCGCATGAATCGTGCGCGCCTGGCGCCGTATGCCAAGGGCAAGCGGGTGCTCGACCTGTTCAGCTATATCGGCGGTTGGGGCGTGCAGGCCGCGGCGTTCGGCGCCAGCGAAGTGTTCTGCGTCGACGCCTCGGCCTTCGCCCTCGACGGCGTAGAGCGCAATGGCGCGTTGAACGGCTTTGCCGAGAAGCTGACCTGCATCGAGGGTGATGTCTTCGAAGCGCTGAAGGAGCTGAAGTCCGCCGAAGAGCGATTCGACGTGATCGTCGCCGACCCGCCGGCATTCATCAAGCGCAAGAAAGACCTGAAAAACGGCGAAGGCGCCTACCGCCGCCTGAACGAACAGGCCATGCGCCTGCTCAGCAAGGACGGCATCCTGGTCAGCGCCTCGTGCTCGATGCATTTGCCCGAAGATGATCTGCAGAACATCCTGCTGACCAGCGCCCGCCACCTGGACCGCAATATCCAACTGCTGGAACGCGGCGGCCAGGGTCCGGATCACCCGGTACACCCGGCGATCCCGGAAACACGCTATATCAAGAGCATTACTTGCCGGTTGTTGCCTAATAGCTAAGATCGTTGAGAGAGAGCGGAAGTATCCTCACTTCCGCTCTCTCCCTCACCTTTAGAGTTATCTCACAGTCATACAGGAATACACCTACGTTCATACCGCTTGCTTGGGCTCTGGCAAAAACTACTATTCAGCACTTACCCAACGCAGGCCCGTTTCATGGCAAGCAGTCAAGATACCTCGACTATCAATGCGCATCGAACTCACAAAAAGTTCTTTGTGATACTTCTGCTGATGACTATTACCCTGCTCGGCGTATTTCCTCTGGACGTAGTGCTTGCGTCTTTCCCCGCCCTGTCCGCGCAGTTTCAAACCCCTCTGTCGAATTCAGCGCCGACACTCAGATATGCCTGCTGACTGTGCCCCATCGGCTCGCGCTGGACGCTCGAAGCCTATTACTCGCGATGGTTCGCTGTACCACTGGCATTACATTGGCGCGCCCTGCCGACCACCCTCCACACGGGTCATGAGCGCTTCAACCGCCACGCCCGTTCCTTCCGGGCGCCAGCGGTGTAGAATCACGCTATTCATCGCCAGTCATCCCCCGGCGGGTTTATGAGCTCAAGCCCAGGCACGCGGCGATCCCGCGAAGCCAACGGCAGTTTTCGGGCACCCGGCTATTTTTCGGTGTGCACCAGAAGCCCATAGAAGCTCACTTCCCCTTGTGTACCTGATTAGCCGCCCGGAGTGTTCCATGCCTGATTACCGCTCGAAAACATCCACCCATGGCCGCAACATGGCCGGTGCCCGTGCCCTGTGGCGCGCCACGGGGATGAAAGACGCCGACTTCAAGAAGCCGATCATCGCCGTCGCCAACTCGTTCACCCAGTTCGTACCCGGCCATGTCCACCTCAAGGACATGGGCCAATTGGTCGCCCGCGAGATCGAACGCGCCGGTGGCGTCGCCAAGGAATTCAACACCATCGCCGTGGATGACGGCATCGCCATGGGTCACGATGGCATGCTCTATTCGCTGCCGAGCCGCGAGATCATCGCCGACTCCGTCGAATACATGGTCAACGCCCACTGCGCCGACGCCATCGTCTGCATTTCCAACTGCGACAAGATCACCCCCGGCATGCTGATGGCCGCCCTGCGCCTGAACATCCCGGTGATCTTCGTCTCCGGTGGCCCGATGGAAGCCGGCAAGACCAAGCTCGCCGCCCATGGCCTGGACCTGGTGGACGCCATGGTCATCGCCGCCGACTCCAGTGCGTCCGACGAGAAGGTCGCCGAGTACGAGCGCAGCGCCTGCCCGACCTGCGGTTCGTGCTCCGGCATGTTCACCGCCAACTCGATGAACTGCCTCACCGAAGCCTTGGGCCTGGCCCTGCCAGGTAACGGCTCGGCCCTGGCGACCCACGCCGACCGCGAGCAGTTGTTCCTACAGGCCGGTCGGACCATCGTCGAGCTGTGCCAGCGTTACTATGGTGACAACGACGACTCGGTCCTGCCGCGCAATATCGCCAACTTCAAGGCGTTCGAAAACGCCATGACCCTGGACATCGCCATGGGCGGTTCCACCAACACCATCCTGCACCTGCTGGCCGCCGCCCAGGAAGCCGAGATCGATTTCGACCTGCGCGATATCGACCGCCTGTCCCGTCACGTGCCGCAACTGTGCAAAGTCGCGCCGAATATCCAGAAGTACCACATGGAAGACGTGCATCGCGCCGGCGGGATCTTCAGCATCCTTGGCGAGCTGGCCCGTGGTGGCCTGCTGCACACCGACCTGCCGACTGTGCACAGCAAGACCCTGGCCGAGGGCATCGCCAAGTGGGACATCACCCAGACCGCCGACGAAGCGGTACACACCTTCTTCAAGGCTGGCCCAGCCGGCATCCCGACCCAGGTCGCCTTCAGCCAGTCGACCCGTTGGGAGACACTCGACGACGACCGTGAAAACGGCTGCATTCGCAGTGTCGAGCACGCCTACTCGCAAGAAGGCGGCTTGGCCGTGCTGTACGGCAACATCGCCCTGGACGGCTGCGTGGTGAAAACCGCCGGCGTCGACGAGTCGATCCATGTGTTCGAAGGCAACGCGAAGATCTTCGAAAGCCAGGACAGCGCCGTGCGTGGCATCCTCGCCGACGAAGTGCAGGCCGGCGATATCGTGATCATTCGTTACGAAGGTCCGAAAGGCGGTCCGGGCATGCAGGAAATGCTCTATCCGACTTCCTACTTGAAATCCAAGGGCCTGGGCAAGGCCTGCGCCTTGCTGACCGACGGTCGTTTCTCCGGCGGGACGTCGGGCCTGTCCATCGGCCACGCCTCTCCGGAAGCCGCGGCAGGCGGCGCCATTGGCCTGGTACAGAACGGCGACAAGGTACTGATTGATATTCCGAACCGCTCGATCAACCTGTTGATCAGCGACGAGGAAATGGCCACCCGCCGTGCCGAGCAGGACAACAAAGGCTGGAAACCGGTGGAAGCCCGTCCACGCAAGGTAACCACCGCGTTGAAAGCTTACGCCCTGCTCGCCACCAGCGCCGACAAGGGCGCGGTACGCGACAAGGCGATGCTGGACAAGCTGGTGCCATAAGCGGTCCTCACCCAATCGAGTCCCGCTCAATGCCGCAATGCTGCTCACTCAAGGCGTTTGGCGCTGTGCGCAGTCTTGTGGCGAACGGGCTTGTCTGAGCGCCACAAGCTTCATCCCAGCGCCGCCGCTTGTCCCCTGATCACGTCACCGGCATTCGCCTCGGCGTGATCAACTTATTCCAAATAATATATATTAAATTCAATTTTGATATTAAATTCATATATATAAAACGGTTAGGCTTAGCGGCTTACCACCCAAAAGTAATGGGCATCTATTTATTTTCGGAGTCTCAATGAACCTGCCGTTGATCCTCAATCTGCTGGTGTTCCTCGCCCTATTGCTAGGCCTGGCGCAAACCCGCCACACCACCTGGAGCCTGGCGAAAAAGGTCCTGCTGGCCCTGCTGCTGGGGGCGGTTTTCGGCGCAAGCCTGCATGCCATCTATGGTGACGGCAACCCAGTAGTCAACGCATCCATCAGTTGGTTCGATCTGGTGGGCAACGGCTATGTACATTTGCTGCAGATGATCGTGATCCCGCTGGTGTTCGCCTCGATCCTCAGCGCCGTGGCCCGCCTGCACAATGCCTCTTCCCTGGGCAAAATCAGCTTTCTGACTATCGGCACATTGCTGTTCACCACCGCCATCGCCGCGTTGATCGGTATCAGCCTGACCAACCTGTTTGGCCTGACCGCCGAAGGTCTGGTCGCCGGCACCCAGGAACTGACCCGCCTGCAGGCCATCCAGACCGACTACGCGGGCCAGGTCGCCAACCTGAATATCCCGCAACTGCTGCTGTCGTTCATTCCACAGAATCCGTTCGCCGACCTGGCCCGCGCCAAGCCGACCTCGATCATCAGTGTGGTGATCTTCGCCGCCTTCATGGGCATCGCCGCGCTGCAACTGCTCAAGGACGATGCCGAAACAGGCCAGAAAGTGGTGAATGCCATCGACACCCTGCAAGCCTGGGTGATGCGCCTGGTGCGTCTGGTGATGAAGCTGACGCCTTATGGCGTGCTGGCGCTGATGACCAAGGTGGTGGCCGGTTCCAACCTGCACGACATCATCAAGCTGGGCAGCTTCGTCGTGGTGTCCTATATCGGCCTGGGCCTGATGTTCGTGGTCCATGGCCTGCTGGTATCGCTGGCCGGAATCAACCCGCTGCGTTTCTTTCGCAAGGTCTGGCCGGTGCTGACCTTTGCCTTCACCAGTCGCTCCAGCGCGGCGAGCATTCCCCTGAGCATCGAGGCGCAGACCCGCCGCCTGGGAACTCCTCAGTCGATCGCCAGCTTTGCCGCTTCGTTCGGCGCGACCATCGGCCAGAATGGCTGCGCGGGGCTCTACCCGGCCATGCTGGCGGTGATGGTTGCGCCAACCGTGGGTATCAACCCGCTGGACCCCTTGTGGATCGCGACCCTGGTGGCCATCGTGACCTTGAGTTCGGTCGGCGTGGCCGGCGTCGGCGGGGGCGCGACCTTTGCCGCGCTGATCGTACTACCGGCCATGGGTTTGCCGGTGGCCCTGGTGGCGTTGCTGATTTCGGTGGAGCCGCTGATCGACATGGGCCGCACGGCACTGAACGTCAACGGCTCGATGGTCGCCGGCACCATCACCAGCCAGATCATGCAGCAGACCGACAAGACCCTGCTGGATGCCGACGAGCACGCGGAGTTGGCGCAGGCCTGATCAGCGCCCCAGCAACTAGTGGCCTGTACGGTAAGTTCGTTAGCTCAAGTTCGGATGCCAGAAGTTCATGGCCAAGGCGCTGTGACGAGTCATAGCCCAGCTATGGCGAGGAACAGCAACGCCGGCCAGGGACTTCTGGCGCCGAAATTGACTAATAGAACTCACCACACAGGCCACTAGGCCCCATCCACAAATCCTGAAGGGCGTTTTGGAAACGCTCTTCAGGTGCTCTATCGCCGTAGAATTTCGCTCATGTCCCGTCGGACTCAAACTCTTTCCCAGACCTCGAAGCTGAACGCCGGCTTGTCGTCCAGCGCCGGGTGCGGCTCGTTCGACACCAGCCTCCACTGATCCGGATCGAATGCCGGGAACCACGCATCGCCTGCGGGGCTCAGCCCTACTCGGGTCAGGTACAAGCGGTCCGCCTGTTCCAGGCCCTGGCTGTACAGTTGCGCCCCGCCAATCAGCATCAGCTCGCCGGCGCCCCGTTCCAGGGCCCACTCCTCGGCCCGCGTCACGGCCTCTGCCAGCGACGGAAAAACCTCCGCGCCGTCCAGTTGCAGGCCCTCCTGGCGACTGACCACCAGGTTCAGCCGACCCGGCAATGGCCGGCCAAGCGAGTCCCAGGTCTTGCGCCCCATGATGATCGGCTTGCCCAGGGTAGTGGCCTTGAAATACTTGAAATCTGCCGGCAAATGCCAGGGCATGCCGTTGTCGACGCCGATCACGCGGTTTTCAGCGAGAGCCGCGATCAAGCTGAGGGGGAGTGTATTTTTCATGGCGACGAGGATACCTGACAGCCTGGGGCAGGCACTAGTATGCTTCAGGCTCAACCCCGCAACAGGATGGCGCGTGACTGAACCGACTCCCCTGCAACGTCTCTGGCTGACCGAGACTGTGCGCCTGCGCGAAGAGCAGGCCGGCCCCCTGGAAGATCTGGAGGCCAACCGCCGCGCCCGGATGGCCGGCGGTGACCTGGCGACCCGTATCCAACACCGCGCCCTCTGGCTCGCCGAACGGGACGGCCAGCTCCGCGCCCTGCGGCACTGGCTGCAAGGGGCGCGCCTGGCCCTGTGGGTACTCGCCGTGGCGGTGATGTTCAGCGGCGGCGGCCTGGCCTTCGCCGCGCTGGGTAACGGGCAAGCCCCGGTCAATGTGTTCTGGGCCTTGGGCAGCCTGCTCGGCTTGAACCTGCTGCTGTTGGCGAGTTGGCTCGCGGGGCTGTGGCTGGCAGGCGGACACGGTGCTGGCCTGGGGCGGCTGTGGCTCTGGCTCAGCGAAAAGCTCGCCCGTGACGCCCAGGCAGTACAACTGGTGCCGGCACTGGCGCTGCTGCTGCAACGCCAACGCCTGAATCGCTGGGCCATCGGCATGCTCGTCCATGGCCTGTGGCTACTGGCCCTGCTCTGCGCACTGGTGATCCTGTTGATGCTGATGGCGACCCGCCGCTACGGGTTTGTCTGGGAGACCACCCTCCTCGGCAGCGATACCTTCGTCAGCCTGACCCAGGGTCTCGGCGCTCTGCCGACCCTGCTGGGCTTCGACATGCCCAACGAAGCGATGATTCGCGCCAGCGGCAACGGCGCCCTCGACCTTGAAGGCGCCCGCCAGGCCTGGGCCGGCTGGCTGGTTGGGGTGTTGGTGGTCTACGGCGTGCTACCGCGCCTGCTGCTGGGACTATTTTGCCTGTGGCGCTGGAACAGTGGCAGCCGCACGCTGCGACTGGATCCGAACCTGCCCGGCTACGCCCACCTGCGCGAACGCTTGATGCCCAGCAGCGAACGCCTCGGCGTCAGCGATGCCGCTCCCGAACAATTGCACAACGCCACCACTGGGGTCACTGCGCTCGACAGCGACGGGGCCTTGCTGGTAGCCATCGAGCTGGACGATCAACACGCCTGGCCACCCTTACTGCCCAAGGGCGTGCGGGACGCCGGTATTCTCGACAGTCGCGAGTCGCGGCAAAAACTCCTGGAACAACTGACTCGCTTCCCGCCGGCCCGCTTGGCGATTGCCTGCGATCCGCGCCGCTCGCCAGACCGCGGCAGCCTCGGGCTGATCGCCGAGCTGGCCCGTAGCGCCACTGAAACGCGCATTTGGCTGTTGCAGGCACCGCTTGGTCAAGCGCTAGATGCCGACCGCCTCGGCGACTGGCACAGCGCTCTGCGCCAACTCGACCTGGCCTTCGCCGACTGCGCTCCGCTCACCTGGTTGGAGACCGGCCATGACTAAGCCGCTGAAACTGGCCGTGGTCGGCCACACCAATGTCGGCAAGACCTCGCTGCTGCGCACCCTGACCCGCGACGTGGGATTCGGCGAGGTCTCCCATCGTCCCAGCACCACCCGCCATGTAGAGGGTGCGCGCCTGTCGGTGGACGGCGATGCCCTGCTGGAGCTGTACGACACGCCCGGCCTGGAAGATGCCATCGCCCTGCTCGACTATCTCGAACGCCTGGACCGCCCCGGTGAGCGCTTGGACGGTCCGGCGCGGGTGGCCCGCTTCCTGGCCAGCAGCGAAGCCCGACAACGCTTCGAACAGGAGGCCAAGGTGTTGCGCCAGTTGTTGGCGTCGGATGCCGGGCTGTATGTGATCGATGCCCGCGAACCGGTTCTGGCCAAATACCGCGACGAGCTGTCGGTGCTCGCCCGTTGCGGCAAACCGCTGCTGCCGGTGCTCAACTTCGTCAGCAGCGCCGCCCAACGCGAGCCCGACTGGCGTGAAGCCCTGGCCCGCCTGGGGCTGCATGCCCTGGTGCGCTTCGACAGCGTCGCACCGCCAGAGGATGGCGAGCGCCGCCTCTATGAAAGCCTCGCCCTGTTGCTGGAAGGCTCCCGTGCGCAACTGGAGCGGCTGATTTTCGACCAGCAGGCCCAGCGCCAAGCCCGCCGGCAGAGCGCCAACAGGCTGATCGCCGAGCTGCTGATCGACTGCGCCGCCTGTCGGCGCCAGGTGGCCGGCGAAGCCGATGCCGAAAACCGCGCCATCGCCGATTTACACCAGGCCATCCGCCAGCGCGAACAGCGTTGTGTCGAGGCCCTGCTCAAGCTCTACGCCTTTCGTGCCAGTGATGCGGCGGCAACGGATCTGCCGCTGCTCGATGGGCGTTGGGGCGACGATCTGTTCAACCCCGAAACCCTCAAGCAACTAGGCGTGAAAGTCGGTGGCGGGATTGCCGCTGGCGCGGCGGCGGGTGCCGGCATCGACCTGCTGGTGGGCGGGCTGACCCTCGGTGCCGCCGCTCTGGCCGGAGCCCTCGCCGGCGGCGCCCTGCAAACCGCTCGCGGCTATGGCAGCCGCCTGCTGGGCAAGCTCAAGGGCCAACGGCAACTGACTGTCGACGACAGTGTGCTGCGCCTGCTGGCCTTGCGCCAACGACAACTGCTGCAAGCCCTGGAAGCGCGCGGGCATGCGGCGATGGATAGCATCCAGGTGAGCTTGCCCGCCGATACTCATTGGCGCGAAGGCAAGTTGCCCGAGGCCCTGTATAAAGCCCGGGCGCATTCGCAGTGGTCGTCGCTCAATCCACAGCCGAAGCTGAGCCAGGCCGAACGCCAGGAGCAGCTTGAAAAGCTTCTCCGAAAGCTCGATGAAGGATAAACAGACGCGCCGGGGTTAGATCTGCGCCTGCATCTGCTATGCGCGGCGAGAGCGAGAACTCCAAGCCTCAAACGCCAGAAAACTCTTGATCAGCGCCCGGATCAGTTCTTTGTCGGCTTTATTGGCAATACCGTTTCCATCGATGTCACCGTTGGTAAAGGATTCAAAGACGCCGTCGTTATCACCGTCATAGCCGGCGGCCCGGTAAACCAGCGTCTGCTCCCCCGAAGCGGCGCAATCCCTATAAAACTCCAGTTGGACGACATTCGGCGAGCCGTCATTGTGATAGTTTTCGGCAAATACCTTGAGGTAACGCTGTTCATTGCCGCCCCGGTTGAACCAGTTCAGTTGCAGGAAAACATCCGCGAATGCGCGGAACAGATGCTGATCGCGCAAGGAAAACCGGCCGTCCTGGTCAATGTCGCCAGCCATGGCGAAATCGACACGGGCATCACCCGTCTGATCGACCGCAACGGCAATACCCAACTGTTGGTCCGGATGGCAGAGCATGTCCTTGTAGAATTTGAGCAATACGGTATTGGCCTTTCCGGTTTGACCAAGGTCCTGGGCAATGGCTTTCAAGTAACGCATAACGACTCCTGTCGATGAATGTTTCTTCAGCCTAAGGCCATTGCCAACCAGGGCTCCAGCCGACAACTCCCGTAACTTCGTGGGAAACCCAGGCACATCGCGAGAGCCGGCGCCATACGCCAGCTTGAAACCCACCGGAGCCAAACGTTCGTCGCCCACTTGCCCGGCACCGCTTAATGGCGGCGAATGGCTGTGGATAGATCCGTCTGCCGCTGCTCGCTCGAGGACGCTTGGCGCTGATAAAAAGCCTCCATCTCAGGCAGGTACAACCAGTCCTGTGGAGCTTCGCGAAGGAAACCTTCCAGCGCTTCGACCCAACGCGGCAGCATCTGGTCCAGAGGGCCGTGGTCGATCCGCGCTACCACCCGCAACTCGCCCCGTTGCCCCAAGCGCACGCGATGCCCCACCAACAGGAGGTCGCAGCCCAGTTTCGAGGCCAGGAACAGCGGGCCTTTGACAAACTGCGCATCGCGCCCGAAAAACCGTCCCACCATCGGCTCGCCAAAACGGGTGCCGCCGAGACTGACCGGCAAATCGCAGAAAATGATCACCTGATCGCCCCGCTTCACGCCTCGGGCAATGGCCAGCGCCGTCCTCGGATCATTGCTGTCGAGAACCTCGATCACGTGCCCAAGGCCTTCGAGATGCTTGATCGAGCCATGGGTAAACGGGTCCCTGAAGTTCCAGATCGGGATAATGAAACGCGTCGGCGAAGTCCGTCGCTCGACCACGCCGGCCACGGCCATCCAGTACTCGCCACAATGGGGCAAGGCGATGATCGTCCGCCGCCTGAGGCTGCGTTGCCAGTGATCGCCAGGATCGGACCACGCGATGGACCTGATCCAGGCTCGCAAATGTGCCGGTTTATGACTCTGATAAAGGTGCTGGTAAAGCCCACGTTGAAGCTGGATCGCGCTGTGCTGGCAGGCCAGGATGCGGCAACGCTCGGCACACAAATCAAAGAGTTGCAGATTCTGATAGCTGCGACTGTAGCCCACGCCCCGCCAGCGACGGGGTAGCCTCATCAGCACGGCGGGCACCCGCGCCAGTACTCCCCGCAGTGCATTGACCCGAAAGAGCTGGGCCAGGACGATCAGCCCGTGGCGGCGCAGCCTGGCCTTGAGCAGCGCCCAGAACAACCAGCGCTTCATCTGGCCACTCAAGCCCCGAGCCATCATGCGTCCACTATCGCCAGCGGTATCAGGCGGCCCTCGGCCATCTGCAGGATCGTCGCACAGGCAGCCGCTACCTCCCGGTCATGAGTCACCACGACACAGGACAAAGGCAAGTTGCGAATCGTCTCGATCAGCACATCGCGCGACACTCGGTCCAGATGGGCCGTCGGTTCGTCGAGCAGTAGCAACTGTGGCCGTCGATACAAGGCCCGGGCAATCAGCAAGCGTTGCCGCTGCCCGGACGACAGTTGAATGCCCACCGAACCCAGTTGCGTGTTGAAACCATTGCTCAGCTGCAATACACACTGGAGCAGGCCCACTTGCTCGACACACGCCTGCAACCAGGGGCCGTCGAGTTCATCGTCCATCACGATATTGTCAACCAGGCTGCCGTCGACAATCTCGCCCTGGGCCATGACATACGCCACGCCCTGGCGATAGCGGCGCAGGCCGAAATGGCGCATGGCCTGGCCGTTGATGCGCAACGACCCGTCACTCAGCGGATAGAAGCCGGCCAGGACTTTCAGGAAGGTGCTCTTGCCGCAGCCCGAGGGGCCGAGAATGGCGATCTTCGCCCCTTGCCCCTCAAGGGTGAAATCCACCTTGTCGAAGGTCGGGCGCTCGAACGAGCTGTAGCAGAATTGTGCGTTCTGCATACGAATGGAGGTGATGGCCTCGCGCTGCCCAAGCGGGCTGCTGCTGTAGGCACAGGACTCGAACGGTTCCGGGCGCTCGTCGACGATGTCATCCAGCCGTCCGAGCTCAACCTTCACCAGCCGCAGGTTCATGTAGCCATCCACCAGCTTGAAGGAACACGCCATGAACATGTCCTTGTACAACACAAAGGCAAACAGGTCGCCGATGCTGTTCTCGCCGTTCAACACCGCCAGGGCGCCCAGCGCGCTGACCAGCAAGGAATGACCGTGGGACAAGCCGTCATGCACCACCTGGTTCATCGCCTGCATGCGCTGGACCCCGGCGCGGGCCGTTTCAGTGTCCGCCTGCCGATTGCTCCAAGACGCCAACTTCACCGCTTCGTAGCGATAGAGCTTCATCGACTCGATACCACCGAGCACACCCAACAGCGTGACATTGCGCCGCGTCTCGGCCTCGATGGAGGCCTTGTGGCGCATTTCCATCAACGGCAAGGTCAAACCACGAAAGAGAAAAAACAGCAGGCACAACGCCAGGGACAGACCCGCCAGCTTGAGATTGATCAGCGCCATCAGTATCAGGAAGACCAGGCCAAACAGGCTATCGATGCCCAAGTCCATCCATCCCGAGGTGAAAGGGAGAAACACCTTGTCCGCAGCCTGGGTGCGCCGCAGGATGTCGCCTGGGGCACGACGCTCGAAATAGCCCAAGGGCAGGCGCAGTAACCAGGCCACGACACCGGTCGACAGATCCTGTGTCAATGCGACCCGGAGCTGGGCGTCCAGCACCGCCCGCAGCCAGGCGGCAACGGTCTTGAACAGAAAAATCCCGCCGAAGACGTATAGGATCAGGTATAGGAAATCCTCATCGTTTTTGGCGACCACCTCATCGATCGTCAAGGAAAACAGCTTCGGTGCGGCAATACCGCCGATATAGCCCACCACCGACAGCAACCCCATGGGAATCAAATAGCGCAAGAGCCAGGGGTTCTTGCCCAGTAAGCTGGCACAACCCAGCGATGCCGGCGCCTTGACACCGGCTTGAAGGGTGAAGGTCAGGCCCGGCAGCATTTCCAGGGCGACCCCGCTGAACATCGGTAGCGCTTCTTCCCAGGTGTAGAAACGCCGCCCCACGGCTGGGTCGACCAGGTGCAGGCCTTTTCTCCCCACCGCTTCCAACACCACGAAATGCCGATTGTTCCAGAACAGGATCGACGGTGTGCGCAACTGTTTGAGCCCATCGAGCAAGGTTTTCAAGGGGCGACAGGTAAAACCCAACTCGTCGGATACCTTGATGACCTGGAACAGCGACATCCCGTCCCGTGCCACGCTGTAATCACGTCGCAGTTGACGCAAGGCCAAGTGCTTGCCGTGGTAGCCGGCGACCATGGCAATGGAGGCCAGGCCACACTCGGATATTTCATCCTGCAAGATCACCGGCACACGCTTGCGCAGCCACTGTCCGGAACGTGCCATGGCATCGCGCAATAGTGACTTGAAGTGGCTCATGTCGACTCGTCCGTGATCGGTGCTCCGGCGCGCTCGGATCGCCAAAAGCCAGGATTGCGCTCAAGCCCCTTGCGCAGGGGCAGAAACAACCACTCCATCAGGCTCGTGCGCTCCAGACTCAACGAGCCCCTGAGGGTCATGCCATCCTTGAGCCAGTCCTCGCGGATACGGGTGTGGGTGGCACTGAAATCCGGTTTTACCTCCACCAGATACGTGGGCACTTCGCGCGAATCATCATGGGCCGCGTCGGGAACCGCTGCTTTGTAGGTGCTGGCAGAACGATGAACGATAGCGCCTTTGACAACGCCGTAACGCTCATATGGAAAAGCATCGAAACGCAAGATCACCTCGGTACCGGGTGTGGCGAAACCAATGGCCGACGAGTTGACGTCGAGCATGACCCGAAGCGGAGGATGGCGAGGCTGAACCACACGCAACAGCATCATTGGCTGCCCAACCTCGACCCTGTCGCCAGCAAATACCGCCACCGTATCCACGACACCCGCCACGGGAGAAAGCAATACATGTCCCTGGTTCTGTTCCAGCAACTCCAGACGTTCCAGCCACTCATTGCGCTGGCGGGCGAACTGCCCCAGGCGCGCCGCCAGGTCCTGCTCCGCCTGGCTGACACGCTGCTGCAACTCCAGGCTGCGCTGCTGGGTGCTGGCCCGCGCCAGCTCGTTGCTGGCCTGGTCTTCCAGGGCAGACTCATGCGCCACCACCGCCTGATCCAAGGCAGAGCCGGAAACCGCGCCCTGGCCGGCCAATTGTGCATGGCGCTGTCGTTCATCCAAGGCAACGCCGACCCGGCGCTGGATCGATTGCCCGATCCGGCTGTTGAGCGCCAGGTCCTGATCCAGTTGACGAAGCTGACGTTGCAGAAGGTCTTGCTGGGCGGCGTGAGCGGATCGGGCCAGGTTTTCCTCCGCCACCAGCTCATCGAGCAGCTTGTGCAAGCGTTCGATATTGCTGACCGAGAGGGCTTGATCGCCGTCGGCCTCGAAGTTTTCCGGAGCCACCGTGCGCAGGCGAATCAGCGGCTGGCCACGCTTGACCGACTCGCCGGAACCGACCAGCATCTCGTCGACATGAGCCGCCCTCTCACTGGCGATACGAACCACATCGCGGGTCATCACCCGCCCTTGCACTTCTTCCTTTCTCACATAGTTGCCGGCCAACAACAGCACCAGTACCGCGATCAAAAAGACACCCGTTACTCCACCGAAAATCAGCGGCCGGGTCGCTGACCTCGGGGACACCGTCCCCCACTCGAGCATAAGTAAATCCGTACAGGGGAGGTTCGCCATTGACCAGGCATCGAGCAAACGGGGCAAGGCCATCGGCCTGCCCCGTCCAGTGCCACTACGTCAACCCGTAGCGTATCGGTAATCGCTATCAGCTGACTGCCGAACCAATCATCTTGAAAAATTTGTTGGCCGTCTCGACCGCACCGTCCATCCACGCCCCCGCATCGGAGAACCAACCGGCTCCGCGGATATCCATGGTTTCCTCAAGGGTCATTTCCTGAGGGGCATTGTCTTGTTGCTTAATATCGTCCATCGGGATACCTCACTGATCGAGTTATGAAAACACATCAGGCCGAACACGCTATCCGACTTGAATTTCATCGCACCCCGCAGGCCCGAAGGCATTGCCGGAGTGCGCGGCCATTCTCTCAACCAGCAAGGAAAGCAACTATAAGACCCACCGAACATCCCACGCCCGAATAATCACTACGCCAGCCAGCACTATGCGTCGTGCGTTGTAGTATGAATCACAGTCTCGCTCAGCAAGTGTTGCGCCTTGTCTCTCAAGACCTGCAAATCAATCACCGGAACCCGTAGCTGCTTGGCCTGTTCGTCCCACTGGCGCATCCGCAGACTCACGCCGAACAAAGGGTCAAGCTCGAAAGCTTGGGCTTCTTGCAGCGTCATCACGCCGCCCTGGTATTCCAATGTACGGCGACTCGCCTCGCTCAAACGCTCGTAGTACCCGGGATCGGTTAATGTCAGATAACGCTTGGCCTGCACGTGATACTCGACCAGTTGAGCCAGCCGTTCGCTGAAACCGGCCCGACGCAGATAATTCGCGCCCAGGCGTTCATGACCGACGACGCCATACCCCCCCATATTCCTCACCGGCTGCCCGACGGACGGGCAGATATGCCCGATATCGTGGAAGAAGGCCGCCAACACCACTTCATCGTCGAAGCCTTCGGCCATCGCCAGTTGCGCGGCCTGGGACATGTGTTCCAACTGCGAAACCGGTTCGCCAATATAATCGGTGCTGCCAAACCGCTGGTACAGGTCAAAGACTTCGTCCAGCACGTGTTCGATACCGCTCATCAACGCTCTCCCAACACAGTAACGCTATTCATCTCGACCTAAGCGGCTCAACGACAGCGGTTGCCGAGGCACAGCCCGCCATCGTCCCGGCACTCGAAGCCAACCCTGCGGCACGGCAATACACCGCGCGCCCTCGTCGGCGTGCTTGGATTGGCCGAGGCGGCGGTGATCGAGTGGTCCATGGACGGACCTCATCAAATGGATGAGGCTCATGTTAGGGGGCGAATGCGTAGGCCATGTGACAACAAGGCACAAAAGCTGCCAATGAGCGATAGGGCTTGATAAGCCTCAGCCAACCAATCGGTTGGCGAGCCGAGCCCGCGATGAGCGGGCTGGCTGAGGCCGAAATTTCTTGTCGCCTGGGTGATGCCGCCCGGTTAGACCAGCCTGTCGCTCGGCATTCGACACATCAGCCTCTCATCGGCTATTTGCGCAATAGGCGCAGGCCGTTGAATACCACCAGCAGGCTAACGCCCATATCGGCGAACACCGCCATCCACATGGTCGCCAGGCCCTGGAAGGTTACCGCCAGAAAGATCGCCTTGATGACCAAGGCCAGCACGATATTCTGTTTGAGGATAGCCGCGGTCTGTCGTGACAGGCCAATAAAAGCCGGAATTTTGCGCAAATCGTCGTCCATCAAGGCGACATCGGCGGTTTCGATGGCGGTATCGGTGCCGGCCGCCGCCATGGCAAAGCCGATCTCGGCGCGGGCCAGGGCCGGCGCATCGTTGATACCGTCGCCAACCATGCCGACCCGATGCCCCTTGGCGTACAACGCTTCGATAGCCTGTAGTTTGTCGGTCGGCAGCAGGTCGCCACGCGCCTCATCGATACCCACCTGGACCGCAATCGCGTTGGCGGTGTGCAGGTTGTCGCCGGTCAACATCAGGGTCTTGATACCCATCTCATGCAACTGGAGGATGGCTTCGCGACTGGAAGCCTTGACCGTATCGGCCACGGCGAACAACGCCAGCGGGCCGGAACTATCGAGCAGCAGCACGACAGTCTTGCCCTGCCTCTCCAGGGCGAAGAGTTTGTCTTCCAGTGCCGGCGAGCACAGGCCCAGATCCTCCACCAGGCGGTGGTTGCCCAGATGATAAAGCCGACCGCCGACTTCACCGCGCACGCCGCGCCCGGCCAGAGCGGCAAAGGCCTCGACTTCCCGCAATGCAAGCTGTTTCTCCCGCGCATCCTGGGCAATCGCCTGGGACACCGGGTGATCGGAACGGGCCGCCAAACTGGCGGCAATGGCAGGGGCCGACTCGTTCAGCAGTGGCTCCAGCGCCAGGAAGTCGGTCAGTACTGGCTTGCCATGGGTGATAGTGCCGGTCTTGTCCAGCGCCAGGTAATCGAGCTTGTGACCGCCTTCCAGGTACACCCCACCTTTGACCAGGATACCTTGGCGCGCCGCCGCCGCCAGGCCGCTGACAATCGTTACCGGCGTCGAGATCACCAATGCACAAGGACAAGCGACCACCAGCAACACCAAAGCCCGATAGATCCAGTCAAACCACAGGCCACCCAGAAACAGCGGCGCAATCACCGCCACAACCAGGGCGAAGGCGAACACCGCCGGGGTGTAGATCTTCGAGAAGCTATCGACGAAACGTTGAGTTGGCGCGCGGGCGCCCTGGGCTTGCTCGACCGCATGGATAATCCGCGCCAGGGTCGAATGACCCGAGACCGCCGTGACCCGATAGTCCAGGGAACCGGACTGATTGATGGTACCAGCGAAGACCTTATCGCCAGGGTGCTTCTCGATAGGCAAGCTTTCACCCGTGATCGGCGCCTGATCGACGCTGGAGCTGCCATCGACCACCTCGCCATCCAGGCCGATGCGCTCGCCCGGACGCACTCGCACCAGGGCGCCCAGCTCGATACTTTTAACCTCGCGCTCAAGCCAACTACCATCTTCCTGGCGCACGGTGGCTTGCTCCGGGGCCATCTGCATCAGACTGCCGATGGCGTTGCGCGCCCGATCCAGCGACCGCGCTTCGATCAATTCGGCCAGGGTGAACAGGAACATCACCATGGCCGCTTCCGGCCACTGGCCGATCAACACGGCTCCGGTGACGGCGATGCTCATCAGTGCGTTGATATTCAGGTTGCGGTTCTTCAGGGCAATCCAGCCCTTCTTGTAGGTGCCCAGCCCGCCGCTGAGGATCGACACCAAGGCGATGCTCGCCACCACCCAGGTCGGCGCGGCATCGGTGAAGTGAATCACTTCGGCGCCCAGCGCGCCCAGCCCGGAAACCGCCAGCGGCCACCAGGATTTTTTGGCCGCGGACACGTCCGTGGTTTCGCTGCCGCTCTCCAGCGGCTCGGCCTGCATCCCCAGTGACTTGATAACCTCGACAATCGGTGCGGTCGAGGCCAAATCATGGGTCACGCCGAGGATGCGGTTGATCAGGTTGAACTCCAGTTGCTGCACCCCTGCCAACTTGTCGAGCTTGTCCTGGATCAACGTCTGCTCGGTCGGGCAGTCCATTGCTTCGATACGGAAACGACTGAGGCGCGCCGTGGCGCTGGTGGCGGTGCCGAGCTTGATCAGCGTTGGCGCGGCGGCACCCGAGCAACAAGAGGCCTGTTGAGGCGGCATCTTCACCGACGAATGGGCATGACCGTCACAACAAGAGTGATCGTGATCGGCGTTGATCTTGCGATGGCTATGAATGGAGTCGTTCATGGGGACCTCCCTGAAGGTGCTTGTTGCCAAGTGAACACCCTGTAGTCACTATAGGGTCAAGCACCCTGCTGGGAGATCGAACGATGAAAATTGGCGAGCTGGCGAAACTCACCGACTGCCCGGTGGAAACCATCCGCTATTACGAGAAAGAAAGCCTGCTGCCGGAACCGGCACGTAGCGAGGGCAACTATCGCCTGTATACCCAGGCGCATGTGGAGCGCCTGACTTTTATCCGCAACTGCCGCAGCCTCGACATGACGCTGGAGGAAATCCGCAGCTTGCTGAGCCTGCGCGACAGCCCGCAGGACCAATGCGAAAACGTCAATGCGCTAATCGACGAGCACATCCATCACGTCAAGGCGCGCATCGATGGGTTGTTGGCGTTGCAAGCGCAACTGCTCGACCTGCGCCAGCGCTGCGGCGAAGGACCGAATGTCGACCAGTGCGGGATTTTGCGACGTTTGGAAGTCAGCGGCAGCGTGCTGCCGGCTGAAGAGCATTCGCATGTCGCGAGGAGTCACGGACACTGAGCCGTGGCGAGTGGATAAAGCCGCCAACCCGCCAAATGGCTCCCTCGGCCCGGCTTAAACCGCCATCGGTGCCGTCATCGGCGCATGGTGCTGGTAGCCTTCCAGGGAGAAGTCCCCCGGCTCCACCAGCTCCAGCCACTGCGGTTGGTACACGCCGGTCTTGGCAAACTCCGGCACGCGCTCGGCAATGACCAGTTTCGGCATGGGGAACGGCTCGCGGGTGAGTTGTTCGTTGAGCATGTCCAGGTGATTTTCATACACATGGGCATCGCCGATAAAGTAGGTGAACCAGCGCGGTGTATAACCGCTCAGGCGACCGATCAGGCTCAGCAACGCCGCGCCTTCGGTCAGGTTGAACGGTGTGCCCAGGCCCAAATCGTTGGAACGGATATAGAGGGTCAGGGAGATTTCTCGCGTCTGCACATTCGGGTGGAACTGATACAGCAGGTGGCACGGCGGCAAGGCCATTTCATCCAGTTGCGCGCAGTTCCAGCCGTGGAACAGGATGCGTCGACTGCCAGGATCGTTGATGATGGTGTCGAGGCACTGGCGCACCTGATCGATAGCCTTGTACAGCACCACATAGGCCTGGCCGTTTTCTTCGCCTTCGGCAATCTGCCGGTAGCCCTGGTTCAAGGTCTGCTCAATGGCCGCGCGATTGCTCAGCGCAATCTGCTTGTACGCCGGCCACTGGCGCCATTGCACGCCATAAATTTCGCCCAGGTCATCGTCACCCCGGCGAAACGGGTTGGCCAGCCATTGGGCGTTTTCGTTGGCGTTCTGGTCCCAGACCTTGCAGCCCAGCTCGCGGAACCCGGCGGCATTGTTGACACCACGCAGGAAGCCACACATTTCGCCGATGGCGGATTTGAAGGCCATCTTGCGCGTGGTGATCGCCGGAAAACCATCCTGCAAGTCATAACGCAGCATCGCCCCCGGCAAGCTGATGGTGTTCACGCCGGTGCGGTTGGCCTGTTTGGTGCCGTTGTTGATGACGTGGGCAACCAGATCGAGATATTGCTTCATGAATTATTGCATCCTTGAATACAGGGCCCGCAGGCCCCGATCCGAATTTAAAGCGCGGCGTCTTTCGTGGTCGGCGTGCTCGGCTGGCGGTGATAGGCGAACCACAACAGCGCCAGGCCACCGAGGATCATCGGTAGACTGAGAACCTGCCCCATGGTCACCCAGCCGAACGCCAGATAGCCAAGCTGCGCATCCGGCACCCGGACGAACTCGACGATAAAACGGAAGACCCCATAGAACAACGCGAACATGCCGGACACTGCCATGGTTGGCCGTGGCTTGCGCGAGAACAGCCAGAGGATCACGAACAGCGCCACGCCTTCAAGGGCGAACTGGTACAACTGCGACGGATGGCGTGGCAGTTGCGCCGGGTCGCTGAACGGCGGGAAGACCATCGCCCACGGCACATCGCTGGGCTTGCCCCACAGTTCGGCATTGATGAAGTTGCCGATACGCCCGGCCCCCAGGCCAATCGGCACCATCGGCGCGACAAAGTCCATCAACTCGAAGAACGACTTGCCATTGCGTCGACCGAACCACCAGGCGGCCAGCATCACGCCGATAAAGCCACCATGGAAGGCCATGCCCCCCTTCCAGACCTCGAAGATCAACGTGGGGTTGGCGATATAAGCCGACAGATCGTAGAACAGCACATAACCCAGGCGCCCACCGACGATCACCCCCATGGCCAACCAAAACACCATGTCGGAGAGTTTCTCCTTGGTCCAGGTCGGGTCGAAACGGTTCATGCGTCGGGAGGCCAGCAGCCAGGCCCCGCCGATACCGACCAGGTACATCAGGCCATACCAGTGGATTTTCAGCGGGCCGATGGCCAGGGCCACCGGGTCAATCTGCGGGTAAGGCAGCATTGCGACTCCTCGATAGAGTAGAAAATTCAGGGTCCTTGCGGTTTATCGGCACCCGGATCGGCGTGCCATGTTGCGGCTCGCGTGTTAAGCCAATATTGCGCCCGAAAGACTGAACCGAGCCTGAGACTCGGGTCAGGAATTTTATCCCGACACAGAACAATAGCCCGCCAAACAACCGTTTGAGCAACCACGGCAACGACTTGTGGCCAGTTGCACGCCGAAGCAAACAAACAACATACGGCTCAGGGCAATGCCAAACAAGGCCGGCCAGCATGCGCCCAATACCCGATAGAGCAGAAACTCCACCAGTGCCCCAAAACAAGACCGCCATGGTAACGGAAGCATGCCGCTCCTCTCTACTGGATGACGACCGACACTCTGCGTAGAGTGGGCAAAAATGCCGAGGAACCACCTGATGTGCCTGATTGTCTTCGCCTGGCGCCCAGGCCATGCCCAACCGCTGATTGTCGCCGCCAACCGTGACGAATTCTATGCCCGCCCCAGCCTGGCGCTGGCGCAATGGCCGCAAGCACCGCAGGTTCACGCCGGGCGCGACCTGGAGGCTGGCGGTACGTGGCTCGGCGTAGGCGTCGGCCAGCGCTTTGCCGCGCTGACCAATATCCGCAATCCCCATCAATCGCCGGCCCACCGCTCTCGGGGCGAACTGGTGGCTCGGTTCTTGATGGAGGAAACGGCGGCTGAGGATTATCTCGCTGAAATTTCCGCACAATCGCCGGAGTATGCCGGTTTTAACCTGTTGTTAGGCACAACTGACCAATTGTGGCATTTCAACTCCCATGAGGCTGAGCCACGCCAACTGACTGAAGGCGTTTACGGCTTGTCCAATGCGGGGCTCGATACCCCATGGCCAAAGTTGCTCAAAGCCAGGGCGGCGCTGTCGCAGACCTTGCACGATCCCCGGCCAGAGAACCTGCTCGCCTTACTGAGCGATCCGGCACCAGCGCCCTTTGCCGAACTGCCGGACACCGGCGTCGGGGTGGTGACAGAGAGTCTACTGTCGAGTGTGTTTATCGCCAGTCCGAGCTATGGCACTCGGGCCAGTACCGCGCTGATCGTCAATGCCGATGGCACGCGGCATCTGCTGGAGCGCAGTTTCGGGCCCTATGGCGGGCATCTGGGAGAGGTGGAACTGAAGATCTGAATGGGAGCGGTGCCGCTCCCACGACGCTCAGTGTTTGACCACCGGATTGGCCATCCGCGCCAGGCCGAGGTTCTTCAGCGCCAGTTGCAAGGTACTGTGGATAACTTGCGGGTTGTCGATGGTCATTACCTGGGCCAGCAACTCTTGCGACTTGCTCAGGCTGATCTGGCGCAGCATCCACTTCACTTTCGGCAAGTTGGTGGCGTTCATCGACAAGCTGTCGAAGCCCATCGCCATCAACAGCACCGCCGCCGCCGGATCACCGGCCATTTCGCCGCAAATGCTCACCGGCTTGCCTTCGGCATGGGCATCACGCACCACGTTCTGCAAAGCCTGCAGCACCGCCGGGTGCATATAGTCATACAGATCGGCAACCCGAGGGTTGTTACGGTCAACGGCCAGCAGGTACTGGGTCAGGTCGTTGGAGCCGACCGAGAGGAAATCGACCTGCCGGGCCAGTTCACGGGTCTGGTACACCGCCGCCGGAATCTCGACCATCACCCCCACCGGCGGCATCGGTACATCGGTGCCTTCATCGCGGACTTCGCCCCAGGCCCGATGGATCAAGTGCAACGCCTCTTCCACTTCATGGGTGCCGGAAATCATCGGCAGCAGGATCCGCAGGTTGTTCAGGCCTTCGCTGGCCTTGAGCATCGCCCGGGTCTGCACCAGGAAGATTTCCGGGTGGTCGAGGGTCACGCGGATACCGCGCCAGCCAAGGAACGGGTTGTCTTCGACAATCGGGAAATACGACAGCGACTTGTCGCCACCGATGTCCAGGCTGCGCATGGTCACCGGCTGGGGATGGAACGCCGAGAGCTGTTCACGATAGATCGCCAACTGTTCCTTTTCGCTCGGGAAGCGCTGGTTGATCATGAACGGCACTTCGGTGCGGTACAGCCCTACACCTTCAGCACCACGTTGTTGCGCACGGGCCACGTCCGCCAACAGGCCGGTGTTGACCCACAATGGCATGCGGTGACCATCAAGGGTCACGCAAGGCAGTTCGCGCAGGGCGTCGAGGCCGCGGGAAAGCTGGCGTTCTTCTTCCACGACGCTGGCGTACTGCTTGCGTAGCAGCTCGCTCGGGTTGGTAAACACCTCGCCGCGTGCGCCATCGACGATCATTTCGATACCGTCGACCTTGGAATACGGCAGGTCCACCAAGCCCATCACCGTCGGGATGCCCATGGCTCGGGCCAGGATCGCGACATGGGAGTTGCCAGAACCGAGAACCGACACCAGGCCCTTGAGCTTGCCTTCCGGCACCTCACCCAGCATGGCCGCCGTCAGTTCTTCGCTGACCATGATGGTGTTGTCCGGATAAACCAATGCCTGCTGGCGTTCCGACTGTAGGT
Source organism: Pseudomonas agarici (assembly GCF_900109755.1). GTDB lineage: Bacteria > Pseudomonadota > Gammaproteobacteria > Pseudomonadales > Pseudomonadaceae > Aquipseudomonas > Aquipseudomonas agarici. The sequence continues at coordinate 72,128 of NZ_FOAR01000012.1, read as the reverse complement.
AGGCCAACAGCCGGCGGCCAAGGTCCTTGACGTCCGAAGCTCGCTCGCGCAGGTAGGCGTCGTCCATCAACTCGAAACGGTTGACGTGGTCGGTGACTACTTGACGCAACGCGCCTTGGGCCCACTGGCCGGTCTTGATGATGTTGGTGACTTCACTGCCCAAGGAGGCATCGTCAAGCATCATCAGGTAAACATCGAATAACGCACGCTCTTCCGGACGTAACTGGGTCGCTAGCTTGGCCGACAAGGTACGCATGTCACTGCGCACGCCTTCGATGGCAGTCTTGAACAGCGCCAATTCGGCGTCGATATCGCTGATAGCCTTATCCGGCACCACATCCAGGTCCGCCGGGGGCAGCATGACCACCGCCGTACCCACCGCGGCGCCCGGCGAACCTGGCACACCGATGAACTTGGCTTCCTGGATGCCCTTGCCTTCGCGTCCCAGACCACGGATCGAGCCTGTGGCCTCGGCATGGGCGATCACCCCGGCCAGTTGAGCGCTCATCGTCACCAGGAAGGCTTCTTCACCTTCGTCGAACTGGCGACGCTCTTTCTGCTGGATGACCAGCACGCCCACGACGCGACGGTGGTGAATGATCGGCGCGCCGAGGAAAGAAGCGTAGCGTTCCTCGCCGGTTTCGGCGAAGTAGCGGTAGCGCGGGTGGCCCGCGGCGTTTTCCAGGTTCAGGGGTTCTTCGCGCGTCCCGACCAGACCGACCAGGCCCTCGTTGGGCGCCATGCTGACCTTGCCGATCGAGCGCTTGTTCAAGCCTTCGGTGGCCATCAGCACAAAGCGATTGGTCTCGGGGTCCAGCAGGTAGACCGAACAGACTTGGCTGCCCATGGCCTCTTTGACGCGCAATACAATAATCCCCAACGCCGCCTTGAGATCCTTGGCGGAGTTAACTTCCTGGACGATCTTGCGCAGCGTATTGAGCATGGCTCGGGGTCGAACTCCGTGTCAGTCGCGCGCTAAAAGGCGCGGGGCAAGCTCTTTGAGCGCGCGACGATAAACTTCGCGCTTGAATGTCACCACCTGGCCCAACGGGTACCAATAGCTGACCCAACGCCAGCCATCGAACTCCGGTTTACCGGTCAAATCCATCCGCACTCGCTGCTCGTTGGAGAGCAGGCGCAGGAGAAACCATTTCTGTTTCTGGCCGATGCACAGCGGTTGGCTGTGGGTACGCACCAGGCGTTGCGGCAAACGATAACGCAACCAGCCCCGGGTACAGGCCAGAATTTGCACATCCTCACGTTCCAGGCCGACTTCTTCGTTCAATTCGCGATACAAAGCGTCTTCAGGCGTTTCATCCGGATTGATCCCGCCTTGCGGAAACTGCCATGCCTCTTGATTGATCCGGCGTGCCCACAGGACCTGGCCGGCATCATTCGTCAGAATTATCCCGACATTAGGACGGAAACCATCGGGGTCGATCACGGCAACCACCTCGCAAACGCATGTCGTCGCATTGTTCCACAAAGGTTGTGAAAGCAGCAACGAGCCTTCCTACGTTATGTGCACTCTTGTGAAAAGACCGTATTCTGGTGGCCTTTTACGGGCTTTTCAGCGAGTAACCGCAATGCGTCTGGCTTTATTCGACTTGGACAACACACTTTTGGGCGGCGACAGCGACCACGCTTGGGGCGATTACCTGTGCGAACGGGGGATTCTCGACCCGGTGGCCTACAAGGCACGCAACGACCAGTTCTATCAGGATTACCTGGTCGGCACGCTGGACAACGCCGAGTATCTGAACTTCTGCCTGGAAATCCTCGGCCGCACCGAGATGGCCCAACTGGACGAATGGCATCGCGACTATATGCGCGACTGCATTGAACCCATCGTGCTGCCCAAGGCCCTGGAGCTGCTGGCCCGGCATCGCGATGCCGGTGACAAGCTGGTCATTATCACCGCAACCAACCGTTTCCTGACCGCACCGATTGCCGCACGCCTGGCCGTCGAGACCTTGATCGCCACCGAATGCGAGATGATCGACGGTCGTTATACTGGCCGCAGCACCGATGTACCATGCTTTCGCGAAGGCAAGGTAACGCGCCTGAACCGCTGGCTGGAAGAAACCGGGCACAACCTACGCGACAGTTACTTCTACAGTGACTCGATGAATGACCTGCCGCTGCTGGAGCAGGTGAGCCATCCGGTGGCGGTGGATCCTGATCCGAACTTGCGGGCCGAAGCCGAGCGGCGCGGCTGGCCGGTCATCAGTCTGCGCGGCTGAAGGCCGCTTCGCGGCGGTGCCGTGTTCCGCGATCAGATCGGTTTGGCGCCCATCAGCGCCGCAATCGCGACAAAACACAGCGCACTGAAGATCGCCAGCGCCAGGGTGAACGTCGCGTTGACGCCCACCTCGCCCCGACGCAGGCGGTTGAGCCGCACCACCAGCCATGCCCAGGCCAGGCAACCGACGGTGTAGAGCACACTGGAACCCAGCAGCCAGGCCTGGCTCAGTGGAATGCCTCCCCAGTGTACCAACCACCAGCCGCTGATCGGCTGTACCACCAGGCACAGCGCCATCAACCCCCATGCCAGGACCCAGGGCATTCTCAACTGCCGGCCCAGGATCGTCGCATCCCCGGTCCGGCGCCCACGCCATAGCCCGATGGCCACGAACAGGGCACTGCCCAGCAGCAATACCGTGACCACACTGTGAAGCAGTTTCAGGGCCATGAAGGTTTCCATTTCATCTTTTCCTTAAAGCGTTGCCCATCAGCGTAGCATCGGGTTTCAGCCGAGAAACAACTGGTAGGCCGGATTATCACTTTCATCCCAGTATGGATAGCCGATTTCCGCCAGGGCGGCTGGCACCAGATGGCGCTCTTCGGTCGGCACCTGCAAGCCCGCGACCACCCGCCCATCGGCGGCGCCGTGGTTACGGTAGTGGAACATCGAGATGTTCCAGCGCCCGCCCAGCTTGTTGAGGAAGTTGAACAGCGCACCCGGACGCTCCGGAAATTCGAAGCGCAGGACGATTTCATCGCTGACCCGCATCGCATGGCCGCCGACCATATGGCGGATATGCAGCTTGGCCAGCTCGTTGTCGGTCAGATCGAGTACGGGGAAGCCCTGTCCGCTCAGGCTCTCGATCAGGGCGCTGCGCGGATCGTTATCCGGGTGAGTCTGCACGCCGACAAAAATATGCGCTTCGCGCCCGGTGTGATAGCGGTAGTTGAATTCGGTGATCTGGCGCTTGCCGATGGCTTCGCAGAAAGCCTTGAAACTGCCCGGCTGCTCGGGGATGGTCACGGCGATGATCGCTTCCCGGCCTTCGCCCAGCTCGGCGCGCTCGGCAACATGGCGCAGTCGGTCGAAGTTGACGTTGGCCCCGGAGTCGATGGCGACCAGCGTCTGCCCGCTCACCTTGCGCAGCTCGACGTATTTCTTGATCCCGGCCACGCCCAGGGCCCCGGCCGGCTCGGTGATCGAGCGGGTGTCGTCGTAGATGTCCTTGATCGCCGCGCAGATTTCGTCGGTGTTGACGGTGATCACTTCGTCGACGTAATCCTTGCAAATATCGAAGGTGTGCTGGCCGATCTGCGCCACTGCCACGCCGTCGGCAAAAATCCCCACCGACGGCAGCACCACCCGCTCACCGGCGGCCATGGCCTGTTGCAGGCAATTGGAGTCGTCCGGTTCGACACCGATGATCTTGATCTGTGGGCGCAGGTACTTCACATAGGCCGCGATGCCGGCAATCAAACCGCCGCCGCCGACCGGAACGAAGATCGCGTCCAGCGGCCCCGGATGCTGGCGCAAGATTTCCATCGCCACGGTTCCCTGCCCAGCAATGGTGTGCGGATCATCGTAAGGGTGGATGTAAACGTAGCCCTTTTCCTCGACCAGCTTCAGCGAATAGGCCAGCGCTTCCGGGAAGGAGTCACCGTGCAGCACCACCTTGGCGCCTCGGGAACGCACGCCTTCGACCTTGATTTCCGGCGTGGTCTTGGGCATCACAATCGTCGCCTTGACCCCCAATACTTTGGCCGCCAGGGCCAGGCCCTGGGCATGATTACCGGCTGAGGCGGTGACCACGCCGCGCGCGCGCTCCTGGTCACTGAGCTGGGTCAGCTTGTTGTAGGCCCCGCGAATCTTGAAAGAGAACACCGGCTGCAGGTCTTCGCGCTTGAGCCAGACCTGGTTGCCCAGCCGTTCGGAGAGCTGGCGGGCGGTCTGCAACGGGGTTTCCACGGCAACGTCGTAAACGCGCGTGGTGAGGATCTTCTTGACGTACTGTTCGAGCATCGGAAAGCTTCGCTGACGGGTTGAGCAGGGACCGAGGAGTCTAACTCAGCGCTTGCGACAACGACCACAGAGTTCCCACGGTTTTGATCACCCCTTTGCGAGGCCCAGGCTTATAATGCCGGCCTTTCGCCTACCCTGCCCGTTTTCGGAGCCCGCATGACCCAGGATCAACTCAAACAGGCCGTGGCCCAAGCTGCTGTCGACCTCATCCTTCCCAAGCTGGACGACAAAAGCATCGTCGGCGTGGGCACCGGCTCCACCGCCAACTGTTTTATCGACGCCCTGGCCCAGCATAAAGGCGCCTTCGATGGCGCAGTCGCCAGCTCCGAAGCTACCGCCGTGCGCCTCAAGAGCCACGGGATTGCGGTGTACGAACTCAATACCGTCAGCGATTTGGAGTTCTACGTCGACGGTGCCGACGAAAGCGACGAGCACTTGAACCTGATCAAGGGCGGCGGCGCGGCCCTGACCCGCGAAAAGATCGTCGCGGCCGTGGCCAAGACTTTTATCTGCATCGCCGACGCCAGCAAACTGGTGCCCGTGCTCGGCGCCTTCGCGTTGCCGGTGGAGGTGATTCCGATGGCCCGCAGCCACGTGGCCCGCCAACTGGTGAAGCTGGGCGGCGATCCGGTGTACCGCGAAGGGGTGCTGACCGACAACGGCAACATCATTCTCGATGTACACAACCTGCAGATCACCCACCCGGTGGAACTGGAGGCGCAGATCAATGCCATTGTCGGCGTGGTCACCAACGGTCTGTTCGCCGCGCGCCCAGCGGACCTGTTGCTGCTGGGCACCCACGAAGGGGTGAAAACCCTGAAGGCCTGAAAACCTTAGCCGTGGTCCGGCGTCTCGGCGCGCAGTGGGAGCTTACTGCGGCGTGCGCTTGAAGACGTAGAACAGGTTCGGCTCGCTGACCATGTACAAGGTCCCGTCCTCGTCCATGGTCACGCCCTCGGCACGCGGGATGGTGTTTTTCAAACCGTTGAAACCGCCGAGCAAGGTCATGAAACTAACTTGCTCGCCCTTCTCGTCCAGCTCCAACAGCAGATGCGAATCCGCCGATAACGCCAGCATATGGCCGGTACGCGGGTCGATTGCCAATGCGGAAAGATTGCGCATGTCCAGTTGATCGCTCGTCAGCTTCTGCTTCTCGCCAAACACCTGGGTGCCGTCGCTTTTCAGGCTGAACAAGGCCGGCGGACGCTCCTCGCCCAACAGTATCCGCTGGTTATGGGAGTCCCAGACCACCGCCTCGAAGGCCTTGTTCTGGTTCTTCGACGGGCCCAGATCGTAGGGTTGGAAATCCTTGATGTTCAGTTCACGGGTGTTGGCCTCCACCGTGACAATAGTCAGGGTATGCATGCGCTCGTCAACGATCGCCAGGCGCTCACCTTCGAGCACCGTCACGGCTTCGGGATTGTTCCAACCGACCAGCGGAATTTTGCGCAGGACATCGCCTTGCAGGGTCAATTCGACCAGGAAAGGATGCTTGCCCATGACCGAGAACAGTGTCCGAGTACGCGGGTTGTAGCTGACATCGGAAGCTTCGTCATCCTCCATGCCCGGCAGCAGCTTGGCATCGATCACCGCGTGATAGCCCGGCAGCCAGATACTGTCCCTGCGCTCGGCAGGGGCTTCGAAGCGCTCCTTGACCCACAGCACGCCGCGATCGTCCCAGTGCATCGGCACCGCCACGCCTGCCCCGATCACGACCACCAACAACAGCCAGTAATACCAACGCAACGCAAAACGGGACCGAATGGCGGAAGACGAGGCGGGAGACGATGGGGGGGCCATGTAAGGGCTTTTTCCTGTTCTTTGACGTTTGGATAACACGCGGTAGGCAAGACGCAACGACCATCCGGGAAATTATCCAGACTGGATGTGAAAAAAACGGCAAAAGACAGAAAATGAGAGATCAGGTCACACGCAGAACGTGGGAACGATCAAGACCTCTGCGGGAGTTCGGCTTGTCAGCAAAAAGGCGTCGAAGCCGCTGACAGCTCTGTGGGGAACACTACTCAGGAAGTCTGCGCCCACACTAAAGCTCGCGTGTACCGTTGTTTAGCGGACGCTGCTGCTGAAGCTGCTGACGTCCGGCAGTTCCAGTACCAGTTCATCACCGACATGGAGCGCACCGACACCCACCGGCGTGCCCGTCAGGATCACGTCACCGGCCTGCAACGAGAAGCACGCAGCCATGTGCTGAATCATCGGCACGATCGGGTTGAGCATATCGCTGCTGATCCCGTCCTGGCGAACCTGACCATTGATGGTCAGGCGAATACCGATCTCGGTCAGATCAGCAAAAGTGCTGCCGACCACGAAAGGCGAGAGCACGCAGGCGCCGTCGAACGACTTGGCGATTTCCCACGGCAGGCCCTTGGACTTCAGCTCCGCCTGTTTGTCACGCAGGGTCAGGTCCAACGCCGGGGCAAAACCGGAAATCGCGTCGAGCACTTCTTCCTCGCTCGGCTGGGTCGACAGCGGCTTGCCGATCAGGACGGCAATTTCTGCCTCATAGTGCACCGACCCACGATCGGCGGGAATGCTGAAACCGCCCTCGATCGGCACCACACAACTGCCCGGTTTGATGAACAGCAGCGGCTCGCTAGGCACCGGATTATCCAGTTCCTTGGCGTGTTCGGCGTAGTTACGACCGATGCAGACCACCTTGCCGAGAGGAAAGTGAATGCGGGTACCGTCGACATATTGGTGTTGATAGCTCATTGACCGACTCCTGATCTGCTTGATTGTCGTGACGTGAGGTTCAAACCGCGAAAATCTTACCCGGATTCATGATTCCGTTCGGATCGAACACCGCCTTGATCGCCTTCATGTATTCGATTTCGGCCGGCGAACGGCTGTAGGTCAGGTAATCGCGCTTGGTCATGCCCACGCCGTGCTCGGCGGAAATCGAGCCATTGTACTTCTCGACGGTTTCGAATACCCATTTGTTGACGGTGGCGCACTTGGCGAAGAACTCATCCTTACTCAGGTTTTCCGGCTTGAGGATGTTCAGGTGCAGATTGCCATCGCCGATGTGACCGAACCAGACGATTTCGAAGTCCGGATAGTGTTCGCCGACAATTGCCTCGATTTCCTTGAGGAATCCCGGCACTTTCGACACGGTGACTGAAATGTCGTTCTTGTACGGCGTCCAGTGGGAAATGGTTTCGGAGATGTATTCGCGTAATTTCCAGAGATTGTGCAACTGCTGCTCACTCTGGCTCATCACGCCATCGACTACCCAGCCCTGTTCCACGCAGTGCTCGAAGGTCGCCAGGGCATCGTTGGCCACCTCTTCGCTGGTCGCTTCGAATTCCAGCAACGCATAGAACGGGCAGTCGCTTTCGAACGGCGCCGGCACATCGCCACGGGCGAGGACTTTGGCCAACGCCTTGTCGGAGAAAAACTCGAAGGCGGTCAGATCCAGTTTGCTATGGAAAGCGTGCAGCACCGGCATGATCGAATCGAAATCGGGCGTGCCGAGGACCATACAAGTCAAGTTCTTCGGCGCACGGTCCAGGCGCATGGTCGCCTCGACCACGAAACCCAGGGTACCTTCGGCGCCGATGAACAGTTGGCGCAGATCATAACCGGTAGCGTTCTTGATCAGGTCCTTGTTCAGCTCCAGCACATCGCCCTTGCCGGTGACGACCTTCATGCCAGCCACCCAGTTGCGGGTCATGCCGTAACGAATCACCTTGATCCCGCCGGCATTGGTACCGATATTACCGCCGATCTGGCTGGAGCCCGCCGAGGCGAAGTCCACCGGATAGTACAGGCCGTGCTCTTCGGCCTGGTTCTGCAACTGTTCGGTGACCACACCCGGCTGGCAGACCGCGGTGCGGTCGGTCAGGTTCATGTCGAGAATCTGGTTCATATAGTCGAACGACACGACCACTTCGCCATGGGCGGCCACGGCGGCGGCGGACAACCCCGTGCGCCCGCCTGACGGCACCAGTGCGACACCGTGCCGGTTGGCCCAGCGCACGATGGCCTGGACTTGTTCGATAGTCTTCGGAAACACAATGGCCGTCGGCGCGGGCGCGAAATGCTTGGTCCAATCCTTGCCGTAAGCATTCAGGGAGTCAGCATCGGTCAGCACCTTGCCAGGCTCAACCAGGGTCTTCAGCTCATCAATCAGGGCAGGATTGGTCATCGACAGAACTCTCGAACATTTCATGGTCACCCTGAGAACGCTTCACGTCGCAGAATGAGTGTTTGCGGGTCGCATATGCTAGCATACGCCCCCCGCAGAAGCGTGCTATCAGGCCGATCTGCGGTGCCGGCGATTACGCCGTGGGGTCAGCTCGAGCTGTCCATTTCCCTGCCATTTTTTCTCCGGGACACAGGTTTACGCAGATGAGCAAGACTTCTCTCGATAAGAGCAAGATCAAGTTCCTTCTTCTCGAAGGCGTCCACCAATCCGCAGTCGACGTCCTCAAGGCCGCCGGGTACGTCAATATCGAGTACCACACCAAATCCCTGCCGGATGCCGAGTTGAAGGAAAAGATCGCCGATGCTCACTTCATCGGCATTCGCTCGCGCACCCAACTGACCGAGGAGCTCTTCGATCACGCGAAGAAACTTGTCGCCGTGGGCTGCTTCTGTATCGGCACCAACCAAGTCGATCTCGACGCGGCTCGCGAGCGCGGCATCGCCGTGTTCAACGCGCCGTACTCCAACACCCGCTCCGTTGCCGAGCTGGTGCTGGCCGAAGCGATCCTGTTGCTGCGCGGCATTCCCGAGAAGAACGCTTCCTGCCATCGCGGTGGCTGGATCAAGAGCGCGGCCAATTCCTTTGAGATCCGCGGCAAGAAGCTGGGGATCATCGGTTACGGCTCGATCGGCACGCAGCTATCGGTCCTGGCCGAAGGCCTGGGCATGCAAGTGTTCTTCTACGACACCCTGACCAAGCTGCCGCTGGGCAACGCGACCCAGGTCGCCAGCCTGACCGACCTGCTGGGCATGTCCGATATCGTCACGCTACACGTTCCGGAAACCGCTGAAACCCAGTGGATGATCGGCGAAAAGGAAATCCGCGCCATCAAGAAGGGCGGCATCCTGATCAACGCCGCACGCGGTACCGTGGTCGAGTTGGACGCCTTGGCGAACGCGATCAAGGACCAGCACCTGATCGGAGCGGCTATCGACGTCTTCCCGGTGGAGCCACGCTCCAACGACGACATCTTCGAAAGCCCGCTGCGTGGCCTGGACAACGTGATCCTGACGCCGCACATCGGTGGCTCCACCGCCGAGGCCCAGGCCAATATCGGTCTGGAAGTGGCGGAAAAGCTGGTCAAGTACAGCGACAACGGTACCTCGATATCGTCCGTGAACTTCCCGGAAGTGGCGCTGCCGGCTCACCCTGGCAAGCATCGCCTGTTGCACATCCACGAGAACATTCCGGGAGTGATGAGCGAGATCAACAAGGTCTTCGCGGAAAACGGCATCAACATTTCCGGCCAGTTCCTGCAGACCAACGAGAAGGTCGGTTACGTGGTGATCGACGTCGATGCCGAGTACTCGGACCTGGCGCAACAGAAGCTGCAACACATCAACGGCACCATCCGGTCCCGCGTATTGTTCTAAATGCTCAAGCGCTCATAAAAAAGGAGACCCTCGGGTCTCCTTTTTTATCTGAACAAATCTTACTTGACGTTAACCGTGATGACTTTCGAGGCTACAGTCGGGTTGAACTGCATGTGCAGCTTGTCCCCTGCCACCAATTGCAAGGTGTGCTTGCCCGGAGTGAGGGTCAATTGGGTTTCGGTCTGGGCCTTGCCATAGTGGATCACCGTGTCGGTGGTGGGCACTGGCACGCGGGCGTCTGGCAGCTCTTTTTGGTCGACCAGAAGATGATGATGGCCGGTGCCTGGGGTCTGGTCGGTGGCCGGGGCCAGCTTGAGGCCTTCCATGCCGAATTTCACCGTGAAAGTCTTGTCGACGGTGGCCCCGTCCTTCGGCGACACGATAAAGACTTTGGCCCCCTCCGGGGCGGCGGTGCGCGCAATACCGTCGGCGGCGACGGCGAGCAGGCTAGCACTCGACAAAACAGTGGCTAAAGCGACGCGAGACACTAAAGTTTTCATTCACTTCTCCGGTTTTTTCCACAAAATTTCGTGGTGGTTATGACAACTTCGGGACAAATCGTTGTCCAAATTTGCCAATCAACATAAAGCAAAACGAGCAGCGGTTGCGCATTGCCCGCTCGAAACTATTTAGGAGTGACCATGCGTTTTTTGCCTGGCCTGTTGCTGTTACTGCCCCTGGCAAGCTCTTTCGCCCAAGCTGAGCTGATCGATGACGTCAACGACCGAGGCGAGCTGCGCATTGCCCTGGAAGGTGACATGCGTCCCTTCAGCTTCAACGAAGACGGTCGCCTGACCGGCTTCGAAGTCGAACTGGGCGAACTACTGGCCAGGGAACTGGAGGTCAATCCGTCGTTTATCACCACCGACACCGCCGACCTGCTGCAAGGTGTCGAAAGTGGCAAGTACGACATCGCCATCAACCACATAGCACTGACCCCGGAACTCAAGGAGCGTTTCGACTTCAGCGAGCCTTATAGCTACACCAGCGCCCAGTTGATCGTGCGCAAGGAAGAACAACGACCACCGGCCACACTGCAGCAGTTGAAGGGCCATGCCGTGGGTGTAGCTCAAGGCAGCCAGTTCGTCGAGGCAGCGCGGACAGTCGAAGGGCTGGACCTGCGCAGTTATCCGAACGCCCAGCAGCCGCTCGAGGATCTCGCCGACAAACAGATCGACGCGGCAATCAGCGACCGCTTGCTGATTCCCTTTGCCATTCGCGACAGTCGTCTGCCGGTCAAGGAAGGTCCGTCCGTGGGGCCGACCGTGACCCTATCCATCCCGTTCCAGAAAGGCAACTCGGCGTTCCAGGCCAGTATCGACCGGGCCTTGCAACGGATCAAGGCTGATGGCCGATTGCTGGCATTGTCGGAAAAATGGTTCGGAATGGACGCGAGCGAGCCGCCGAAGCTCTGATGCGCGATCAGCTCTCGTCCAGCAGCGCCAGCGCAGCTACCGCCTCGGGTAGCTCCCCCTCGTTGAATACCTGGACGCCGGATTGCTTCAGCAAGGCTGCGGTGACGCCCTCTCCCGGTACTTTCACACCGCGAAAGGTGCCATCGTAGGTCAGTAGATTGCCGCAGGACGGGCTGTTGGCCTTGAGCACCGCGATCAAGATCCCATGCTGGCGTACCAGCTCCAGTGCCTGCCGGGCGCCGTCAAGAAAGGCCGTGCTGACATCCTCGCCCCCGCTAGTGATGACCCGGCCCAACCCTTCCAGCACCTGCCCGCCCTGCCCACCCGGAATCTCCGCCGCCGCGCGCGGAGTCGGCAGGCCACCGGCGACTTCCGGACACACCGCCACGACCCGGCCCTCGGCCTGCCAGGCCACCAATTGCGCGTAAGGACCGCTGGCACCACCGTCATAGCGGACCCGATGCCCCAGCAGGCAGCGACTGACCAGGATCTTGCGGCGCATCAGAACGGCTCATCGCCGCGACGCCGGAACCAGCCGGTCAGCGACAAACGCTCGCGTGTCGCCGGCAGCACCTCATGGGGCACTTCCCCGGACAAGAAGACCACCAGGCTGCCGCCGGTCGGGTCCACGTCATGTTCCACGCCGCCGTCCAGGTACATCCGCAACTGACCACCCTGCTCCGGCAGCCAGGCTTCGTTCAGATAGATCACCGCCGAAACCATCCGCCGGTCGTCATCGCGAAAGCGATCCACATGCTTGAGATAGAAAGCGGCGGGCGGGTACAGCGCAAAATGGCTCTCGAAATCCTCAAGGCCGAGGAACAGCCCCCGATTCAGTGCTTCGCGCAGGCAATCCATTATCCCCAGATACTGATCGCAAGGCTCTGCCTGGCCGGGCTCCAGCCATTGGATATGGTCGCCGCGGATGCCTTCGCGCACCTGTTGCGCCGGCCCGCGACCGACCGCCGCTGGCGCCAGCTCACCTTCGGCCGCACGTTTACGGCACTCGGCAGCCAACTCCCGGGTCAGATCAGCAGGCAGGAACAGCGTCTGCTGCGACCAGCCGCGTTCGGCCAGGTCGTCGACGATACGTAACAGCAGCGGATGATCAGAGGGTATTTGCATGGCGCGCATAGTATCGACACGCCTGGAAATCCGACAGAGCCACCTGGCGGGACAATACGAATTCTCGACAAGTCCCGCGCTCGTCGGGACAATAGCCGGCTGTAGACAGGAGTCCCTATGCGCCGTTTGCTTTTTTCGCTATTGATGCTCTGCACCTTGCCTGCCTGGGCAGACAGCCACGACCAGTTGTACAAGGTCGCCGGTTGGCCAGAACAACGCGCGCATTTCAACGATGCTCTGGGCGCCGCCCAGCAAAAGTATCGCAACAGTTTGCCACCAGCCGTCTATCAGGCACTGGTCAACAACAGCAACCAGCGCTTTGCGCCACAGGCCATGGACCAGCGGGCCGAGGCCCGGTTGCGCCAGAACCTGAACAATCCTCAGCCAGCCCTGACGTTCTTCCAGTCACCACTGGGACGCAAGATCGTCGCGGCGGAATTGTTGGCCACCCGCCCTGACCAACTGGCGAAGAATGCCCAGGGCCTGCCGCATATCGAAGCCAGCGCGACCCGCCGACTGCTGATCAACCACCTGGCCAATGCCCTGCCGGCCCGCGAAGCCGGTGCCGAAGTCAGCCTCGCCATCGCGGGCGTCGCCGCCGACAGCCTGAGTTCGATGATTCCCGGCCTGTTGGGCGCGGGCGCGGCCCAGGGCCTGCTCAATGGCCAGCGCGAGCGCCTGATACAGCAGATCGGCAACGACTTGGACAACACCCTGCTCTATGTCTATCGCGACCTGTCCGACCCGGAACTGGAAGAGTTCTCGACCTTTGCCGAATCGGCCGAAGGCAGGGCCTACTATCAGGCCGCCCTGGCGGCAATCCGCGCCGGACTGGCGGTCGGACAGAACCCGGCGCCCACGCAGCCTGCACAGTGACATTTGGCAAGTCCGTGACGATCCGCGAGCTGTGCGACTACCCACTTAGCGGTGCTGACCCTGGATAATCGGCGCTTGAGACAGTTATTGGGCAAACGCCGATGCCTGGAGTTATCCCATTCGACAATCCGGGCGTAATATGACTGCTTGGGCGCCATCCGTGCAGTAGGCTCACCTCCCCTCAGGAGACTACTTATGTACAGGATCCACCTCGCTACCGCTGCGGACATCGAAGGCATCGCCCAACTGCTCCAGGCCAACTCGCCCTCCCAGGGCGGATCGCTGACCGGGGAGTTCCCGCTCGACAAGGTCAGGCAGATGGCCCTTGGCGCCGCCCCCGTGGTGGTTGCCTCCCGCGACGACACAATCGTTGGCGTGCTGTTCAGCGCGGCGAAGGACATACACCCCGCCCCGCCATCGATCCAGGCCATGCTACGCGCGTGGCCGGGCACGCCCGACGCCTACGTGTATGGCCCCGCCTGTATTGCCACCACGGAAAGAGGCCAGGGCCTCCTGCCCCGACTCTACGCGCAACTGCAGCAGCATTATCCGGGTCGGGAAGCGATTCTTTTCATCCGCCGGGACAACGACGCCTCGCTGCGAGCCCATGAACGCCTGGGCATGCGCGAAGTTGCCGGTTTCATCTTGGAAGGTGACGAGTACGCCGTGCTCGGTGACGGACCGGCGACAGCGCTCTCGCCTTCAATTTCGTCAACAACGACAGGCTGAGCGCCGCCGGCTCCGGCAGCCAACCCGCGACGGCGGGCAACGGCCAATACCCGGATACACATCCAGGGAGGGGCGCCCATGACATTATCGATGACATCGAAATACCCTCGATGACTGACGCTCAGTTCTCGATCACTGCGTCGTTGAAACGGACTATTCAACGACTGTCGTTTGCACAGGAGTTTCACTTGAACACGGTACCTCGCAGCGTCTCTTTACCGGCCCGTCACGGCCTGCTCCTCACGCTTCTGCTGCTGAGCGGCTGCCTGCCTGGACCGGACTCTAGCTTGCGCAATCCGCAAGCGGCCAAGATCGAGTCACTTGCCAGCCGCTTCGAAACCCCGGAATACCACGCACAACGCGCACTGGCACGGGTCAAGGCGTCGACACTTTATGCACTGGGCGGCACTGGTAGAGGCGTCAGCGTAGCCATCATCGACTCAGGCCTCAATACCGAACTCGCCGAATTCAAGGGCCGCCTGGACACATCCGGCCACGATTATGTGCGCAATCTGCCTGAACTGATCGATCCCCACGGCCATGGTACCCAGATGGCCGGCATTGTCGCCGCCAACCGCGATGGCCAAGGTATGCACGGCATCGCCTTCGATGCCAAGCTGATCGCCATGCGCATTGGCGACAACAACGAACCGTTCTTTTTTGACGAGCAGATCGCCCACGCCTGGAAAGACAGCTTCGCCGCCGGGGCGCGAATCCTCAGTAACTCGTGGGCCAACGCTATACCCGCCACGCAAATCACCGAGGCACGTTACAAACAGGTGATGGGCGATTCCTTGCGGATCGCTCGCCAGTTGGTGGCCGACGGCGCCGTGTTTGTTTTTCCCACCGGCAATGAACTACGCCGCGAACCCTTGGCCGAACCCGGCCTGCCCCTGGCCTTGCCAGAGCTGGAAAGAGGCTGGATCGCTGTGGTGGCGTTAAGCAATGACGGCACAGTCATCAATCAGAAGTCCAACTACTGTGGCGTGGCCGAACGCTGGTGCATCGCGGTGCCGGGCGGGGATGGAGGCGTCGGCAAAGGTTTACTCACCACCACCGCCAAGGGCGGCTACACGGAAACGGCCGGGACTTCGCCTGCCGTGGCACTGGTCAGCGGTGCGCTCGCCGCCTTGCAGAGTCGTTTTCCCGAACTCACGCCCCAGCAACTGCGTGAGGTGTTGCTCAATAGCGCCAACAACAGTGGCATTTACGCCAAGGGCGAAGCCTACGGGCGTGGCCTGATGGATTTGGCGGCAGCAGCGCAGCTGGCGGGCGAACGGGTGAAGAACCAGCCGGTAAATCTTGTCCAGCGGTAACGGGGGGTGTTAGCAAAAACTGCTATGGGTATCGGAGTTCTCGCTGCCCCAAATATTCATCAAGTCGGGAGGCAAGGTATTCTCGCGCTTTGGTGGTGTGAATATCGGAAAGCTCGCCAGCCCGTTTCGAATCGCCTTCGGCAATTGCATTGGCGATTGCCGCATGTTCGTCCCAGATTGACTGACGCTGGGAGGCGGAAGATTGCAGTACGGTCCCCATCGCCCGACGAAGATGCACCCAATAGACCTGGGCACTCTCGGCTATAAGCGGATTTCCCGAAGCCGCATAGATGTCGTGATGAAATGCCACATCAGCATCGATCATTGCCTTGAGATCTTTACCCTGGGCAACGCGCCGACCGTTTTCAATGATGTTGGGGTCCATTCGGTGACGTCTTTCAGCCGCCATTTTGGCCGCCAAACTATCCAGCGCCCCTCTTATCAAATACAGGTTACTGATAGAGGCAACGGTCAATGGCGTGACTAACACTCCTTTGCCCGGAGCATCCTGAACCAAGCCATCCTTTTTTAGCAGACGAATGGCTTGGAGGACGGGGGATCGGGAAACGTGCATTTGTTCGGCGATCTCTTCCTGGGTAAATCGAACACCAGGAGCCATAGTGCCATCACTGATCGCGTCTACAAGCGCTTTGTAGACCTCATCAACATAGTCCGGGCGCGCTTGAACTCTCTGCAGCTTTTTGGTCATGACGTTCAGGGATGCCTTCGTTGGCTTGATTGCGATGGGCATTGTCCACGTTCTCCAAAATGATTCCAACGGGGCGGCTTGACAATCTTGGGACCCAGGCCAAGAATGCCATATCTGTATACAGAACACAGTATATATAATAGAGCGACAAAAGAGGATTTCCACTGAGCGTGTTCCACGACAAAGATCCGTGCCTGGCTTTGCCGGAAAGCAGGCGGGTAGCGGTTGTTGGTCATGGCTCGCAGCGATGACGTGGAGCCAGCCATCCGCGAGGATGTTCGCTTTGCTGAACGAGGCTTATAACTAACTGATTGATGAGGAAATAACCTACCCGCAGAGCTAAGCAAAATAGCGCTGTTGTATTCAAAAAATCTGTATACAGAGTTCCGTAGCCTGAAATCCAACGATAAAACAAGAACGGAGACATGGTCATGACCGAGAAATTCGAACAGCACCAAGCCCAACAATCGAGCGGCGCGGGCGCATCCATTGCCAAGAAACTCGTCGCTTACGGCGGCTATCACACCAATCACGTTCCGGGTCATGACCCGGAATTGACCGAAACTGGCCCCGGCACTCCGATGGGAGAATATCTGCGTCGTTTCTGGCACCCGGTCTGTATGGCGCTGGAGCTGACAGATACTCCTCGCTTCCTGAAAATCATGGGTGAAGAATTAGTTGCCTTCCGCGATGGCAGCGGCCAGATCGGTCTTCTGCATGCCCACTGTTGCCATCGGGGAGCGTCGTTGGAATATGGCGCTATCCAAGAGCGCGGCATCAAGTGTTGCTACCACGGTATGGTGTTTGACGTGGACGGCGCCTGTTTGCACGTGCCTTTCCCGGTCGGTGAGGAAAAAGAGGCGCAAAGATACGCCTGCTCAATACGCCAGGGTGCGTACAAGGCGTTCGAGCGACATGGCCTGGTCTTCGCGTACATGGGGCCTCCAGAGGAAGAGCCGCCGTTCCCCGAGTGGGAGGAGAACTTCACCGTCGCTGAAGGGGATGAGCTGGTTCCTTATAGCAACTTTCAGCATTGCAATTGGGTGCAAGTCCAAGACAACGCGGCAGATAATTTCCACCCCACCGCCTTGCACTCAGCCAAAAACGTGGTGAACAAAAATTTCCAGGGCACCACCTTCGATGAGGTCGGCGCGGCGTCCATGGAAGTGGCGCCTGACATGCAGTTCATACCCGTGCATCAAGGCCGCAGTCTTGCCTGTGCCGGTGCACGGCGGGTTAACGACGACAAGATGTTTCTGCGCATCCAGCATCAGGTGCTGCCCAACCTGAGTTTGCATGCGTATACCTCCGAAGATGGCTCGGCGAAGAAGCTCTTCAGTCGATTCCACATTGTCCGGTGGACTGTGCCGGTCGACGACGAGAACAGCAAAATGTTGGGTTGGCGGGTGATGGGGCCAGGTATCGATACGCGTGGCATCGGTGATAAGAGCAAGGTGGGTTATGAGACCATCGACTTTCTTGAAGGACAAGTAGCGATGCGCAGACCTGAGCGCTTCGGCAAATACAAGCTTGAAGACCTTCCTCCGATTCCACCGAATCACCGCGAACGCGAGATCTACAAGAACGCTCAATACGCGCCTGGCGACTACGAGGCGATCATTTCCCAACGACCTATCGCTATACACAAACTCGAAAATCCCACCAAGTTCGATGCCGGTGTCTATGCATTTCGCAAAATGCTCCGTGCCGCTGTTCGCGGAACCAATCCAGCGGCAGGTGCGCAGGGTTTCGCCGAATGGTTGCGCGCAATGAATGGAGCGCCCAATAGCTATTGCACAGGTAACGTTTTTGCGATGCCAATTGCCGACACCGTGGAACAGGAAGTTGCCAACCGCCGCCGATTAGCCAAAGAGACCGTGGCGATTCTTACCGAGGCCGATCCATTGAGAGGGCAGGAGCGGGCTACATTCGTCAAAGAGCGGCTTGAACAACTTGAGCAAAGCTTCAAAAAATAACAAAAAGTCCACATCAACTGTCGAGATAGGCTTTATCTCGGCAGTTGTCAGCGCAATGCCGAGGTGAGATATGAACTCAATTGTTGATAACACCGCCGCAATGCATCTGGAGCTGGTGGTCAAACAAATCAGGCTGGAAGCCAGCGGAGTAAACTCCTACGAATTCGTCTCTGCGGACGGTTCAAATTTGCCTCCATTCACTGCCGGCGCGCACATTGATGTTCACGTCGGTCCTGGCGTTATTCGTCAATATTCGCTGTGCAACTCTCCATCGGAGCGCCATCGCTACATGATTGCGGTGTTGAAGGATCCCAACGGTCGCGGTGGATCAGCGGCTGTCCATGAAACCATCAAGGTCGGCGATAAAGTGCGCGTCAGCGTGCCTAGGAATAATTTCGAGTTGCATCCAGGCTCTGGCAAAGTCGTGCTTCTAGCCGGCGGCATCGGGGTGACACCGATGAAGTCGATGGCCCATCAGTTGGAGGCGCACAACATTGACTACGAAATGCATTACTGCGCAAAAGGACCGGAATACGCGGCGTTTCAAGCAGAGCTCGAAGGGTTGGCAAAATCTGGCCGCATCAGTTTCCATTTCGATGGCGGGGATCCTCGCAATAAGCTGGATATCCCTTCGATCCTGAAGCGTCCCGAGGGCGCATGCGAGCTTTACTACTGTGGGCCAGCGGGCTTTATGCAGGCCTGCAAGGAGGCATCGGCGCACTGGCCTGGCGGATCGGTACATTTCGAACATTTCAAGGCGCCGATCAAACAGGAAATTGACGAGTGTTCGATTGCCGGCGGATTCATCGCCGAGATCGCCAGCACGGGTGAGAAATTGCAAGTAGGTCCCGGCCAGAGCCTGGCAGAGGCGCTGAACACCGCTGGCTACCCCGTGGAAACGTCCTGCCAATCCGGGTTGTGCGGAACCTGCAAGGTGCGCTACCTGGCGGGTGAAGTCGACCATCAGGACTTTATACTCGATGACAGCGAGCGGCCTGATTTTCTGACTTGCTGTGTATCCCGTGCGGCGAGCGGTACTCTACTACTCGATCTCTGAATAACCGTCACAAGTGTGCGGCTGACAGCGCCGGAAAATAAGAAGCCCTCTGCAAAGAGGGCTTCTGGCGACTATTTGTAAGTGAGCAGTTTTTTCGGCACCAGGAACACCAGCAGGCAGCCGCCGACCAACACGACGGAGAGCATAATGATTCCCGCGCTGGTGTTGTGTGTCGCCGCGTTGATTGTGCCCATGATAAAGGGACTGATAAAGCCCGAGGCACTCCCTATGGAGTTAGCCAATGCAATGCCTGTAGCAGCGGCGGCGCCGGTCAGGATAGCAGGCGGTAATGTCCAGAACTGCGAGATCGTGGTCATTACGCCCATTGTCGCCAGACACAACGCGGGAAGGCTGATCAGGATATCTGATTGGAACGCGGCACTGATCAGGAAACCCACCGCCGCGAGTACTCCAGGTACAGCGAGGTGCCAGCGGCGCTCTTTCAAACGATCCGAACTCCTGCCTACCAGTATCATGCTGACCACCGCGCACGCATAGGGGATCGCGGTCAGCAGTCCCAAATGCATTGAATCGGTGACGCCGGAGGCCTGAATAAGCGTGGGAAGCCAGAAACTGACGCCATACAGCCCCATGGTGAAGAACAGATAGATAAAGCTCAACAGCCATATCTTGGGGTCTTTGAGTCCGTCCATCATCCGATGAAGAGGTTTGCCGCTAGATTCCTTGTTGATATTGTGGCTGAGAACCTTCTTCTCCTCTTCGTCTAACCAACGTGCGTCTTCAATTCTATCCGTCAGATAAAAGTAGGCAAAGACGCCGACGATAATGGTCGGCAGCCCTTCCAGTATGAACAGCCACTGCCAGCCAGCGAGGTTCTGTACTCCGCTCAGGGAATGCATGATCCAACCGGAAAGCGGCGCACCTATTACACCGGACATTGGAATCGCCGCCATGAACAGCGCAGTGACTTTGGCGCCCCTGGATGAAGGGAACCATTGGGAGATGTAAAGCAGAATAGCTGGGAAGAATCCGGCTTCAGCTACTCCCAGTAAAAAACGCATGACGTAGAACTGTGTGGGTGTGCTGACGAACATCATGGCTGCGGAGATCACACCCCAAGTCACCATGATCCTGGCGAGCCAGCGTCGGGCTCCTACCTTATACATGATGATATTGCTTGGAATTTCAAAGGCAAAGTAGCCAATAAAAAACATGCCGGCGCCGAGGCCATAAACGGCATCGCTCCAGGCCAGGTGTTGAGCCATTTGTAGCTTGGCAAAACTTACATTGATACGGTTGAGGTAGGAGCATACATAGCAGAGAAACAAGAACGGAATGAGTCGCAGCATCACCTTTCTATAAACCAGGTCTTGCGCATTAATCAGTGTTCCTGTCAGTGGCTGAGCACGTTCGGCAATGGTAGTCATGAGGACGCCTCCAAGCATTGTTAAATTTATAAGGCTCGCGTCTCACCCCTTGCCCAGTATTGAAGCCTCGCAAGAGGTGTCGTGTTTTATCGAAAACTCACATCAAGCATTCTTTCAATCCAGCATGTCTGGCTGGGTTTGCAGCAGTTGCCCCCAGATAGGTTGGAAGTGCAGCCAGCCGATGTAATCGCTGCCGACGTTTTCGCGACTGAAGCGAGCGCGCTCGTCAGTCACTAGTTTTGGCTTGATACCTGTCGCCGCAACCATCAGTTGCTGCTGGCAACAACGCTCAAGCGCGATAAACCAAAATGCGGCGCTTTCGATGCTGTGACTGCTCGCCGTGAGTAGGCCGTGGTTTTGATGCAAGATGGCTTTGTGTTTGCCGAACAGCGAGGCGATGGATTTGCCCGAATCGGTCTTGACCGCGACGGCACCAGCCTCGGCGGTAATCACCAACTGATCCTCAAAAAAAGCCGCGGCATCCTGAGTGATAGGCTCCAAAGGCAAGCCGGTGCTGGCCCAGGCACCGCCATGAACGGTATGGGCATGACACATCGCAACGATGTGCGGGTGAGCCTCGTGGACATTGGCATGCAGCACGAAACCGGCGCGGTTGATGGCATAGTCGCCTTCGACAATTTTGCCACTGTGGTCGGCCAGAATCAGGTTTGACACCTTGACCTGCGAGAAGTGGACGCACATCGGATTAGTCCAGTACAACTCCGGAACCTCGGGGTCTCGAACCGTCAGGTGACCCGCAAAACCATAGTCAAAGCCTTGCAGGGCAAAAGCGCGGCAGGCGGCTACCAGACGCTCTTTCAAATGCCTGCGTTGCTCGGCATGGGTTTCGAATTCAGGCACTTGCGGATAGATCAAGCCCTCTTGC
The DNA here is from genome assembly GCF_900109755.1 of Pseudomonas agarici. Taxonomy (GTDB): domain Bacteria; phylum Pseudomonadota; class Gammaproteobacteria; order Pseudomonadales; family Pseudomonadaceae; genus Aquipseudomonas; species Aquipseudomonas agarici. The sequence goes on along the minus strand of NZ_FOAR01000012.1, from coordinate 50,786 downwards.
TCGGGCTGATAAATAGAGATTCTGTTGTTGGATTTAGTGAGTGTGTTATCCGCAGGTTTAACGCTGATATTCATAGGGGCAACCTTCGTAGTTCGATTGAGGTTGTACCTTCACAAACCTTGCAAACGGCGACAAACGATGCTATTTCACTGTGCTGTGAAATAATTTCACAGGATAACAATAATGAGTAACCGACCCAGTCTGGTAGCACTGAGAGCGTTTGAAGCTGCTGCGCGACACGGTAATTTCAGCGTTGCAGCCGCTGAGCTGCACCAGACTCCATCTGCTGTCAGTCACCAAATCAAAAGCTTGGAAAACTTTTTCGGTTTTGCTCTTTTCATCCGTCACAGTCGGCATTTGGAACTCAACAATCAGGGCCAGCGATTATTCAATGTCATCAAGCCGGCTTTTGATGCGGTCGATCAGATCTGCACTGAACTTCGACCTTTTGCCGAAACGGAGAAGCTGTCCGTCCATTGCTCTCCCAGTTTTGCCAGCAAATGGCTCGGACCACGGCTGACCGATTTTTTCGGCAAATACCCCCAATTCACACTTCAGCTCTCATCCAGTGCCGCACCCATAGATTTGCACAGGCACCCTGAATTGGACATGGTGATTGCCTATGGGACGGCGCTAAAAAGCTCCGATACCTGCGTGCAAAGTTTGGGATTAGAAGAGTGTTGCCCGCTAGGGGCGCCACTGCTACTGGGCGGCAGAATGGAAATCAGTTTCAGCGAGCTGGACTCCATTCCACTGATAGAATCGCAACTCAACCCGCTTTCCTGGCAAGACTTCTTTCGTCGGCATGGACGGTCTCCGCCCGAAATCATGCATCGCCCTTCATTTGACCGGGGTGCGCTGGCCTTGGCCGCCGCTGTCGATGGCCTGGGCCTCGCGCTTGAAAGTGTGCGTTTCTCTGAGCAAGAACTGGCGGATGGCAGGCTAGTCAGATATCTCGTTGAAGATTGCACTTCTGTGATGCATGAAATGCACTTTCTCTGCTATCGACATACGCAGAGAAATTCAGCAAAGATCGTAGCCTTTCGTGATTGGCTAACGGATGCTTGCAGTCGATAAGCTTGAGTGATCTCATCGGTACTTAACTGTTGTCGCGGTCGTGCGCCCCGACTAAAAAGCCGCCCGAAGGCGGCTTTCTCTTCAACCAGTCAAGCAAGCGATGCTTACAGCTTCGGACCCGCCATCTTGATTGCGTCGCTTACGTCGAACTTCTTGAAGTTCTCGATAAACAGACCGGCCAGCGCTTTCGCCGCTTCGTCATAGGCGGCTTTGTCCGCCCAGGTGTTGCGAGGGTTCAACAAGCCGGTCTCGACGCCCGGTACAGCCAACGGCACGTCCAGGTTGATGGTGTCCAGATGCTCGGTTTCAACGCCGATCAGCGCGCCGCTCTGGATAGCGGCAATCACGCTACGGGTGGTCGGAATATTGAAACGCTTGCCCACACCGTAGCCACCACCGGTCCAGCCAGTGTTGACCAGATAGACCTTGGAGCCGAAACCACGGATGCGCTTGATCAGCAGCTCCGCGTATTCGCCAGCCGGACGTGGGAAGAACGGTGCGCCGAAGCAGGTGGAGAAGGTCGATTTGATGCCGGCGCCCGACCCCATTTCAGTCGAGCCCACCAGTGCGGTGTAGCCGGACAGGAAGTGGTAAGCGGCCTGTTCTTCGCTGAGGATCGACACCGGTGGCAGTACGCCAGTCAGATCGCAGGTCAGGAAGATCACGGCGTTCGGCTCGCCACCGAGGTTTTTCGGCGCACGTTTTTCGATCAGTTCACGCGGGTAGGCCGCACGGCTGTTCTGGGTCAGGCTGTCGTCGGCGTAGTCGGCCTTCTTGTTGGCATCGAGCACGACGTTTTCCAGCACGGCGCCATGCTGGATGGCTTTCCAGATTACCGGCTCGTTCTTCTCCGACAGGTCGATGCACTTGGCATAGCAACCACCTTCGATGTTGAACACCACGCCCACGCCCCAGCCGTGTTCGTCGTCGCCGATCAGGTAGCGGCTTTCATCAGCCGACAGGGTGGTCTTGCCGGTGCCCGACAGACCGAAGAACAAGGTCACGTCGCCCTCTTCGCCCATGTTGGCCGCGCAGTGCATCGGCAGCACGTCAGCAGCCGGCAGCAGGAAGTTCTGCACCGAGAACAGGGCTTTTTTCATCTCACCGGCGTAACGCATGCCGGCGATCAGGACTTTCTTGGCCGCGAAGTTGATGATCACGGTGCCGTCGGAGTGAGTGCCATCACGCTCTGGCACGCACTCGAAACCTGGAACGTTGAGGATCTGCCACTCATCCTTGCCACCGGCGTTGTACTGGCCCGCTTCAGGGTTGATGAACAGGCAACGACCGAACAGGTTGTGCCAGGCGGTACCGGTGGTCATCTTGACCGGCAGGTAGTGCGCAGGGTCGGAACCTACATGCACGTGGGAAACAAAACGCTCGCGCTCGCCGATAAAGGCTGTGACACGGTTCCACAGGGCGTCGAACTTGTCGGCTGGGAACTTGCGGTTGATCGGGCCCCAGGCAATGGCGTCCTGGGTGGAAGGCTCTTCTACGATGAAACGGTCTACCGGCGAACGACCGGTGCGGTGACCGGTCCGCACGACCAGCGCGCCGGTATCGGCGAGTTCGCCTTCACCGCGAGCCAGGGCTTCCTTGACCAGATCATCGACACTCAGATCGGTGTACACGGCATTGTTTGCTTGCGTCATGAGATTCCCCGTCGGCCAGTGGCCGAGTGCTCCAAACGTTTTGTAGTAGAAAGTCATGCACTACTACCGCGAAAAAAGTGGGCGGGATTATGCCAGAAAAGCCCAAAAAGAGTAGGGTCCTCCTGTCAGAACGCCTATTTTCCGGCGTTTGACAGGGAACTTATCTGTGCTGAAGCGTTTTAGTGACGAGTATCTGACGGGGTGTCGACCCCAGCGCCGGCAAACAACTGGGCAATATCGGCTGCATCGAACAGATAACGCTGGTTGCAAAACTGGCAATCGATCTCCACCACACCGCCGCGCTCGATCACCAGCTCCTGGGCATCTTCCAGCCCCAGGCTGACCAGTGCGGTGCCCGAGCGCTCGCGCGAGCAACTGCAGCGGAAGCTCAGCGGCTGAATGTCGAACAGGCGCACCGCTTCTTCGTGGTAGAGGCGATGCAGCACGGTTTCATTGTCGAGGCCGAGCAGTTCTTCGGCGGTCAGGGTGGTGGCCAGGGCGGTGATGTGCTGCCAACTGGCGGCGCGCTCTTCTTCGTCCTTGAGGCGGTCGGCCGGCAATTGCTGCAACAGCAGGCCACGGGCACGCTGGCCGTCGGCGTTGAGCCAGAAGCGGGTGCCGACCTGTTGGGACATGACGAAGTAGTTGGTGAAGCACTCCGACAAGGTCGCGCCGTCGAGGTCGACGATACCCTGGTAGCGCTGGCCCTGGATCGGGTCGACGGTCAGGGCCAGGACGCCATTGGGCATCAGGTCGGCCAGGCTGGCGCCAGGGGCGACCTGGTCCGCTTCGTAGCGTGCCAGACCACGGATTTCGCGCTCGCTGGAACACTCGACCATCAGCAGCGGTACCGCGCCTTCGGAACGGGCCTGGAGAATCAGCAGGCCATCGAACTTCAAGGTGCCGACCAGCAGGGCGGCAGCGGCCATCAGTTCGCCGAGCAACTGGGCAACCGGTTCGGGATAGGGGTGTTTGGCCAGGACTTCGGCGTAGCTGCGCTCCAGAGACACCAGTTCGCCACGGGTGTCGCTGTCATCGAAGATGAAGCGCTGAGTGTAATCGGTGTCCGGTAGATCTGACATAAGGTTCAATTCTAGAAGTAGGAATAAGAGTGTTCGGCTCAGGAAATATGAGCATTTTATGAACAAACAGGGTTCGAACCAAGCAACATGGGGGCAAATGTCGGCTAGTCAAGGACATGCCGTCCCTTAGCCTACAGCGCAAGAGCGGTGATCAGTCGGCGCCGCTGCCGCGGAACTTGAACAGATCCCGTCGCTGCTTCTTGGTCGGCTTGCCATCGGTGGTCAGCCCCAGGGCGCCGGCCTTGCGCTGGGCCGCGGCGGCTTCGCGCCGGACGATGCTGGCTTCGGTTTCGGCGTAGAGCGCTTGCGCCTCTGGCGCGCCACGCCGCACCACCGACAGCGCCCGCACCACCACGGTACGCTCCTCGAAGCCGACGCGAATCAGCAACTCATCGCCCACATGCGGCTCTTTGGACGGCTTGCAGCGCTCGCCACGACAATGCACCTTGCCGCTTTCGATCGCCTCCTTGGCCAAGGCTCGGGTCTTGTAGAAGCGCGCTGCCCATAACCACTTGTCGAGCCGAACCTTGTCGTCCGCTTCCGGTTTCTGCGCCACGGGGATTCCTCAAACTGAAATATTACTGAACTGTACTACCCCTGCCATCGAAGCTGAATGTCCCCGGCTAAAATGCTGGATATCAGGGCTGATTTCACGACCTGAAACAAGTCACACAAATATCTGTCGCCATTTACCCATTATTCTGCGTGAATACCGCGATTATGGCTGCCTCCACGGCCAGAGCGGACCTCTCACTGGTTGAGCATTTTGAAGACATTTGACCATTTAGCTGTTGTCGGTCTACGCGAGTGGGTGGCGCTCCCGGACCTGGGAGTCTCGGGCCTACGGGCGAAGATCGACACGGGTGCCAGTACTTCCAGCCTGCATGCCACCGAGATCGAACCATTCGAGCGCGACGGGGCGAAATGGGTGCGTTTCACCGCCCACTTGGGCAGCGTGGTGCAATTGCGCCACCGGCGCTGCGAGGCACCGTTGCTGGCGATGAAGACCATTAAAAGCTCCAACGGTCACGCCCAGGTGCGCTATGTGATCGCCACCACCCTGGCCCTGGGCGACCGGGTGTGGCAAGTGCAGTTTACCCTCGCCTGCCGCAAGGCCATGCGTTATCGCCTGTTGCTCGGTTCCAAAGCCCTGATCGACGGCCAGTTGGTGGTCAATCCGGGCCAAAAATACGTTCAAGACAAGCCGGCTTTCCCGGTCACTATTACCTCTGTCACAGGTGTTGCATGAAGATCGCCGTGCTGTCGCGTAACCCGCGTCTGTATTCCACTCGTCGCCTGGTCGAGGCCGGAAGCCAACGTGGCCATGAAATGGTAGTGATCGATACCCTGCGCGCCTATATGAACATCGCCAGTCACAAGCCGCAGATCCACTATCGCGGCAAGCCACTGGAAGGCTTCGATGCGGTGATCCCGCGGATCGGCGCCTCGGTGACTTTCTATGGTTGCGCGGTGCTGCGCCAATTCGAAATGATGGGGGTGTTTCCACTCAACGAATCGGTGGCGATTGCCCGTTCACGGGACAAGTTGCGCTCGCTGCAGTTGTTGTCGCGCCGCGGAATCGGCTTGCCGGTCACCGGTTTCGCTCACTCGCCCGACGATATCCCCGATCTGATCGAGATGGTCAATGGTGCCCCGCTGGTGATCAAGGTGCTGGAAGGCACCCAGGGTATCGGCGTAGTGCTGTGCGAAACGGCGACGGCGGCAGAGTCGGTGATCGAAGCCTTCATGGGTTTGAAGCAGAACATCATGGTTCAGGAATACATCAAGGAAGCCGGCGGTGCGGATATTCGCTGCTTCGTGGTCGGCGACAAGGTGATTGCGGCGATGAAGCGCCAGGCCAAGCCCGGTGAGTTCCGCTCTAACCTGCACCGTGGCGGCAGCGCCAGCCTGATCAAGATCACACCGCAAGAGCGCATGACCGCGATACGGGCGGCCAAGGTAATGGGCCTGAGCGTGGCCGGCGTGGATATCCTGCGCTCCAATCACGGGCCGCTGGTGCTGGAGGTGAACTCGTCACCAGGCCTGGAAGGCATCGAAGTCACCACCGGCAAGGACGTGGCGGGAATGATCATTCAACACCTCGAGAAAAATGGCGGACCGAACATGACCCGAACCAAGGGCAAGGGCTGATCATCTTTTCAGTCACGCGATGCGCGGTTATCCCGCCAGGCTAGTGGCCTGTGTGGTGAGTTCCATGAGTCAATTTCGGCGCCACAAGCCCCTGGCCGGCGTTGCTGTTCCTCGCCATAGTCCGCTATGACTCGTCACAGCGCCTTGGCCATGAACTTCTGGCATCCGTACTTGAGCTGACGAACTCACCCTACAGGCCGCTAGACCGCATCGCGCGGCAGCATCAATCCCAACGGCAGGCGAACCCGCGCCTCCAGGCCTCCACCGGAACGGTTGCGCAGCTCGACATTGCCGCCATGCATCGACGCGATCCGCTTGACGATCGCCAGACCCAGGCCAGTGCCCTTACCGCCACGGGCCTTGTCGCCTCGGGTGAACGGATTGAAGATCCCTTCCAACTCGGCCGGGTCGATACCCGCGCCGCGGTCCATGACACTCAACACCACGTAGGGCGCACTGATGTCTCCTGACACATAAGCTGCCACTTCCACGCCTTCTCGAGCATGGTTGAGGGCGTTGCCGATCAGGTTGTTCAACAGTCGCTTCATCGATACCCGCCGCAGGGGGAAGGGCTGGATCGGCTGCAGGCGCATGCGCACCCGTTCCTCATTCTGATTATAGGGCGTCACCACCTCGCGCACGAGATCGCTGAGATCCACTGCTTCCACCGACTCGTCGCGCCCGTCGCGGATGAACGCGAGGAACTGATCGAGGATGGCATCCATGTCCTCGATATCGCGCACCATGTCTTCGCTGAGGTCGCTGTGGCCGCCCATCAACTCCAGGGACAAACGCAAGCGTGTCAACGGCGTGCGCAGGTCGTGGGAAACCCCGGCCAGCATCAGTTCCCGTTCACGCCCCGCCTGCTCGACGTCCTCGGCCATTTGATTGAAGGCACTGTATACCTCGGTCATTTCGCTCGGTGTGTCACTGATGGGCAAGCGCACGCTGCGCCCCTGGCCCAGTTGCCGAGCAGCAAAGACCAGGCGTTTGAGTGGTTGGTTGAGCTGGCTGACGAAGATCCAGGCCGACGCCGTGGACAGCAGGCCGATAGCCAGGAACCAGCCCAGCACACTCCAGATCTTCTGCCCGCGCAGCGGATGCGGGTACAGCGGCACCTTCAACCAGCCAGCGCCCAGGCTCGGCGCCCGCACCCACAAGGCGGGCGGCGCATGCATGCGCAAGCGCACCTCGGTATCGACACCCAGTTCGGCCTGCATCTGGCGCTGGTAGATTTCACTGTACGGCCAGTGCTGCTCGCCTTCCGGCACGCCACCACTGACCACACGGATCAGGCCGGCCGCATCGGCGATCTTGTCACGGTCACCCTCATCCGCAGCCCAGTAGGCCCGCAGAGTCAGGGCCACGCCGTGGCTGTACTGGCGATCCACCAGAACGTCCTCGTTCATCAGCAGGTACACCAGGGTCAGCGCCTTGGAGAACAACACCACGATGAGCACCAGCCAAAGGGTGCGCGAGAAGAAGCTTTGGGGAAACCAGAGAGGGGTTTTCATAGACTGCCGCTACATACTTTGCAGGAGCGAGCAGCCAGGCTCGCACAATTGCGGATCGCGACTTGCCCAGGCAACGCGCTTCTACAAATCACCGGTCACTTGGTTGCGGCGCCATCCGGCACGAACACGTAACCCACGCCCCAGACGGTCTGGATATAGCGCGGCTTCGACGGATCCGGTTCGATCATACGGCGCAGACGGGAAATCTGCACGTCGATGGAGCGTTCCAGTGCATCCCATTCCCGTCCTCGGGCCAGGTTCATCAGCTTGTCGCGGGTCAGCGGCTCGCGGGCATGCATCACCAGGGCCTTGAGCACGGCGAATTCGCCGGTGGTGAGCATGTGCACCTCCTCGCCCCGTTTGAGTTCGCGGGTGGCAAGGGACAGTTCATAATCGCCGAAGGTGACACTCTCGTCCTCGCTGCCCGGAGCGCCCGGAACCGGCGCCGCCTGACGCCGCAACACGGCCTTGACCCGCGCCATCAGTTCGTCGGGATTGAACGGCTTGGCCAGGTAATCGTCGGCGCCCAGTTCCAGGCCCTTGATCCGGCTCAGTTCGTCGCCCTTGGCGGTCAGCATGATGATCGGCACCTGGTTGTTCGCCGCGCGCAGGCGACGGCAGGCCGTCAAGCCGTCTTCGCCAGGTAACATCAGGTCGAGGACCACCAGATTGAACACTTCACGCGCCAGCAGACGGTCCATTTGCTCGGTGTTGGCCACCGCGCGGGCACGATAGCCCTTGCTGGTGAAAAAACGCTCCAGCAGGCTACTCAGCCCCGGATCGTCATCCACGATGAGAATTTTTTCGCCTTCAGCAGTTTGTGCAGTGCTGCTCATGGGTTGCTCCTTTGATCTCGGCGCGCATTATGGGGCCAGCGACCGCTATGCGTATCTGGTGCATTGTTAGCAGATTTTTCCTCGACTACCAGCAAACGTTGTTTTATGTCTATGCACGCACAATCCCCCTCAAGCTCGGAACGCTGGTTATAATGCCCCGCCTTCTGCGTCAGGCAACGTCTGATCATTGCTGTTGGATGCCATCTTTTTTTCACAGGCTCACAACAATGTGCTGATTTTACGGGTCACAAGGTGCGCCTTTTGATCCCAAACCAGGCTCGCCCGACAAGCCCCGAGGCCCGGCGTGCCTGATTTCATACTTTGTCAGGTGGTTTTATGGACAGCATCAACAGCCGCATCGCCGAAGAACTCGGTGTACGCCCACAACAGGTCGAAGCGGCCGTCGCTCTACTGGATGAAGGTTCTACCGTCCCCTTCATCGCCCGCTACCGAAAAGAAGTGACCGGCAGCCTGGATGACACCCAGTTGCGGCACCTGGAAGAACGCCTGCGCTACCTGCGAGAACTCGATGAACGGCGCATCAGCATCCTTGCCAGCATCGAGGAACAAGGCAAGCTGACCCCTGCGCTCGCCCGCGACATCAAGCTCGCCGACACCAAAACCCGCCTCGAAGACTTGTACCTACCCTATAAACAGAAGCGTCGCACCAAGGGCCAGATCGCCCTGGAAGCCGGCCTCGGCGAGCTGGCGGACAGCCTGTTCAACGATCCGTCGCTGCCCCCGGAAAACGAAGCCACGCGCTTCGTCAATGCGGAAAAAGGCGTCGCCGACACCAAGGCGGCCCTCGAAGGTGCCAAGTACATCCTGATGGAACGCTTCGCCGAAGACGCCAACCTGCTGGACAAGCTGCGCAACTATCTCAAGCAGGAGGCCACCCTCAGTGCCCGTGTGATCGCCGGCAAGGAAGAAGAAGGCGCCAAGTTTCGCGACTACTTCGAACACGACGAACCGTTGAAAAGCATGCCGTCGCACCGCGCTCTGGCGATCTTTCGTGGCCGCAACGAAGGCATACTCAGCTCGTCGCTGAAAGTCGGCGACGAGCTGCCCGGCACCCTGCACCCGTGCGAAGGCATGATCGGCCAACAGTTCGGCATTCAGAACCAGAACCGTGCCGCCGATAAATGGCTGGGCGAAGTGGTGCGCTGGACCTGGAAGGTCAAGCTCTACACCCATCTGGAAACCGACCTGCTGGGCGAGCTGCGCGACAGCGCGGAAACCGAGGCGATCAACGTCTTCGCCCACAACCTGCATGATTTGCTGCTGGCCGCCCCGGCCGGCCCGCGCGCGACCCTCGGCCTCGACCCAGGCCTGCGTACCGGCTGCAAAGTCGCCGTGGTGGATACCACCGGAAAGTTGCTGGACCACGCCACGGTCTACCCGCACGTACCGCACAACAAGTGGGACCAGACCCTGGCCGTCCTCGCCGCGCTGTGCGCCAAACACTCGGTGGACCTGATCGCCATCGGCAACGGCACCGCCAGCCGCGAAACCGACAAACTGGCCGCCGAACTGATCAAGAAATACCCAGCCATGAAGATGACCAAGGTCATGGTTTCCGAGGCGGGCGCTTCGGTGTACTCGGCGTCCGAACTGGCCGCCAAGGAATTCCCCGACCTCGATGTCTCGATCCGTGGTGCGGTCTCCATCGCCCGCCGCCTGCAAGACCCACTGGCCGAACTGGTGAAGATCGATCCGAAATCCATCGGTGTCGGTCAGTATCAACACGATGTGTCGCAACTGAAGCTGGCGCGTGGCCTGGATGCCGTGGTGGAAGACTGCGTAAACGCCGTCGGCGTCGACGTGAATACTGCCTCCGTGGCGCTGCTGGCGCGAATCTCCGGTCTGAACGCGACCCTGGCGCAGAACATCGTCAACCATCGCGACGAGAACGGTGCCTTCAAGACCCGTATCGCGCTGAAGAAAGTGGCGCGCCTGGGCGAGAAAACCTTCGAGCAGGCCGCAGGCTTTCTGCGCGTGATGAACGGCGACAATCCGCTGGACTCGTCCGCGGTGCACCCCGAAGCCTATCCGCTGGTCCAGCGCATCGCCGCCGAGACCGACCGTGATATCCGCTCGTTGATCGGCGACGCCAGCTTCCTCAAGCGCCTGGACCCCAAGAAGTTCACCGACGAGACTTTCGGCCTGCCCACCGTCACCGATATTCTCCAGGAACTGGAGAAGCCGGGTCGCGATCCACGCCCCGAATTCAAGACCGCCGAGTTCCAGGACGGTGTCGAGGATCTCAAGGATCTCGAACTGGGGATGATCCTCGAAGGCGTGGTGACCAACGTGACCAATTTCGGGGCCTTCGTCGATATCGGCGTCCACCAGGACGGTCTGGTGCACATTTCGGCGTTGTCCGAGAAGTTCATCAAGGACCCGCGCGAGGCAGTGAAAGCCGGTGACGTGGTCAAGGTGAAAGTCATGGAGGTCGATATCCCGCGCAAACGCGTCGGCCTGTCGATGCGCATGAGCGACACCCCAGGCGAGAAGATCGACGGCGCCCGTGGCTCGCGTCCGGGCTCGGCCCCGCGCCAGTCGCAAAGCCACGCGCCGCGCAAGGAAACCGCAGCCCCGGCACCGAGCAACAATGCCATGGCCTCGCTATTCGCCAATGCCAAACAGTTGAAGAAACGCTGATGGAAATCCCCGACGGTCTCACCCAAAGTGCCTTTAGCGAACTGATCGGTTGCCGCCTGCAACGCCTCGACACCGGCGTTGCGCAAGTGGCCCTGTCGCTGACACCACAACTGCGCAATCGCGGCAATGTCCTGCATGGCGGCGCACTGTTCAGCCTGGTGGACATCACCATGGGTCTGGCCTGTTCGGCGACCCATGGCTTCGACCAGCGTAGCGTGACCATCGAATGCAAGATCAACTACATGCGGGCAGTGGCAGACGGCGATGTGCTGTGCATCGCTACGGTCATCCATCCCGGTCGCCGCACCCTGGTGGTCGAGGCCGAGGTACGCCAAGGCGACAAACTCGTCGCCAAGGCACAAGGTACGTTCGCTGTTCTCTAGCTGTCCCGTCTCTATTTGGGTTAATTTCGACACTGCGAATGCGGTGCCGGAATTTTCCGTCGACATTGTGCTCGACTGAGGGACCAAGTATCGGCGTTTTCTGACAGTTATCTGCCAACAACGCCTGTTCTCAACTTCACCCTTGTAGACCGTCTGGCCCACCCCCATATTGAGGCGACTGACGCGTGAAGGAATCCAACTTGAGCGAACTTCTCAACCGCCGCCTGGCTCTGCTCGGCGAACGCGCCCACCTCTCCCTGCTCGAACAGTGCCTGCACGGCATCGAGCGCGAATGCCTGCGCGTCACCGGCGTTGCCCGCCTGGCGCAGACACCGCATCCGGAAGAGCTGGGTGCTGCACTGACCAACGAGCAAATCACCACGGACTACTCCGAGTCGCTGCTGGAGTTCATCACTCCGGCCCTGTCCGACCCGGCCGACAGCCTGGACAGCCTGGACAAGATCCATCGTTTTGCCTACAGCAAACTCGGCAACGAGTACCTGTGGAGCCCGTCGATGCCCTGCCCGCTGCCGGCCGAGGAAGATATTCCGATCGCCTACTACGGCACCTCGAATATCGGCAAGCTCAAGTATGTGTACCGTCAGGGCCTGGCGCTGCGCTACGGCAAGACCATGCAGTGCATTGCCGGGATCCATTACAACTTTTCGCTGCCGGAAAAACTTTGGCCGGTGCTCAAGCAAGCTGAAGGTTTCGTCGGCACGGACCGCGACTATCAGTCACAGGCCTATATCGCGCTGATCCGCAACTTTCGCCGCTACAGCTGGCTGCTGATGTACCTGTTCGGTGCTTCGCCAGCCCTGGACGCGGGTTTCTTGCGGGGCCGCGCACATTCGTTGGAACAGTTCGACGCCGACACGCTGTACCTGCCCTACGCCACCAGCCTGCGCATGAGCGACCTGGGTTACCAGAGCAACGCCCAAGCCGGCCTGACGCCCTGCTACAACGATCTGAACAGCTACATCGACAGCTTGCGCAAGGCGGTGGCGACACCCTATGTGCCGTATGTCGAGATCGGCACACACAAGGACGGTGAGTGGGTCCAGCTCAACACCAATATCCTGCAGATCGAAAACGAGTACTACTCCAACATCCGCCCCAAACGCGTGACCTACACCGGCGAGCGGCCAATCCAGGCGCTAATGGCCCGTGGCGTGCAGTATGTCGAGGCACGCTGCCTGGACATCAATCCGTTCCTGCCCACCGGCATCGACGTGGCCGAAGCGCGCTTCCTCGATGCATTCCTGCTGTATTGCGCACTGAACGACAGCCCACTGCTCGAAAACGACGAATGTCATAATGCTGCCTCGAACTTCCTCACCGTAGTGAAGGAAGGTCGACGTCCAGGCTTGCAATTGCTGCGCCATGGCCAGGCGGTGGACATGAAGGAATGGGCCACCGAATTGCTTGAACAGATTGCCCCGCTGTCGGCGTTACTGGACCAGAGCCGTGGTGGCGAAGGTTACAGCAAGGCCTTGGACGAGCAACTGGCCAAGGTCAGGGACTCGTCTCTGACGCCGTCGGCCCAGGTGCTGGCGAGCATGACCCAGCACAAGGAAAGCTTTGCCCAGTTCTCCATGCGCCAGAGCCTGACCCATGCCGAGTATTTCCGCAGCCAGCCGCTGTCCAAGGAAGAACAGGCCGCCTTCGAAGACAGCGCGCGCCAGTCGCTGGTCCGGCAACTGGCGCTCGAGCAGAACGAAGTGGGCGATTTCGACGTGTTCGTGGGGGCATACCAGGCGAGCATTCTGTCGATCAGTCATTGATCTGTGGCGAGCGGGCCTGCCCGCTCGCCACAAGTGTGCGCCGTTAGAGGGCTTTTTCGAAGATCTTCGAATTACGCTGATAGTTGTACAGCGACGCCCGCGCGCTCGGCAGCCGCTCGACGCTGCTCGGTACAAACCCGCGCTCACGGAACCAGTGGGCAGTACGGGTCGTCAGGACAAACAAGGTCTTCAGCCCCTGAACCCGTGCCCGGGTCTCGATACGTGCCAACAATTCGTCCCCGCGTCCGCCATGCCGGTACTCCGGGTTCACTGCCAGGCACGCCAGCTCACCGGCATCCGAATCGGCAATCTGGTACAGCGCGGCACAGGCGATGATCATCCCTTCACGCTCGACCACGCTGAACTGCTCGATCTCGCGCTCCAGCACTTCGCGCGAACGCCGCACCAGAATACCCTGCTCTTCCAGCGGGCTGATCAGGTCGAGCAGGCCTCCGACGTCTTCGATCGCCGCCTCGCGCACCCGTTCGAATTGCTCCTGGGCCACCAATGTACCGCCACCGTCGCGGGTGAACAGTTCGGTCAGCAGCGCGCCGTCTTCGGCATAACTGACGATATGGCTGCGGGCCACGCCTCCACGGCAGGCCTCGGCTGCCGCATCGAGCAACTCGGCCTGGTAATCGCTGCCCAAACGCTGCAAGTGCGCCGGCACCTGTTGTGGGCGCAACTCGCGGACCAACCGGCCATGTTCATCGATCAGGCCGTGATCGGCGCCGAACAGCAGGAGTTTTTCCGCCCCAAGGTCGATGGCGGCACGGGTCGCGACGTCTTCGCAGGCAAGATTGAAGATTTCTCCGGTCGGCGAATAGCCCAGCGGCGACAGCAACACGATGGAGCGCTCGTCCAGCAGACGGTTGATGCCTCGGCGGTCGATTCGGCGCACTTCGCCGGTGTGGTGATAGTCGACACCTTCCAGTACGCCAATCGGCCGGGCCGTCACCAGGTTGCCACCGGCGACCCGCAATCGCGAGCCCTGCATCGGCGAGGCCGCCATGTCCATGGACAGCCGCGCTTCAATGGCGATCCGCAGATAGCCGACCGCGTCGATCACACATTCCAGAGTGGCAGCATCGGTAATGCGCATGCCGTGATGGTAATGCGGGGTCAGGCCACGGGCGGCCAGGCGGCTTTCGATCTGCGGACGCGAACCGTGGACCAATACCAGACGCACACCCAGGCTGTGCAGCAGCACCAGGTCATGGACGATATTGCCGAAGTTGGGATGCTCGACACCGTCGCCGGGCAGCATGACGACAAAGGTGCAATCGCGGTGGGCATTGATATAGGGAGATGCATGGCGGAGCCAGTTAACGTATTCGGGCATGACCTGAACCTGTATAAAAAACAGCCAATGAAAAGTGGGCGCAACATGAAAACGCACGACGGGCTGTTGGTTATCGTCGGAACAGGCTTGGCGACACGCGAACTCTCCTTATCAGTAACCGATGGTTTGGCCTGGCATTTAACGCAAGGTCGAGGCCGGGCTCAAGCAATAATGTTCAATCAGTTCACGCAGTAACGCTACGGTAGGCTGCAAACGTGACATTTCAAGGTATTCCCCCGGCTGATGCGCACAAGCGATATCACCGGGACCGAGCACCAGGGTCTCGCAGCCAAGGCGCTGAAGATAAGGCGCTTCGGTGCCGAACGCCACTGCTTGGGCACGATGGCCCGTGAGTTTTTCGGCGATACGCACCAGTTCGACATCCGCCACCTGTTCGAAGGGCGGCACCGCGGGAAACAGCGGTGCATAGTCGATTCTGACCTGGTGCAGTTGCGCCAGGGGTTCGAGCTTGGCGCGGATCGCCGCGCGCAGCACTCCCGGGTCCATACCGGGCAGCGGCCGCAGATCGAACTCCAGGGAGCATTGCCCACAGATGCGATTGGGGTTATCGCCGCCATGGATGCACCCGAAGTTCAGGGTCGGCTGGGGCACGCTGAACTGCGGATTGTTGTACTCGCGCTGCCACTGCCCGCGCAGGCCCTTGAGTGCCCCAATCGCGTCATGCATGGCTTCGAGGGCGCTGTGCCCGAGGCTCGGATCCGAGGAATGGCCACTGCGTCCGAGGATATCGATGCGCTCCATCATCACCCCTTTGTGCAGGCGAATCGGCTTGAGCCCCGTCGGCTCGCCGATCACCGCCGCGCGCCCCAGCGGTCGCCCGGCCTCGGCCAACGCCCGGGCTCCGGACATCGAGCTTTCTTCGTCGCAAGTGGCCAGAATCAGCAGCGGCTGCTTGAACGGCTGGTCGAGCAACGGTTGGAGCGCTTCAATGACCAGGGCAAAAAAGCCCTTCATATCGCAACTGCCCAGGCCGATCCAGTGCCCGTCGACTTCGCTCAGCTTCAGTGGGTCGGTCTGCCAGAGCGCCTCGTCGAACGGCACGGTGTCACTGTGCCCGGCCAGCACCAGGCCACCGGGACCGCTACCGAAGCTGGCCAGCAGGTTGAATTTGCCAGGACTGACCGGCTGGATATCGCAGTTGAAGCCCAGGTCGCCCAGCCATCCCGCCAGCAGGTCGATCACCGGTCGATTGCTCTGGTCCAGATTGGGCTGGGTACAACTGACTGACGGAGTCGCGATCAGGGCAGCGAATTGATCTTTCATCGACGGCAAAGGCATTACGCTGACTCCCGGACTCCAAGACGAGCCCCATCATAGAGCTATCCAACGCCTGGAATAAACCGCCGCGACGCGGACCGTCCGCTTGTCCTGTACACTGCACGGCCTAGGCAGCCACCCTTTTCCCCGGCTGCGCTCCCGATCCTGGATTCTCCGGCCATGCAGAAAGAAACCGAAATCAAACTCCGCGTCAGCCGCGAAACCCTCAGCGCCCTGCGCGAGCACCCGCTGCTGAAGAAACGCAACAAAAGCGGCTGGGAACGTCATGAGCTGACCAATCAATATTTCGACACTCCCGAGCGCGACCTGGCCAAGGCCAAGGTCGCGCTGCGCCTGCGCCGTGACGGTGAGGCGGTGATCCAGACCCTCAAGACTCGTGGTCAAAGCGTCGCCGGCCTGTCGGAGCGCCACGAGTACGACTGGCATCTGCCCAAGGCCAAGCTCGATGTGCAGAAGCTCGACGGCGAGTGCTGGCCAACGGCACTCGCCGAATTGGACAAGAAAACCCTGAAACCGATCTTCACCACTGATTTCATTCGCGAACGCGCTGAAATCGCCTGGGGTCGCGGCAAGTCCAAGGTAGTGATCGAAGCGGCGTTGGACCTCGGCCTCGTGGTCGCCGGCCAGCAGAAGGAAGAAATCTGCGAGCTGGAGCTGGAGTTGCGCGAAGGCGAACCCAGCGCCTTGCTGGAACTGGCCGCCGAGTTGGCCGAGAAGCTGGCGCTGATGCCTTGCGATATCAGCAAGGCCGAGCGCGGCTATCGCCTGTTTGACGCCAACAGCTATTCCCTGAGCCTGCCAGCCCCACAACTGACCGCCGAGATGGCGCTGGACGACGCCTTCGCCGCACTGGGTTGGCATTTGCTCGGCAGCAGCCAGCGGCTGGCCGAACAGTACCGTTTCAACGGCCACTGGCGCCTGTTGCAGGATTGGGTCGCTCAACTGATCGAGTTGCGCGCCCTGATCGGCAGCCTCGGCCAGGCCGCGCCACGGCAATCGACCAGCGAGCTGCGCAGCGCCCTGGATGCCCTGCTGGAAGACTGGCGCCCGTTGCTCAACGCCGGCGCGGAAGACGAAGACGTGCGCAAGGCCGCACCGGAACAATTCCTCGAAGAACTGCAAGATGTGCGCTGGGGCCTGTTCTCCCTGAATACCTCGCGCTGGTTACTGGCCCGCAGTTGGGCGGTTGGACGCACCACCCGTGGCGACCGCCAGGGCGCGGCGCAGTTGCAGAACTGGCTGGCGCGCCTGCTGGCCGAGGAAGCCACTTCGTTGCAACTGGCACGCTACCAGCAGCAGCCGGAAGACCTCGCCGAGCAACTGCCGCGTATCGAGCGAATCCAGGTCTGGCTGCACCTGGCCCGTGGCGTGCTGGAGCTGCCGGACCTGGACCGCCTGTTCGGCGAACTGAACAAGCTGGCGCAACTGGCGCAATGGGATATCAGCGAAGAAGTGCTGGAGGCGCGGGTCCAACAGGCACTGACGGTCTTCCAGAGCCGGGCCTGGAAGACCTTGTTGCGCCTGTAACTTTGCGAGCGATGCTCAGCGAAACAGTGCGCAACCTGATCGCAATCGCAGCCGACCGCAAGCGCCCACGACAGACGCCGCAGATGGCGGGTCGCGGGCGGCCTGTATGGCTAGCTCTACGAGTCGATTTCGGCACCGCCAGCCCCGCCGTTTCTCGCCATAGTGGGCTAAAGCTCGTCACAGCGCCCAGACCATGGACTTCTGGCAGTCAAACTTGAGCTAACGAACTAACCGGCTACTCGCTGCACACGGAAAGAAATTGCAATCTTTGCCTGGTTATTGGACCAAACGTCAGGCTGCCTCGCGACTATTCTTTGCAATCCAGGGTCAGACAGGGATTACGTCTGAATCAATGGTTGCAAGACCGCCTGAATAGGAAGCCCGCATGCCCGTCGCCCCACTTTCCCAGGACCGCTGGCTGGATCTCAACGAGTTGCTGCGCGAATTGCTCGCCCAGGGTTTTATCAGCCAGGACTCCGCCGAGCGTGCCCTGACCACCCGGCGCAATTCGCGCAACAGCCAACTGCACCCGTTGGAGTTCATTGCCCGCCAGCGCCTTCCCGACCTGAGCCGACCCGGCAAGCCGCTGGACCTCGAGAGCCTGACCTTGTGGCTGGCGCAACAGGTCGACCAGCCCTACCTGCGCATCGATCCACTGAAGATCAATGTCGCCGCAATCATGCCGCTGATGTCCTATGCCTTTGCCCAACGCCACAAGATCCTCGCCGTCTCGGTGGATCGCGACGGCGTGACCATCGCCAGCGCCCAGCCCCATGTCAAGAGCTGGGAAGCCGACCTGAGCCATGTGCTCAAGCTGCCGATCAAACGGGTGGTGGCCAACCCGGTGGATATCCAGCGCTACACGGTGGAGTTCTTCCGTCTGGCGAAATCGGTCAGCGGCGCCAACACGGTCGACCAGAAAGGCCATAACCTGGGCAATTTCGAGCAACTGCTGAACCTCGGCGCCAGCGACCAGGAGCCGGACGCCAACGACGCGCATATCGTCAATATCGTCGACTGGCTGTTCCAGTACGCTTTCCAGCAACGGGCCAGCGATATCCATATCGAACCGCGACGCGAGCAGGGCACAGTGCGCTTTCGCATCGACGGTGTGCTGCACAATGTCTATCAGTTCCCGCCCCAGGTGACCATGGCGATTGTCAGCCGCCTCAAGAGCCTGGGCCGGATGAATGTCGCGGAAAAACGCAAACCCCAGGACGGGCGGGTGAAGACCAAGACCCCGGACGGCGGCGAAGTGGAATTGCGTCTGTCGACCCTGCCGACTGCGTTCGGCGAAAAGATGGTCATGCGCATCTTCGATCCGGAAGTGCTGCTCAAGGATTTCGACCAACTCGGGTTTGCCGCCGAAGACTTGCGCCGCTGGCAGGACATGACGCGCCAACCCAACGGTATCGTCCTGGTGACCGGGCCCACCGGTTCGGGCAAAACCACCACGCTGTACACCACGCTGAAAAAGCTGGCGACCCCGGAGGTCAATCTGTGCACCATCGAAGACCCGATCGAGATGGTCGAACCTTCCTTCAACCAGATGCAGGTCCAGCACAATATCGACCTGACTTTCGCCAGCGGCGTGCGCGCCCTGATGCGCCAGGATCCGGACATCATCATGATCGGCGAGATCCGCGACCTGGAAACCGCCGAGATGGCGATCCAAGCGGCGCTGACCGGGCACCTGGTGCTCTCGACCCTGCACACCAACGACGCGCCGAGCGCCATCAGTCGTCTGTTGGAGCTGGGCGTGCCGCATTACCTGATCAAGGCCACGGTACTCGGGGTAATGGCCCAACGCCTGGTGCGTACCCTTTGCTCGCACTGTAAGGCCCCACAGAGCCTGTCCGAAGAAGACTGGCAGACCTTGACCAAGCCTTGGCAGGCACCGATGCCCACCGGCGCGCAGCGGGCGATTGGCTGCCCGGAATGTCGCGATACCGGCTATCGCGGGCGGGCCGGGGTCTACGAGATCATGCTGCTCAGCGACAGCGTGAAAGCGCTGATCCACGCCGATACCGACCTGCTGGCGGTGCGCCGCCAGGCGTTCATGGAAGGCATGCGCAGCTTGCGCCTGTCCGGTGCGCAGAAGGTCGCGGCGGGGCTGACTACCATCGAGGAAGTATTGCGAGTGACGCCGCAGAGCGAACAGAAATAACCGGGTGCGTCCGTTTCCAGGCGGACGCCACCAGGACATGCCTGATCACAAAGTAAACACTTCTTATCTCGCAGCAGCCCGTTACACTTATAGGAAGCACATCTTCTCGACAAACACTTGTACAGGGAACCGTCATGCAAATCGGTAGCGTACTTCTACTTTTCGTCGGCTTGGCCATCGCCGTCGTCTTCATGGGCTTCAAGGTCGTGCCTCAGGGCTATCAGTGGACGGTGGAGCGCTTCGGGCGCTACACCACTACCCTCAAGCCCGGCCTGAACATCATCGTCCCGGTCATGGACCGCATCGGGCGCAAGATCAACGTGATGGAAAGCGTGCTCGATATCCCGCCTCAGGAAGTCATCACCGCCGACAACGCGACGGTACAGATCGACGCGGTGTGTTTCTTCCAGGTGGTCAATACGGCCCAGGCGGCCTACGAAGTGAACAATCTCGAACACGCCATCCGTAACCTGCTACAGACCAACATCCGCACCGTGCTCGGCTCCATGGAACTCGATGCCATGCTCGGCCAGCGCGACACCATCAACGAGAAACTGCTGCGCACCGTCGATGAAGCCACCGCGCCGTGGGGTATCAAGATCACCCGGATCGAAATCAAGGACATCAGCCCGCCCGCTGACCTGATGGCGGCGATGTCCGGCCAGATGAAGGCCGAGCGGGTCAAGCGTGCGCAGATTCTTGAGGCCGAAGGCCTGCGGGCTTCGGCGATCCTGACCGCCGAAGGCAAGAAGCAGGCGCAGATCCTCGAAGCCGAAGGTAATCGACAGGCCGCCTTCCTCGAATCCGAGGCGCGCGAACGGGAAGCCGAGGCCGAGGCCCGCGCCACTCAAGTGGTGTCCGAGGCAATTGCCAACGGCAATGTGCAAGCGGTGAACTATTTCGTCGCGCAGAAATACATCGATGCCCTCGGCAAGCTGGCTTCGGCCAACAACAGTAAAGTGATCCTGATGCCGCTCGAAGCCAGCCAGGTCATCGGCGCAGTGGGTGGCATCGGCGAAATCGTCAAGGCCACTTTCGACGGCAAAAAGGCCTGAGGCACTGCCATGTGGGATTTCCTGCAACACCTGTCCTTTTGGGACTGGCTGGCCCTTGGCACGATCTTGTTGATACTCGAAGTGTTCGGCGCCGGCGGTTACCTGCTGTGGGTGGGCATTGCCGCAGCGGCGGTCGGCGTGCTGACCTTCGTGATTCCTGGCCTGGCGTGGACACTGCAATTCCTGCTGTTTGGCCTGCTGTCGGTGCTGACGGCGGTGTACTGGTGGAAACGCCAGCGTAGCGCCGCCAGCATCAGCGACCAGCCGGGTCTCAACGAACGTGGGCATGATCTGATCGGCAAGACCTTCGTGGTACATGCGGCGATCAGCAACAGACGCGGCAAGATCAAGGTTGGCGATAGCGTATGGATGGTGACCGGCCCGGACGCCGCAGTCGGTGCGCGGGTTCGGGTGATCGGGCAGAATGGCACGATCCTGCAGGTTGAACCCGTTGAATAGGGCCAATGGAACTCTACCTCGATAATCGCAATCCAACGTTCATATATCCCCAAGTGGAATCACCACCATGCGTCTCAAATATGCTGTCGCCACCCTCGCGTTGCTGTCCCTTCCCGTTGGTTCGGCCATGGCTGATGGTTTCTGGCGCAACGTCATTTCATCCGGTGCAACCACCGGCTCGACCTACCTGACCTTCAAGGACCACAAGCTGATCGTCGCGGCCCAGGATGATGCCGGCAGCTTTGTTGCCAGCGAGGGCAATATTCGCGGCCCCTACCTGGAAGCGGCCATGCAGAAAGTGCGCGCCGATCATCCAGACCTGAAAGCTAGCGACATGGACCTGGCCAACGCGATCCTGGCGAAGAACGCACTGTCGGACCAATGATCGACAGCTCGTCGAACTGAACGATGAAACGCCGACAGCCTGTCGGCGTTTTTGTTTTCGCCGCGCCGTTATCATGCCGATACCACTTTCGACTCTGTCAGGGCTTTTAACCTCACAAAGCCAGCGTTCCAACGCCTTGATCATTGCCGGATAACCCTGGGCCCGTTGGCGAGGGGTAAATGGGTGATCGGGGACTGAAGGGATCTCTCTTGGTGCGCCCCCCTTGAGGCCATGCGCCAATCACCGAGCGTCTGTTCAGCGTCAAGACAGCAAAAAGAACCGAAATTTCACATCGAATCAGTATCATCGGCAGCATCGCGGCATAGCTGTCGATCCTTTATCGCTTGAGGATCATTTCCCGGCCTTCACCTCGGACGTCACGACCCCCATGAGCCAACTGCCTTTCCTGCCTTTCTCCAAACCCACCATCGACGAAGCGACCATCTCCTCGGTCGCCGACGTCCTGCGTTCCGGCTGGATCACCAGCGGTCCCAAGGTGGCGGCCTTTGAAGCCCAGTTGTCGGAATACTTCGGTGGGCGTCCCGTGCGCACCTTCAACTCCGGCACCTGCACCATGGAAATCGCTCTGCGCATTGCGGGCATTGGCCCAGGTGACGAAGTCATCACCACGCCGATTTCCTGGGTCGCCACCGCCAATGTGATCATCGCGGTCGGCGCTACGCCGGTGTTCGCGGATATCGACCCGGTGACCCGCAATATCGACCTGGATCAGGTCGAACTCGCGATCACCCCGCGCACCCGAGCGATCATTCCGGTGTACCTGTCCGGCCTGCCGGTGGACATGGACCGCCTCTACGCCATCGCCAAGAAACACAACCTGCGCATCGTCGAAGACGCCGCCCAGGCCCTGGGTTCACAGTGGCAGGGGCAGAAGATTGGCGCTTTCGGTGACTTCGTGTCGTTCAGCTTCCAGGCGAACAAAAACATCACCTGTTCCGAAGGCGGCTGCCTGGTGCTGAACAACGCCGAGGAGGCGCGCCTGGCGGAGAAGTATCGCCTGCAAGGCGTGACCCGCACCGGCCATGACGGGTTGGACGTGGATGTACTGGGCGGCAAATTCAACATGACCGACGTCGCCGCAGCCATCGGCCTGGGCCAGTTCGCCCATATCGACGCGATCACCGCCCATCGCCGGGAGATGGCCCGGTACTATTTCGAACTGTTTGGCAGCGATTTCGAGGAGCGGTCCGGCGTCCAGCTACCGGTGAGGAATTTCACCCACAGCAATTGGCACATGTTCCAGTTGGTCCTGCCGGAGCGGGCCGATGGCCAGCCGGCACGAGCGACCTTTATGGAAGACATGAAGCAGCAGGGCATCGGTATCGGCTACCACTACCCGGCGATCCACCTGCTCAGCCTGTACCGCGAGCGCGGCTTCAAGGAGGGCATGTTCCCGGTCGCCGAACGCGTCGGACGCCTGATCGTCTCGTTGCCGATGTTCAACACGATCACCCAGGCCGATGTCGAGCGCTCGGTGGCGGCAGTCAAGGCGATACTGCAACCGTAACCCCGGCAGAGCCCTCTCTCCCGCGCAGGAGAGAGGGCCTGGCTCGGGTCTGTGGCGAGCGGGCTGGTCGGCACGCCACCGTTGGTTACCTTACTTATTCGCCGATGGTGACCTGGTAACCCGCCGCGTCCAGCAGCTTGTCCAATTCACCCTGATCGCTCGGCCTGAGCTTGAAGATCCATGCGCTGTAAGGTTCGCTGTTGAGTGCCTCTGGCTTCTCGGACAACTTGTCGTTGATCGCGATCACTTCACCGGAAACCGGTGAGTAGATATCCGAAGCGGCCTTCACCGACTCCACCACACCGGCCTGATCCCCGGCAGCGAATACATTGCCGACGTCCGGCAGCTCAATGAACACTACGTCCCCCAAGGCCTCCTGAGCGTAGTCGCTGATGCCCACGGTCACCGTATCATCGGCTTCCAGGCGGGCCCATTCGTGGCTTTCGGCAAAACGCAGATCGGCAGGGATTTGGCTCATATTCAGTGTCCTCAAGAAAAAGTGTCAGCGGCCCGCCACTCGGGCTCACCAGATAAGATCAGATCAAGGTTTTACCATGACGCACGAACGTCGGCCTTACCACACGAACCGGGTACCATTTGCCGCGAATTTCCACTTCGGCACGATCAGCAGTCTCCGACGGAACACGCGCTAGCGCAATCGACTTGCTTAGCGTAGGTGAGAAACTACCACTGGTGATCTCTCCTTCGCCAATGTCAGCGATACGAACCACCTGGTGGGCACGCAAAACACCGCGCTCTTCCAGCACCAGGCCGACCAGCTTGAGCTTCGGCCCACTGGCCTTTTCCGCTTCGAGGGCGGCCCGTCCGATGAAGTCACGGGACGCTGGCTCCCAGGCAATGGTCCAAGCCATGTTGGCCGCCAGGGGCGAGACATTCAGGTGGATATCCTGACCGTAGAGGTTCATTCCGGCTTCGAGCCGCAAGGTATCGCGGGCACCGAGCCCGATCGGGGAAATCCCGGCGCCGACCAGATCGTTGAAGAAAGCGGGCGCCTGATCCGCTGGCAGCACGATCTCCAGGCCATCCTCACCGGTATAGCCGGTGCGGGCGATAAACCAGTCGCCGTCGCCGCGACCTTCGAAGGGTTTGAGTTGCTGGATCAACTGGCCACGGGACTGGCTCACCAGCTCGCTGATCTTGTGCCGGGCCTGCGGCCCTTGGATCGCCAGCATCGCCAGTTCGGGGCGCTCCAGCAATTGCACATCGAACGAACCGATCCGAGTATTCATCCACGCCAGGTCCTGGTCGCGGGTGGCGGCGTTGACCACCAAGCGATAACCGTCGTCGGTGCGGTAGACAATCATGTCGTCGATCACCCCGCCCTGCTCGTCGAGCATGGCGCTGTACAAGGCGCGACCGGGACTGTCGAGACGTCCGACATCATTGGCCAGCAGGTACTGTAGCCAGGCCTTGGCCTGACTGCCGGCGATATCGATCACGGTCATGTGCGAAACATCGAAGACCCCACAGTCGCGGCGCACCTGATGGTGTTCCTCGACTTGCGAGCCGTAATGCAGAGGCATATCCCAACCGCCAAAATCGACCATCTTCGCACCAAGAGCGAGGTGCAGGTCATACAAAGGCGTACGCTGTCCCATGGGTTTCTCCTTCCGGGCGTGGCGAAGGTGCGGACAGGCAATGGACTGGCTTGAGCCCTTTATGGATGGGGCCTTGAGCTATGTTCCAGCACCCGGTCTGTCAGACGGACCGCACCGAATGCCGCGCATTGTAGCCGCAAGGGACCGATCTGGCACCTAACCGATATGCCGAGCCGAGCGACGGATCAGGCCAATCACCGGCAACAGGCCGACCAGCACCAGTGTCAACGCCGGCAACGATGCCCGCGCCCACTCGCCTTCGCTGGTCATCTCGAAGACTCTTACCGCCAGCGTGTCCCAAC
Source organism: Pseudomonas agarici (assembly GCF_900109755.1). Lineage (GTDB taxonomy): Bacteria > Pseudomonadota > Gammaproteobacteria > Pseudomonadales > Pseudomonadaceae > Aquipseudomonas > Aquipseudomonas agarici. Next base: position 25,963 of record NZ_FOAR01000012.1, on the reverse strand, counting down.
CAAAAGGGCGCATCAGCAAGGTGGCGGGCATTTCCTTGAGCACATCGACAAACACCAGCAACACCGCGCTCAAGGTGCCGGGTAGCAGCAACGGTAGATACACCTTGAAAAACAGCCGTGGCCCACCGACACCCAAGCTGCGGGCCGCTTCCGGCAACGACGGACGAATCCGCGCCAAGCTGTTTTCCAGCGGCCCATAGGCCACGGCGATAAAACGCACCAGGTACGCCAGCAACAACGCCGACAGGCTGCCCAGCAGCAGCGGCTTGCCAGCGCCGCCAAGCCAGCTCGACAGCACCACCACCAGCTCCCGGTCCAGGTAACTGAACGCGAGCATGATCGACACCGCCAGCACCGAGCCGGGCAACGCATAGCCGAGATTGGCCAGACTGACACCGGCGCGGATGCTCCGAGTCGGTGCCAGACGCCGCGCGAACGCCAACAGCAACGCCACGGCGACGGTAATCAGCGCGGCCATGCCCCCAAGGTACAGCGTGTGCAGGATCAGTCCGGCGTAACGCTCATCAAGGTCCAAGCGCCCACGTTGCCAGAACCACACCACCAGTTGCAGCACTGGAATGACAAAAGCGCAAGCGAACACCAGCAGGCACCAGCCGCTGGCGGCCCAGGCCTTCAGGCCATGCAGGTGATACAGCGCCTGGCCCCGAGGCCGCTCGTTGCCGACGCGAGCAGCGCCTCGGGCCCGTCGCTCGCCGTAGAGCACCAGCATCACCGCGAGCAACAACAGACTGGCAAGCTGGGCCGCGCTGGAAAGACTGAAGAAGCCGTACCACGTCTTATAGATCGCGGTGGTGAAGGTATCGAAGTTGAATACCGCGACTGCGCCGAAATCCGCCAGAGTCTCCATCAGCGCCAACGCCACGCCCGCACCGATGGCCGGACGCGCCATGGGCAAGGCCACGCGCCAGAATGCCTGCCAGGGCGATTGGCCGAGGGCCCGGGCGGCTTCCATCAAGCCCTTGCCCTGGGCCAGGAACGCACTGCGCGCCAACAGATAGACATAGGGATAGAAGACCAGCACCAGCACCAGGATCACCCCGCCGGTGGAACGCACCCGTGGCAGCCGCAGGCCACCGCCGAAGACTTCGCGCAAGAGGCTCTGCACCGGGCCGGAAAAGTCCAGCAGGCCAACGAAGACAAACGCCAGGACATAGGCCGGAATGGCAAAGGGCAGCATCAATGCCCAATCGAGCCAGCGACGGCCGGGGAACTCGCAGAGACTGGTGAGCCAGGCAAGACTGACGCCGAACAGCGTTACGCCGATGCCGACACCAATCACCAGGGTCAAAGTGTTGCCCAGCAGGCGGGGCATCTGGGTCTCCCAGAGATGGGACCAAATCTGCAGGTCAATCGACTGCCACGACAGCAGCAGCACGCTCAACGGCAACAACACCAGAGTGGCGACGGCGAAAACCAGGGGATACCAGCGGCGTTGAACGGGGTGGGCCAAGGAGATTCTCGAAGCAAAGGGATACAGCGATCATTTGTGGTGAGTGGGCACAACCACTCACCACGAGGGAGGACCCTCCTCGGGCTTTGTGCGTTGGCTCAGTTCCAGCCGACGCGATCCATCAGGCGGATCGCCTCGGCCTGGCGCTTGCCGGCGATTTCCACCGGCAAAGCATCAGGCACGAACTTGCCCCAGCTCGCCACTTCCGCCGATGGCGGCACCGCCGGGTTGGCCGGGAACTCCTGGTTCACGTCGGCAAAGATGCGCTGGGCTTCAGGCGTGGTCATCCATTCTACCAGCGCTTTGGCCGCCTGCGGGTGAGGTGCGTGCTGGGTCAGACCAATCCCCGATAGGTTCACATGCACGCCACGGTCGCCCTGGTTCGGCCAAAACAGCTTCACCGCCAGGTTCGGCTTCTGCTTGTGCAGGCGACCGTAGTAATAGGTGTTAACGATACCGACATCGCACTGTCCGGCGTTGATCGCCTCGAGCACCGCGATGTCATCGGAAAACACGTCGGTGGACAGATTGTTCACCCAGCCTTTGAGGATCTGCTCGGTCTTCGCCGCGCCATGGGTTTCGATCAGGGTGGCGGTCAGCGACTGGTTATAGACCTTCTTCGCCGTGCGCAGGCACAGGCGGCCTTCCCACTGTTTGTCGGCCAAGGCCTCATAGGTGGTCAGGTCGGCGGGTTTCACCCGCTCGGTGGAATACGCCAGAGTCCGCGCCCGCAGGCTCAGGCCGGTCCACTGATGGGCCGACGAGCGATATTGCAATGGGATATTGCTGTCGATTACCTGGGAGGTGAACGGCTGTAGGATACCCATCTGATCGGCCTGCCAGAGGTTGCCAGCATCGACGGTCAGCAACAGGTCGGCAGTGGCATTCTCACCCTCGGCCTTGATCCGCTGCATCAGCGGTGCTTCCTTGTCGGTGATGAACTTCACCTTCACCCCGGTCTTCTGGGTATAGGCATCGAACACCGGCTTGATCAACTCGTCGATACGCGAGGAGTACACCACCACTTCGTCGGCGGCCTGAGCGGCGCCCGCCACGAAGGTTAGGGCCAGAGCTGTCAGTAGACGCTTGGGTGCCGACATGGGAGCGGTCTCTCGAGTTCGAAATGAACGCGAAATGATAGTGACTCACATTTGGCACCTCAACCGAAGTCGGCACGGAGGCGTTACCAGATGTTGCCGAACGTTTTCAGATTTTGGCCAGTTTCGGCAGGTCGCCGCTCAACCCCAGCGCCTGGCGAACAAACAGTGCCTTAGCCTCGGGCATCTGATTGACCCTCTTCAGGCCGCTGTTACGCAACCAGCGCAACGGCAAGCGGTCGGCCTGGAACAGTCGCTCAAAACCTTCCATTGCCGCCATCAGGCCGAGGTTATGGGGCATGCGCCGACGCTCGAAACGGCTGAGCACCCGCACATCCGCCAACCGCTCGCCGCGCTCGACCGCATGCAGGAGCACCTCGGCCAGCACCGCGGCATCGAGGAAACCGAGATTCACGCCCTGCCCAGCCAGTGGATGAATGGTGTGGGCCGCATCGCCGATCAGCGCCAGCCCTTCGGCGATATAGCGCTTGGCGTGGCGCTGACGCAGCGGCACGCACAGCCGTGGATCGGCTGAAATCACCGTGCCGAGCCGCCCCTCGAAAGCCCGCTCCAGCTCGCTGCAGAAGGTGGCTGGGTCCAAGGCCATCAGGCGTTCGGCTTCGCCCGGCGTGGTCGACCAGACAATCGAACACCAATCCTGGCCGCCATCGCGTTCCAACGGCAAAAAGGCCAGCGGACCGTCATCGGTAAAGCGCTGCCAGGCGGTCATCTGGTGCGGCTTCGAGCTGCGCACGCTGGTGACGATGGCGTGGTGCAGGTAATCCCACTCGCGGGTCGCGCAACCGGTCAAGCGACGTACCGCCGAGTTCGCCCCATCGGCGGCGATTACCAGCGGCGACCGCAATGTGCGACCGTCGGCCAGGGTCAGCAGCCAATCATCGCCGGAGCGGCGCATCTGTTCCAGCCGGGCATTGGCCAGCAAGCCCATATCACAGTCGTGCAGGCGCTCAAGCAAGGCGTCCTGGATCACCCGGTTCTCGACGATATGTCCGAGCACATCGGCATGCACACTGGCCGCCGAGAAGTGGATCTGTCCGGTACCGCTGCCGTCCCAGACCTGCATGTCACGGTAGGGGCAGGCACGCCGACCGGCAATGCCCGCCCACACACCCAAGCGTTCGAGAATGCGCTGGCTGGCGGCCGATAAGGCGCTCACCCGTGGTTCGAACGCGGCCTGTGGATCGAACGGCTTAACGCTCAGCGGGCCGCCGTCGAGCAACAGCACTTCCAGCCCGCTGTCTTTCAAGGCCAGGGCCAAGGCACTGCCGACCATCCCGGCCCCGACAATCAGCACATCTGCGCGCGTTTCCATGCTTTAAGCCTGTAGTAAAGAGTGAGCACGCCCCTTGTGGGAGCCAGCTTGACGACTCCTGCAGGGTTCGAGGTGTGGGTCCTAGCCATCGGAACGGGTCCCCAGGCCCATGGCCTGCCGGGCAAACCAGCGCTTGGCCGGGGGCAGCAGGTCGAGGCCGAGCAGACCGAGATTGCGCCCCAGGGCAACCCATGGCCGGGCACTGCCGAACAGCCGGGTGACCTGGTCCGAGAAGCCGACGGTCAGCGTCTGGTCCAGGCGCTGGCGCTCCTGATAGCCGCGCAGGGTGGCGAAGTCGCCTGGTACCGCTTCACTGGTCAGCAGGGTATCCGCCAGCGCCTGGGCATCGCGCAGGGACAGGTTGAAGCCCTGCCCGGCAATCGGGTGCAGGCTGTGGGCTGCATTACCCAGCACAACCAGGTGTGGACGGACCTGCTCTTCGGCTTCCACCAGTGTCAGTGGGTACAGATGTCGGGCGCCCACCTGTTTCAAGGTGCCGAGACGATAACCGAACACGCCCTGCAATTCACTGAGGAAGCTGCGCTCGTCCAGTTCCGCGAGTCGCCGGGCGTCCATCCCGAGACGGGTCCAGATCAGCGCACAGCGATTGTCCGGCAACGGCAGCAACGCCATCGGCCCTTCATCGGTAAACCGCTCGAAAGCCATGCCGTGATGGGGTTCGCTCGGCGAAATATTGGCAATCAACGCACTCTGGTTGTACGGTCGCCTGCGCACACCGATGCCCAGTTGCTCGCGCAGGCCGGAGCGACCACCATCGGCCAGCACCACCAGATCGCAATCGAGCAGGGTTTCATCGTTGAGGGTCAGGCGGTAGCCGTCTTCCAGCGGCTGTAGGCGGGTGACCTCGGCCGGGCAACGCCAACTGACCACTGCCTGGTCCAACCCCTGCCAGAGGCATTGGCCGAGCCAGGCGTTCTCGACCACGTAGCCCAGAGCCGGCACCCCTTCTTCGCTGGCCGACAGCCGTGCCGTGGAAAATCGCCCGCGATCGGACACATGAATCTGCTTGATCGGCTCGGCCCGCTGGGTAATCGATTGCCACAAGCCAAGGCGCTCGTAGATCTGCCGGGCACCGAAGGACAACGCCGAGGAGCGGGCATCATAGCTTGGCTGATAACTGTCGCCAGGGGCGAAGGGCTCGATCAACACAATCTTCCAGCCACGGGCTTTGGCTCCGGCCTGCAACGCCAGCGCCAGGCTGGCGCCGACCAGGCCGCCGCCGATGATCGCCAGATTGATCCGGCTCATGCTGCGTCGGCCCGAGCCGCAGCCATCAGCGCCTCGATTTCGGCGACGGTCTTGGGTACACCGCCGGTCAGGATTTCACACCCCTGCTTAGTCACCACGACATCGTCCTCGATGCGCACGCCTATGCCGCGCCATTTCTTCGCTACGTCCTGGTTGTCCGGAGAAATGTAGATGCCCGGCTCCACCGTCAGCGCCATACCGACCTCCAGCACGCGCCATTCGCCGCCGACCCTGTACTCGCCGACATCATGCACATCCATCCCCAGCCAGTGGCCGGCGCGGTGCATGTAGAAAGCCTTGTAGGCCTCGCTGTCGATCAACTCCTCGACATCGCCGTGCAACAGCCCCAACGCCACCAGCCCGCCGGTAATCACCCGCACCGTGGCTTCGTGCGCCTGATTCCAATGCTTGTTCGGGGCGATCTGCGCGAACGCCGCTTCCTGGGCCGCCAGCACCAACTCATAGATCGCTTTTTGCTCGGGCGAGAACTTGCCGTTGATCGGCCAGGTACGGGTTATATCGCTGGCATAACAGTCGATCTCACAGCCGGCGTCGATCAGCACCAGGTCACCGTCCTTGAGCAACGCGTCATTCTGCTGGTAGTGCAGGATGCAACTGTTGCGCCCAGCGGCGACGATGGAGCCGTAGGCTGGCATTTTCGCCCCGCCCTTGCGGAACTCGTAATCCAGCTCGGCCTCCAGGCTGAACTCGTGCAACCCGGCACGGCAGGCCTGCATAGCCCGCACATGGGCACGGGCGGAAATCGTCGCAGCCTCGCGCATCACTTTCACTTCCGCCGCCGATTTATACAGGCGCATGTCGTGCAGCAGATGATCCAAGGCAACGAATTCTTTCGGCGGTTGCGCACCGAGATGCGCCTTGGAGCGGATCACATTGATCCAGTCCATCAGGTGCCGGTCGAACTCCGGGTGGCTGCCCATGGCCGAATAGACCCGGTCGCGCCCTTCGATAAGGCCCGGCAGGATGTCGTCGATATCGCTGATAGGGAAGGCATCGTCCGCGCCGAAATCGCGGATCGCACCTTCCTGTCCAGCGCGCAAGCCATCCCAAAGTTCGCGTTCGACATTGCGCTCACGGCAGAACAGTACATATTCACCGTGGGCGCGCCCGGGAATCAGCACAATCACTGCCTGAGGCTCGGAGAAACCGCTGAGGTATTGGAAATCGCTGTCTTGGCGGTAGACATGCTCGACATCGCGGTTGCGGATCGCTACTGCGGCGGCCGGCAGGATCGCGATGCTGTTGGGTTCCATCTGCACCATCAACGCCTTGCGGCGCCGGGCGTATTCTGCTTTAGGAATATGAATCATGGGCAGAAGGAGCTCCCTGTCCTGGCTTAGTGCAACGAAGGCTTGGCAGCCGGTTCAATCGATTTGTTGACCTCAGTGAACAGCAGCAACGGTGCGACACGCAGGTATTCCATGACCTCCATGTAATCGTTCTCGCCGTCGTCGGACTCTTCCAGCGCGTCCTGGACCTGCGCAATGGCAGCGAGGTCCTGCAGCACCTCAGTGGCCTCGATGCTCAGGGCGTTGGCGCGGTAGGTCAGGCCGAAACCGGCGAGGAAACCCTGACACCATTGACCCAGGGCAATCGCCCGCTCGGTCAACGGCGCATCATCGCTCGGCAGCAGCAGGACAACGGTCATGTCGTCACTGGTAAGCTCACCCTTGACCATCTCCTGCAAGCCGATCAGGGCATTGCGCACGTTGTCCTGCGGTTCGCCTTCGAGCAGTTCGGCGGCATCCACCAGCCAACTGTCGGCTTCAAAGCCAGCACCGGCACAGCTGCGACCGAGCAATAGCCCGTGCAGTTCGGCAGGCGAGACCGGATGACCGCTGGTGTTCAGCAGGGTGGCAAAGGCGTTGTACGGGGAATTCTGAGTAGGCATGGGCGGCTAGGCGCCGAACGGCGCAATGTCTAGAATGAAGGCCTTGTATCCTAGCATTCGGGGACACGCCAAGACCATCAAGGCGGACAACTCGTTTGCCAAGCGCCGCTCTTGCCAGGCGCCAGGGGTTGTACGAAAACTCGCCGAGCAGCGATCAGGCGAGCCTGTTTTTAACGCGGCATGATCGTTGCGCAAGCGGTTTTCGTACAAAACCTGCTGCTCATCAGTCATATTCAGTGCACACCAAAGTAGATTAACGAATGGAAGACACCGACCTGCACGCGCTGATGGCCAGACTCGAACTGCTGATTAACCGGGTCGAGCAACTTAAAAGCCAAAACGGACTCCTACTAGCTCAGGAAAAAACCTGGCGCGAGGAGCGCGCACACCTTATTGAAAAGAACGAAATCGCCCGGCGTAAGGTCGAATCGATGATTTCGCGCCTCAAGGCCCTGGAGCAAGACTCATGAGTTCAAGCAATAACGTTACCGTGCAGATCCTCGACAAAGAGTATTCGATCATCTGCCCCCAGGAAGAACGCAGCAACCTGGTCAGCGCCGCCCACTACCTGGACGGCAAGATGCGCGAAATCCGCGGCAGCGGCAAAGTCATCGGGGCCGATCGCATCGCCGTGATGGCCGCGCTGAACATTACCCATGACCTACTGCACAAGCAGGAACGCCCTGACGTGCAGGCCACTGGCTCGACGCGCGAACAGGTACGCGACCTGCTGGATCGGGTGGATCTGGTGCTGTCTTCCGATTCGGATGCCGGCAAAGGCTGATTCCCACAGCCACTTTCAGGTATACTGGCATCACTCCCTGGAGTACTTGCCAGTTGGTGATGTCCCTGAGCCGATTCGCACTACCCTGGGTGTTACACGTTGGGCCGGTGTGCATGTCCGCTAGACGGAAAGCCTTAAGGTCTACTGTAACTTCCACCTTGAACTTTCGGGTTCAAGGGCTAAGCCGACAGCGCTACGTCGGGGAGCCTGAATTATCGCCCAATGCCGGACATCGCACCGGCATTGGTCTTTCATGAGCCGCCGTCCTGGATTGCCGACAGCCCGATCCCATGAGCGAACCTGCGCCGCTTTCCCGACCGCAACTTCGACGGCTGCTACGCAAGGCCCGCCGCGCCCTCACGCCCGGCGAACAACGCCAGGCCGCGCGCGGCCTGTATCGACAACTGGCGCAACACCCGCTGTTTCGCCGCGCCCGCCACCTCTCCCTGTACCTGCCCTGCGACGGTGAAATCGATCCGCGCCTGCTGCTGCGTGAGGCTCAGCGGCGCGGCAAGCACACCTATCTGCCGGTGCTGAGTGCCTGGCCACGGACCAAGATGGTGTTCCAGCGGATTCGCCCAGGCGAGAAGCTCCACCCCAACCGCTTCCGCATCCTTGAGCCACGGATCAATCCGGCAGCGCAGCGCAAGGTCTGGGCGCTCGACCTGGTATTGTTGCCACTGGTAGGTTTCGATGCGTTGGGTGGACGGTTGGGCATGGGCGGCGGTTTTTACGACCGCAGCCTGTCCTACCAGTCCCGCCGCCGGAGCTGGCGCAAGCCGATACTGCTAGGGCTGGCCCATGAATGCCAGAAAGTCGAGAAGCTGCACCAAGCCACCTGGGACGTGCCATTGCAGGGAACGGTCAGCGACAGTGCCTGGTACATCGCGCAATAAGCGAGGCACTGTACAGGCATCACTGAAGAGGGCAACGGCCTTGGGCGGGATCAGCGCTTGAACAGGGTCGACTGCTGAGGCTGGTGCTGGAGGATTTCAACCGGAGCGTCTTTCTTACTGGACCACAGGCCTTGTGCGTAACCCGTAGTTACCACGCCCAAACCGAACAAAATAACCAAAATCCATAGTAAATCCGGTTTGCGTTTCATCGATTGCCCCCCTAGGCAAATGACATACGATGACAGCAGCGGTTTCTTGTTATAGGCCGTGCAGCAGCGTCAAGCTTAAAATCCCGCTATTTTGCGATAACGTGAACCACTACGCAAACACTGACGTCAACCGACTGTCGGTTTGTGCAAGAAACTGCTCAACAAACTACCCAAGGAGTAAAATCATGGCCTATTGGCTGATGAAATCCGAGCCGGACGAACTCTCCATCGAAGGATTGGCCAAACTCGGCGAGACCCGCTGGGACGGCGTGCGCAACTATCAGGCGCGCAATTTCATGCGGGCGATGGCGGTCGGCGACCCATTCTTCTTCTATCACTCCAGTTGTCCGGAACCGGGGATCGCCGGCATCGGCAGAATCGTCGAGGCGGCCTACCCGGACCCGACAGCGCTGGATCGGCAAAGCCATTATCACGACCCGAAAGCCACCGCCGAGAAAAATCCTTGGAGCGCGCTACAGGTCGGCCATGTGGAGACCTTCGCCAAAGTGCTCAGTCTCAGCTATCTGAAACAGCAGGCGGCACTTGAGCAGATGCCGTTGGTCCACAAAGGCAGTCGGCTGTCGGTGATGCCGGTCACACCGGAGCAATGGGCAGCCATCCTGGCCTTGCGTTGAATCGGCTGGCCTTTTCGCGGCTTTGCGGCATTCCGGCAAGCCCGCGACGGGGCAGGACCAGGCACTACCGGTTTCGGATTACTGCACGATCAGGTTATTGAACAACAGATCTTCCACCTGCGGTTTACCGGTCTCGTCGCTCAGCACCTGCTGGACCTGCTTTAGGGCCTCCTGACGCATCTTTTCCTTGGCGTCGACATTGATCATCGACTCCACGCTCTGCTGGGCAAACAGCGCCACCAACTGGTTACGGATCAACGGCTCATTGGCCTTGACCGCCTGAGCCGCGGCGTCACCGGTCACACGCAAGGCAACATCGGCCTTATAGACCTTGAGCTTGGGGCTACCGTCCAAGCCATAGTTGCCGACAAACGGTGGCGTCAGGCTGATATAGCTGACCTTGGGGACAGCCGCCTCACCCTCCTTGGCCTCTTGCGCCATTGCCGCCATCGGTAGCGACAAGGCCAACATCAACATAATCCACCTGTTCACAATTCGCTCCTTAACTGGTTTGCGGCCTAGTGGCCTATACGGTTAGCTGGTTAGCTCAAGTCGGATACCTGAGATCCCCGCCGTCGAACCCAGGCACAACGCTTATAACCGACTATCAGGCCAGGGCATGCTCGTTGACCCATTGAGTCACACACCTACACTTATCGGCCATCACTGCCAAAGAAATAGTCCAATGAAAGCCGTACTGTGCAACGCCTTCGGCGCTGCCGAAACGCCGGGACGGGAGCTCGCTAAGCCACCGCTGGCCATACCGCTGACCATTTCGGCTGGAACGGCGGTAACGTCGTGCCTAAAGCGCGCCTGACCGGCAGCGCTTGAGCCGCGCTTCCAGATTACGATCCGGCATGGCGTGACTGCGCAAGGCGCTAGCGGTCTGCTCGACATAGTCACGAGTGCTGCCGTAGCGCCCGCAGGCACTCTGTAGCACCTGGGTCAGCACACTGTCGGGGAGGTTGCCGGCATAGCTGGGCAGGTGCCGTTCCAACACAAAGCCCAACGCCTGGACCACCTGGCCATTTTCCAACCGGCAATTGAGCCAGTGCGGACGATAGGAAGGCACGGGCATCTCCCGCTGCCACAAGGCATAGAGCGATGCCTCCAATTGCTCCTCCGACAGCCGATAGGCAAAGCCACTACAGGAGCCGCCGCGATCCAGCCCGAACACCAGCCCCGGCAACTCCGGCGTACCGCGATGCTCGTGCGACCACAGGTACAGGCCACGGTGATAACCGTGTATCCGTGCGCGCACTCGCTCCGTCGCCGAACACTCCGGGCGCCAGATCAGCGAACCATAGGCGAACAGCCAGACCGGTCCGCCCTTGTGTCGGGCCATGGTGGCTTGCATCGAGCTGAGCAATTGTTCGTGGGTCAGCTGCGCCCCCAGCTCAAGGCACGGCGGATAGGTCAAACTCAACAACGCAGGATCTAGGGCAGCCATAACGAATCGGAGGGGCTCCTGAATAGTTACCAGTTGTAAGTCACTTTACCTGTAATAGAACACATCGCTGTAACTGTACGGCGAATAAGTGCCATAGCTCATATCGCCAGCCGGTTGGCGTAGGCACTGAGTTCCGGCTACTGGTTGTCGATTGCATCGGCCTGGTAGCTGGTCCGCCAGAACGGTGGTTGTGGCTGTAGCCCGGCACAATGGATCCATATAGGGAACGGAATCGATCATTGTGATGCTGATTGGCAGATCAATAGCCGATAGTCCAACGATATATAGTTTAATAACATGAAACAAATAAAATAAATATCTGAATAGCATATATATACGCTAAACGCAGAATTGGTAAAAATCCCTACGTCCCTTTCAGATTCCAGAGCCTGACAACCCAGTGTCTAGCTTCGTATAACGGCCACCTCTTTAATTGCCGTGCACGAAAGGCTAACCCTCATGAACACATCGACTATCATTACGGCTCTCGCCCTACTACTGGGATCGACCGGTATAGCGCACGCCGCACAGCAGGCACCCCAGGAAAAAGGCTTCTGGTACGCCCAGACCAGCCTGTACACCCGGCACTACTCGCCAGATCCCGAGCACAACAATCGCCAGGACCTGATCGGCCTGGAGCATCATGAAACCTCCGGACGGATGTATGGCGCGGCGACCTTTCGTAACTCGTTCAGCCAGCGGTCGTACTATGGCTATATCGGCCAGCGTTACGACAGCTCGCGTTTTCCGCTGTATGCGAAGGTGACGGGAGGGCTGCTGCAAGGATATCGTGGCGAGTATCGCGACAAGATTCCGTTGAATCGCTTGGGCGTGGCGCCGGTGATCATTCCCTCGGTCGGTGCCCATTACGGGCCGCTGGCCACTGAACTGGTGTTCCTGGGCTTGAATGCGGCGATGATCACCACGGGTGTGCGGTTCTGAAGAATCTGCGGCGCGCCTGAGGATGACCGTGACGAGGGGCGAGGCGCCGCTCCGACAAGCCGCTCGGCAGATGCTCTGCCTGACTGCCCGGCGTATTCAGGGCCTGGGAGCGTAAGCAAACACGTCGGCGCGCATCTGGTGCGCATCCATTCCCGCCTCGACCAGAGCGTCCAGCGTCGCATAAATCATCGCCGGTGAACCACCGGCATAGACGTGCACGCCCGACAGGTCGGCGATATCCTCACAGACGGCCTCGTGCAACATCCCGCACCGACCGTCCCAGCCGCACGGATCACTGACCACCTTGTGCAGGAACAGGTTGGGCAGCGTCTTCCACTCTTCCCAGCGCTCCAGTTCGTAGAAGTCTTCGGGCCGGCGCACGCCCCAGTACAGATGCACCGGATGCTGGAAGCCCGTGGAGCGGCAGTGCTCGATCAAGCCGTGCATCTGCGCCATGCCCGTGCTCGCAGCGATCAGCACCAGCGGGCCGTCCGGCAACTCCGCCAGGTGGGCATCGCCGAACGGCAACTCGACCCGTGCCATCCCGTTGCGCTGCAATTGCTCGATCAGGCTTCGCGCACTGGTTTCGCGCACCAACACATGCAGCTCCAGATCGCGCCCGGCATGGGGCGCCGAGGCCAGGGAAAACGCCGATTTCTCACCGTTGTCGCGCTCGATCATCAGGTACTGCCCAGCGTGATAACGCGGCGGCTTGCCCGCCGGTGCCCGCAGGCGAACCCGCCAGACATCGCTGCCAACGTGAGCACACTCGATCAACTGACACGCCAAGCGACGCACCGGCAGCTCGCCCTGGGCGAGAACACCATCCCAGAGCACCCTGCAATCCTCAAGAGGTTCGGCAATACAGGTGTAGAACTCGCCATGGTCAAGCACATTGCCCGCCTGCTCGATCCGCCCTTCCACCAGCAACGCGGCGCAGACATGGCAGTTGCCATTGCGACAGCTTTGCGGACAGTCGTAGCCCAATCGCCGGGCGCCATCGAGAATTCGTTCGCCGGGCCGTATCTCAAGCACCGCTCCGCAGGGCTGCAAGGTCACACGCATCAATCTATTCCCAACTGATTCCAAATGGCATCGATCCGCCGAGTCACGGCCTCATCCTTGACGATCACCCGGCCCCACTCGCGCGTGGTTTCGCCAGGCCACTTGTGAGTGGCATCCAGCCCCATCTTCGAACCCAGCCCAGAAACCGGCGAAGCGAAGTCGAGGTAGTCGATCGGCGTGTTGTCGATCAGCACCGTGTCGCGCTTGGGGTCCATGCGCGTGGTAATGGCCCAGATCACGTCATTCCAGTCACGGGCATTGATATCGTCGTCGGTGACAATAACGAACTTGGTATACATGAACTGTCGCAAAAACGACCAGACACCCAGCATCACGCGCTTGGCGTGACCCGGATATGACTTTTTCATGGTCACCACGGCCATGCGGTACGAACAGCCTTCAGGCGGCAAGTAGAAGTCGGTGATTTCCGGGAACTGCTTCTGCAGGATCGGCACAAACACTTCGTTCAGCGCCACGCCGAGGATGGCCGGCTCATCCGGGGGCCGCCCAGTGTAGGTGCTGTGGTAGATCGGCTTGATCCGGTGAGTGATGCGTTCGACGGTGAACACCGGGAAGCTGTCGACTTCGTTGTAGTAGCCGGTGTGGTCGCCATAGGGTCCTTCCGGGGCCATTTCGCCCGGATGAATCACACCCTCCAGGACGATTTCCGCAGTGGCCGGGACCTGCAGGTCGTTGCCGCGGCATTTCACCAATTCGGTGCGATTGCCCCGCAGCAGACCGGCAAAAGCGTACTCGGACAGGCTGTCCGGCACCGGCGTGACCGCGCCGAGAATGGTCGCCGGATCCGCGCCCAGGGCCACAGATACCGGAAACGGCTGACCCGGATGCTTTTCGCACCACTCACGATAGTCCAGCGCGCCGCCACGGTGACTGAGCCAGCGCATGATCACCTTGTTGCGGGCGATCACCTGCTGGCGATAGATGCCGAGGTTCTGACGCTCCTTGTTCGGCCCTTTGGTGACCGTCAGGCCCCAGGTGATCAGCGGCGCGACATCACCCGGCCAGCAATGCTGCACAGGCAGCATGCCCAAGTCGACATCATCGCCTTCGATGACCACTTCCTGGCAGACCGCGTCCTTGACCACCTTGGGCGCCATGGCGATGATCTTGCGGAAGATGGGCAGCTTGGACCAGGCGTCCTTCAGCCCCTTGGGCGGCTCGGGCTCCTTGAGAAACGCCAGCAGCTTGCCGATTTCCCGCAGCTCGCCGACGCTATCGGCCCCCATGCCCCGGGCCACGCGCTCCGGCGTGCCGAACAGGTTGCCGAGTACCGGGATATCAAAACCCGTGGGTTTCTCGAACAACAGCGCCGGGCCTTTTTTTCGCAAGGTACGGTCGCAAATCTCAGTCATTTCCAGGATTGGCGAAACCGGCACCTGGATACGTTTCAACTCTCCGTGCTGCTCAAGTTGCCGCACGAAATCCCGAAGATCCTTGAATTTCATTAGCCCTGCCACCCGTAAAATAGGCGTACATCCTACCTGCTCTTACGGCCGCTGGCAGCTTATTGCATGCCATGGACAAGCACCGCCCACTAAAGACGCCCCGCCACGGTTTGATCGCGCAGGGTGATGAACAACGGCTCAAGGAACTCCTCGACATATCGTGATCCCACGTCGGAGAGATGATTATCGTCGGTGTACAACGAGCGGCCATCGAGTTCGACACGGCAACCATCGATAGCACTACACAACTTCAGCGCGGGATCCAACAACTTCACCTCGGGATCGGCAGCCGCCAGTTGTAGGAACAGTGCATCGATATAGGCCAAGCGTCGCTGATGCTCCGCCAGAGGCAGGCGCTCAGTGTGGGTGGGCAATCCCATCATCGCCAGGCGACTGAGACGATAAGGCACGCTGAAGTCTTGCAGGGGCACTTCCTTGACCAACCAGACCCGATGGCCAGCGGCGCGCAACTGCCGCACCAGAGTGCCCATGCCTTCGGCGAAACGCCGCTCGGCGACGGCCCGCTGGTACTTTCCGGTCATCGGGTTTATCAGCGCCGGCCTGGTGTCACCCGAAGGCAGCCCGTAGACGTACAGGCTCCAGCGCGCGGCCAACACCACGTCGCTGTACTTCTCCTCATTCAGTGCCTGACTGACACGCTGATTGAAACGCGTACAACCGGCGCTGCTTTCGCGCCTGTGGAACGGCAAGCACCCGGCATAGCTTGCCTGGGTAATATTGACGTTGTGCTCGCGCGCCTCATTTTCCAAAGCAGGAATCAAGGCCGCAGAATGGCTGTCACCCCAGACCAGCGCACGCGCCGCTTGAGATTGCAGGCCGAAATGGCAGAACTGGCGGTCGTTTTTCTTGTCATCCCACAGACACTTCATCAGCTCGGGACTCCAGATGCGTGCCTCGGCATATTGCAGTGCCTGGGGCGACAGTCGCCAAGGGATGCCCTCGGTCCAGCCCAGGCTTCTCCCCACCAGCCCCAAGCCGAGGATTGCCATGCCCGACGCCACCAGGATGCGCCGATTGTCCGCCAGCCACCGTCGCTCACGAAACGGCACCTCGACAAACCGCCAGGCCCCATAGCTCAGCACCAGACTCAAAATGAACAAGACGCCAAGCCCCCAAGAGCCAAGGCCGTAAACGCTGGCATACTTGCCGAAGACCAGCACCGGCCAATGCCACAGGTACCACGAGTAGGAAATCAATCCGATGCCCACCGGCAAACGACTGCCCAGTAGCTGTCCTACCAGAGTCGTCTGCTGGCCGTTGGCCCAGATCAGGCAAATCGCGCCCACTACAGGCAATAAGGCCGCAGCCCCAGGAAAGGGCGTGCTTGACTGATAACCCAACACCGCCACCAGAATCAGCCCCAGACCGAGCAAGCTGACAGCCTGTGCTTGCAGAGGGTTCACACGCCGCCCACAAGGCGACACCGCCAGCAACGCGCCCGCCAGCAACTCCCAAGCTCGCATGTGCAAGAGAAAAAAAGCTTTTTGCGGAGAGTCGCTCAATGCCCACTGATTCATGGCAAAGGACATCAGCAGCAACAGGAACAACGCCGTGCGCCAATATTTCAACCGACTCGACAGCAATATCAGCAGGGGCGGGAAAATGACGTAGAACTGCTCCTCAATCGATAACGACCACGTATGCAACAGCGGTTTGAGATCGGAGGCCACATCGAAATAGCCATCTTGGCGCGCGAACAGCAGGTTGGACGTGAAGATCACCTGGTAACGAATTGAATGCCCCAACTCGTCATAGTCCTTGGGGGCCAGCAAAAACCACCCCGCCACCAAGCTCGCCAGCATCATGGCGAACAACGCCGGCAGGATACGCCGGGCGCGCCGAGCCCAGAACTCGACAAGACTGAAACGTCCGC
Organism: Pseudomonas agarici; assembly: GCF_900109755.1. GTDB lineage: Bacteria > Pseudomonadota > Gammaproteobacteria > Pseudomonadales > Pseudomonadaceae > Aquipseudomonas > Aquipseudomonas agarici. Next base: position 9,540 of record NZ_FOAR01000012.1, on the reverse strand, counting down.
CCTGGCGATCGCGCCAAATGAGCGAGGTGATGAGGTAGCCGGAGATCACGAAAAATACGTCGACACCGACGAAACCTCCAGCGAACCCTGGAACATCAAAATGAAACAGCACAACTGCGATGACCGCTACCGCACGCAAGCCGTCAATGTCCCGCCGGTAGGCAAGAGTGCTCATCCGCCCAAGCCACCCAGTTCAAATAGGAAATACGACGAGAAGCAGCGTAGTCGAGTTTTTAATCGTGCATCCACCGATCACCCACTCTTTTCTTCCTTGACGACCCTACCCTCCAGATGCGTCTATGGCCAGGCGCATCTCTCGAAAAGCGCTTCTTCGGGGCCATGCTATTGACCTGAGCCTGACCTCGACCTGATAAAGGGTCTGGCGTGCAGGCTCAGCCCTGGCGAAATTGTGACGCCGGGGGCGCTGTTCTCCTTGACCTGAAGCGCCGTCTTACTTGCGCTTCATCGACAGGAAGAACTCATCGTTGGTCTTGGTCTGTTTCAACTTATCGACCAGGAACTCGATGGCCGCCACTTCATCCATCGGATGCAGCAGCTTGCGCAGGATCCACATGCGCTGCAGCTCGTCGTCGGCAGTCAGCAACTCCTCGCGACGGGTGCCGGAACGGTTGATGTTGATTGCCGGGAAGACGCGCTTTTCAGCGATCTTGCGGTCCAGCGGCAGTTCCATGTTGCCGGTACCCTTGAACTCTTCGTAGATCACTTCGTCCATCTTCGAGCCGGTTTCAACCAGCGCGGTGGCGATAATGGTCAGCGAGCCGCCTTCTTCGATATTGCGCGCGGCACCGAAGAAACGCTTCGGTTTCTCCAGAGCATGGGCATCGACACCACCGGTCAGGACCTTGCCGGAGCTCGGGATCACGGTGTTGTAGGCACGGGCCAGACGGGTGATGGAGTCGAGCAGGATCACCACGTCCTTCTTGTGCTCGACCAGGCGCTTAGCTTTCTCGATCACCATTTCAGCCACCTGCACGTGACGGGTCGGTGGCTCGTCGAACGTCGAGGCAACCACTTCGCCGCGCACGGTGCGCTGCATTTCGGTCACTTCTTCCGGACGCTCATCGATCAGCAGCACGATCAGGTGCACTTCCGGGTTGTTGCGGGTGATGTTCGCCGCGATGTTCTGCAGCATGATCGTCTTACCCGCTTTCGGCGGTGCCACGATCAGGCCACGCTGACCCTTGCCGATTGGAGCGCAAAGGTCGATCACGCGGCCGGTCAAGTCCTCGGTGGAACCGTTACCGGCTTCCATCTTCATACGTACAGTCGGGAACAGTGGCGTCAGGTTCTCGAAGAGAATCTTGTTCTTGGCATTTTCCGGACGATCGTAGTTGATCGTGTCGACCTTGAGCAGGGCGAAATAACGCTCGCCTTCCTTCGGAGGGCGGATCTTGCCGACGATAGTGTCACCGGTGCGCAAGTTGAAGCGGCGGATCTGGCTGGGCGAGACGTAGATGTCGTCCGGGCCGGCCAGGTAGGACGCATCGGAAGAGCGGAGAAAGCCGAAGCCGTCCTGGAGGATCTCCAGCACGCCATCACCGGAGATTTCCTCGCCGCTTTTTGCGTGCTTTTTCAGCAGGGAGAAAATCACATCCTGCTTGCGCGAACGGGCCATATTTTCTATGCCCATCTGTTCGGCCAATTCGAGCAGTTCGGTAATCGGCTTTTGCTTGAGTTCAGTCAGATTCATATAGGAATGACGTAATCATTTATGGAGGGGGGAAACTAAGCTTTTGGCTTAATGAGGCCGCGCCGCGGAGAAGGCGACAGGATCGCGTACTTGTTCGAAAAGGAGAGCGTCGGCGACGGCTTGCAGGGGGCAATGGAGAAACCAGTGCGGGGCCGAATGTAACACCTGGGTTTCGGAGCGTCTAGCCCCTTTTAACGAAAAAGCCCCGCAATTTGCGAGGCTTTCTGATGACAGCCGAACGATGCTTAGATGTTGGAGTCGAGAAAAGCTTGTAACTGCGACTTCGACAGGGCGCCAACCTTGGTCGCCTCGGGGTTGCCCTTCTTGAACAGCATCAGCGTCGGGATGCCACGCACACCGTACTTGGCCGGAGTTTCCTGGTTGTCGTCGATATTCAGTTTGGCGACGATCAGCTTGCCTTTGTAGTCCCTGGCGATCTCGTCCAGGACCGGAGCGATCATTTTGCAGGGGCCGCACCACTCAGCCCAGTAGTCAACCAAAACAGAGTCTTCAGACTTCAGGACTTCTGCTTCAAAGCTCGCGTCGGTGACGTGCTTGATAAGATCGCTGCTCATGGATGTCTCCGGGGTTGTGAGCCAAAAAAAACGTAGCCCATCATAGCCGCCCTTCCTACGTACAGGAAGCCGCAGATGATTGAGTCTAACTATGGTACTCCAAGAGTCTGAGTATGGCCGAACACCGCCAGGTTGCACGCCCATCGTGCAAATGTCGTCCGGGCATGACAAAAGCAATCCCCATGCGCAATGCGGTATCTCGGGATAAAATAAAAGTGAAACCGGATTCTTCCTGCCCACCTGTGTAAAAAAAAGCGGATCCAACAAACCTCAAACACCATCCGTTGGCGGCGACGGTCGATCGTGGCACGATGGCCGGGTTATCGACCGAGATCCTTCAACCATGCCGCATTCTCAAGCCAAGAATCTTTCCCTGATCGCCGCTATCGACCTGGGTTCGAACAGCTTCCATATGGTCGTGGCCAAGGCCCAGAACGGTGAAATCCGCATTCTGGAGCGGCTCGGCGAAAAGGTTCAACTGGCCGCCGGTATCGATGAAGAGCGCAAGCTCAGCGAAGAATCGATGCAACGCGGGCTCGATTGCCTGAAACGCTTTGCCCAACTGATCAACGGCATGCCCCTGGGTGCCGTGCGGATCGTCGGCACCAACGCCCTGCGCGAGGCGCGCAACCGGGCGGAGTTCATTCATCGCGCCGAAGATATCCTCGGCCACCCGGTGGAAGTCATTTCCGGCCGCGAAGAGGCCCGGTTGATTTACCTCGGTGTCTCCCACACCCTCGCCGACACCCCAGGCAAGCGCCTGGTCGCCGATATCGGCGGCGGCAGCACCGAATTCATCATCGGTCAGCGCTTCGAGCCGCTGTTACGCGAAAGCCTGCAGATGGGCTGCGTCAGCTATACCCAGCGTTATTTTCGCGACGGCAAGATCACCCCGGCGCGCTATGCCCAGGCCTACACGGCAGCGCGCCTGGAAATCATGAGCATCGAACATGCTCTGCATCGCCTGACCTGGGACGAGGCTATCGGCTCTTCCGGGACCATCCGCGCCATTGGCCTGGCACTGAAGGCCGGCGGCCACGGCAGCGGCGAGGTCAATGTCGAAGGCCTGGCCTGGCTCAAGCGCAAGCTGTTCAAGCTCGGCGATGCCGAGAAAATCGACTTTGAGGGCATCAAGCCCGACCGCCGGACCATCTTCCCGGCCGGCCTGGCGATTCTCGAGGCGATCTTCGATGCCCTCGACCTGCGGCGCATGGATCACTGCGACGGCGCCTTGCGCGAAGGCGTGCTCTATGACCTGCTGGGCCGTCATCACCATGAAGACGTGCGCGAACGCACCCTCACCTCGCTGATGGAGCGTTATCACGTCGATGTGGAACAGGCGGCACGGGTCGAGCACAAGGCGCTGCACGCCTTCGACCAGGTGGCCGAAGCCTGGGAGCTGGATGCCGGAGTCTGGCGCGAGCTGCTGGGCTGGGCCGCCAAGGTCCACGAGGTGGGCTTGGATATCGCCCACTATCAGTACCACAAGCACGGCGCCTACCTGATCGAGCACTCCGACCTGGCCGGTTTCTCACGGGAAGACCAGCAAATGCTGGCACTACTGGTACGCGGCCACCGACGTAATATTCCCAAGGACAAGTTTGCCGAGTTCGGCAATGACGGCACCAAGCTGATTCGCTTGTGCGTCTTGTTGCGCTTCGCGATCCTGTTCCACCACATCCGTGGCACCCAGGAAATGCCGCAGGTCGTCTTGCGTGCCCACGGCGATAGCCTGGATGTCGTGTTTCCCAAGGGCTGGCTGGAGCAGAACCAACTGACTCAGGCCGACTTCGCGCTGGAAGCGGAGTGGCTGACCCGAGTCAGTATCGTCCTCAACGTACACTGAGGATCGGGTTGCTCAGGCGATCGAGCAAGAACGCCTGGGCGCTGCGAGCGTTCTGGTTGCCGGTCGGCGTGTTACGGATGTAGCGCCCGTCCGACTGCAAGCTCCAGCTATGCGTGTTATCAGTGAGATAACTTTCCAGTTCCTTCTTGACCCGCAGGATCAATTTCTTGCCCTCTACCGGGAAGCAGGTCTCGACGCGCTTATCGAGGTTGCGCTCCATCCAGTCCGCGCTGGACAGGAACATCTGCTCCTCGCCGCCGTTGAGGAAGTAGAATACCCGGGTGTGTTCCAGGAAGCGGCCGATGATCGAGCGCACCTGGATATTGTGCGAGACCCCGGCAATGCCCGGCCGCAGGCAGCACATGCCACGCACCACCAGATCGATACGCACGCCGCACTGGCTGGCCTTGTACAGCGCACGAATAATCTTCGGATCGGTCAGCGAATTGAACTTGGCGATGATGTGCGCCGACTTGCCGTCGACGGCGAACTGGGTTTCCCGGGCAATCATGTCGAGCATGCCCTTCCTGAGCGTGAACGGCGCATGCAGCAACTTCTTCATGCGCAGGGTCTTGCCCATGCCGATCAACTGACTGAACAACTTGCCGACGTCCTCGCACAGCGCATCGTCGGAGGTCAGCAGGCTGTAGTCGGTGTACAGGCGGGCGTTGCCGGCGTGATAGTTACCGGTACCCAGATGCGCATAGCGGACAATCTCACCGGCTTCGCGACGTAGAATCAGCATCATCTTGGCGTGGGTCTTGAAACCGACCACACCGTAGATCACCACCGCTCCGGCCGCTTGCAGACGACTGGCCAGTTGCAGGTTGGACTCTTCGTCGAAGCGTGCGCGCAATTCGATCACCACCGTGACTTCCTTGCCGTTACGCGCGGCATCCACCAGGGCATCGACGATTTCCGAGTTGGCGCCGCTACGGTACAGGGTCTGGCGCACGGCCAGGACATGCGGATCCTTGGCGGCCTGGCGCAGCAGGTCGACCACCGGTGTAAAAGACTCGAACGGGTGCAGCAACAAGATGTCCTGCTTGCTGATCACGCTGAAGATATTCTCGCTGTTCTGCAGCAACTTGGGGATCTGCGGAGTGAACGGCGTGTATTGCAGCTCCGGATGACTGTCCAGGCCGGTGATACTGAACAGCCGGGTCAGGTTCACCGGACCGTTGACCTGGTACAGCTCGGTCTCGGACAGGTTGAACTGCTTGAGCAGGTAGTCCGACAGATGTTTTGGGCAGGTGTCGGCGACTTCCAGGCGCACCGCATCGCCGTAACGACGGGAGAACAACTCGCCGCGCAAGGCCCGGGCCAGGTCTTCGACATCCTCGGAGTCCAGCGCCAGATCGGCGTTGCGGGTCAGACGGAACTGGTAGCAACCCTTGACCTTCATGCCCTGAAATAGGTCGTCGGCGTGGGCGTGGATCATCGACGAGAGAAATACATAATTATCGCCCGCCCCTCCTACCTCCTCAGGTACCTTGATGATCCTCGGTAGCAAGCGCGGGGCCGGAATGATCGCCAGGCCGGAATCGCGACCGAAGGCGTCGATACCCTCAAGCTCGACGATAAAGTTCAGGCTCTTGTTCACCAGTAATGGAAACGGGTGCGTCGGGTCGAGGCCGATGGGCGTGATGATCGGTGCGATCTCGTCGCGGAAATAGCGGCGCACCCAGGTCTTGAGCTTGATGGTCCAATAACGGCGACGGATAAAGCGTACCTGGTGTTTTTCCAGTTCCGGCAACAGGATATCGTTGAGGATCGCGTACTGGCGGTCGACGTGGCCGTGCACCAGCTCGCTGATGCGCGCCAGGGCCTGATGCGGCTGCAGGCCATCGGCGCCGGCCTGCTCGCGGGCGAACGTGATCTGCTTCTTCAACCCGGCGACGCGAATCTCGAAAAACTCGTCCAGGTTACTGGAGAAGATCAGCAGGAACTTGAGCCGCTCCAGCAACGGATAGGACTCGTCCAGTGCCTGCTCCAGCACGCGGATGTTGAACTGCAGTTGCGACAGCTCGCGGTGGATGTACAAGCTGCTGTCATCCAGGCTGGGAATCGCCACCGCCGACGGCACCGCCACATGTGGCGCCTCGGCCACCACTTGCACGGGCTCCAGCTCCGGTGGGGTTTCGGCAATCTGCCCCACCACCGACTGAGCGTCTTTTACTTCAACTTCTCTGAGTCCTTCGGTATTCATCGAGTGTTCCTGTGAGGGCTATTTTTGCTCTCGTAGCAATTGAGCGGCACGAACGGCAAAATACGTCAGGATGCCATCGGCGCCAGCACGTTTAAAGGCGGTCAGGGATTCGAGAATCACCCCTTCATTCAACCAACCATTCTGGATCGCCGCCATGTGCATGGCATATTCGCCGCTGACCTGATAGACAAAGGTCGGCACCTTGAATTCATCTTTGACCCGGTAAAGGATATCCAGGTACGGCATGCCCGGCTTGACCATGACCATATCGGCACCTTCAGCCAGATCGGCGGCCACTTCATGCAAGGCTTCATCGCTGTTGGCCGGGTCCATCTGGTACGAGGCCTTGTTCGCCTTGCCCAGGTTCAGCGCCGAACCGACCGCATCACGGAACGGCCCATAGTAGGCGCTGGCGTATTTTGCCGAGTAGGCCATGATCCGCACATTGACGTGGCCAGCCAATTCCAGGGCCTCGCGAATGGCCTGGATACGTCCGTCCATCATATCCGAGGGGGCGACCACCTGGGCGCCGGCTTCGGCATGGGACAGCGCCTGTTTGACCAGCGCATCGACGGTAATATCGTTCTGGACATAGCCTTGCTCGTCGAGGATACCGTCCTGGCCGTGGGTGGTGAACGGGTCCAGGGCCACGTCGGTGATCACCCCAAGTTCCGGGAACCGTGCACGCAAAGCGCGGGTGGCGCGCTGGGCAATGCCTTGCGGGTTCCAGGCCTCGGCGCCATCCAGCGACTTCAACGTTGGCGGCGTGACCGGGAACAATGCCAGCGCGGGAATCCCCAGTTCGACCCATTTAGCCGCTTCTTCGAGCAACAGATCAATGCTCAGGCGTTCAACGCCCGGCATCGAGGCCACCGTTTCACGACGATTTTCGCCATCCAGCACGAACACCGGCAGGATCAGATCGTCGACAGTCAGAATATTCTCACGCACCAAGCGCCGAGAAAAATCATCGCGACGATTGCGGCGCAGGCGAGTGGCGGGAAACAGGCGATGGGCGAGGGTGAAGCTCATGGCAGACTCCTTGAGCCCGCGCGGGCGGGCGAGCATGGCAGTTATAGGTGGCCATTATGACGAAGGAATGACGGTTGTGCTGCTCTTGCGACCGAGCATCGCACGCGCCGCCCTTGTAGGAAATGTTAACGTCGAGACACATTTGGACACTTTCCTCTGTGTCGTCGAAGGGTTAGGCTGCGCGTTCATTTCGCCAGCATCCAGACAATGCTCCAACAATTTCTGCAGGACTTCGGTTACTTCGCCCTGTTTCTCGGCACGTTTTTCGAAGGTGAGACCATTTTGGTACTCGCCGGCTTCCTCGCGTTCCGCGGATACATGGACATCAACCTGGTGGTTATCGTGGCTTTCTTCGGCAGCTATGCCGGTGACCAGCTGTGGTATTTCCTGGGGCGCCGGCACGGCCGCAAGTTATTGGCGCGTAAACCGCGCTGGCAAATGATGGGCGACCGGGCGTTGGAGCATATTCGCCGTCATCCGGACATCTGGGTGCTGAGCTTTCGCTTCGTCTACGGCCTGCGCACAGTCATGCCAGTGGCGATTGGCCTGTCCGGTTATCCACCCGGACGCTACCTGTTGCTCAACGGCATCGGCGCGGCGATCTGGGCGGCAGCCCTCGCCGCCGCCGCCTATCACTTCGGCGCAATGCTCGAAGGTTTGCTGGGCAGCGTAAAGAAATACGAGCTATGGGTGTTGGGCGGCCTGCTGGTGATCGGCCTGCTCCTCTGGAGTTGGCGTCGCATCAAGAGCGCCCGCCTCGCCCGCAAGGCTGCGGCAGAAACCGCCTTGTCCGGACCTAAGGACCCGCCCGGCGAATGAACCGAGTCCGGTAGCAGTAAAGCCTAAAGCCCGATCACGCTCGGTACGACAAAAAAACGCAATCGCCAGAGCAATCAGGCCCACGGCGCCCCCGAAACAAATGATGGATCCAAGATCAGCTGCAGTCTGGAAAAATTCCGCTGACAATGAATGCCAAATAGGTAGACATTTAACACCGACTATTGGGAGATCGAACATGACCAAGAAGATCGCGGTAATCCTTTCCGGCTGCGGCGTGTACGATGGCGCGGAAATCCACGAAAGCGTGCTCACCCTGTTGCGCCTGGATCAGCGCGGCGCGAAGGTCCAGTGTTTTGCGCCGAACATCGCCCAGTTGCAGGTGATCAATCACCTGACCGGCGAAGAAATGCCCGAGTCGCGCAATGTTCTGGTGGAATCGGCGCGCATCGCCCGAGGCGAAGTCAAGGACCTGCGCGAAGCCGATGTACGGGAGTTCGACGCACTGATCCTGCCCGGTGGTTTCGGCGCGGCGAAGAACTTTTCCGACTTTGCCGTCGAAGGGGCCAATTGCCGCGTGCAGCCAGAAGTCCTGGCGCTGGTCGAAGCCTTTGCCGAAGCCGGCAAACCGGTGGGCCTGATCTGCATCACCGCGGCGCTGGCGGCGAAGATCTACGGTCCGGGCGTGACCTGTACCATCGGCAACGATGCCGATACCACTGCGGCGCTCAACGCCATGGGCGCCGCCCACAAGGAGTGCTCGGCAGGCGATATTATCGAGGACAAGGCGCGCAAGCTGGTGACAACCCCAGCTTATATGCTGGCGCAGTCCATCGGCGAGGCGGCGTCGGGGATCAACAAACTGGTGGACCGGGTGCTGGAGCTGACTCAGCAGGCTTGACCTATCACCCGACGCCCTGACGGATCGTTCCCGTGCTCGGCATGGGAATACCTCCCAGGAGGCTTCGTGCCGCTCTGTGTGACGCAGAGCGGCACCGCTGCCTGCCCACTCTCCTGTGTTCATCGTTCTATACGACTCTAATTTTCCGGTGTTTCTTGAAACTGGCCGCAATAAAGAACTTCAATGTGCGGAGTCTTGTAGGACTTTTCCTTACTTGCTGTAGCTCATCTATTTAAACACCGAACACCCCCCCATCTTCCCGCACACCTAGGCACACTGGCCTCTCGCGTACCTGTTCTTTTTATACGCGCCATGAACTTCCTACGCCTTGGTACATATGGCGGGTGATCCCCGACTGGCTAAACGGCGAGCTTTTCAACCGACTGCATGGCCGCAGCCTTGAAGATGGATATCACCGCGATGAACTCACCCGACTCCACCATGCCTCGTCACACCCGCCTGCATTCCCTTGAGGCCCCCTTGCCCCTG
>NZ_FOAR01000072.1 GCF_900109755.1 Pseudomonas agarici | reverse complement strand
ATGGCAAGCCGGTGGCGCTGGACGGCCATCGTTGCGCCTGTGGTTGCCAGTTGGTCAGCACCCTGGCGGCCACTTCGATGATGGTCGCGCCATGAATCGCCCACCGGAATACCCCGACCTCATCGCGCCGGGCGAACCCCGCTGGCGCCGCTGGTGGCTGGGGTTGGTGCTGCTGTTTGGGGTGCAGTCGGCGGTCGCGCTGATGCTGTGGCCGCAGGAGCAACCGCGCCTGGCGTTGTGGCTGTGGAGCGCGGTGCTGCCGATGTGCTGGGCGCTGGTGCTGGCGGTACGGGTGTTGGTGTGGCAGATCGAACTGTTCAACCGCAAGGTGTATCTGCGCACTGTCGAGGCTGCCACGCAAGCGTGGTGGCAGCGGCGTTGCCTGGCTTTGCCGGTGCGGGAGGTGTTGTTGCTCGGGCCGGCGGGTGACGTGCAAACCTATTACCAACACTTGATGAAAGACCTCCCACTGTCGACGCCCTTGGCGACACCCGGCGCCACGCACCTTATGTTGCGTTGTCCGTTGTCGATGAGCGCTCTTACCGAGCGTGCCCCGGCCCTGGCCCAGCACCTGGCGCGTCTGACCCTGACACTCCCTGAACTGTCCGCGTGTTGGCCGCAGTTGCGGGCGACTGCCTGGGTGGGGGACGAGAGCAGTCAGGTGGCTTTCGCGCAGACGCTGGCCCAGGCAGGCATGGTGTTGCCCGAGGCGCGTTTGCCCTTACGGAGCTTGAGTGATCTGGACGACCTGATCGATACCTTCCATCGCGAGTGCCATGGCGAGGACGACTGGCTGTTGTGCGCCGGGGCGGTGTCGGTCGAGCGCGCTGAACAGAGCGAGCTGCCGGGTGAAGGGGCTTTCCTCTGGTGGGTCAGCCGACAGGGCCGGCAGTTGTTGCATCGCGCTGAATGCCAGGCGGACGAGTCGCCCGCCGAACTCTGTGGACAGATGCAGCGTTACGCCGGGCTGGAAACGCCGCCGACCACGTGCCTGGCCCTGGATAAAGCCAGCCAGGAAGCGTTTGCGCTGGGCGGTTGGTCGGCGGCGGAACATCAACTGAGCGGGCAATGGGGCGTGTTGGCGCACTTGGCTCCCTTTATCGGTATGTCTCTGGCCTTGCTCCAAGCGGGGACGGCGGGTCAGCCCTGTGGCTGGTTGAGCCAGGATGGAAACAAACGATTGGAAATTGGAGTGGCGGTGCCTTATGGCAACAGTTAAGGATGTGGGCAAGGGATCTTTGATACGCGTGGGGTTGGGCTATCTGCTGATCATCACGCTGTTGGTGCTGCTCGGTGGCCT
>NZ_FOAR01000009.1 GCF_900109755.1 Pseudomonas agarici | reverse complement strand
GAATTGCTTGATTCAGTTGTTAAAGAGCGGTGGGTTGAGCTGTTCGCTGAACCGAGGCGCGCATTCTACAGCAGCGCCAGTTACTGTCAAGTGATTATTTGAGAAGTTTTCAACGCTTTTCGTTCAAAAAACGCTTCAACTTCAACCACTTGCGCTGTCGATCTCTCATCAGCGGGAGGCGAATTCTACAGCGTTACACGCTGCTGTCAACACCTCTTTTACAGCGCTTCCGGGCTTCGATGAACTGAAGACCGCACCGATCTAAATCTACTTAACTCACTGAATAAAAAGGAGTTTTTCGTTTAGACCGCGTCGGAAGTGGGGCGAATTATAGGCCCATGGAATTCGCCGTCAACCCTTATTTTTATTTTCTGTCGAAAGGGTCAGAAAAAAACCAAAAAAGCAGAAGGCCGACCCCAAGGGGCCGGCCTTCTGCCCTCTACTTACAAGCTCGGGAACGCGAACTGCGAAGCTTCATGGCTGGCACGTTGCGGCCAGCGCTGGGTAATAGCTTTGCGCCGGGTGTAGAAACGCACGCCATCCGGGCCATAGGCATGCAGGTCGCCAAACAACGAACGCTTCCAGCCACCGAAGCTGTGATAGGCCACCGGCACCGGCAGCGGCACGTTGACCCCGACCATACCGACTTCGATCTCGTCACAGAACAGGCGCGCCGCTTCACCGTCACGGGTGAAGATGCAGGTGCCGTTACCGTATTCGTGATCGTTGATCAACCGCATGGCGGTTTCCAGGCTATCGACCCGGACGATACACAGCACCGGCCCGAAGATCTCTTCCTTATAGATGCGCATCTGTGTGGTGACGCGGTCGAACAAGGTGCCACCGAGGAAGTACCCACTTTCATGACCGGCAACGCTGTGGCCACGCCCATCCACTACCAGCTCGGCACCGGCGGCCAGGCCGTCGTCGATATAACCGACCACCTTGTCGCGCGCGGCGCCAGTGACGAGAGGCCCCATGTCCAGACCGCACGAAGTACCGGCACCGATCTTCAACGCCTTGATCTGTGGCACCAGCTTGGCCACCAGAGCGTCCGCGACCTGGTCACCTACGCAGACCGCCACGGAGATCGCCATGCAACGCTCGCCGCAGGAGCCGTAGGCAGCCCCCATCAGGGCATTGACGGCATTGTCCAGGTCGGCATCGGGCATCAGCACCGCATGGTTTTTCGCGCCACCCAGCGCCTGGACCCGCTTGCCGCGCCGGGTACCTTCGGCATAGATGTACTCGGCAATCGGCGTCGAACCGACAAAGCTCAGTGCCTTGACTTCCGGCGCCTCGATCAACGCATCCACCGCGGTCTTGTCACCATGCACCACGTTCAGCACGCCCTTGGGCAGACCGGCATCGAGCAGTAACTGGGCAATCAGCAGGGTCGAGCTGGGGTCACGCTCGGACGGTTTGAGGATAAAGCAGTTACCGCAGACAATCGCCAGCGGGTACATCCACAGCGGCACCATGGCCGGAAAGTTGAAGGGGGTAATACCCGCCACCACGCCCAGCGGCTGGAAGTCCGACCAGGCGTCAATGTTCGGGCCGACGTTGCGGCTGTACTCGCCCTTCAGCAACTGCGGGGCGGCGCAAGCGTATTCGACGTTTTCAATCCCACGCTTCAATTCGCCGACAGCATCTTCCAGAGTCTTGCCGTGTTCTTCACTGATCAGCTGGGCGATACGCGCTTCGTTCTGCTCCAACAGTTGCTTGAAGCGAAACATCACCTGGGCACGCTTGGCCGGTGGCGTATTGCGCCAGGTCGGGAACGCCGCCTTGGCTGAGTCGATGGCTTGCTGGATAGTCTCGCGATCCGCCAGCGGTACCTGATGGATGACCTGACCGGTCGACGGGTTGTACACCGCGGCGGTGCGACCATGATCGCTGACCATCTGGCCATCGATCAAATGTTGGATTGCGCTCATTACGGGCTCCTGAACAGAGTTAACGGGAGCGAAGGTTCGCTCCCGCAAAAGCAGCTTTTCTAAAGAGAAGGGTCAGTCGAGCTTATTCAGCACTTCGCCGACCGCATCGAACAAACGATCGAGGTCTTGCGGCCGACTGTTGAAGGTAGGGCCGAACTGCAGGGTGTCGCCGCCGAAGCGCACGTAGAACCCAGCTTTCCACAGTGCCATGCCTGCCTCGAACGGACGCACGATGGCGTCACCGTCGCGGCTGGCGATCTGTATCGCCCCAGCCAAACCATAGTTGCGGATGTCGATGACGTTCTTACCGCCCTTGAGGCCGTGCAGGGCGCTCTCGAAATGCGGCGCAAGTTCAGCCACGCTCTGCACCAGGTTTTCCTTCTGCAGCAGTTCGAGCGACGCCAAGCCCGCCGCACAGGCTACCGGGTGTGCCGAGTAGGTGTAGCCGTGGGGGAATTCCACTGCGTACTCGGGGGTCGGCTGGTTCATGAAGGTCTGGTAGATCTCGCTGCTGGCGATCACCGCGCCCATTGGGATAGCGCCATTGGTGATCTGCTTGGCAATACACATCAGGTCCGGGGTGACGCCGAAGCTGGTGGCACCGAACATCGCGCCGGTACGACCGAAACCGGTGATCACTTCGTCGAATACCAACAGGATATTGTGCTGGTCGCAGATTTCCCGCAGGCGCTTAAGATAGCCCTGTGGCGGTACCAGCACACCTGCGGACCCGGCCAGGGGCTCAACGAACACTGCGGCGATATTCGACGCGTCATGCAGTTCGATCAGCTTGAGCAGTTCGTCGGCCAGGGCGATCCCCCCCTGCTCCGGCATGCCACGGGAGAAGGCATTGCTCGCCAGCAGGGTGTGTGGAAGGTGGTCGACGTCCATCATCGCCTGGCCGAACAGCTTGCGGTTACCGTTGACGCCACCGAGACTGGTGCCGGCGATGTTCACCCCGTGATAACCACGGGCGCGGCCAATCATCTTGGTCTTGGTTGCCTGGCCCTTCAGGCGCCAGTAGGCGCGGACCATCTTCACCGCAGTATCGGCGCACTCGGAACCGGAGTTGGTGAAGAACACATGATTAAGATTGCCCGGCGTCAACGCGGTGATTTTTTCCGCCAGTTGGAACGACAGCGGATGGCCGTACTGGAAGCCCGGCGAATAGTCGAGCGTGCCCAGTTGCCTGGCGACCGCTTCCTGGATTTCCTTGCGGGTATGCCCAGCGCCGCAGGTCCACAAGCCCGACAGCGAGTCATAAACCTTGCGGCCCTTGTCATCGATCAGCCAACTGCCTTCGGCCGCGACGATCAGGCGCGGATCGCGCTGGAAGTTACGGTTGGCGGTGTAGGGCATCCAATGGGCGTCGAGCTTGAGCTGGCTGGCCAGGGACGACGGAGCGTTTTCAGGCATGTTCATGGGCGAAACCTCGCAAGGCATTAAGCAGCGTGGGTGTTAAAAGCGATGTTGCGACTAAATTGCCACAGCGATAAAGTCGCTGAAATACAACATTTCTAATCTTTAGTTAACAGATGACTAAACTATGAGCAGCAGCCGCCCCGATCCCCTGGCGCAAGTCAGCGACTTCGATATCCGTCTATTGCGGATCTTTCGCGGCGTCGTGGAATGCGGTGGTTTTTCCGCGGCGGAAACCGTGCTCGGCATCGGTCGCTCGGCCATCAGCCAGCAGATGAGCGACTTGGAACAACGTCTCGGCCTGCGCCTGTGTCAACGTGGCCGCGCCGGTTTCTCCCTGACCGAAGAAGGGCGCGAGGTCTATCACTCGGCCTTGCAGCTATTGGGTGCGCTGGAGAGTTTCCGCACCGAGGTCAACGGCCTGCACCAGCACCTGCGTGGCGAACTGACCATTGGCCTGACCGACAACCTGGTCACCCTGCCCCACATGCGCATCACCCATGCTCTGGCACAGTTAAAGGAGCGCGGGCCGGACGTGCAAATCCAGATCCGCATGATCGCTCCCAACGAGGTCGAACAAGGTGTGCTCGACGGTCGCCTGCATGTTGGTGTCGTGCCCCAGGCCAGCGCCCTGTCGGGACTGGAATACCAGCCCTTGTACAGCGAGCGTTCGCTGCTGTACTGCGCGGTGGGCCATCCGCTGTTTTATGTCGATGACCGCCAATTGGACGACACGCGCCTCAACAATCTGGATGCGATTGCCCCCACCTTCCGTCTGCCCGCCGACATCCAGGCGCATTACCAAGCTCTCAATTGCACGGCCAGCGCGTCCGACCGTGAAGGCATGGCCTTTCTCATCCTGACCGGTCGCTATATCGGTTACCTACCGGATCATTACGCCAGTCTCTGGGTACAGCAGGGCCGGCTGCGCGCACTGAAGGCCGGCAGCCGTTTCTATGATCTGAGCCTGGCATCGGTCACACGCAAGGGTAGGCGCCCCCATTTGGTGTTGGAAAGCTTCTTGGAAAGTCTGGCCGCGACGCGCTGAGGCGCCGAACACGAAGCTACCTTGCCCCAGCGCCCTGCCGCCCTCTATATGCCGATTGTCACTGACAACTGACGCAAATCCCGCCCTCGAAAGCGACAGAATGACGCGTCATTCTGGCTTTTATGGCGCTAAGGCTTGTCTGATTCCTGTGGGTAAGTTATCTGTGACAAGCCGCAACCACCGATCAGCCCGGAAGCGCCTATGACCGTTGAAGTCCCCGTCCATGTCGCAAAACCCGCCAGCCGCATCCGGCGGAGAAACGAAGAGGCAATCATCAAGGCCGCCGAAGACGAGTTCGCCCGTCATGGTTTCAAAGGCACCAGCATGAACACCATCGCGCAGCATGTCGGGCTGCCCAAGGCTAATCTGCATTACTACTTCACCAACAAACTGGGGCTGTACATCGCGGTGCTGAGCAACATCCTCGAATTGTGGGATAGCACCTTTAATCACCTCACTGCCGAGGACGACCCAGCCGAGGCCCTGGCGCACTATATCAGCGCCAAGATGGAATTCTCTCGCCGCTACCCCCAGGCTTCGCGAATCTTCGCCATGGAAATCATCAGCGGAGGAGAATGCCTGAGCGACTATTTTAATCAGGACTACCTCACCTGGTTCCAGGGACGGACCGAAGTCTTTCAAGCCTGGATCGACGCCGGTAAAATGGATCCGGTGGACCCGGTACACCTGATCTTCCTACTCTGGGGCAGCACCCAGCATTACGCCGACTTCGCGACCCAGATCTGCCGCGTCACTGGCCGCACACGCCTGACCAGGCAGGACATGGAAGACGCCAGCCACAACCTGATTCGCATCATTCTCAAGGGCTGCGGCCTAACACCGCCACTCTGACCTCACACTCAAAGCCGATTCCCTATGTCGTTTACCCTTGCCGGCTTTTGCGAATATCGCGAAGAAATTCGCAAAAGCCGCTTTATCACCCTCGCCGCGCCGATCACCAACGTCGCCCAAGCCCAGGCCTTTATCGAGCAACGCAGCGACCTGGATGCCAGCCATAATTGCTGGGCCTGGAAGCTCGCCGATCATTACCGCAGCAGCGACGATGGTGAGCCCGGCGGCACTGCGGGCCGACCGATCCTCGCGGCCATCGAGGCCCAGAACTGCGACCAGGTGGTGGTACTGGTCATTCGCTGGTACGGCGGCATCCAACTGGGCACCGGTGGCCTGGCCCGCGCCTATGGCGGCGGCGCCAACAAGTGCCTGCAGAATGCCAGCCGCATCGAGCTGATCAGCCGGCTGCCGCTAAGCTGTGCCTGCGACTTCAGTGAGCTGACACGGGTCAAGATGCGGGTCGCCGAAGCCGGTGGCCTGATTGTCGAGGAGCACTTCACCGCCAACGGGGTGGAACTGCAACTTGCCCTCGGCGAAAGTCATATACACCCTCTGCAACGACAATTGTCCGACCTCAGTCGCGGGCGCATCCTCTTGCAGCGACAAGCCGTGCCCGTGTTGTCCACAGGCACCGAACGCGAATGACCAACAAACGCTGGCTTTTGCCCACAATGACTGTGCACCCGACTGTGGATAACCTGAGCACATTCGCCTGTAACCCTTATGTAACGTGGCTTTGCGAGCACTGATCAATTTTCGCTCAATTGTTCTGTGGAGCCGTCGAAACTTTCTGAAAACAATGGCTTAGCCGGATTTATCGCGTTTGGGCATAGCCGCCCGGTGGTTATAGCCAAGTTCCTCGCTTGCGCACAAATACTGTGGAGCAACCTGTGGATAACCCGTGCAAGGGTGGCGCGGTTGTCGATCTGGCCGAGCCTGAGGATGTTTGGTTATTTTTTAACCAATGAAAACTTCCCGACGGAGTGACAACCGCAGCGGTAACGATCAGTTCCTACAGGCGCTGACCCGAATCAATCGACGGCAGTGTGCGTGGCTCGCAACCACGAATTCAGACAACGCGCACAAAGCCTGGGGTATGCTCCCACCTCAGGCTCTCAGAGAGCCCGGCGCCCGCGCTTCGGTCTCGGCGAGATCAACGATAGCCTCGCCGCGCTGTGGAGTACTCCCGACCCAGGAGCAGGCTGAAACTGCTCGAAGCGCCTATTGCTGAACTCGGCGAACGGCATCAGGCGTTGCAGCATTGCCCGCAACGGAGTTGTCCTCTGAGATGCCCGTTTTCACTTCACAAGGAATTTTCTTATGAGCGATAAGAACGCATTGATCATCGGCGCCTCCCGGGGACTCGGTCTCGGTTTGGTGCAATTGTTGTTGGCCGACGGCTGGAACGTCACTGCCACCGTGCGCGATGTACACAAGGCCGATGCATTGAAAGCCGCCGGCCCGGTGCGGATCGAAAGCCTGGAACTGGATGATCAGAAGGCCGCCACCGCCCTCGCCCACCGCCTGGAAGGCCAGGTATTCGATCTATTGTTCGTCAATGCCGGGGTCAAGGGCCCGGTCGACCAGACACCCGCCAGTGCCTCGCTGACGGAGATCGGCCAGCTGTTCCTGACCAACGCCATCGCCCCGGTTGCCCTCGCGCAGCGCTTCGTCGGCCAGATCCGTCCCGGCACCGGGGTGATTGCCTTCATGAGTTCGGGCTTGGGCAGCGTGACCACGCCCGATGCCCCAGAGCTGGCGTTCTACAAGGCGAGCAAAGCCGCGCTGAACTCCATGACCAATACCTTCCTGAGCGAAATCGAGGCGCCGACCTTCACCGTCTTGTCGATGCATCCGGGCTGGGTGAAAACCGATATGGGCGGGGAAGAGGCGCAGGTCGAGATCGCCACCAGCACCCGTGGCCTGATCGACCAGGTGAATGCCTATGCAGGCCGAGGCGGTCACCACTTCATTAACTACAAGGGCGAAACCATTCCCTGGTAAGACCCACGCGTTATCCCAGGATCAGCGAACACGGCAACACTGAGCAGGCACACCTGGACCCACACTTCAGAGGAGCCGGCGCCTGCCCGTGAACACGTTAGTGGATCCGTGCCCGATCCGACCTGGGCATCGATGGTGAACCCGCCACGGTTGCCCAGGCTCATGGTCCCTGTCCGGGAGCCATGAGCCGCTTTGACAGATTTTAGCAAACACTTCGGCGCTCAATTGTAGAATGCCGGTCATCGCACCTGCTGAGAAAAACCTATGTACGACTGGCTCAACGCCCTGCCCAAGGCGGAACTGCACCTGCACCTTGAAGGCTCGCTGGAGCCCGAATTGCTGTTCGCCCTGGCCGAGCGCAACAAGATCGCCTTGCCCTGGACCGACGTCGACACCCTGCGCCAGGCCTACGCCTTCAACAATCTGCAAGAATTTCTCGACCTGTATTACCAGGGTGCCAATGTGCTGCGCACATCCCAGGACTTCTATGACTTGACCTGGGCCTACCTGCTGCGCTGCAAGGCTCAGAACGTCATCCACACCGAGCCCTTCTTTGACCCGCAGACTCACACCGATCGGGGTATTCCCTTCGAAGTGGTGCTTAACGGCATCGCGGCGGCTCTGAAGGACGGTGAGCAGCAACTGGGCATCAGCAGCGGGCTGATTCTCAGTTTCCTGCGTCACCTGAGCGAAGACGACGCGCAGAAAACCCTCGACCAGGCACTGCCGTTTCGCGATGCGTTTGTCGCAGTCGGGCTGGATAGTTCGGAAATGGGTCATCCGCCGAGCAAATTTCAGCGAGTCTTCGAGCGGGCACGCAACGAAGGTTTCCTGACCGTCGCCCATGCTGGCGAAGAAGGCCCACCGCAATACATCTGGGAAGCCATCGACCTGCTGAAGATTCAGCGAATCGACCATGGCGTGCGGGCCATCGAAGATGAGCGGCTGATGCAGCGGATCATCGACGAACAGATTCCATTAACCGTCTGCCCGTTGTCGAACACCAAACTGCGTGTATTCAATCATATGTCCCAACACACTATCCTCGACATGCTCGAACGTGGGGTGAGGGTGACGGTGAACTCCGATGACCCGGCTTACTTCGGCGGTTACATCACCGAAAACTTCCACGCCTTACACACCCACCTGGGCATGACCCAAGACCAGGCTCGGCGCCTGGCGCAGAACAGCCTGGAGGCGCGACTGATCAAACCCTAGTGGGGTTCGGCCTTGGGTTTCCATATGGGATACTCCTCGATTCGAATGCTCGATCAAGTGTGCGGTATCACCGGAGGGGTTTATTTTTGGTTGCGATCTATTCGCATCCCTGTCGCAGGCGACCGCAACCGAGACTTCAGCCGGCCAGTTCGAGTTCGACGATGGGGGTGAACTTGTCGATCTGTCGCTCTCCAGCCGCAGAAACCCGCAACGCCCTGGACTCCTCCATGGGCACCAACCAGCCCGATTGCAGAAACAGCTGCAACAACCCCGCACCGAGCACACCACCCAGGTGCGGGCGCCGCTCACGTACATCGTGACAAACACAGACCGTCTCGCGGCGGCCATGCGCCAACGCCTGGATATAGAGCCCACGCTCGGCAAAACGCTGGGCGCCAGCGCTGGTGACGCGAATCCGTTGCTCGTCTTGTTCAATCCAGCCCGCCGCCAGCAATCGTTGATACAACTCGCAGGCCAGTTCCCCGCCCAGGTGATCGTGACACAGACGGGCACGCTTGAGCGCCTGCGCATCCGGCGCCTGCAGCTTGATCGAGTGCTGCACCGCCAGCGGCGCGCTCGCCAGGGAAGCGCTCGCCAGCGCCTCGACGGCCGTGGCGATCTCTGGCGCGGCCAGGCGGAAGAAACGTTTGCGGCCACGAGCCTCGAGCCGCAACAACCCTCCGGCACTCAAGCGAGCCAGGTGGGCGCTGGCGGATGAAAGGGACAAACCGGCCAGCAAGGCCAATTCATCGGCAGCCCGTGCGCTGCCATCGAGCAACGCCCACATCATCGCACTACGCTTGGGATCTGCAAGCAACGCGGCTATCTGACTGATGCAAGGTGCATATTCCATGTCTTCACTCCCTGTTGAAACATTGATCGACCGCATGAAGCCATATTGGGAAATCCCGGCATTCAAACCAAGGCGCAAAAGTGCCAAAACCTGGAGATTTTTCTCGTTTCGGCAAGTAACTCCGGCGAACGTAACAAAATACGTTTCAAGCGGAAAACATTGGATCCAATAAATCAAGCCTAAACCACAATAGGATCGATGCCGACTTTTATTCCTGCACCGGTTGTAACAAACCGCACACCGACCAGCCGGCACTTATGCGGGGCCAGGTGCATCAGGGTGGGAGCGGGCGTCAAGACCACCAAAAGCTGTGTGGGCTCGCCCACTCTCACAACGGCACGCCGCGAAGACCAGGCCGCAAGGCCGCATCGGCACTCTCGCAGGTCATTGAGGACCTACAAAAACAAACGGAAACACCGTCAGTCAGATCCTTGACCCAGGTCATCTCAGCGAACGTATTCAGGTTTACAATGGCCGCCTTGCCAACCAAAGGAAGTCAGCCATGAAGATCCTTGTAAAAGAGTTAGCAAAGTCCCACGGCAGCCAGTGGCAGGTCCAGCTCGATCAGCATGCGGTCATTTTCCGTAGCGAAAGTGAAGCACGCGCCTTTGTCAGCACGCTGCAGGCACGCCTGTATGCCCCTTATTCCTTTCCCAAGCAACAAAGGCAAACCGTCGGTTGACCCGCACACTATCGAGTGGCCTCCGTGACCAGTTTCGTGAGCCAATTTCGGCGCCACAAGCGCCGACCTGCGTAGCCGTTGCTCGCCTTAGCGGGCCATGACTCGTCACAACGCCTTGACCATTTTGAGTTAACCGCACAAGTTACTAGCTGCGTGCGACTCGGGCGTTCTCCAGACGACGAGTCCCCATGGCAACCACCACCGTCAGCACCCCGCACAGGCCGATCACCAACGCCATCGGCGTAGCGCTGCCGTCATGCAACAGTCCGACCAGCGACGCCGCGCCCGCCGCGACACTGAATTGCAGGCAACCGAACATCGCCGAGGCGCTGCCGGCCCGCGCGCCTTGGCCACGCATGGCACAGGCCGCCGCATTGGGCATAATGCAACCCAAGCTAGAAATGCAGATAAACAGCGGAATCAGCACCGGCCAGAGTTGCGCGGTGTGCAAGGTGCTGATGCCCAGCAGCGCAAGTCCCGCCGCCAGATAGACCCAGACCGCACGTACCAGCAGAAAGGCCGGGCCATGCTTGCCCAGCCAGCGCGCGTTGACCTGCGCCACCAGGATAAACCCCGCCGCGTTGCTGCCGAACAGCCAACCGTAGTGCTCGGCGGGAACCCCATACAACTGGATGAAGAGGAAAGGCGAACCGGCGATGTAGGCAAACATCCCGGCAATGGCGATCCCACCCGTCACGGCATGGCCGAAGAACACCCGATCCGACACCAGGCTGACGTACTGCTGGAGCGCCCTCGACAGCGCTGGGCGCGATTGGTTGGCCGGTAAGCTTTCCGGCAGGCCGAGGGCCACGGCGACGGCGGACAACGCACTGAATAACGTCAGCACGATAAAGATCGACTGCCAGCCATAGAGATTGACCAGTACACCACCGAACATTGGCGCCAGGATCGGCGCCAGGCCGGTCACCAGCATCAACTGCGAAAAAACCTTGGCCGAACCGACAGCGTCGCACTTGTCGCTGATCACCGCACGGGGAATCACGGCCCCGGCGCACCCCCCCAGCGCTTGCAGGAAACGCGCAGCGATCAGCCATTCCAGACTCGATGCGAAGGCACAGGCCAGCGACGCCACGCTGAACAGCAAGACGCCTCCCAGCAATGGCCTGCGCCTACCGAAGCGATCCGCCAATGGACCATAAGCCAGTTGCCCGATAGACAGTCCGAGGAAGTACACCGCCAGCGTCAGTTGGATATGCTTTTCGTCGGTGTCGAGGGCGATGGCCATCGACGGGAAACCCGGCAGGTAGAAGTCGATAGCCAGGGGAGCGAAGGCGCTCAGGGCACCGAGAATCAGGATTATTCGTAAGTTCATCAGGCATCCGGTGGCAGTGCGCGCAGCCGCCTAGTCTAGCTGCACGAGGATGCCTTGAACATTCCGACAGGTCGCTCAATAAATAACTGACCGTCTCTCGGCAAGGTCAGCTTGCCAGCTTCACCTCGTAACCTTCGGCGCTGATCACGTCGATAACTTCGTCAACCGATAGGCTGCTCTGCACGCCAACTTCCTTCGCGCCGAGGTCCACCCGCACGCTGGCAGCCGGATCCTTGGCTCGCACGGCCTGAACAATAGCCTTGACGCAGTGATCGCACGACATGCCCTGGACATTGAAGATTTGCATGACACTTCTCCTGTATTGAGGTCGGCAGCAGTCTCAAGCTTGCCATGATAGCAAGGTCAAGTTCCTCGTGAAGCTGCCGGGCTGGCATTTCGCTCGCCCCTACGCCAAGCTTGGTCATCGACGATTCAACCGCAGGAGACTCTGCCATGCGCAGGTCAGTTTTCAGTCTGTTCGGCCTTCTCAGCCTTTTCGGTGCGACACCCTTTGCCTGCGCTGCCGGAGAAAACTACGGGGTACTGATTATCTCCCGTGAACGTTTGGAGGTCTCGACCTCCTGCGAAATAGGCGTTTACCTGCACGATCAGTTGTCGGCTCGGTTGTTCCAGGAACGGGCGACCTCATTCAACTTGCCGCCCGGAAACATCTCCGTGCGCTTGAAGACCTTGCCGAGCCAGGTTCCAGGCTGCGCCGCAAGCATGCTCGCGACATCGGAGCAATTGATCAGGCTCCGTGGCGGTGAGGTGCGCAAGTTTGCCATCGTCGACGAGCCGAATGGCTTGCGCCTCAAGCCAGTACCGCTGGGTTATCAATAAGCCGGGTTAAAAAAGAGAGGCTTGACCTTACCAGGGTGGCAAGGTTGATCCTGTGGGCAATTTCTCTAGGAGTAGCGCCCATGCTCGAATCTACCTTCCTCGACCTGCCGATCGTCGGCATGACCTGTGCGTCCTGTGCTGGCCGTGTCGAGCGGGCACTAAGCAAGGTCGTCGGGGTACGTAGCGTCAGCGTCAACCTGGCCAATGAACGAGCCCACCTCCAATTGCTTGGCCAGGTCGACCCTGCGCTGCTGATCGCCGCCGTCAGCGCGGCAGGTTATTCCACCCCCCTGTCCCAGCAGGGCGAAGCCACCACGGCGCAAACGCCACAGCGGCGCCTGAGCGGCGAACGCCGGTCGCTACTGCTGGCAATTGCCCTGGCACTGCCGTTGGTCTTGCCGATGCTCGCCCAGCCATTCGGTTACGACTGGATGCTGCCGGCCTGGCTGCAGTTCGCCTTGGCGACACCGGTGCAGTTCATCTTCGGCGCACGCTTTTATCGCGCCGCATGGAAAGCGCTCCGAGCCGGCGCCGCGAATATGGACCTGCTGGTTGCCCTCGGCACCAGCGCCGGCTATGGCTTGAGCCTTTACCAATGGGCCAGCGCCGGCCACGCTCATATACCCCACCTGTATTTCGAAGCCTCGGCGGTGGTGATCGCCCTGGTGCTATTGGGCAAATACCTCGAAAGCCGTGCCAAGCGCCACACCGCCAGCGCCATCCTGGCCCTGGAAGCTTTGCGTCCGGAACGGGCGATCCGGGTGATCGATGGACGAGAGCAGCACATCGCTATCAGCGCCCTGCGACTCGACGACCTGGTGTTGGTCAAGCCCGGTCAGCGCTTTCCCGTGGACGGTGAAGTAATCGAGGGACAGAGCCATGCCGACGAAGCGCTGATCAACGGCGAAAGCCTGCCGGTGCCCAAACAGCCGGGGGACAAAGTCATCGGCGGCGCCATCAACGGTGAAGGCCGGTTGCTGATCAAGACCCAGGCACTGGGGACGCAAACCGTGCTCGCACGAATCATCCGCCTGGTGGAAGACGCCCAGGCCAGCAAGGCACCGATCCAGAAACTGGTGGATAAAGTCAGCCAGGTATTCGTACCGTGCATACTGCTACTGGCACTGGCGACGCTGGTCGGCTGGTGGCTGCACGGCGCCCCCCTGGAGACAGCGCTGATCAATGCCGTGACGGTGCTGGTGATCGCTTGCCCTTGTGCTTTGGGCCTGGCCACTCCAACCGCGATCATGGCCGGGACCGGCGTTGCGGCACGTCACGGTATTCTGATCAAGGATGCCCAGGCGCTTGAGCGCGCCCATGAAGTCAGCGCCGTGGTCTTCGACAAGACCGGTACGCTGACCGCCGGCACCCCGCAGATTACTCATTTAAGCGCAGTGGACGGTGACGAAGCCCTTGCCCTGCAGCTGGCCGCAGCGCTTCAGCGCGGCAGCGAACACCCGCTGGCCAAGGCGGTGCTCGATGCCTGCGCAGAGCGTGACCTGATTGTTGCAGATATCCGCAACAGCCGCTCATTGCCCGGACGTGGCATCGCCGGCGAATTCGGTGGTCGGGCCCTGGCCCTGGGCAACCGGCGCCTGCTGGAGGAAAGCGGCCTGGCAATCGCCCCCCTGGAGGAAATGGCAAGCGCCTGGGAAGCCGAGGGCAACACCCTGTCCTGGCTGATCGAACAGCGACCGCTGTCGCGAGTGCTCGCCTTGTTTGCCTTCGGTGACACACTCAAGTCCGGTGCCCGGCAAGCGATCACGCAGTTGCATGCACGGCAGATCAGCAGCCACCTGCTGACCGGCGACAATCCTGGCAGCGCCCGGGTGGTGGCCGAGGCCCTGGGCATCGGCGATGTTCGCGCCCAAGTGTTGCCGGCAGACAAGGCCGCCATTGTCAGCGAACTGAAGAAGAGCGGTGTCGTGGCCATGGTCGGCGACGGCATCAACGACGCCCCGGCCCTGGCCGCCGCGGATATCGGCATTGCCATGGGCGGCGGCACCGATGTCGCCATGCACGCCGCCAGCATTACCTTGATGCGGGGCGATCCACGGCTGGTACCGGCAGCGCTGGAAATCAGCCGCAAGACCTATGCGAAGATCCGGCAAAACCTGTTCTGGGCGTTTGTCTATAACCTGATCGGTATCCCGCTAGCCGCCTTCGGCCTGCTCAATCCGGTGCTGGCGGGAGCGGCCATGGCCCTTTCCAGCGTCAGCGTGGTCAGCAATGCCTTGCTGCTCAAGACCTGGAAACCCAAAGACTTCGACTGAAGGAGACGTCATGAACATCGGCCAAGCAGCCCGCCAGAGTGGCCTGAGCGCCAAAATGATTCGTTATTACGAGTCCATCGGCCTACTTAAGGCAGCCACGCGCACGGACAGTGGCTATCGCCTGTACGGGGCGGACGAGTTGCACACCCTGGCATTTATCAAACGCTCGCGGGACTTGGGATTTTCCCTGGAGGAAGTCGGCAGGTTGCTGACGCTCTGGCAGGACCGGCAACGCGCCAGCGCCGATGTAAAGGCCCTGGCCCGGCAACATGTCGACGAGTTGAACCACAAGATCGGCGAGCTTATCGGGTTGCGCGATACCCTGCTGGACTTGGTACAACATTGCCAAGGCGATCAGCGCCCGGACTGCCCGATCCTCAGGGATCTGGCATCGGGGAGCCGTTGCGCGAAAGCCTGAGCCGCCACACTCCGCCTGCGTGGCGGCGCTCGTCTATGCGGATCAGTGCTGCATCCAGGGTGGCGGTGGCTCTTCGGCAATTTTACCCGGTGGGGCCTCGTCGGCCGAACGGATTGCCTGGCGGCGCTGCTCGTCGAAGCGCGCCGCTTCGATCTCGCGCAACACACCACCGACATCCGCCAATTCTTCCGGCTCCTCGAACTCGCCGCTCAGAACACTAGCCGGATGCAAGGTACCGGCCTGGTACAGCGCCCACATTTCCTTGGCATAGCGAGTGCGCTTGAGCTCCGGGGCAAACCGACCGAAATAGGAGGCCATGTTGCCGACATCCCGCTCGAGCATGCTGAAGGCGTGGTTGTTGCCCGCCGCATCCACCGCCTGGGGCAGGTCGATGATCACCGGGCCATCCGGCGTCAGCAACACATTGAACTCCGACAGGTCACCGTGCACCAGACCGGTACACAGCATCAACACGATCTGCGAAATCAGGAACGCGTGATACTCGCGCGCCTGGTCCGGTTCCAGCACGACGTCGTTGAGGCGCGGCGCGGCATCGCCATACTCGTCCGCCACCAGTTCCATCAACAGCACGCCTTCGAGGAAATCGAACGGCTTGGGCACTCGCACACCGGCACTGGCCAGACGGAACAGAGCGGCCACCTCGGCGTTCTGCCAGGCATCCTCGGTTTCCTTGCGACCGAACTTGGAGCCCTTCGCCATCGCCCGAGCCTGACGACTATTACGCACCTTGCGGCCTTCTTGATACTCGGCCGCCTGACGAAAACTTCGTTTATTCGCCTCCTTGTAGACCTTGGCGCAACGCAGCTCGTTGCCACAGCGCACTACGTAAACAGCTGCTTCTTTGCCACTCATGAGTGGGCGCAGCACCTCGTCGACCAGACCGTCCTCGATCAGGGGTTCAATGCGTTTTGGAGTCTTCATCAGCTTTAATTGTGGGTCCTTTATTGCCAAACACGCGAATGTCACTTGTTATACGGCCATCCTCTCACAGCAGGAAGGAAGATGCCGACCTCGAATGTTCTCCAAAGCACTCAATGTGCCAGATTAGCGCAGCAAATCCATGAGCCCAAAAGATAATAGCTGACACTCGCCAGACCATTAACAGGAGAGTACCCGGTCATTTCCGACAATTTCCAGCCGTTAAATACTCAGCAAAAAACAGGAATTTTTGCCAGACAATCTCAATTTTTCCTGTCTGGGACGAAGCCTAGTGGCCTGTACAGTGAGTTCGTTAGCTCAAGTTCGGATGCCAGAAGTTCATGGCCAAGACGCTGTGACGAGTCATAGCCCAGCTATGGCGAGGAACAGCAACGCCGGCCTGGGACTTCTGGCGCCGAAATTGACTCATAGAACTCACCACACAGGCCGCTAGGAGACTCAGGTAGCGCCATGACGACGCGCAACGGCTGACAGCGCAGTACAGCGCACGGAACGCTCTGATGAAACGCTTCGAAACCCGCGCCTAGCGGAACAACTCTCCCGGTGTATAACCGAACAGGCCCTTGAAAGCCGCGATATACGCTGAGGTGGAGTCATAGCCGCAGGACAGCGCCGCATGGGTCACGCTGTCGCCTTTCTCCAGAGCATTGAGCGACGACAGCAGGCGCATACGTTGGCGCCAGCCGCGAAAGCTCAGTCCGGTCTCGCGCTGGAACAGCCGCATCAGGGTTTTCTCGGACATACCCAGGCGCACCGCCCATTCGCTCAGGGTCACGCCCTGCTCCGGGCTTTCGATTAAGTGGTTACACAATTCCAGTAGGCGAGGATGACGTGGCAACGGCAGCGAAAAACCGACCTCCGGCAGACTCGCCAACTGGTCCAGCAACACCTGGACCAACCGCGACTGCGCACTGCCCTCCTGTGGGTAATCCGCCGGCAGCAGGCAGAAGCTCTTGATCAGCTCCCGCGCCAGCGGTGTCACCTCCAGCACCCGGCAGCGCTGCGCCGCCCACGAGCAATCTTCGCGCCGCACATACAGGCTGCGCATTTGCGCCTGCATCGAAGTTACCACCTCGTGCTCCAGACCGGCGGGAATCCACACGCCCCACTGCGGCGGGGCAAAGAAACTGCCTTCGCAGGTATGTACCCCGAGCACACCGCTGATGGCATAGGAAAACTGCACCCAATCATGGCGATGCCGCGGCGTCCAGGAGCCAGCATTGAGGCTCTCGGAGCGGGCGTAAAGCGGGCGCGGCAGGGTCGACAGCACGGGAATCTGTCTTTCGAGCCCACGTTGTCCGTTAATCGGCATAGATCAACCTTGTGTCGCAAGATGGCTGGCGGCTGCGACCTTAGGCCAAGACCGTCGGTCTGACAATGCCTGGGGAAACCTGTGTGCGGTCCTGGTCAGAGTTGGCCCCCGCGAAGGGAGTGGCGATCCTGCGATCAGATCGCCTCGATGCGCGATCAACGCTCGATAATCGCCGTCACCCCCTGACCGCCAGCGGCACAGATCGAAATCAACCCACGCCCCTGCCCCGCCGTGTCGAGCAATTTCGCCAGGCTCGCGACGATCCGCCCACCCGTCGCGGCAAACGGGTGCCCGGCCGCCAGGGAGCCGCCCTTGACGTTGAGCTTAGCGCGCTCGATCGAGCCCAACGGCGCGTCGAGCCCCAGGCGAGTCTCGCAGTACTGCGGGTCTTCCCAGGCCTTCAGAGTACACAGGACCTGGGCGGCGAAGGCTTCGTGGATCTCGTAGTAGTCGAAGTCTTGCAGCGTCAGCTTGTTGCGCGCCAGCAAACGCGGCACCGCATAGGCCGGCGCCATGAGCAAGCCTTCAGCGCCCTTGACGAAATCAACCGCCGCGGCTTCGCCATCGCGCAGATAGGCCAGAATCGGCAGCCCCCGCTCCCGAGCCCATTGCTCACTGCCCAAAAGCACCAGTGAGGCACCGTCGGTCAGCGGGGTGGAGTTGCCCGCCGTCAGCGTGCCCTTGGCGCTACGTTCGAACACCGGCTTGAGCGCGGCGAGCTTCTCCAGGGTCAGGTCCGCACGCAGGTTGTTGTCACGGGTCAAACCGAGAAATGGCGTAAGTAGGTCGTCGTACCAGCCCTCGGCGTAGGCGGCCGCCATCTTCTGGTGGCTTTCCAGGGCCAGTTGATCCTGCTCGCCACGGGGGATGTTCCAAGTCTTGGCCATCAACTCGCAATGCTGCCCCATGGACAGCCCGGTACGTGGCTCGCCGTTGCGCGGTAGTTGCGGTTTCAGGTGATGCGGGCGCAATTGCAGCAGCGTCTTGAACTTCTCGCCCATGCTTTTGCTGCGATTGATTTGCAACAAAATCTGTCGAAGCCCTTCACTGACGCCGATCGGGGCGTCGGACGTGGTATCGACGCCACCGGCAATACCGCACTCGATCTGTCCCAGGGCAATCTTGTTCGCCACCAACAGTGTGGCTTCCAACCCGGTGCCGCAGGCCTGCTGGATGTCATAGGCCGGGGTCTGCGGCGATAGCCGCGAGCCCAGCACGCATTCGCGGGTCAGGTTGAAATCCCGCGAATGCTTGAGCACCGCCCCCGCGACCACTTCCCCAAGCCGCAGGCCATGCAGGTTGAAACGTTCGATCAGGCCCTCCAGCGCCGCCGTCAACATCGCTTGGTTGCTCGCGGTGGCATAAGGGCCATTGGAGCGGGCAAACGGGAGGCGATTGCCCCCGATAATGGCAACACGGCGCAACGTATTCATAAAAAACTCCCTATTATTTGAGTGACATTGCCGTTAAAAGCGTAGGTCTTTTCCTGCAAAACGAACCACTATCGATCCTTTGCGGTCAACCTTTGAACCCCTGCTGCCGGAGAGCGTTCCATGTCTGACCGTTATATCGACTTCGCCAACTCGACAATCGGTCAACGTCTGGTAGGTGCCCTCGGCCTGCCGACACCGACACGCCTGGAACGCTGGCAGGCCGGACGCCTACGGCCGATCGAAGGCGCCTTGCTGCTGGGCGGCGGACCGCTGGCAGCAAAAGTCGGCGCATTTGCCCTGAAGCTGACCGATGCCGTCTACAGCTACGACAGCGAGGTGCCGGGATGTACCGCCTGGATTCCCGGCCACGGACCGAAACTCAAGGCCCTGGTATTCGACGCCAGCGCTATTGTGCAGACCGAGCAGCTCAAGCAGTTGCGTGAATTCTTCCAGCCGTTGCTCAGAAACCTGGAGTCCTGCGCTCATGGGGTGATACTTGGCCGCGCTCCGAGTAGCCTGCGCGATCCTTTCGCCGCCAGTGCGCAACGCGCCCTGGAAGGCTTCGGCCGTTCGCTGGCCAAAGAGTTACGCCACGGCGCCACCCTACAGGTGTTGCGGATCGACGAGGATGCCGAAGATCAGCTCGAAGGCGCACTGCGCTTCTTTCTTTCGCCGAAAAGTGCCTACGTCAGCGGCCAGGTGCTGCACCTCTCGGCCTGCGCCAGCCAGGTCCAGGACTGGAGCCGGCCCCTGGCCGGGCGCCGGGCGCTAGTCACCGGCGCGGCGCGAGGCATCGGCGCGGCGATTGCCGAGACCCTGGCGCGCGACGGTGCCGAGCTCATCCTGCTGGATGTGCCGTCTGCCCAGGCCGATCTCGAAGCCCTCGCCGCCCGGCTCGGCGCGCACGGCATTGCCCTGGATATCTGTGTCGAAGACGCCGCTGCGCAACTGGTCGAACAACTGCCCCATGGCCTCGATATTCTCGTCCACAACGCCGGTATCACCCGCGACAAGACCCTGGCGAACATGACACCGGAGTTCTGGGATGCGGTGCTGGCCGTCAACCTCAATGCCCCACAGGTGCTGACCCGCGCCCTGCTCGACAGCGGTACCCTACACGATGATGGCCGGGTGATCCTGCTGGCCTCCATCAGTGGCATCGCCGGCAATCGCGGCCAGACCAACTATGCCGCGAGCAAGGCCGGGCTGATCGGCCTCGCTCAGGCTTGGGCGCCGCTATTGCGCGAGCGCGGTATCAGTATCAACGCCGTGGCCCCTGGGTTTATCGAGACCCAGATGACCGCGCATATCCCCTTCCTCTTGCGCGAAGCCGGACGACGCATGAGCTCTCTGGGCCAGGGCGGCTTGCCTCAGGATGTCGCCGAGGCGGTGGCCTGGCTGGCCCAACCGGGTTCGGGAGCGCTTAGCGGTCAGGCCTTGAGGGTCTGCGGACAAAGTGTATTGGGGGCCTGAACATGCAAGTGAATTGGCAGTACCTGACCATTGCCCCCGCGTTGCCGGGGTTGTATATCCGCGCCGCACGGCGGCGCAAGATCACCGGCACGCAGTTGCCCGCCGAGGGCCTGTGCTGCTGGGTCACTGTCGACACTAAGCGCCTGGCGGCCTACCGCAAGGTGTGTGGTTTTGCCGATACCGGCCTGATGCCCGCAACCTACCCCCATGTGCTGGCGTTTCCCCTGCAGTTGCAACTGCTCACCGCCAAGGGCTTTCCGTTCCCCCTGATGGGTCTGGTCCACCTGAACAACCGTATCCGCA
This sequence comes from Pseudomonas agarici, assembly GCF_900109755.1. GTDB lineage: Bacteria > Pseudomonadota > Gammaproteobacteria > Pseudomonadales > Pseudomonadaceae > Aquipseudomonas > Aquipseudomonas agarici. The sequence continues at coordinate 183,247 of NZ_FOAR01000009.1, read as the reverse complement.
TCCTGCGCCCACTGGGTGGCGTCACCAGCCTGCGGGTCGGCGTCCAGGTGCGCAACCTGCAGCCCCACGCCAAGGGCGCGACGTTCGACCTGCTGACCCAGATCGACGACGCACTGGGGCCGTTGTGGGAAGCCGAAAGTCGCATGCTCTGCCGAGGGGTCGAGCTGGCGGGCGAACCGCCCGAGCAAACCGAGTGGCAACCTGGAGAGCTGGCGCAACTGACCCGCTGGCAATGCCCCGCCGATATCGGCCGCCAATACGCCAGGGTCTCCGGCGACTACAACCCGATCCACCTGAGCGCCCTCAGTGCCCGGCTGTTCGGTTTCCCCCAGGCCATCGCCCATGGCCTGTGGAACAAAGCACGCACGCTGGCGGCCCTGGGCAATCACCTGCCGGCGGCGAATATCGAAATCGACGTGACCTTCCGCAAACCGGTGCGCCTACCCAGCGAAGTCGACTTGTGGGCCAGTGCGCCAGGCTCGAACGGCGCGTTCAAATTATCCGGCGCCGAGAGGTTGGAACATCTGAGCGGTATTTGGCAACCCATTGCCTGACAGACCATCCATCGGAACTAGTGGCCTGTGGGGTTAGTTCTATTCACCGTACAGGCCACTAGAACATTATTGATGATGACGGGAGCAACGTTAAGGGTTTGATCCTAACATCCATCGGCAGCAGCGTTGTCAACGACGGTCAGATCTTCACGTTCTCACGAATATTCCAGCCATACTTGATGACCCCACCATCCTTGCCACCATCGGCTTTCTGCGCCTGGTAGCTGACTTCGACCTTGGCGAAGTTCAGCGCTATATCCTCATGCAAAATATCCTCACCCTGATTACCATGGGTTCCATAGGACGCCACCATCACTTCTTTGAGGGTAATCACCAGGTATTCCACCGGGCTGGTGCCGCCGGCCTTGCGCACGGTGAGCGTCGCTTCGGGAAAGTGCTTGCCACTGGAGCACGCCGCCATCAGATTGGGGGATGACTTGTCCATGGATTTACTGAAGGACAAGTTGTTGATACTGACCTTGCCGGAACCGCCACCGCTGCCCGTGTGCATGGAGCCGGACTGGTTCATGCCCCATTGAATCGATTGGATTTCGATCTCGTCCCGGTGTTGCTGGTCTTTGGACTCACCTTTGATATCGCCCAGCTTCAAAAACATATCGGTTGCCATACACACTCCGTGTCGTTGATCCACGCCGAACTGGCGTTGGCAGGTACTGTCTTCGCAGGGGGCTGTCTGGATCAAGGCGCGGAACAGCGAAAGGGAATGTGCCCACCTCATTAACTCGCAAGTCCTACATTTTCCGCTGATTGGACTGCTTATGCTCCCAGACCGTCATAACAGGTCAGGGAATGATGGGATGATTTCCGAACTATTGAAAAGCGGTGTTCCCGGGGCGCACAGCAACGCTCGGCAGCGCGTAGAGGGCAAGGTCGATCTGCCACGCCTATTTCGCGCTATCGATGCGGACCCGGCGATAGCGGGCGCTGGCGTGGTGTATATCGAAAGCGATTTCACGGTAGTAACGTTGCGCGAGTTCCAGGTGATTTGCAGCATTGTGCCGAAAAAGGTGATATTGCGTGAGGTGCCCAGGTACATGGCGCCGTTGGAGTTTGCGCGGGCGCTGGAGACGCAGCCACGGGAATCACGACTGGTTGCAGAGGCGGTGAGCGCGGGCTTGGCTTGTACTAGCGCCATCTTGGGATGGGTTGTTGTACTGAGTGGAACTGTACTTGTTCCGTTCAGCGGAGGAGCGAGCTTAATCGTCTCGAAAATTGGGCTAGGTGTTGCGGTAGCGAGTTTCGCGCAGTGTGCCGTGGGCATGGTCAGGGTCCATAACGAAGTCACAGATCCTGTTTTGAACGATGAGATGGATCGAGAGGACTGGTATCGATACATGATGCCCGTTCTGGATGCTGTTTCGTTGTTTGGCGCAGGCACCTCGGCAACTGCAACTTTCAAGTTATTGCACGCTCGAAAAGTTGCAACTGGTAGAAGTTGGTATGACCTTTCGAAAGGGCTTTCACGGCAACAGCAAAAATCATTGACCCGCGAATTATTGCCCATTCGGCATCCCAGTCTGACTGCAAAGCAACTGAAACTTGAACAACATCTTGGAAAACTTCCAAAACGCTATACCAGTGACCAAATTCAGCATGTGACGCTTACGCAGATACAAGATGCTCTTGGCGCTTCCATAAGCCTGGCAGGTAGCGCTTACTCTGGAAACATAAACACCATTGCAATGGGGGTACTTTATGAGGAGTATAATTCTTTTTGATTTCAAACTAAAAAAGTTCAAGGCGTTGTTTATGGCGCGCTACTTTCCTATTTTTTTGTGTGCAATTTTTTTAAGTTGCTTCTCGTTAGCATGCACTATCCTTCTGATGACAAGCGCTTACTTTAAAGGTTATCCCGGACACACCAAATACATGACAATTGTAGTTATCTTTGTATCAACAACACTAACGATGTTCAATTATCTGGTGCTGCTTGGCCGTCCAGGGGCGATATGGGGTGTTGTTGCATTCAATGTGCTTTGCCTATGTTTGATACTCTCACTCACAGGCAATACGCCTCATTTTATCGCCTATATAACAGGGATTATTCTTCCACTTTTGAGCCTACTAGTTCTTAATAGCCAACGCCACCGCGAAATGCGCAAGTTCCTTGTGACGGTTCGTCAGCTACGAGAAGAACTTCAGCAGCATTACAAAGGGCGTCGGCGCCGCCGCTGATGCTTACTCTGCAAGTATAAAGTCCGTCGCAACGGGAGTACTTTATGAAAATTATAGATTTTTATGATTTGGAGCGCAAAAAATTCAAGGCGTTTAAGGCGCGCTATTTTCCTATTTTTTTGTGTGCATTTTTTTCAAGCTCCTTCTCAGCATCATGCACTATCTCTCTGATGGCAAGCACTTATTTTAAAGATTACCCCAAGCGCGCCACATATACGATAATTGTAGCTATCCTTGTATCAACAATACTAACGATGTTCAATTACCTGGTGCTGCTTGGCCGTCCAGGGGCGATGTGGGGTGTTGTTGCATTGAATGTGCTTTGCCTATGTTTGATACTTTCACTCACAGGTAATACGCCTCATTTTATCGTCTATATAACAGGAATCATTCTTCCACTTTTGAGCCTACTAGCCCTCAATAGCCAACGTCATCGCGAAATGCGCAGGGTCCTTGTGACGGTTCGCCAGCTACGAGAAGAAATTCAGCAGCGTTACAAAAAGCGTCGGCGCCGCCGCTGATTGCCGCCAAACATCGCACGCCCAGCCGTCCTGACGAATATTTTATCTGCTCCTGATGTTATCCCTGCGCCAAGGCCTTGCTTCCCGTGCCCATCCGCCGGAAGCTAGCCGTCTTGAAGGAGAACACTGCGCATGAACCTCGACGAACTGACCCAACGCCTGCACGGTATCCGCGATCGCAACGACTGGAAACCATTCCACAGCCCGAAAAACCTGGCAATGGCCGCCAGCGTGGAAATGGCCGAGCTGGTGGAGATCTTCCAGTGGCTGACGGAGGATCAGTCGCGCCAGTTGCCCGCGCAAGAGCTGGCCCATGCCGGGCAGGAGGTCGGGGACATTATCCTCTACCTGCTGTTGCTGTGCAGCGAGCTGGGGCTGGACATGAACGCAGTGGTGCGGGCCAAGCTGGCCGACAGTGAACGGCGGTTCGGCCAATGAGCGACCGCCATTTCGATCAATTGGCCACCCGCTTCGCGGAAAAAATCTACGGTGGCGCCAAGGGCGCGATTCGTCTCGCGGTACTTCAGGCCGATCTTATCGAAGCCCTGCCGGATCGACCGTTGCGGGTGCTGGATATCGGCGCTGGGCTGGGCCATATGTCGTTGTGGCTGGCCGAGCGCGGTCATCGGTTGACCCTGGCCGAACCCGCCGAGCCGATGCTCGAAGGCGCGCGCCAGCGCTTCGCCGAGGCGGGACAGACGGCGACCTTTATCCAGGCGCCGTGGCAGAATCTGCTCGGGCAACTGACCGAACCCTACGATCTGGTGCTATGCCATGCGGTGCTGGAGTGGCTGGCCGAACCCCATGCGATCCTGCCGGTACTGCACCAACTGACGCGCCCGGACGGCCAATTGTCCCTGGCCTTCTACAACCGCGATGCGCTGATCTATCGCAATTTGCTCAAGGGCCATTTCCGCAAGATGCGCCAGAACGACATGGCCGGCGAAAAGCACAGCCTGACTCCACAACAACCGCTTGATCCACGAGAGCTGGCAGCGCAACTTGAAGGTCAATGGACAGTCGAAACCCAGAGTGGCGTGCGGGTTTTCCATGACTATATGCCGGTCGAATTTCAGGCCCGCACCGAACTGGCCGATCTGCTGGAAATGGAGTTGGCCCATCGTCGCCACCCCAGTTTTGCCGGGCTAGGGCGTTACCTGCACTGGATTTGCCGTCCGGTGTAACGCGGAGGATGCAATGAATCGCTGTTTTATCGTGTTGACACTGTGCCTTGGTTTACTCGCCTGTTCGAGTCCGAACCCTTATATCGCTGACTCGCGGCCGATCCCGCCGGCACCAGCGCAGGCCGCCGCAACCCTGGACCTGAGTGCCTACCCGGCACCCGCCCGTGACTATGGCCGCTACCGTACCTGGGCCTGGCTCAATGACCGGCTGCCTGCCGGCACCCCCTGGGCCGACCCGGCGCAACTGGCCGAGATGGTCGGCAACGCCCTCGACGAACAAGGTCTACGGCCCCGTCGCGAGGGCACACTAGCGGACCTGCGGGTCAGCGCCGAGGTGCATATGGAAAAACGCCTGCGCCAGGTCCAGGAAGACTACGGCTATGCCGGCGCCTACGGGGGTGGTCCTTACCGCAACCGCTACGGTATGTATAACAGCGTGCCGATCGTGCGCACCTATGAGGTCCAGGTGCTGGTGGCCCGCATCAGCCTGTTCGATGCCGCGACCGCTCAGCCTATCTGGAGCGCCAGCGCCGAAACCGCCAGCCAGGGCAATCAGCTCGAACGCGCGGACGCCTTACGCGCGGCGGTGCACAAAGCCCTCGCCGCCTATCCACCCAGCTAATTGGCAACCGGAGAAAAATCATGTTCCGCCGTTTCGCTTTAGTGGCTTTCGCGGCGCTGCTCAGTGCCTGCCAAAGCACTCAGGTCAACCACGACTTCGACGCCAGTCGCGACTTCGCGGCTTACCGCAGTTGGAGCTGGAAAGAACCCGCTCTGCAGTATCGACCCGACGATCCACGGATCAAGAGCGACCTGACCGAACAGCGTGTTCGCCAGGCGGTCGCTGAACAGCTCGACCAGCGCGGCTTGCGCCCGGCACCGGTAGGCGCCAAGGCCGATGTCAGGGTGCAGGCCTACCTGATCGTCGACAATCGCCGGCAGCAGGTCAGCACTTACTACGGCGGCGGCTGGGGCGGCCCATGGCGAGGTGGCGGTCTCTGGGGCACGCCGGGGTATAGCGAAGTCCGTGATGTCGACTATCAGGTGGCGACAATTCAGATCGACCTGCTCGATGGCCAAGATGGCAAGTTGGTCTGGCGCGGCAGTGCCGAACAGGTGGTCAATGAAACGCCGACCCCAGCCGAGCGCCGCGCCGCCATCAACAAGACGGTGGCTCAGGTGCTGGCCAACTATCCGCCCAGGTAGTGGTTCTCCTGGTGTCTGGGCAGGCCTCGCAGACCTTGATTTATCTAAGGCGCCCGTTGGTTTGTTGAATCGATCAGCGTGTCACCCGTGACCTGTAGGGCTTGCAGACTGTCACAACTGCTGTCCACCCTACCGCGGGAACCGCGTGGCTCGCTGCATGGCCCAACGCTGAAGCCCGTTGCCAAGCCCTCATCAGGATACACATATGCAAGTAGAGAATTTTTTCGAGTGGCTGGGACAGATATTGGGATCGGCGATTCGTTTTATCGTCGACGGGTTGAGCGGGCTGTTCAATTTGCTGACTCACGCCGGCGGCAATTTCGTCGACGGCCTGGCACGGGCCTTGGGCATGGAGACCTCGCTGATCAGCATCCTGATCCTGATCATCGGTCTGATGTTCCTCTACTCGGCGGTCCGCGCCTTCATGCGGGCCTCGATCATTTTCGGCATTATCTGGCTGATGCTCGGGTTGTGGCTGTTGAGCTGGATCATTCACTGACACTCACCGCAGCCGCCAAGACCAGCGCTACAATGCGCGCTCTTTCGAGGAGCCCGCATGTCCACGCTGATCGCTGACTGGCGCGACCGCCCAACCCATCGCCGGGTCTGGGCACTCGCGGCGCCGATGATCCTATCGAATATTTCCGTTCCCCTGGTGGCCCTGGTCGACAGCAGTGTGATCGGCCACCTGCCGCACGCCCATCAACTGGGCGCCGTGGCGGTAGGTGCCAGCCTGTATATTTTCCTCGCCTGGGCCATGGGTTTCCTGCGCATGGGCTCCACCGGATTCGCCGCACAGGCCGCCGGTCGCGGCGATGGCACGGCGCTGCGGCAGATCCTCTTGCAGGGACTGCTGCTGAGTCTGCTGCTGGCGGCATTGCTCGGGGCAATCGCCCTGCCCTTCAGCGACCTCGCCCTGAGGGTCATGCAGCCCTCCAGCGAACTGCATCAATTGACCCTGGATTTCTTCCACACCCGGCTGTTCGGGCTGCCGGCCGCCCTGGCCTGCTATGCCCTGGTCGGCTGGTTCCTCGGCACTCAGAACGCCCGGGCGCCGCTGGCAATCCTGTTGACCACCAACCTGATCAATATCGCGCTGAACCTGTGGTTCGTACTCGGCCTTGACTGGGGCGTAGTCGGCACGGCCCGCGCCTCGGTCATCGCCGAATGGACCGGCGCCCTGCTCGGCCTGGCGCTGACCGGCAAAGCCCTGCGCGCCTATCCCGGTAAGATCGCCTGGGCCGCGCTGGCGCTATGGGCCAATTGGCGACCGTTGCTGGCGGTGAACCGTGATATTTTCATCCGCAGCATGGCCCTGCAATCGGTGTTTTTCCTGATTACGGTGCAAGGCACCCGGCTCGGCGACGCCACGGTCGCGGCCAATGCCCTGCTACTCAACGGCCTGTTGCTGACGGCGCATGCTCTCGATGGCCTGGCCCATGCGGTAGAAGCCCTGTGCGGCCATGCCATCGGCGCCCGCGAGCGGCAAACCCTGCGCCGCTCGCTGGTCGTTGCCGCTGGCTGGTCGTTGTTAGCCAGCCTCGCCTTTGCCCTGCTGTTCCTGCTCGGCGGCCACCTGTTCATTGCCTTGCAGACCGATATTACCAGCGTGCGCGAAACCGCTTTCGGCTACCTGCCCTACCTGGCGGCGCTGCCCTTGATCGCAGTCTGGAGCTACCTGCTCGACGGCTTGTTCATTGGCGCCACCCGCGCCCGGGAAATGCGCGATGCCATGCTGTTCAGCGTGCTGCTCAGCCTGCCCTTTGCCTGGGCCTTGAGCGGCTACGGCAATCATGGCCTGTGGATAAGTTTCCTGCTGTTCATGTTGCTACGCGGCCTGACCCTGGTCGGTTGTGCCCTAAAGCTGTGCAAACAGGACCGCTGGTTCGACAATCCGAGTCATTGAAGCCGAGTATCACCAACGCTACCGGCGCCTGAGTCGACGTCACTCACTCGCGGGCCATCAGCCATGCGTTCGACTCCAGGTCACACGCAGGTTTGCCAGGCGCTCGCTCGGCGTGTCGCCCTGCAAGCCAGACGGAACCGATGCCGCCGGATACTGCGCGCGCAAACCCAGCCAGTCATCGAGGGTCTCGCTGTCGCGAAAGCCTTGGGCAATCCCTTCCTGCAGATGACCCCAGGTCCGGTCGTAATCATGGCCGCTGGCACAGCTCCACTGATAGGCATGGCGCTCCAGCAGGCAGGCTCGTAATCGCCGTTGTTGCATGGCACTAAGCCCCCTGCGGTGGCTCAGGGCGGGCCCCTCCAGGCATGGATTGATCAGTTGTAGCCAACCGAGACTGCCAACGGCCTTGTCGGCCCAGGTGCCACCGTGCCAGTAGAGCAGGATGATCGGCCCGAGCCAACGACTCAGTTCGCGGGCATCCACACCATCGAAGAAGTAACTGGCCGTCTGCGGATTGTAGTAACTGATCACCCCTTCGCGATCCGCGTCGAAGCGCACCAGCAGCATCTGCCGCAGATGCGCCAGCAAAGCCGCCACAGGAGCCCGGCTGAGCAGAAAAAGCCCGGCCCATTGGCGAGGCCAAGCCTGGCTCAGCTTCGCCAATGGGCAGTCCGGGGCCAGCCTCACCAGTCGCGGCCCCCAGTCACGCACGCCATGCAGTGGCGTGCCTTCGAACAACAAGTGACTCTCGTAGTTCGCGTAGCGTTCCTGCAACACCGCGACCAGCCCCGCAGAGCTGGGAATGTCCAGGAGCAGCCACAGCGTACTGGGCATCGTGCAATCAGCGTCCCTCATGGGACACCGCCCCGGCCATCCGCGGCGGCCCCCGGGCAATCACGGACAGCGGACCGCTCACTCGCGGGCGCGACTTGGCATAAAGGCACCAGCGGATGCCCCTCTCGCAGCCGCTCGAATGCCACCCCGCCAGGGCGCCCCGGCACAATCCGAGGCATTGAGGTCGAACGCCAGGCATCGCAGCGGCCAACGATCCGCGGCTGATCCGGATCGCCCCCCAGGAAACGTACCCATATCGCGGTACCTGGCTCAAGCTCCGCCGCCGATACCTGCCGCTCACCTGCTGTCGACTCGGCGAGCGGCAGCCAACAATCACTCTCGCTGGCCCACTCGCCCTGATAGAACGCCAGCAACCGCACCGCCACCTTCCCTGGCGCGTCGGATCTGGCCCCGTGTTTATCCGCCGCAACCACCCAGGCGCGAAACAGGCCGGACAGCAGCGGCTTCGGGTACCGGATCGGAATACGCAAGGCCACTTCCCAGGAGGTGGCGCGAAAGGTATTGCAGTAAATCATCGACTGCGGGTCCATGGGATTGCTGTCGCCACGATGCTCAAGGGCGGTGAGCAACCACAGACGGTTCCACGGCGCACATGGATGGCCCGACAACGGCATCAAGCTGGCACAGTGCAGCCCCGGCAGATCACTTTCACCTTGCGCCCAGTCCTGGGGACGTCCAGCGCGTCGACGGGAATGCCCCGACAGATTGACGCAAAAGTCCCGGACGCCCACGCCGTCCTCCGGACAGAAGCGTGCTGCGTGAACGTGCCGCAGGGCCTCCAGGCTGTCGGCGAACACCAGCCGATGATTGTCCCTGGCATGCTGAAAGTGAAAGTGAATCCCTTCTTCGGCACACAATCGCAGGATGAACTGCAGATCGGACTCTTCGAACTGCACGCAATACGGACGCAACGTGCAGCGGCCCTTCAGCGCAAAGCGAAAGTCATCTTCACCCAGACCGTGCTCCCCGAGCACCTGGGCAATAATGGCAGGCACCGATCGCTGCTGGAACAGTCGTCGTCGCCAGCGCTGTGCCAGACACCCCATACGAGGTCCCAGATGCAAGCGGTAATGGTCGTGCGCCAGGCCGCCACATCGCAGGTTGACGCCCTGTATCTGTGCGTGGATGCCCTGTCCGTCCGCCCCCAGAACCAGGAAACAACTGCGATACATCAATCCACTCAGGTCCGGTCCGGCTTCCTCGTTCAACACATCCAGCTCGAAAGAGAACAGCTCACTGACGGCCTCGTGACCGCGAAACGAGGTGACAGGCAGCGAATGAGACAAGCCGGCAACATCCAGACAAAAGAACGACTCGGTGACTGGATCGAACATGGGTTTTCCTCTACATGGACCGACTGGATGGAACCGACTTGAGATTCTCGCCGACAGACAAGATCGAGTAGAGGGCTGAAGAGACGTTAGGGAAACGACCTACACAAAACGCGGAACCGAGGAAGCCATCACTTTGCCTTCAGCCAACAAAAAACCCACCGCTAAGGGTGGGTTTTTCGACAATCAGACGCCGCCTACATGACTAAAGGAAAAAAACCTATATTAAAAGGGCTTCTTCCCAGGAACTCTCGGCCTTACCTCAAGAAGACAGGTAGGAAGAGCGGGTCAGACCCAAACGCAATGCGTCGAGGTACTGGGTCCGCTCTTTCACACTGATATTGGCGCTGGCAACTTTGTCGCGGTAGTGCGTCATCAACTCTTCCGGCGACAGATGCACATAACGCAGCATGTCCTCGATGGTGTCGTGGGTTTCGATACCGGCGTGGTACACCCTGCCATCCTCCTTCTGGTAGATGTTCACCGAGTCGGTGTCACCGAACAGGTTATGCATATCACCGAGAATTTCCTGGTAGGCGCCCACCAGGAAGATCCCCAACAGGTAGTCCTCGCCCTCGTTCAGCGCATGCACTGGCAGACTGGTCTCGATGCTCTGCTCGTCGACGTACTGCTTGATCTTGCCGTCGGAGTCGCAGGTCAGGTCTTGCAGCACGGCGCGGCGCAGCGGCTCCTCGTTCAGACGATGCAACGGCAGGATCGGCAGCACCTGGCCAATGGCCCAGGTATCGGGCAGGCTCTGGAACACCGAGAAGTTGCAGATGTACTTGTCGGCCAGCTTGTCATTGAGTTCGTCGAGCACCTGGCGATGCGAACGCTGGCGGGCCTTCAGCGAGTTGTGCAGGCGCCGGCAAACCGCGAAGTAGCATTGCTCGGCCAAGGCTTTCTCGGCCAGGGTCAACTTGCCGTCGGCGTACTGAGTGGCTACGTCGCTCATGTAGTGCGTGGCGCGCCAATAGGTTTCGGTGACCATCTCGATATCGGTAGGCCCCAGCAGCTCCACCAGCCATTGCACGGTTTCCGGCAGGCTCTCGGGGTTCTCGATATGCGGCACATCGTCGTTGTGCTTCTCGACATCCGTCACCTGCACCACCAGCACGGCGTGGTGAGCGGTCAGCGAGCGGCCGCTTTCCGAAAAAATGTTCGGGTGCGGCAGGTTCTGCGCATCGCAAAACTCCTTGAGCATGCCGACCACGACGCCAGCATAGTCATCCATGTCGTAGTTGATCGAGCTGGCATTGCGCGAGTGAGTGCCATCGTAGTCGACACCCAGGCCGCCACCCACATCGATATGGTCCACCGGCAGGCCGAGGTTGCGCAGTTCGCCGTAATAGCGGATCGCTTCCTTGAAACCGTACTGGTAGTCCGCCAGATTGGCGATCTGCGAACCCATATGGAAGTGCAGCAGACGAATGCCCTGGTCCAACCCCGCCGCTCGAAAACGCTCGACCACCGACAGCAGTTGCGCCGCCGACAGGCCGAACTTGGATTTCTCACCACCGGTGTCGGCCCACTTGCTCGAGGCCAAGGAGGAAAGACGTACCCGCAAACCGACCTGGGGCTTGACCTTGAGCGACGCCGCTTCCTCGATCACCAGCTCCACTTCGGACTCTTTCTCGATCACAATAAAGACGTTGTGACCGAGCTTCTGACCCATCAAGGCCAGACGAATGAACTCCCGGTCCTTGTAGCCGTTGCAGACGATAGTGCCGCCCTTTGGCGCCAGCGCCAGCACCGCCAGCAGTTCCGGCTTGGAACCGGCTTCCAGGCCGATGGAGACGTTCTGGGTGGCGATGATGTTCTCGATCACCGCTTCCTGTTGATTGACCTTGATCGGGTACAACGCGGTGTACTTGCTTTGGTATTCCAGGCGTTCGATGTTCGCGTCGAACGCGCCGGTCAACCGCCGCACACGGTCTTGCAGGATATCTGGGAAACGCACCAGTAGTGGCAGGGACAAACCGCTCTTGCGTAACTCCTCGACCTGCTCGAAGAGGTCGATAGGCGAACTGCTCGGACCGTTCGGACGAACTTCGACGCGACCGGCGTCATTGATCGCGAAATACCCGGCCCCCCAATGACGAATCCCATAAACACTGCGGCTATCCGCAACTGTCCACTGGCTGCCATCGTCTTTGCGTGTACGTCGTACGGACATCGAAGTCCCCTATAAATGAAGTCAAATAGCGCCACCTGGATCCAGGCTGCGCGCAGTCTAAAGAATGAAAATGACGATTCGTCTGCATCCAGGTAAGACCCCGGATCCAGATTGGAGTTTAGAGACAGTTCGGGAACAGGCTCTGTGAAAACCATGGGGACTGCCGCAGGGCCATGCTCATTCGGGCCGCCAGGTCAACTCCACGGTGGTTTTCACAGAGGCTGCTAGCCGCCGGACTTCTTCGCCTTGAAACCGTGTTTGCCCAATTCTGTCAACAGCAACTCGACGTGATCGCCCTGGATCTCGATGACGCCGTCCTTCAAGGCGCCACCGGTACCACAGCGTTTCTTCAACGCGGTTGTCAGTTCCCCGAGGGCGTCTTCGGCCAGCGGCACACCGGTAATGGTGGTCACCGTCTTGCCGCCACGACCCTTGCTTTCGCGACGCACACGGGCAATGCCATCACCGGCGGGGATCTGGGTTTGCTTGCAGATACAGGCGGCCACCGGCTGACGACAGTCCGGGCAATGTCGACCTGCGTCGGTGGAGAACACCAGGCCGCCGAGGGCGGCGAAGGATGCGGCTTTTTTGGCCACCGGCAATCCTCTTGGGAGGATAAAGACTGGTCGCCACGCCTGGGCAGGCGCCTGCGACCGCGAAGCCCCACTCAGGCAGGGGCAGCGCAACTCAATCGGCCAGGCCGCTTGAGCTTGAAAAGTCGCGCAGTGTAACGGCAAAAAGCCGGTGACCCAAGAGCCAATCGGCGCCATTTCATAAAGGTTTCGCGACCTGCGCTCCCTGCGCCCGCAAATAGCGCTTCAGCGCCGCCAGAGAGTCCGGGCAATAAGGCTTTTCCCCGGTTTCGCGCAGGACAGCATCGACCGGGATAAAACGCGCCTCCAGCACCTCTTCCGGCTGCACGTACAGCGGCCCATCCCAGACAGCACTGAACACCGCGCACCAGAGCCGGTTGCCTGGCTGGTCGAAGAAAAAATGCTCATGGGCAGTCAGCGCCACACCCCCCACCCCCAACTCCTCCTCCAGCTCGCGGGCCGCCGACTCGGCGTAGCTCTCGTCAGCCAGGACCATGCCGCCTGCCGCCACATCCCAATAACCGGGGTAGATGGCCTTGCTCAAAGTACGGCGATGCACGCACAACTCGCCGGCCGAATTGAACAACAGGATATAGGTGCCGCGACCGATCAGCCCACGTTCACGCAGCTCGGCCCGACCGACAGCGCCCAGCAACTGGTCCTCGCCATCGACCCAGGCGATCTGTTCGGCATCGGAGGCGAGACGATGGGCAGCCTCCTTCGGCGAGACATTCATCGATCAACCCTGGTTGAGCAGTTGGCGCAAGTCGATCACCGCAGCGTTGGCTCGCGAAATGTAATTGGCCATGACCAACGAGTGGTTGGCGAGGATACCGAAGCCGCCGCCATTGAGGATCATCGGGCTCCAGACCGGTTCCTGCGAAGCCTCCAGCTCACGGATGATCTGCCGCACGCTGACCGTGGCATTCTTCTTCGCCAACACATCGGCGAAGTCCACCTCAATGGCCCGCAACAGGTGCGACAACGCCCAAGCCTGGCCGCGGGCCTCGTAGAACACGTTGTCGATCTGCAACCACGGCGTCTCGACCACCTCTTCATCGACCTGCGGTGCCTGGCCGGGAATCACACTTTCGGTTTTCAGCGCGGTATTGAGCTTGACCCGTCCGACGCTGGCCGACAGGCGCTGGGACAACGAACCCAGACGCGTGGCGACATCGCCAAGCCAATTGTTCAGGTTGTCGGCACGGGCGTAGAACAGCGCATTGTTTTGGTTCGGATCGGACAGGCGGGCCTGGTAGCGAGTCAGGGATTTAATGCCTTCCTGGTATTCCGACTCACTGGACGGCAGCATCCAGCTTTTGTTGTCGAAGTTGAAACGCGGCTCCGCCTTAGCCAGGTCGGCATCTTCGGCCGACTGCGACTGCGAACGGGCGAAGTCCTTGCGCAGGGCACGGGTCAGGTCACGAACCTGAACCAGCACGCCGTATTCCCAACTGGGGATATTGTCCAGCCATAGACCGGGTGGAAAGCGGTCGTTGGAGAGATACCCGCCCGGCTTGCTCAACAGCGTACCGACAACGGTCTTGAGGGTAGCGACCGTGGTAAACCCCACGACCATCTTGCGCCCTTCCTGCTCGGCGGCGAGCTGGGCGTTCTGCTGCACGGGAAACAGCGCTGGCTCCTGGCTCCAGTACCAACCGAGCAGGATCGTCACCAACAGGTACAAGCCGAGCAAAGTCGCCAGGGCGCGACTCAACAGCAGGCTGCCGAAGTAGCCACGGGTCGCCGACTCGGGTTCGGCAGCACGATCCGGCGCGCTGCCCGCGCTTTTTTTCCAGTCCAGCATGGCTCTATCCTTTCAATCACTTGAGTTCATCGGTTCGACCACAACCCTACGTCATCGTGCCTTGCCTGCTTCGGCTTAAATCAACCGGGGCAAATAAAACCGGACGCCGCAGCGTTGTCATCCATCAGGCAACTATAAATCAAGCCATCCTAGGACGCTTCACACAAGCACCGTCCAATGGATAACGCCCACCACACAAGGCCTGCGAGCAGACCGACCGGTCACCTAATGAATCGGATAAATTAGTACCTGACAAGTGTATTGACAGAAAGAGGTGATAGCATAAAGACACCATTTACTCCTCCGTTGTTCGCCTAACCGGTAATCAGGATATGACCGAGCCAGCAGACCCCAGTCGCGAGCGCCTTAAGCACCACTTTGCCCAGCGGGTCATTCATCAGGCACGTCAGATTCTTGAGATATGGCAACGTCTACAACGCAGCGAATGGTCGAGCAGCGACATGGCCGAGCTCAGCGAAGCGAACCTGCGCCTGTTACGTTTCGCCGAACGTTTCGAGCAACCGGAACATATCCGACTGGCTCATGGCATCAACCAATCACTGGAAGCGGTGGATGCCAATCGCGGTCGCCTGAGCAGCGCGCTGATCACTGACCTCAATCGCCTGATGCAGCGTCTGTCGTACACCGGCCTGCGCCATGGCGATCAACTCGAACACACCTTCCTGCCCCCCTTGCGCAGGCCGGTCTACCTGATGTTGCAGGACCATGAATGCGCCGGGCGACTGGCCAAGCAACTGGCGTTCTTCGGCCTCAGCGCCCAGCCGCTGGACAGTGTCGCAGCGTTCCGTTCGTCCATGGCCGAGCGCTTGCCGGCGGCGCTCGTCATGGACGTCGACTTCAGTGGCAATGGCATGGGCCTACGCCTGGCGGTCGAAGCTCAGCTCGGTCTCGAACACAAATTGCCGCTGCTGTTTTTCAGCCTGCACGAAACCGATACACCGACCCGCCTGGCCGCCGTGCGCGCTGGCGGACAGGAGTTCCTCACGGGCGTCCTGGAGGCCTCCAGTCTGCTGGAGAAAATCGAAGTCTTGATTTGCGTAGCCCAGTACGATCCCTACAAAGTCCTGGTCATCGATGACTCGCCGGCCCAGGCGCGACACACCGAACGCCTGCTCAACGGTGCCGGGATCGTCACCCGAACACTGATCGATCCGATCCAGGCCATGGCCGAATTGGCGGATTTCCAGCCAGACCTGATCATTCTCGACATGTATATGCCAGCTTGTACCGGTACCGAGCTGGCCAAGGTAATCCGCCACAATGATCGGTATGTCAGCGTGCCGATCATCTACCTGTCCGCCGAGGACGACTTGGACAAGCAACTCGACGCCATGAGCGAGGGCGGTGACGACTTCCTGACCAAGCCGATTAAGCCACGCCACCTGATCACTACCGTGCGTAATCGTGCAGCGCGGGCGCGTAACCTCAAGGCAAGGATGGTCCGCGACAGCCTGACCGGGCTGTACAACCACACCCATATCCTGCAATTACTCGAAGACGCCAGCCTGCGCGCCCGTCGCGACTGCAAGCCACTGAGCTTCGCGATGCTCGATATCGACCACTTCAAGCGGGTCAACGACAGCCATGGCCATCCCATGGGCGACCGGGTGATCAAGAGCCTGGCGCTGTTTCTCAAGCAGCGCCTGCGCAAGACCGATTTTATCGGCCGTTATGGCGGTGAAGAGTTCGCCATTGTCATGCCCGACACTGACGTGGAATCGGCCTACCGGGTACTGGACGAGATTCGTCAGCGCTTCGCGGAAATCCATTACCCGGCACAGCCCCAGGATCTGTGGTGTACCTTCAGCGCCGGGGTGGCCGAGCTGCATGCAGGCAGTGACAGCCTGACAATGGCAACCCAGGCCGACGAAGCGCTCTACTGCGCCAAACATGCGGGGCGCAACCAGGTGCAGGCCGCGCTGCAATATCGAGGACTGTCTGGGCAGAGGCGACGCCTTGCGCCTGAGCAGTGCCAGCCAGGCCATCGAAGTGATTGAACAGGAACTCGCCAGCCTGCACGCGCTGGTGGGAGGCACACTCAGTGAAGTCCGCGACCACAGGGAACGCATCCACCAACTGGGCGGCGACAACCTGCTGCGCATCGGCGAGGGTCGCCGCCAGGGCGAACGCCTGCTGGAACTGGGTAGGGAACTGCATACGGCGGTGCAAGTCTTCCGCGTCTGATCATGTCATTTATTGGGACGGCATAACGATGAAGATTGGCGCCCTTGACCATGCGAAGGGCAGATCTGATTGATCAATAAGAAAATTCAACACCTATAACATAGCCCTTTAATAGCTTGTGCTCATGATAGGTTCCATGCGCTGAAACCAATGCAAAGGGCGCATATTATGAGGGCACCTACGTCGCCCCCCGGCGTTTCTGTCGAAGAAAATATGGCCACGGCCTTCCATAAGAAAAATATTTTGAAGGCGGGATCGGCTTTTATTTACTCTTGGTTTTACACCCAAGTCAGAAATCGCGGCCCTTGGGACTACAAAAAAACATCCAGCGAATATGAAGCCTTTGGAAATTTCAATTACGGCGCCACTGGCACCGCGGCAGGCTTCAGCGAAGGCGTTCTTTTACGGGCAGCAGGTTTTGCCCAGAACCGGGCAGGAACATCCACCGAAGAATTTGGCACTTGGTGGGGGCAAGCCCCTTTCGGTGACGATCCAGCAGATCAGCGATGGATCAAGGAAGGAATAAGGTATGCCAAATTCAGAAACTACTAAAAAGCCTGTTTATCTCGTAGCCATTTCCGCATCACTGGCGCTTTCGCTGGCTTACATCGGCTGGCTATGTATCTTCCCCCGGAATATGCCTCATCTGACAGAAGTGATACTGCGCACGCCACTGGCTCCAGATGCCTTTATCTACGGTATAAAGGACGAACGCGGTGGCGCGACGGTTCCCTTCAGCTATCGGTATTATGTGTATCGAACACTGCCAGCCGACAGCGACATTTTGTCCGAACTGAAAACCGCGACCCCATTCCTCGTCACGCGGGATGAGTCAATAACCCTTGATATTCGGGACTCGACGATCACCGTAGCGGTTGATAAAGAAGTCTACGACTATCACAGCAACACCCTCTATCGACATGCCAATGGCGTCGACTACACCCCCGTGAATATCTATTTGCGCACCACCCCTGGGCACTGATTGCGCGAGTGGCGGCCAAGGGCTCCGGTTTCCAGGAGGCACGCCAGTGACCAGATTCAAGGCCATGGTCACAAACTTCGCGCAAACATCGGACATCGTGCTGGCTATTGCAGTTAACTAGACAGTCATCCAGGCTTTGCGGCATAGTCGGCGCGCATTGACAACTGCACACAGATAACAAGGAAACAGCCGATGGCGACCCTACTGGTCCTGCATGGACCCAACCTGAACCTGCTGGGCACCCGCGAGCCGGGCGTCTATGGCGCGGTCACACTGTCCGAGATCAACCAGGATCTGGAACGTAGAGCCCGAGAAGCCGGGCACCATCTGCTGTATCTGCAGAGCAACGCCGAGTACGAATTGATCGATCGAATCCACGCTGCCGGTGGCGAAGGCGTGGACTTCATCCTGATCAATCCAGCCGCTTTTACACATACAAGTGTCGCATTACGTGACGCGCTGCTGGCGGTGAGCATCCCATTCATCGAAGTGCATTTGTCGAACGTGCATAAACGCGAACCTTTCCGCCATCACTCCTATTTTTCAGATGTGGCGGTAGGCGTGATCTGCGGCCTTGGCGCCAGCGGTTACCGACTGGCCCTGGAGGCCGCCCTAGAGCAGCTTTAAAGACAGGCAACAGCTTGAACGACAAGCGATAAACGCCCCTGACCAACCCTTGGGAGTTGATGATTCATGGATATCCGTAAAGTTAAGAAACTGATCGAATTGCTGGAAGAGTCCGGTATCGACGAACTCGAGATCAAGGAAGGCGAAGAGTCTGTACGCATCAGCCGCCACAGCAAGACCCCGGCACAGCAGTACTACGCGCCGATGCCTGCCCAGGCTCCGGCCCCCGTTGCCGCTCCGTCCGCAGCGGTTGTTGCCGTGCCTGAAGCCGCTGGCGCGCCGAAGCTGAACGGCTTCGTGGTCAAGTCGCCGATGGTCGGCACCTTCTACCGCACCCCGGCCCCGACTTCGCCAGCGTTCGTCGAAGTGGGCCAGACCGTCAAGAAAGGCGACACCATCTGCATTGTTGAGGCGATGAAAATGATGAACCACATCCAGGCCGAAGCCAGCGGTGTGATCGAATCCATTCTGGTAGAAAACGGTCAGCCGGTTGAGTATGACCAGCCGCTGTTCACCATCGTTTGAACCGCGGAGCGCCTTCGATGTTAAAACCTGCGAAGCTGGAAAAAGTCCTGATCGCCAACCGTGGCGAAATCGCCCTGCGCATCCTGCGCGCCTGTAAGGAAGAGGGCATCAAGACCGTCGCTGTTTACTCGACGGCCGATACAGAACTGATGCACGTGAAACTGGCCGACGAAAGCATCTGCATCGGCCCGCCCCTGGCTACCCACTCGTACCTGAATATCCCGAACATCATCGCTGCCGCCGAAGTCACGGGCGCCACGGCCATTCACCCGGGCTACGGCTTCCTTGCGGAAAACGCCGATTTCGCCGAACAGGTCGAAAAATCCGGTTTTGCCTTTATCGGCCCAAAAGCCGATACCATTCGTCTGATGGGTGACAAGGTATCGGCCAAGGCAGCCATGATCGCCGCCGGCGTGCCGACCGTTCCTGGTTCAGACGGCCCATTGCCCGAAGACGCCGACACCGCTCTGCGCATTGGTCGTGAAGTCGGCTACCCAGTGATCATCAAGGCCGCCGGCGGCGGCGGCGGTCGTGGCATGCGCGTGGTGCACAGCGAACAAGAGCTGGTTGAAGCGGCCAAGCAGACCCGCGAAGAAGCCGGCGCCTGGTTCAGCAATCCGATGGTCTATCTGGAAAAATTCCTGACCAACCCACGTCACGTGGAGGTCCAGGTGCTCTCCGACGGCCAGGGCCAGGCGATCCACCTGGGTGACCGCGACTGCTCGCTGCAACGGCGCCACCAGAAGGTTCTGGAAGAAGCACCGGCTCCGGGCATCGACGAGCAAGCACGCGCAGAAGTCCTGGCCCGTTGCGTCAAGGCCTGTATCGACATCGGCTATCGTGGTGCCGGTACGTTCGAGTTCCTGTACGAAAATGGTCGGTTCTACTTCATCGAGATGAACACCCGCGTGCAGGTAGAGCATCCGGTATCGGAAATGGTCACTGGCATTGATATTGTCAAGGAGATGCTGAGCATCGCCGCTGGCAATAATCTGTCGTACACCCAGGACGACGTGAAGATTCACGGTCACGCGCTGGAATGCCGGATCAACGCCGAAGACCCCAAGACCTTCATTCCAAGCCCCGGCCTGGTCAAGCATTTCCATGCGCCAGGCGGCAACGGCGTGCGGGTCGACTCGCACCTGTACAGCGGCTACAAGGTTCCGTCGAACTATGACTCGCTGATCGGCAAGCTGATCACCTGGGGCGCCACTCGCGACGAGGCCATGGCGCGCATGCGCAATGCCCTGGATGAAGTCGTGGTGGACGGGATCAAGACCAATATCGCGCTGCACCGCGACCTGGTTCGCGACGCGGGGTTCTGCGAAGGTGGCGTGAACATTCATTACCTGGAGCACAAACTTGCTCATCAATGAGTAGGTGATCCAACACAAGGCCGCTTGATTGCGGCCTTGTCGCACTCCGGCACACCCGTTCACCACAACTTCCACCTTCTCAGCCAGTAGGGATGATAGTCGTCTTCTGCTTCCCGCTCGCGTAAACTGGCGCGTTGCTCGCGACCGATCCGGTTGCACATTCACTTTTTTCACAGGTGCCCGCCATGCCTTGGCTGCAAGTACGCCTCGCCATCAGCCCGGAACAAGCCGAAACCTACGAAGACGCTTTCCTTGAAGTCGGCGCTGTTTCGGTAACCTTCATGGACGCCGAAGATCAGCCGATTTTCGAACCCGAACTCAACACCACACCGCTGTGGACCCATACCCATCTGCTGGCGCTGTTCGAAGGCGGCACCGAAGCAGCCCGAGTGCTTGCCCACCTGGAGCTGTTGACCGGTTCGCCGCTGCCCGAGCACCATAGCGAGGTGATCGAGGATCAAGACTGGGAACGCAGTTGGATGGACAACTTCCAGCCCATGCGCTTCGGTCAGCGCCTGTGGATCGTGCCCAGTTGGCACACCGCCCCGCAGCCGGACGCGGTCAACCTGTTGCTCGATCCGGGTCTGGCCTTCGGCACCGGTACGCACCCGACCACCGCGCTCTGCCTGGAATGGCTCGACGGCCAGGACCTCAAGGATTGCCACGTCCTCGACTTCGGCTGCGGCTCGGGAATCCTGGCCATCGCCGCGCTGCTGCTCGGCGCCAAGCAAGCAGTCGGTACCGATATCGACGTGCAGGCCCTGGAGGCCTCCCGCGACAACGCCGGACGCAACAACATTGCCGAGGCGCTGTTCTCCCTGTATCTGCCAGAGCACTTGCCACGGATACAGGCCGATGTGCTGGTCGCCAATATCCTCGCCGGCCCGCTGGTGTCCTTGGCCCCGCAACTGTCCAGCCTGGTCAAGCCGGGTGGCCGCCTGGCGCTGTCGGGCATCCTCGCCGAACAGGGCGAAGAAGTGGCCGCCGCTTATGCCCATGACTTTGCTCTGGAGCCGCTTGCCGAGCGCGACGGTTGGGTGCGCATCAGTGGCCGTCGGCGTTAGAATGAGCGCTTGGATCAACCGGATCGCCGCATGACCGATAGCTTCGTCACTCAGTGCCCGCATTGCCAAACCAGCTTCCGCGTCAGCCATGCCCAGTTGAGCGTGGCCCGCGGAGTGGTTCGTTGTGGCTCCTGCCTGCAAGTGTTCAACGCCGCACGGCAGCTGCTCGAACAACGTGCGACCCAGGAGGCCGGGGCAGCCCAGCCTGCGGCGGCCTCTGCGGTCGTGCCTCCTGCGCCGTCATTGCCTGCCGAACCTGCCGCTGCGCCGCCACGCGCCATCAGCCAGAAGCAATGGACCACGCAAGCGCTGGACCTGGACAGCCTGGACCTCGACGAAGAACTGGCCCGCCTGGAACAGCGCGAGATCCAGCCGGCCAAGGCATTCGGCGACCAGGGCAAATCCTTCAGTGCGCGTCGCGACAGCGATGACGACGAAACGCCATGGTCAGGCAGCCTGTTCAGCGAGCCGGCCACCGAACACGACGACAGCGCCAGTGCTCAACCGTCCTCGCCAACCGCTCCGGCCAGGACCGAACGCAAGGCCGAGCCGCCCGGGCCGAGCCGCACCGAACCCTCGCTGTCCTTCGATCTCGCCGACCTGGATGAAGAGCCCCAGGCCCCGCGTCTGAAAATCGAAGACCACGAGCTGGCAGACAATGCGACTCACCAATCGCTGAGCGCCGACGCGCACGACGCAGACGAACCCGTGACCGGCCCTCCGCAGAAGCCCACGCGCACTCGCAACGAGCCCGGCATGCATGACGACGTGCTGCTGGACCTTGAGGACGACCCGATTCATCTCGACTGGCAACGCCGCCGGTCGCCCTGGGGCAAACGCCTGCTGTGGCTGCTGCTGGTACTGCTCGCGGGCGCGTCGCTGGCCGCTCAGTACATCGTCTATCATTTCGACGAACTGGCGCGCCAGGATCAATATCGCCCCTGGTTCCAGCAGCTGTGCCCACAAATCGACTGCAAGGTGCCTTCCAAAGTCGATATTGCCCGGATCAAAAGCAGCAACCTGGTAGTGCGCAGCCACCCGGACTTCAATGGCGCATTGGTAGTCGACGCGATCATCTACAATCGCGCATCGTTCTCCCAACCATTCCCGCTGCTGGAATTGCGCTTCGCCGATCTCAACGGTCACCTGATTGCCAGCCGACGGTTCAAGCCCAGCGAGTACCTGGGTGGCGACCTCAGCGGCCAAAGCGAAATGCCACCCCAAACCCCGATCCATATCGCCCTGGATATCCTCGACCCAGGTGCCAAGGCCGTGAACTATAGCCTCAGCTTCCACTCACCCGAGTGAGTCAGGGTCCACCGTGCTGTCTGCCGGTTTTTTCCGGCGCTAACCAAACTGTTGGCGATAACGGAGTAACTGTTCAGATTTTATCCAACTTTGCCTTTATCCGGTCATCGAGAGCGGGTATCATGCCAACCCTTTTTCGAACTCTAATGATCCGGCCCCACAACAGGGAAGTCCTATGTCGGCGGTACGCATCGGCCCATACACACTGCAGAACAGCTTGATTCTCGCGCCAATGGCGGGGGTCACCGACCAGCCCTTTCGTCAGCTTTGCCGGCGCCTGGGCGCGGGCCTGGTGGTTTCGGAAATGGTAACCAGCGATATGAGCCTGTGGAACAGCCGCAAATCGCGTCTGCGCATGATCCACACAGGTGATCCCGAGCCTCGCTCGGTACAGATCGCCGGTGGTGATGCACAGATGCTGGCAGATGCGGCCCGGGCCAATGTCGAGCTGGGGGCGCAGATTATCGACATCAACATGGGGTGCCCGGCCAAGAAGGTCTGCAACAAGGCGGCCGGTTCCGCATTGTTGAAAGACCAGGACCTGGTGAAGGAGATCCTGCACGCTGTCGTGGCGGCTGTCGATGTACCCGTCACCTTGAAGATACGGACCGGCTGGGACCGGGCGAACAAGAACGGCCTGACGGTGGCGAAGATCGCCGAGCAGGCAGGCATTAGTGCCCTGGCGGTGCATGGACGAACCCGTGCCGACCTGTACACCGGCGAAGCCGAGTACGACACCATTGCCGCGATCAAGCAGGCGGTGTCGATCCCGGTCTTCGCCAACGGCGATATCGATTCGGCGCAAAAGGCCCGGTACGTGCTGCAGGCAACCGGTGCCGATGGCCTGTTGATCGGTCGGGCCGCCCAGGGGCGACCATGGATTTTTCGTGAGATCGAGCATTTTCTGCGTACCGGTGAGACCCTTCCGGCACCGCCGTTGTTCGAAGTGGAACGCATTCTGCTAGAACATCTGGCCGCGCTGCATGCCTTCTATGGGGAGATCATGGGCGTGCGCATTGCCCGCAAACATGTCGGCTGGTATCTCGCAACCTTGCCGGGCGCCAGGGAGTTTCGCGCCCACTTCAATCGTTTGGAAGAGACGGAAGCACAGTGCTCCAACGTTCATGAGTTCTTTGCCGAGCGTCACAAGAGCCTGGCGACAGGGAACGCAGAGGGAGTGGCCGCATGACGATGATGACCGAGACTTTAGTGAGTGGAACGACGCCCGTGAGCGACAATGTCAATTTGAAACAGCACCTCAACACGCCCAGCGAAGAAGGCCAGACGCTTCGCGGTAGCGTCGAGAAGGCGCTGCACAATTATTTCGCCCACCTTGAGGGCGCGGCGGTCACCGACGTGTACAACCTGGTGCTCTCCGAAGTCGAGGCGCCCCTGCTCGAAAGCGTGATGAATTACGTCAAGGGCAACCAGACCAAGGCCAGCGAGCTGCTCGGTCTGAACCGCGGCACCCTGCGTAAGAAACTCAAGCAGTACGATTTGCTGTAAGCATTCAATCAAACCAGAAAGGCGCCCGCGTAGAACCGGTCGCCTTTTTTTGCTGACTCCCTTGCTTTTTGATGGACACTGAGATGACCGACCAGACTACTCGCCTGCCGATCCGCCGCGCCCTGATCAGCGTTTCCGACAAGACCGGGATCCTTGATTTCGCTCGTGAACTGCAAGCCCTGGGCGTGGAGATTCTCTCCACCGGCGGTACCTTCAAGCTGCTGCGCGACAACGCCGTGGACGCTGTGGAAGTGGCGGACTACACCGGTTTCGCGGAAATGATGGATGGCCGGGTGAAGACCCTGCACCCGAAAATCCACGGCGGTATCCTCGGCCGTCGCGGCATCGACGACGCCGTCATGAGCGAACACGGCATCCGCCCGATCGACCTGGTCGCGGTCAACCTCTATCCGTTCGAAGCGACCATCGGCAAGCCCGGCTGTGACCTGCCGACCGCCATCGAAAACATCGACATCGGCGGTCCGACCATGGTTCGCTCGGCGGCCAAGAACCACAAGGACGTCGCCATCGTGGTCAATGCCGGCGACTATGCCCAGGTTCTGGAAAGTCTCAAGGCCGGCGGTCTGACCTATGCCCAGCGCTTCGACCTGATGCTCAAGGCCTTCGAACACACCGCCGCCTACGACGGCATGATCGCCAACTACATGGGCACCGTGAACCAGGCCGCGCCCACCCTGAGCACCGAAGGCCGCAGCGAGTTTCCGCGAACCTTCAACAGCCAGTTCGTCAAGGCCCAGGAAATGCGCTACGGCGAGAACCCGCACCAGAGCGCGGCGTTCTACGTGGAAGCCAAACCCGCCGAAGTTGGCATCGCCACCGCCACCCAGTTGCAAGGCAAGGAACTGTCGTTCAACAACGTGGCCGACACCGATGCCGCCCTTGAGTGCGTGAAGAGCTTCGTCAAACCGGCCTGCGTCATCGTCAAGCACGCCAACCCGTGCGGCGTGGCAGTGAGCCCGGACGCCGAGGGCGGCATCCGTCGGGCCTATGAGCTGGCCTACGCGACCGACAGCGAATCGGCCTTCGGCGGCATCATTGCCTTTAACCGCGAACTGGATGCCCAAACCGCCCGCGCCATCGTCGAGCGGCAGTTCGTCGAGGTGATCATCGCCCCGTCCGTCAGCGAAGAAGCCCGCGCCATCGTTGCCGCCAAGGCCAACGTGCGCCTGCTGGCCTGCGGCCAATGGGATGTCCACCGCGCCCCGGCCTGGGATTACAAGCGGGTCAACGGCGGTCTGTTGGTGCAGAGCCGCGATATCGGCATGATCGGCAGCCAAGACCTGCAGGTCGTGACTCAGCGCGCGCCGACCGAACAGGAAATCAACGACCTGATCTTTGCCTGGAAAGTCGCCAAGTACGTCAAGTCGAATGCCATCGTCTACGCCAAAAACCGCCAGACTATCGGCGTCGGCGCGGGCCAGATGAGCCGTGTCAACTCCGCCCGCATTGCTGCAATCAAGGCCGAACACGCGGGCCTGCAGGTGCAGGGCTCAGTCATGGCCTCGGACGCGTTCTTCCCGTTTCGCGACGGTCTCGACAACGCGGCCAAGGTCGGTATCACTGCAGTGATCCAGCCGGGCGGTTCGATGCGTGACAATGAAGTGATTGCGGCGGCTGATGAAGCCGGCATTGCCATGGTCTTCACCGGCATGCGCCATTTCCGTCACTGATACGACGACGGCCGCACGGAAACCGGCACCTGCTGCGCGGGAGCCGACCTCGATGATGCTCATTGCCAAAAGGCAACGGCGCTCAGCGAGGCCGACTCCGCCTTGCATCTACCGGCTTCAGTACCGCTTCCTACAGCGTCAGACGCTTTAGGTTTCCATAGAATTTTGCGTCATCGAGGTTTTTGAAATGAATGTTTTGATCATCGGCAGCGGTGGCCGTGAACATGCCCTGGCCTGGAAAGTGGCGCAGGACCCGCGTGTCGAGAAAGTCTTCGTTGCCCCCGGCAACGCCGGCACCGCCATCGAAGCCAAATGCGAGAACGTCGCCATCGACGTCCTGGCGCTGGAGCAACTTGCCGACTTTGCCGAGAAAAACGTCGCCCTGACCATCGTCGGCCCTGAAGTGCCACTGGTAGCCGGTGTCGTCGACCTGTTCCGTGCCCGTGGCCTGGACTGCTTCGGGCCAACCGCCGGTGCCGCCCAACTGGAAGGCTCCAAGGCTTTCACCAAGGATTTCCTGGCCCGCCACAAGATCCCGACCGCCGATTACCGGAACTTCACCGAGGTCGAGCCGGCCCTGGCCTATCTGCGTGAAAAAGGCGCACCGATCGTGATCAAGGCCGACGGCCTGGCCGCCGGCAAAGGTGTGATCGTTGCCATGACCCTGGCCGAAGCCGAAGACGCGGTACGCGACATGCTCGCCGGTAACGCGTTCGGCCAAGCCGGTTCACGGGTGGTGATCGAAGAGTTTCTCGATGGCGAAGAAGCCAGCTTCATTGTCATGGTCGATGGCAAGAACGTCCTGCCAATGGCCACCAGCCAGGACCACAAGCGCGTCGGCGACGGCGACAGCGGCCCGAACACCGGCGGCATGGGAGCTTACTCGCCGGCTCCGGTGGTCACCGCCGAGGTTCACCAGCGCGTGATGGATCTGGTGATCTGGCCGACTGTGCGCGGCATGGCCGAGGAAGGCAATGTCTACACCGGCTTCTTGTATGCCGGATTGATGATCGACAAAGCCGGCAATCCGAAGGTCATCGAATTCAACTGCCGCTTCGGCGACCCGGAAACCCAACCGGTCATGCTGCGCTTGCAATCGAGCCTGGTGCTACTGGTCGAGGCCGCGCTGGCCCAAGCCCTGGACAAGATCCAAGCGCAATGGGACCCGCGGCCGAGCCTGGGCATCGTCCTGGCGGCCGGCGGCTACCCGGGCGATTACGCCAAGGGCGCGCCGATCAACGGCCTGGATGCCGCCGCCAGCCTGGAAGGCAAGGTTTTCCACGCCGGTACCGCGCTCAAGGATGGTCAGGTAGTGACTGCCGGCGGTCGGGTGCTGTGCGCTACGGCGCTGGGCAACAGCGTCGAGGCGGCACAGGGGCAGGCTTACCGCTTGGCAGCTAAAATCAATTGGGAAGGCTGCTTCTACCGTAGTGATATTGGCTATCGTGCAATTACACGCGAACGCGCAGAAAGCCAGGAATAAACTATCCGACCGGATAGGCAAGGGCCTCAGACCCTTGCCGTATTATTCCCGCCCTGCGCATAGTTATAACTCAGGCATCAACCTACGAAGGGATTTCGCCGTGCGCTGGCTCAGGATTGCCATAAGTTTCACCGTCAGCCTGCTGACCCTGCTTTGCCTCGCATCGGCCGCACAAGCCTCGCAAGGCAGCGGCTGGGCGATTTTGCTCGATGATCAGGGCCACCTGCAACTTAGCGATATCCGCTCCTCGCGCTACATCAACCAATTCAGCCCCGTCGAACTTGATCGACTGACTGCCGCTCACCCCGAAGGTGCCCTGTGGTTGCGCTTTCGTCTGCAGCCGAGCAAACACGAGCAGCTGCTGCGGGTTTTTGCTCCGGACCTCGCGCACCTCGACCTGTACACCCTCGACGGCGACACGCTGATCGACCAGATCCGCAGTGGCAACGACCTGTCGAAAGCTGAACGGCCGTTGCCCAGCAGCGATTTCATGCTGCCCCTGACACAAAGTTCCAAACCTCTGGACATCTACCTGAGGCTGGTCTCTAAACACGAGCTGCGGCCACACATCACCCTCGAGTCGGCAGTGATGACTGCTGCCGGCCAAGGCCAGACGCTACTCTATGGCCTGTTGTTCGGCTGTCTGTCGATGCTGATCCTGCATAACCTGACCCGCTTCGCCTACACCCGTTCGAGCAGCAGCCTGTGGCTGGCCGCGTGCGAAGCCCTGCTGCTGCTCAGCGCCCTATTCCTGCTGAACCTGGCAGGGCCGTGGCTGCCCGACTGGCACGGTGCGCAGACACCCGGCGCCTACCTGGCACTGCTACTCACCGCACCCTGCGGCCTGATGTTCACCTACTGCTTCTTCTCCCCCTTGGGTCCGCATCCCCTGAACAAGCTGTTGCTGGGCGACATTCTGGTGATCTGCCTGGGCGGGCTGTTGCTGCTGTTCGTTGACACTCTGCCCTTGAACGTGATGACTTACGGACTGGTCGGACTGGCCAGCCTGAGCATCCTGCTGGTCGCCGCCTATCACTGGCAGAAGGGCTATCGTCCGGCGCGGTGGTTCGTCGTCGCCATGGTCATCTTCAATATCGGCACGCTGGTCATCCTGCCTGCCCTGTTGGGCCTGACCCTGGTGCCGCCGCAAGGTCTGATCGTCGCCCTGCTGGTCCTCATCTGCATCAGCGGCCTGTTGATGAGCATCGCCTTGGGCGAGCGGCGCCGAAGCATCACCGAAGACCAATTCAGCGTCAGCCGCGACCTGGCGGCGAGCAATGCCGAAATCGCCGCCAAGGCGGAGTTCCTGGCGAAGATCAGCCACGAAATCCGCACCCCGATGAACGGCGTGCTGGGCATGACCGAGCTGCTGCTGGGCACCCCACTGTCGGTCAAGCAGCGCGACTACGTACAAACCATCCACAGTGCAGGCAACGAACTGCTGACCCTGATCAATGAGATTCTCGACATCTCCAAGCTGGAGTCCGGGCAGATCGAGCTCGACGATGTGCAATTCGACCTCAATGCCTTGATCGAAGACTGCCTGAGTATTTTCCGTGCCAAGGCCGAGCAGCAGAACGTCGAACTGATCAGCTTTATCCAGCCGCAGGTCCCACGGGTGATCAGCGGTGACCCCACGCGCTTGCGCCAGGCCCTGCTCAGCCTGCTGGAAAACGCCCTGAAAAAGACCGATGAGGGCGAAATTCTCATCGTTGTCGTCCTCGATGAACGCAACGGCCAGCCGCGCCTGCGCATTGCGGTCCAGGATAGCGGCATGCCGATGGATGACGAAGAACGTGATGCCCTGCTCCACGCCGAGCTGCAGAGCAAGAATTTCCTGGCCGCGACTCGTCTGGGAGGTCATCTGGGCCTGGTGATCGCTCGCCAGTTGATCCTGCTGATGCAGGGCGAGTTCGGCATCAAGAACAGCCCCAATCAAGGCAGCACGCTGTGGCTGACGCTACCGCTGGACCCGCTGCACCTGGAGCACCCGACTTGCGACCTCGACGGCCCGCTCAAAGGCGCACGGGTGCTGGTGGTCGACGACAACGACACCTGCCGCAAGGTTCTGGTACAGCAGTGCAGCGCTTGGGGCTTGAATGTCAGTGCCGTGCCCTCCGGCAAGGAAGCCCTGGCCCTGTTGCGCACCAAGGCGCACTTGCGTGACTACTTCGACGTGGTCCTGCTCGACCAGAACATGCCCGGCATGACCGGCATGCAACTGGCGGCGAAGATCAAGGAAGACCCGAGCCTCAATCACGACATTCTGCTGATCATGCTGACCGGTATCAGCAATGCGCCGAGCAAGATTATCGCGCGTAACGCCGGTATCAAGCGCATCCTCGCCAAACCGGTGGCCGGCTACACCCTCAAGACCACCCTGGCCGACGAACTGACCCAGCGCGGCACCGGCCCGACCTCGATGCTCACCCTGAACACGCCCGTGGTGGCCCCCATCACGGTACCGAGCGATTTCCGCATCCTGGTCGCTGAAGACAACAGTATTTCCACCAAGGTGATTCGCGGTATGCTGGGCAAACTCAATCTGCAGCCGGACACCGCCAGCAACGGCGAAGAGGCGCTGCGTGCGATGAAAGCCCAGCGCTACGACTTGGTCCTGATGGACTGCGAAATGCCGATACTCGACGGGTTCTCCGCGACCCAGCAACTGCGGGCCTGGGAAGTCGGCAACCAACGGGTGCGCACGCCGGTGGTGGCACTGACCGCGCATATCCTCAGCGAACATAAGGAGCGGGCACGCCAGGCCGGCATGGACGGCCATATGGCCAAGCCCGTTGAGCTCTCGCAACTGCGTGAGCTGGTGGAACACTGGGTGGCCCAGCGCAACAACCAACAAGTCCAGGCACCGACCACCTCCTGAGCCGACAGACCGCGCGGCGCCTGATAGACTGCCATGGCCCTCCCCCGTTCGAGCCCAAGCCATGCTCCACGTGTTGTTCAGCGTTTACCTGAAGATGCTGGTGCTCTACAGCCCGTTCTTCGTCCTGTCCTGCTTTATCAGCCTGACCCGTGGCTACTCCAGCAAGGAGCGCCGACGCCTGGCCTGGAAAGTGGCGCTCGCCACCCTGGTCTCCAGCGTGCTGCTGTACCTGTTCGGGAGAGTGATCTTCAGTGTCTTTGGCATCACTGTGGATGCCTTCCGCATTGGCGCCGGGAGCGTGTTGTTCATCTCGGCACTGGGCATGGCCCAGGGCAAGTCAGCCATACAGAGCGACAACGTACAACAGGACGTGACCATCGTCCCGCTGACCATCCCGCTGACCGTCGGTCCTGGCACCATCGGCGCGTTGCTGGTCATGGGCGTGAGCCAGCCCCATTGGGACGACAAACTTATCGCCATCGTCAGTATCGGCCTGGCCAGTTTTACCGTCGGCGTGGTGCTGTACCTGTCGAACCGGATCGAACAGATCCTCGGCGACCAGGGCCTGCAGATCGTCAGCCGCCTGATGGGATTGTTCGTCTGCGCCCTGGCGGCGCAGATCATCTTTACCGGGGTGCGCGGCTACCTGGTGCCCTGAACTGCGCCTGACACGAACATGGCCTCGGCAAAGCGCGCTCGCCCCTCTTCATCGGTCAGGTCAAACGACAATCCCCTGACCTTTTATCGTCAGCTCTTTCCGAAGTCCCGGCGCCTCAGGAGCGGGGCTTTTCACCATACCAGCGCGGCGTATAGACCCACTCGCCGCCCTCGGCACGAGGGAAGACACAGGTGGTGGACGAGCCGATGATAACCATGGTGCGCATGTCCACCTGCTCCGGCGTCAGCGCACCCAGCGTGGTCACCCGCAAGGTCTGACCCGGTCGACCGATATCCCGCCCCAGCACGACCGGTGTCAGCGGTGTGCGGTGCTGGGCGACGATTTCCAGCGCCCGTCCCAACTGCCAGGGACGGGAGCGGGAAATCGGGTTGTAGAAGGCCAGGGCGAGGTCGGCCTGGGCCGCCAGGTCGAGGCGCTTCTCGATAATGCTCCAGGGCTTGAGGTTGTCCGACAGCGACATCACGCAGAAGTCGTGCCCCAGGGGGGCACCGGCCTGGGCCGCAGTGGCGAGAGAGGCGGAAACGCCGGGGAGGATTTCCAGATCGACGCCGTGCCAGCTCGGCTCATCGGACTCATGCAAGGCTTCGAGCACCGCCGCCGCCATGGCGAATACACCCGGATCGCCGGACGACACCACTACCACCGAACGCCCCTGGGCCGCGAGTTCGAACGCATGCCGGGCGCGCAGCATTTCTTCGCGGTTGTCGGTACAGTGCAGCACCTGGTCGGCACGAAACGGGCCGGCCATGCGCACATAGGTTTCATAGCCCAGCACATCGTTGGCTCGGGCCAGTTCGGCTTTTACCGCCGGCACCATCAGTTCGGCGGCGCCGGGTCCCAGGCCGATCACCGCCAGGCGTCCGCGAGAACGACCGATGCGTTCCGGCTCCAACGGCTGGCTGGCGACCGCAATCGCCAGCTCGGCACCGATACAGATCGGCGGTAACAACTGCGGTATCGCTTGTTGCGCCATTTGCGCGACGGAACCGACCGAGGCGACAAAGCGCAATGGCACTGCTAATTCGGCAGCCGCCATCCGCAGGGCGGGGTTGGCCATCTCACTGTCAGCCGCCACCAGGCAAGCCAGCGATTGCCAGGCGATATTCGCCTCGTGCAAGGCCTGACGCACCGCACCCGCCAGCTCCGGCACGGCGGCCGTGACCGCCACCAGGACGCTGCGCGCATAGATCAGCAATTCATCGGCAACCGGCGCACGCTCAGCGCTACCGACATGAATCGACAGACGCGCCTGTCGATCCTCCGGCAAGTGCGCCCGCGCCAGCCAGGGGGCCGCTCCTTCGATACGCACACTTTCGCCAGCCAGCAAGTCCGAGACAAAGCGTTTGCCCAGCTCCAGGTCGCCCAGCGCATAACCGCTGGGCGGATTCAGCAGACAGGTACCGAAACGCAGCTCGCCGCTGGTGGTGATAGCTGCTGCTACCCCCAGGCCCGCCGCCATTTCCCGGGCCATGGCATTCACCCCACCCAAGCCGCCCAGCAACGGTACTACCGCGCTGCCGTCTTCGGCCACCGCCAGTACTGGCGGCTCGGCCCCCTTTTCCAGTAACAGCGGGGCCAGCGTGCGGATCACGATGCCGGCGGCGCACAAGGCAATGATCGGCGTGTCCTGTTGGTAGAGCTGGCGCAAGGTCGCGCCAAACTCGTGATACAACCGGTCCGCGCCTTCGACTCGCCCAACCAGTCCGTAGACCAGCGCATCCGGGTAGACCTGTTGCAGCCTGCGGGCTGTTGCGAGGCTGCCATTGCCGAGGGTGACAATGGCCGGTTGCGGGCGGCTCATCCTTGCCACCGTTCGCCGGGCACGATAATCAGTGAGAAGTACGGCGAGGACATTGGCTCGACTTCATTGAGCGGCACGATCTTCTGGTTAGCCATGGTTGCCCGCTCCACATACAGCGCACGGCTGACCAGCCCCAACTCTTCGAGTACCTGGCGAACCTTATGGAAGTTGCGCCCCAGTTTCATAATCACTGCGGCATCGGCATCGACCAGGCGCCGCTTGAGTTCGTCGTGGGCCAGCACGCCGGACAACACCGACAGGCTCTGGTTGCGGTACACCAGCGGCACGCCAAGCACCGAAGCGCCACCGAGCATCGAACACACGCCGGCAATCACCTGGGCGTCGTAGCGCTCGGCCAAGCGGTCGTGCAGGTACATGTAGGAACCGTAGAAGAACGGATCGCCTTCGCAGATCACCGCCACGTCGCGCCCGGCATCCAGGTGCGCGGCCACTTCCAGACTGGCCTCGTCGTAGAAGTCGCTGATCACCTGCTCGTAAGACAACGGCGCCGGCAAGGCTTCGGTGGTCACCGGGTAGACCAGCGGCAACAGCAACTGGGCAGGCTGCAGGTGCGCTTCGATGATACCGAAGGCATTACCCTTCTTGCCCTTGGCAACGAAGTACGCCACCACCGGCGCCTCGCGCAGCAGGCGTAGCGCCTTCAGGGTGATCAGCTCTGGATCACCCGGCCCCACGCCGAGGCCGATCAGACGTCCAGGTGGGGGCATCATTCAATCTCCGTGGCGAGAGCGTTGACGGCGGCGGCGGCCATGGCACTGCCACCCAAGCGGCCTTGCATGATCACGAAGGGTACGCCACGGCTGTCGGCGGCGAGCATTGCCTTGGATTCGGCGGCACCGACGAATCCCACCGGAAAACCGAGGATCAGTGCCGGCTTCGGCGCACCGGCATCGAGCATTTCCAACAGGTAGAACAAGGCGGTCGGCGCGTTGCCAATCACCACTACGCTGCCTTCCAGATGTGGCCGCCACAGTTCCAGGGCCACCGCCGAACGAGTATTGCCCTGCTCCCGCGCCAGCGTCGGCACGCGCTCGTCACGCAGGGTGCAGATCACCGGGTTGTTCGCCGGCAAACGTGAGCGGGTGATGCCTTCGGCGACCATGCGCGCGTCACAGAGGATCGTCGCGCCAGCCGCCAGCGCATCGCGTCCGGCCTGGCCGGCACCCGGCGAGAAGCGCAGGCCGTCGATGGCATCGACCATGCCACAGGCGTGAATGACACGCACGGCGAGCTTTTCGAGGTCGGCGGGAATACGCGCCAGGTTCGCTTCCGCGCGAATGATCGCGAAGGAGTTGCGATAGATCTCCTGACCATCGCGAATGTAATCAATCATCGGTACGGCTCCGTGAGCGGGCTTCGAGCAACGCGCCCGCCGCATCAATAGTAAGGTTGCGCGCGTGCAGCAGACCGAAGCCAGGTTGAGCTACATCGCGAAAATAGAGGTCGTAATGGCCGGGTGAGACCGCCAACAACGTACACGGGGCCACATGGGCCGCCGCACAGGACCGACCACAACCGGACAAATGGACGTCCTGGGCGTGTCCCGGCAAGCACGTCGCCAGCCGCCGGGCATCGGCCTTGGTGTCGGCCAGGCCCTTGGTACAGCCGCCGGACCCGCTGCAGGCGATGATCCGCGCCAGCGCCTGGTCAGCCTCGCAAAGCAGCCCGAGTTGGCGCAGCCGGGCCGTCACGCTCGCGGCGTCCTGGCGACGAATATTGGCCAGCAACAGGCTTTGCCAGGGCGTCAGGCGCAGGCTGCCGTCGCCCCGGCGCAGCGCCAACCGAGCCACGCCGTCGAGCAGGGTGGCGTCGAGTCGGCCCAGGGGGAACGCGGCGCCGATATGCACCCGCCCCGGTTGCCGCTGTGGATAAGTCCCGATATGCCGCAGGCTCGCGGCACGGGGTCGCCGCCAATGCGGCACGGGCGTCAACCCGACATCTAGCCGAGCGGACAATTGCGCCATGAACGATTCGACCGCAACCTCGGCCAGCAAATGCCGCATGCGCGTCTGCTCCGGTCGGGCAAGGTCGAGGAACAGTTCCAGCACCGCCACCACCAACTCATGACCCTGCTCGAAAGGCACCGCGGCCAACGGCGCATCATAGGCCGGGCAGCCGGCGAGACCAAATGCCAGACATAGCCTGTCCTCGATCAACAGCGCCGACAACCATAGGTCATGGGGATGTTCGAGCATCGCCAGGGCTTCACCGCCGTCCAGTTGCAGCGCGAACTTGGCCGACAGTTCATGAAAGCGCCGGCGCCCCTGTAGCGTGGCGAGAATCTGCGCGGCGAGCGGGCGAGTATCGATCAGCATCTGTGCGTCGATACCGGCACTGGGACTGAGCATCAGATTGCGCACATCGTCGGCGCCAGCAACCTGCGTCAAGCCGCAGGAGGCGGACGCATCCGCGAAGCCTCTGACGCTCTCATGGCTCCTTTCGCGGCGGTCCGGCGTCTCGGCGTCAGGCCCGAGACCGGCCTCCAGCAAGGTCGCGATCAAGGCCGCATGCTGCTCGCCGATCCCGCGAATTTGCAGGTTGCCCCGGTTGGTCGCCTCGATCACCCCATGGGCATAACGCTCGGCGGCTTGGGCCACGGCCTGAGCCTGGGCGGCGCTGATAACGCCTCCGGCCAGCTTGATCCGACAGATACCGCCATCCAGCGCCGGGACGATGCGCAGCAACCCCGGACACGCCGAGGGGCGGATAGCATTGGCAAGCGGGCGTTCGTTCAAGGGGCAACCGACAGTAAGGGAAAGGCATTTTGCCGTCCAAGGCGCGGTATTATGCCTGCTTTGTCCGAAGGCATGAAAAGACTGCCCGTCGGAACAGCGGTGTTTTGAGGATTTTAGATGACGCCTTGGCTGACAGTAGTAGGCATCGGTGAAGACGGCTTCAGTGGTCTGGGCAAAAATGCCCGGCGCGCCCTGCTGGGCGCTTCGCGGATCTTCGGCGGGCAACGCCAGCTCGATCTGCTGCCGGTGTGTGTGCGTGGCGAACGCCAGGTCTGGCCAAGCCCATTCTCCACTGCGCCGGTACTGGCCCTGCGCGGCACTCCGGTGTGCGTGTTGGCGAGCGGCGACCCGATGCTGTTCGGTGTCGGTGCCAGCCTGTCGCGGCAGATGAACCGTGAGGAAATGCAGGTGTTGCCCGCGCCCTCTGCCTATTCACTGGCCGCCGCTCGCCTGGGCTGGGCCTTGCAGGACGTGGTGTGCCTGTCGGTAGTCGCACGACCGGTGGCGGCCCTGAGTGCGCAACTGTATTCGGGGCTACGCCTGCTGGTCCTGAGCAATGACGAGCGAAGTCCCGCCGCCATCGCCGCCTTGCTCCGCGCACGCGGTTTCGGACCGAGTCGCCTCAGTGTCCTAGAACACCTCGGTGGTCCGCTGGAGCGCCGCATCGACACGCTAGCCGACGCCTGGCAAGAGCAAACCATCGCCAAGTTGAATCTGGTGGCTATCGACTGCCTGGCCGACCCGACCACTCCGCGCCTGTCGCGAATCGGCGGGCTGCCGGACTCCGCGTTCCGCCATGACGGCCAGTTGACCAAACGCGATGTACGCGCCATCACTCTGGCCCGCCTCGCCCCCGTGCCCGGAGATCTGCTGTGGGATGTCGGCGCCGGCAGTGGCTCCATCGGCATCGAATGGATGCGTGCTCACCCCAGTTGCCGGGCGATTGCCATCGAAGCGCACGAGAGTCGCCAGCAACTGATCGAACACAACTGCGCCACCCTCGGCGTGCCCGGCTTGCGTCTGGTGCGCGGTAGCGCTCCCGAGGCTCTGGCAGAGCTGGAGCCGCCGGACGCGATCTTTATCGGCGGCGGCGTGACTCACCCCGGCGTGCTGGACACTTGCTGGGCCCGACTCAAGCCCGGCGGACGCCTGGTGGCCAATGCCGTAACCCTGCAAAGCGAGATGCGGTTAATGAGCTGGCAGCAAACCCATGGCGGTGAACTGACCCGGATCCATATCGCCCAGGCCCAGCCCCTGGGGAACTTCGATACCTGGCGCCAGGCACTGCCCATCACCCTGCTCGATGGGGTCAAGCCTCTCGATGCGTGACGAAACCCCGGAACGACCCGCGCCCCTGCGCAGCGGCCTGACCACCGGCAGTTGCGCCACGGCCACCTCGCTGGCGGCGGCGCGGCTGCTGCTGACAGGCGTGCGCCACGATGCGGTGCAAATCATCCTGCCCAAGGGCAACCAGGTGCAGATGCGCCTGGAGTTCTGCCGCCTGCACGAAGACGGCGCCGAAGCCGGGACCCTCAAGGATGCTGGCGACGATCCGGATGTGACCCACGGAGCCCTGTTGTATTCGCAGGTGCGCCTGATCGCCGAACCCGGCGTGCGCTTTCACGCGGGCGCCGGCGTCGGTACCGTGACGCGCCCGGGCTTGGTGCTGGCGGTGGGCGAGCCGGCGATCAACCCGGTGCCGCGCAAGATGATCAGCGACCATCTGCGCCAACTCGCCACCGAACACGCTTATGCCGGCGGGTTTTCGGTGACGGTCAATGTTCAGGGCGGCGAAACCCTGGCCCTGAAGACCATGAACCCGCGCCTGGGCATTCTCGGCGGGCTGTCGATTCTCGGCACCAGCGGCATTGTCCGGCCATTCTCCTGCGCTGCCTATATCGCCTCGATCCATCAAGGCATCGATGTGGCCAAGACCAACGGCTACCTGCATATCGCCGCTTGCACCGGCAACGCCAGCGAAGACACCATGCGTCGCGTGTACAACCTGCCGGAGATTGCCCTGATCGAAATGGGCGACTTCGTCGGCGCCGTGCTCAAACATGTGCGCAAAGTGCCCGTGGATAAATTGAGCCTGTGCGGCGGCTTCGGCAAGATTAGCAAGCTGGCGGGCGGGCACATGGACTTGCACAGCCGCCATTCGAGCATCGACCTGCCACAACTGGCTGAGTGGGCGGCGGCGGAGGGCGCCGATGACACCTTGCAGGAGGCCATCCGCCAGGCCAATACCAGCCAGCAGGCACTCGCCATGGCCCATGCTGCCGGGATCGCCCTCGGTAACGTGGTCTGCCAGCATGCGCTGGAGGTTGCCCGCCGGGTGGTGCCGGCCCAGGTACAGGTCGAAGTATTCGCCATCGATCGCCAAGGTGGCATCGTTGGCCATGCCGGGGCTTGCCCATGAAAATACTCTTGTTGGGGGGTGTGAGCGAAGCACTGGCGATTGCCCGTACACTGGGGCCGGAACATATCTATAGCCTGGCGGGAATCGGCCGGGTGCCCGGCGACTTGCGCTGCCAGGTGCGGGTCGGCGGTTATGGCGGGGCCGAGGGACTGGCGCGCTTTATTCGCGACGCAGGCATCGACCTGCTGCTGGACGCTACTCATCCCTATGCTGCCCAGATCAGCCGCAATGCTGTCGTGGCGGCAGGTATCAGCGGCATTGCCTGCTGGGCCCTGCGCCGCCCGGCCTGGGTCGCGGAGCCCGGAGACGACTGGCGGGAAGTCGCCGACTGGGCCGAACTGGTCGACGCGCTGAAACCGTTCAAGCGACCACTGTTCACCCTCGGGCGCGAGCCGCTGCAGCACCTCGACGAAATCCCCGCCGGACAGTTCTGGACCCTGAGAGCCCTCGACCAGTATCCCGGTACCGAGCGCTGTGAAGTCATCGGCGCCCGTGGCCCGTTCCACCTGGAGGATGAGCGAGCGCTGTTCGAGCATCGCGCCATCGATGTGCTGATCAGCAAGAACAGCGGCAGCAGCGCCACCGAACCCAAGCTGCAAGTGGCCCGTGAACGCTCACTACCGGTGCTGATCCTCAAGCGCCCCGTACTACCAGCCACCACACGCGAGTTCTCGACGCTTGAGGAAACACTGGCGGCGTTGGCGATTGCTTTTCAATAGATCAGGATCTTCGCTTGTCAAACGTCGGCTTTGAAGGCCCTGCCGGGAAAGCCGATAAACCCAGCAAAAGCCTGCACCGCAGACTGTGCGCCAATGGCAATCCGAGCATGGATAACCTGGCGGCGATCTTTGCCGCGATTCGCGCGGCGCCGGGCATCCATATCGTGGTGCACAACGCGCCCGCCGCTTGACTCGCCAACGACGCCTGCCGCCCCAGTCATCACGCCAAGTACTGCTACGCTTGCCCAGAAGCATTCACAGGGCAGGTCCTATAAAGCTTTGCGACCTTTCACCGCAGCGCCTGCTTTTACTTATCAAGAACATTCAGGCTAAATAACCCAGCACTTTGGCACTTCTGGCGGAAGCCCTTCCATGTCCCGACAACGGCTCGCGGTAGCTACCTGGATCGCCTGTTTGGCAATGCTGTTCAATCTGCTCGCCATGCCGATTTCCACAGCCATGGCCTCATCACCGGATCGCTCCACCTCCGAACAATTGCTCTGGGGCAGTTTCTGCTCGGCCAGCGGCACCCGACTCGCGGCCATCGCCATCGGCAAATGGGAGCGGAACACTGCGCCGAACCACGATCACTCGACGATGCAGCATTGCTGGTGCTGCTCCGGCGCCGCGCCGCTGGTGGTATTGCCGGGGCATATGCCCCAGTTGGCAGTCGCCCCACTCGAAACGGGCCTTGGCCACCTCGCGTTCCATGGCGAATCGCCGACGCCTCGCCAACAATGGCCCTCGCTCAATCCCCGCGCCTCTCCAGTCGTCTGAATTCGCCCTCGCCCCCCTTTTTTTGTGTTTTGAATTGTTATGGAGAACACCCATGCTCAAGAATATCCTGCTGCTGGCCGCATTGCTGTTGCCCGTCGGTTTTGCCAATGCCCATGAATTCAGCATCGGTCAGTTGCAGATCGATCATCCCTGGTCTCAGGAACTGCCGCCCAATGCCCCCACCGTGGCTGCTTATTTCATCATTCGAAACCAAGGCCTGACGTCTGATCGCTTGGTGAGCGTCGACAGCCCCATCGCAAAAAAAGCCGAACTGCATGAACATGTGATGCAAGGGGACCTGATGAAAATGCAGCAGGTACCGGGCGTCGAGGTACCGGCCAAGGGCGAGGTGAAGTTCGCCCCCATGGCCTACCACGTGATGTTGCTCGACCTCGAGGACCGCAGCCCGCTGCAGGACGGCAAACACTTCCCGTTGACCCTGCACTTTGAAAAGGCTGGCGACGTCACCGTTGAAGTGGTGGTACACAAGCAAGCACCCAACGACGCCTCGGACATGCCGCACAGGCACGCTCAATAACCAGCCAAACCATTGAACGCCAGACGCGGTGCCGTGTCGCATTCGCTTGAAGGATGGAACGCGCCTGTCCACTGCGGGAACTCATCTGCGCTGTCCGGTTGCCCGAGCACCAACATGAATCGGCCTCACCTTCATCCTGAAAGCGCCGAGATGCGCGAAATAGAGGGTTCTATAAACTTTTGGGGCATCATCTTGCAAGCAGACATTGTTATCATATAACAATAATGCGAGATACCCGACCCGTGGCCATGCGCTGCGGGTCCCCTTGAGGATAAGCGACTTACCAGCCCGATGAACAAGTACCTTGTATCCGGCCTTTGCCTGTTGGCATTCGACCCTGCCCAGGCAAATGCCACGCTGCTTCTGCCCACCGGCACCATTACCGCGCCTGCCGTCGATACCGCCGAAGTCGATCTGAAGACCCCCACCACGGCGGGTTCGCGCTTGGGTTTGACGGCGCTTGAGACACCCGCCAGCACCGAAAGTCTCACTGGGGAGCGTATCCGCGAGCGCGGCGATAGCAGCGTACAGGACGCGGTGTCGCGCAGCACCGGCCTGAGCCGCACAGGTACGCCCGGCGATGGCGGCACCTCGCTGCAGGCCCGTGGCTTTACCGGGCAGAACTCGGTGATGCAGTTATATGACGGCACCCGGATGTATGTCGGTGCCGGTACCGTAACCTTCCCGGTCGACACTTGGTCCGTGGAACGTGTCGATGTTCTGCGCGGCCCAGCGTCCGTGCTCTATGGCGAAGGCGCGACCGGCGCAGTGATCAACACGATCCCGAAAAAACCGTTCAACGGCGCTATCGAAAACCACCTGCGCCTCGGCTATGGCGCCTACGACCAGCAACAGCAGGCGTTCGACAGCGGCGGTTCGCTGACCGACCAACTGAGCTACCGCATCAACATCAATCGCCTACGCGGAAACGGCTGGATCGACCGTGGCGACTCCGCCAGCGACTTCGTCAGCGCCGCCCTGCGCTGGCAGGCCAACGACAACCTGGTCGTCACTCTCGCCCACGACTACGGCGACCAACAGCCGATGAACAATTTCGGCACCCCCTTGATCCAAGGCCACTACCGGCAAAGCCTGCGAGACAAGAACTACAACGTCGGCAACGACAAACAGCATTACAACGACCAGTGGACGCGCCTGAGCAGCGAATGGCAGATCTACGACAACCTCAGTGCCAACAACGAGCTCTATTACCTCAAGGCCCAGCGTCGCTGGCAGAACGCGGAGCGCTACGACTTCGATCAAAGCAGTCAGCAACTGCTCAGACAAAGCTACCTGGGCATCCGCCATTACCAGGAACAGATCGGCGACCGCCAGACCTTCACCTTCAAACACAGCCTGTTCGGCCTGGACAGCCAGACGTTGACGGGCATCGACGTCAATCGCATCCGCTTCAACGTGGCCAGCAACTCGCCGTTCGATGATGTGTCGAGCGGCGGGCAACCCATCGACATCAACCACCCGACACCCGGCGTATTCGAGAGCGCCAGCCCGTTTCGCAGCCAATACAGCAGCAGCACCCGCCAATTCTCGGCGTTTGCCGAAAACCGCACGCTACTCAACGAGCAGTGGTCCCTGGTGACCGGTGTCCGTCGCGACTTCGTGCATATAGATCGCGACAACCTGGTCAATGGCAGCGAAAGTGCCAAGTCGCTGACCGGTAGCAACTGGAAAGTCGGCCTGGTGTACGCCATAACACCCGACACTTCGCTCTACGGCCAATACGCGACCAGCACCGATGGTGTGAGCGGCTTGATTTCCCTCAGTCCAAAC
Source organism: Pseudomonas agarici (assembly GCF_900109755.1). Classification (GTDB taxonomy): domain Bacteria; phylum Pseudomonadota; class Gammaproteobacteria; order Pseudomonadales; family Pseudomonadaceae; genus Aquipseudomonas; species Aquipseudomonas agarici. The sequence goes on along the minus strand of NZ_FOAR01000009.1, from coordinate 141,790 downwards.
AATCAGAAGTTTGACCTGTCGACCGCCAAGCAGAGCGAAATCGGCCTCAAGCAGATGTTCTGGGACCAACGCGGCGAATGGACCCTGGCGGCCTATCACATCGTCAAGAAAAAGCTGCTCACTACCGACCCACGCAATGCGCAGAACCAGTTGCAGGTGGGCCAGCAATCGTCCGATGGACTGGAAGTCAGCCTCGACCTGAAATTGACGCACGACTGGCAGTTGCAGGCCAACGCATCGGTTCTCCGGGCACAATACGATGACTTTGACCAGTCGCTCGGCGGCACCGTCGTGTCCTACAAAGGCAACCGACCTGCCGATGTGCCCCGCCGCACCGCCAACCTCTGGCTGAACAAGGCACTCAGCGACGATGTCAAAGCAGGCGCCGGCGTGCGTTATGTCGATGCGCGTTATGCCGACCTGGCCAATACCGCCCAATTGCCGAGCTACACCGTGGTCGATGCCAATGTGTCATGGAAGGCTTTACGCAACACCACGCTGGGCCTGCAACTGAACAATTTGTTCGACCGCCAGTACGCCCAAAGCCAATACAATGACGGCCAACAATGGATCATGGGACAGCCGCGCTCGTTCTTCGTGACGGCGGACTACACCTTCTGATGAGCGCCAAATGACCTCACTGACCCTCGTCGACCTGGCCTGGACACCCCTGGGCCAGAACCACTGCCATCACCAGTTCCAACTGCGTGAGGCCAACCTGCGGGTGGCGGCGGGTGAGTTCGTCGGCCTGATCGGCCCCAACGGCAGTGGCAAGACCAGCCTGCTCAAGTGTGCCTATCGCTTCAGCCGGCCGGAGAGCGGCGAGGTCCTGCTCGAACACCAGAACGTCTGGAAACAGTCACCCCGCTGGTGCGCCCAGCGCATCGCCGTGGTGCTCCAGGAGTTCCCCGATGCCTTTGGCCTGAGCGTCGAAGAAGTGGTTGCCATGGGCCGCACCCCCCACAAGAAGCTGTTCGACGGTGACAGCGAATTGGACCGCCAACTGATTCGCCAATGCCTGGAGTCGGTCGGCCTATTGGGCTTCGAAGACCATGAGTTCGCCACCCTGTCCGGGGGCGAAAAACAGCGAGTGATCCTCGCCCGTGCCCTGGCCCAGCAACCCCGACTGCTGATCCTCGATGAGCCGACCAATCACCTCGATCCGCGTTACCAACTGGAGCTGCTAACCCTGGTCAAGCGCCTGAAGATCGGCACCCTGGCGAGCATCCACGATCTCAATCTGGCAGCGGCGTTCTGCGACCGATTGTATGTGATCAACCACGGTCGTATCGTCGCCAGCGGCACGCCCGAAGACGTGCTGACCGAGGATCTGTTGCGCAGCGTGTTCGGCGTCGAGGCCCTGATCGATAGTCACCCCCTGCGCGGCTACCCACGAATCACCTGGATAACCCAACCATGAAGTTATGGCCTCTGGCGCTTTGCCTCGGTTCCCTGCTCGCTTCCATGACCACCCTGGCCGAGTCCAGCCACTACCCATTGACCCTCCAGAGCTGCAACCGCGAAGTGACCTTCAACGAGGCGCCGAAACACGCGGTCAGCCATGACATCAATATGACGCAGATGATGCTCGCCCTCGGCCTCAAGGCGCGGATGGCCGGCTACAGCGGAGTCAGCGGCTGGAAAGCGCTGCCCCCGCAAATGGCCACGAGCCTCGACGGCCTGCCGGAACTGGCGGCCAAGTACCCGTCCGTGGAGACCCTGCTCAACGCCAACGTCGACTTCTTCTTCGCCGGCTGGAACTACGGCATGCGCGTCGGCGGCGACCTCACACCGCAGACCCTGGCGCCGCTGGGCATCAATGTCTACGAGTTGACCGAGTCCTGTGCCTTCATGATGAAGCGCCCAAGTGCCAGCCTCGACGACACCTATAACGACCTGCGTAACCTGGGCGAGATATTCGACGTCCAGGACCGCGCCGAAACCCTGATCAGCCAGATGCGGGCCAGGGTCGCGGCGGTGCGCAAGAACCTGCCCGCCGAGCGCCCACGGGTGTTTCTCTACGACAGCGGCGAAGACCGCGCCATGACCTCCGGCCGCCTGGCTATGCCCCAGGCGCTGATCGAGACCGCGGGAGGGCGCAATGTGCTGGAGGATGTCGACGCCAGCTGGACCCGGGTCAACTGGGAAAGCGTGGTCGAGAAGAACCCGCAGGTGATCGTCATCGTCGACTACGGCGAGGTCAGCGCCGAGCAGAAACGACACTTTCTGGAAACCCATCCGGCCTTGCAGTCGGTGGATGCAATTCGCCACAAGCGCTTTATCGTCATTCCCTATGTCGAGGCGACACCGGGGATCGATAACGTCAAAGCCATCGAAACTCTTGCCAAGGGTTTCCACTCACAATGATGAGCCACCGCTACCCCCTGCTGTTGCTCGCGCTGGGTACACTGTTGCTGGTGTCCTGCGTGGTATCGCTGGGCTTCGGCCCCGCGCAAGTGCCAGTGGAGGTGGTGTGGCGGATCCTGCTGTACAAACTGCTGGGCACGGGCACGGTCGACTGGAGCGCCGGGCAGGAGCATATTGTCTGGCTGATCCGTATCCCGCGCCTGCTGCTCGGCACCCTGGTCGGCGCCGGGCTGGCCTTGATCGGCGCGGTGCTGCAAGCCGTTACCCGCAACCCGCTGGCCGACCCGCACCTGCTGGGCGTGACCTCGGGCGCTACCCTCGGCGCGGTGATCGTGGTGCTGCATGTCGGTGAAATCGTCGGCCTGCTGACCTTACCCATCGCCGCTTTTCTCGGCGCCTTAGGCAGCATGCTGGCGGTGCTCGCCATTGCCAGCCGACGAGGCCGACTGGACAGCGACCGCTTGCTGCTGTGCGGCGTGGCGGTGTCCTTCGTGATGATGGCGATCGCCAATCTGCTGCTGTTTCTCGGCGACCACCGGGCCAGTTCCGCTGTGCTGTTCTGGATGCTCGGCGGACTGGGTCTGGCCCGCTGGGAACTGCTGCCGATTCCGACGGTGATCGTGCTGCTGGGGCTGTTCCTGCTGGTCAGCATGGCCCGTTCGCTGAATGCGCTGATGGCCGGCGAGCAGACCGCCGTGACCCTTGGCCTGAACGTGCGCAATGTACGTTTGAGGGTCTTCCTGATCGCCTCGCTGATGACCGGCGTGCTGGTTGCTATCAGCGGCTCCATCGGTTTTGTCGGGTTGATGGTGCCGCACATCGCACGACGCCTTGTCGGTGCCGAGCATCGACGGCTGCTGCCGGTGTCGGCGCTGTTAGGCAGCGTGTTCCTGGTTTGGGTCGATGTCGCGGCGCGGACCCTGATCGCGCCAGAAGACTTGCCGATCGGCGTGGCGACGGCGGCCATTGGCGGCTTGTTTTTTATCGGACTGATGCGCCGCCGCTAAGCGCCACACCCCCGCGACTGCGGCCCCCGACGAGCCCACCTCGGCCACCAAGGTAGCGGAAAAATAGGGCAACCGAGCGCGCGCAGGCTGTTAGGATCTAACCCGTAGCGTTCTGACGATAATCGCAAGCCATGAATCTACCCGGCGAAAAAGACCAACCGCTGATGTTCACCGTTGCGCTGGTCACCGTCCATCAACCGATTGCCTGAGGCCCTTCATGTCCTACGTTATCCGCGACGCCCGGCAGGCCGACCTGCCGGCCATTCGCGACATCTACAACGACGCGGTGGTCAACACCACCGCGATCTGGAACGAACAACCGGTCGACCTGGACAATCGCCAGGCCTGGTTCAGCGCCCGCCAGGCCCAGGCCTATCCGATCCTGGTGGTCGTCGATGCCACCAACGGTGTGCTCGGCTATGCCTCCTACGGTGACTGGCGGCCCTTCGAGGGCTTCCGTCACACCGTCGAGCATTCGGTGTACGTGCGCAACGACCAGCGTGGCAACGGTCTTGGCCCACAATTGATGGCAGCGCTGATCGAGCGCGCCAGGGATGACGGCAAGCACATCATGGTCGCCGCGATCGAAAGCGGTAACGCCGCCTCTATTCGCTTGCATGCACGCCTGGGCTTTACGAGCACCGGACAAATGCCTCAGGTGGGCGTCAAGTTTGGTCGCTGGCTCGACCTGACCTTCATGCAACTCTGCCTGAATCCGGGCACGGAACCGCCCGTCGCCAACATGGACTGATCCGCCAATGAACGCCGCCCAACCGCGACGCGTCAATAAACAGATCCAGCCCGGCGAGATCGAACGATCCAGGTCGGTTCTCACTGCTGTTGTTGCGAAACCGCCGATGTCGACTTCAAGGACGGGCGACAGCTACCATCGGGTCACCCGTCGCTTGTTCAGTCTTGCAGATCGGAAAGCATGGTTTTCGACGCAGGTAATATGCTCAATTGCTGCAAACTGTCGTTGATCGCGCCGAGCAAGCCGAGATCCTGTGCTGTCGCCTTCTTGTCGACTGCTCGCCGCAAGGCCAGCAGAAAGCTCAATTTGCCGAATGCGATATCATCCGACGTATCGCCTTTATCGATGAGGTTCTGCGCCGCCTCATTGATGGTCGCGTCAATATAAATTGAAAAATCTGAACGAGTCATGATTCACACCCCTCTCATTGATAGTTTGTGTACTGGTAAACCTACAGTCAAACGCTGCGAGGGAGCTGCCAAGCTCTTTTACCAGACTCGTTACTTTTAAAAAAAACGACCTGGCCCGTATAAGTGCCCGCTACCTTATCGAGGATGGTGTTCATCTTCGAGCTGGGATTGGGTTGGTGGCGACTATTGACCCTGCTCTTACTGAATTTCGCAACTACCGCCAGTTCAGGCTGCAAGACTTCTCTGTCACCGCTCGCATCGGTGATCGTGATAACACCCATGACATAGCTCCTTTGAATACAAACGTGATGAAACAAACTGCACTCAACAGCACATTAAGCCTTCGAAAGATCAGCCGTCTACTGTCAGAAATGACAGGTACAAACGAGTCGGAGCACTTGAAAGGTGAGCGTCAAGTTCGGCTGCCGGCTCGACCTGACCGTCATGCAACTCTGCCTGAATCCGGGCACGGAACCGCCCGCCGCCAACACGGAATGATCCGCCGATGAGTACCACCCAACTGCGTCGCGTCAATAACGAAAGCTTTGCGCATTACCGTCAAGGTTTGATCGAGCTATTGCTCGATGCCGTGGGGCACGGCGCCAGCGTGGGATTCATGGCCGATCTCGACGCTCTCCAGGCGCACGTCTACTTCGACAGCGTGCAGGCTGCCCTGCGGGATGGCAGCCTGTTGCTCTGGGTGGTGGTGCGTAACAAACAGGTACAGGCCAGCGTGCAACTGAGCCTGTGCCTAAAGCCCAACGGGTTGAACCGGGCCGAGGTACAGAAACTGCTGGTGCGCAGCGAGGCGCGTCGCCATGGCCTCGGCCAGCAACTGATGCAGGCCCTGGAGCAGGCGGCAAGGCAACATAAGCGCGGCCTGCTGTACCTCGATACCCAAACCGGTTCCGACGCCGAGGCGTTCTACAGCGCACTGGGCTACAGCCGCGTCGGTGAACTGCCAAACTACTGCACGACACCGGACGGGCGCCATCAGGCGACCACTATTTACTACAAGACACTAGAATGATTCATGGCCAATACCCGACCCCATCTACCCCAGATCGAATTGTCGAAGCCACCTTCGGCGCGCTCAAGGCAGATCGAGGCCGATGGGGTGAAGGTATTCCCTGGTTCCAGCCGCAGGCAGGGCAGCGATTAGCGGCTAAGATGCAACACGCCCAGCCTCTTTTGCACTGTTCATCAAGGTATCGGTCATGCGCTTGTCTGATTTTATCGTGCAACACGTTGACACACTCGTCGATGACTGGGAGCAGTTTGCCAAAACCCTGACGCCCGCAGCAGACAGCATGGGGCGGATCGCCTTGCGCGATCACGCCAAATCAATCCTGCTGGCGGCCGCGCGGGATATGCAGACCACCCAAAGCACCCGTGAACAAACCGCCAAGGCCAAGGGTGAAGGTCCGGAGAACAGTCCCAGCCTCGATATCGCCGCCGCCAGCCACGGCGAACTACGGCATAACGTCGGTTTCGACCTGGTGCAGATGACGTCTGAGTTCCGTCACCTGCGTGCCTGTGTGATCCATCGCTGGGGCGGCAGTCTGTCTGCGCCGGACCTGACCTACCTCCAGGACATGATTCGCTTCAACGAAGCCATCGACGAAGCCCTGGCCGAGTCAACTGCCGCCTATGCCGAACAGGTCAACCGCTCGCGGGACATCTTCCTGGCCATTCTCGGTCACGACCTGCGTGCACCGTTGCAGGCGGTGGCCATGTCCACGGAAATGCTAGTACGCAAGATCCCGCTCAATGAGCTGGCCATGGGCTATGTGAAAAACATCAAGCGCAGCGCCCATCATATGGGCACCATGGTCAACGACTTGCTGGAATTGGTGCGCAGCCGCCTGGGCAGTCCGTTGCCGATAGATCCCGCGCCGATGGACCTGGTGAGCGCGGCCAAAGCCGCACTCAACGAAGCCTGGGCCGGACAGCCGGACTGTCGTCCGAGCCTCAAGGTCAAAGGCAATGTACATGGAGTCTGGGATCGGGGCAGGATCGAACAGATGCTGCAGAACCTGATCGGCAATGCCCTCCAGCACGGCGCCAGCCAGCGCAAGGTGACCTTGACCCTGATCGGTGATGACGACAGCGTCAGCTTGTCCATACACAACTTCGGCCTGCCGATTCCCGCCCAAGCCCTGGCGACGATCTTCGATCCGCTGGTGCGCAACGCCGCAGAGGAACTCGGGCAAACGGGCGCCTCGACCAGCCTGGGCCTGGGCTTGTTTATCGTCAAGGAAGTGGTGAGCGCCCATCGGGGCAGTATCGAGGTCAGCTCCAGCGAGGAAGAGGGCACACGATTCAGGATCGTGCTACCGCGAGTATCACGTGCCGTATCCTAAGCGAGCGTCGGGCTTGTGGCGTCGATACGGGCCAGCGCAGATGCATTTCGTACAGAGATCACACGAGCCACTAGGCCTCGACCAGACGCTCCAGGCGCTGTCGGAGCATGCGGTTTTCCGCACGCAGCTCGCGGACCTCGCCCAGCAGTTCCAGGGCCAGGGCGACGCCTTGCCATTCCAACTCAAGATCGCGGCGCAGTTTCGCCGCACGCCGGGCAATGATCAGCTCATGCTCAAGAAAGCGCCAGGCCTGCGGTGAGCGGCCCTGAGGTTCAAGAATACCGTGTTCGACGATTTCGATCACATACGCCGCCGATAGCTCGGACGCCTCGCAGAAGGCTTGCATATCCAGTTGAACGTTCAGGGCAGGGCTCATGATCAGCTACTCCATTGTTCTCTCGGGTCGAATGCCGCCTTCTTCGCCAGTTCCCGCCACAAGGCTTTTACGGCATCGTCGCTCTGTTTGGGCATGACCGTCTTGAGTTGCACGAACAGATAACCCCGCTGGCCGGCCTTGTTCAGCAGGCCATGGCCCTTGGCGCGCAGGCGCTGGCCGTTCTGGCTGCCCTGCGGGATCTTCAGGTTGATCTTGCCGGTCAGGGTCGGCACCGCCACTTCGGTTCCCAGTGCCAGCTCCCACGGTGCCAACGGCAAGGTGATGATCAGGTTCTCACCTTCGACATCGAATTTCGGGTGGGGAGTGAAGCGAATGGTCAAGTATAGGTCGCCATTGACCCCACCACCGAGTCCCGGCGCGCCCTGCCCCTTGAGGCGGATACGCTCGCCATCGGTCACGCCCGCCGGAATCTTCACGTTCAGGCTCTTGCTGCTGTTGCTCACATGCTGGCCAGCCGCGTTGTACTGCGGCACCTGGAAGGTGACCTTTTTCGACTCGTTGGTCAGGCTCTCTTCCAGGAAGATCGGTAGTTCCATTTCCACGTCTTGCCCTCGACGACCGGCGCTGCGGCCCGATTGTCCGCTACTGAAACCGGCACCGCGCGAGCCGAAGATCGTACTGAAGAAGTCCGAGAAGTCACCACCACCCGCACCGCCGCCAAAGCCGCCACTCGCGCCACGCCCCTGCCAGCCCGGTGGCCCCTGGAACGGCTGGCCATGCTGGCCGTATTTGCGCAAATCGTCGTACTCGGCGCGCTTGTCGGCGCTTTTCAGCGCTTCATAGGCTTCGGAAGCATCCTTGAATTTCGCCTCGGCGTCCTTTTCCTTACTGACATCCGGGTGGTACTTGCGCGCCAACTTGCGGTATGCGGCCTTGATGGTCTTGTCATCCGCCGTCGGCTCAACATCCAGGATCTTGTAATAATCTTTGAAGTCCATCTAAGGATCACCCTGCGTTATCGATATCGCGCCGCCCGGCAGCACACAGCATGCGCTTTTCGGCGCAGCAAGGATTGACCGATCTCAAGACTGTGACTGGGCGGTGCGTTAAAAGTTTATCGGCCGTGCGGGCGATTTCCGCTCATCGCCGTGACACAAGTCGAACCAATGACAGCAAGTTTGGGGGTGATGGTTCGTCTTTCAAGTCGGCAACGCACGATTTAGCGGATAGTCGGCCTTCGATTCCGCGCTCGACTGACATACACTGCGCGGCCGTTTTTAACCGGAGCTCGAACGACATGAAAAACGCCTCTGCGGCCCGTGCCTGCGGTATCGACTTCGGCACCTCCAATTCCACTGTCGGCTGGCTGCGCCCCGGGATGGAAACGCTTATCGCGCTGGAGGATGATAACGTCACCCTGCCTTCGGTGGTCTTTTTCAATATCGAGGAACGCCGCCCGGTCTACGGACGGCTGGCGCTGCACGAGTACCTGGAAGGCTACGAGGGCCGGCTGATGCGCTCGCTCAAGAGCCTGCTGGGGTCCAAGCTGATCAAGCATGACACCAGCGTGCTGGGCACCGCCCTGCCTTTCAAGGACCTGCTCGGGTTGTTTATCGGCCAATTGAAAAGTCGCCTGGAAACAACTGCCGGTCGTGAGTTCGAACACGTGGTGCTGGGCCGTCCGGTATTTTTCGTCGACGAGGACCCGGTCGCCGATCAGGAGGCCGAAGATACCCTGGTGGAAGTGGCGAAGAAGATTGGCTTCAAGGACGTGTCCTTTCAGTACGAACCGATTGCGGCGGCCTTCGACTACGAGTCGACCATCGAGCGCGAGGAGCTGGTATTGATCGTCGATATCGGCGGCGGAACCTCCGACTTCTCGCTGGTGCGCCTGTCGCCGGAACGCCGTCGCCTGGATAATCGCCACGACGATATCCTCGCCACCGGTGGCGTGCATGTCGGCGGGACCGACTTCGACAAACAACTGAGCCTGCAAGGCGTGATGCCGCTGTTCGGCTATGGCAGCCGGATGAAAAGCGGTGCCTACATGCCCACCAGTCACCACATGAACCTGGCGACCTGGCACACCATCAACTCGGTGTACTCGCAGAAGTCCCAGTTGGCCCTGGGTAGCATGCGCTACGACATAGAGGACACCGGCGGCATCGACCGCCTCTTCAAGCTGATAGAGCAACGCGCCGGGCACTGGCTGGCGATGGAAGTGGAGGAAACCAAGATCCAACTGACCCGCGCCGAAAACCGCCACGTAGCGCTGGATCGTATCGAACCGGGGTTGAGCGTGGAGCTGAGTCAGGCAGTGTTCGAATCGGCCATCGGCAACCTGCTGGAGCGTATTGGCAACAGTGTCACTCGTTTGCTCGATGATGCCGGCGTGAGCGTCGAACAGGTCGATACGGTGTTCTTCACCGGCGGCTCGAGCGGGATTCCGGCACTGCGCCAGAGCATCTCGGCCATGCTGGCAAATGCCCGGCATGTGGAAGGCAATATCTTCGGCAGTATCGGCAGCGGCCTGGCGATCGACGCACGCAAGCGTTACGGCTGACCATCGCGCGTTATCGTTCTTCGCCGGCCAGCCTGCGCTTGCCAGGCGAGGCCAAAGTTCATGCGGGGCTCAGGCGTGGACTCAGACCAGCTCGACCAACCTCAACTCGCTCTTGAGATACGCATAATAAATCGGCCCCGCCACTACCCCCGGCAGGCCGAACGCGGCCTCGAACACCAGCATTGCCAAGAGCAACTCCCACGACTTGGCACGGATCTGCCCACCGACGATCCGCGCATTGAGGAAGTACTCCAGCTTGTGGATAAACATCAGGTAACCCAGCGCTGCCACCGCCACCCAGATCGACAGCGACAGGCCGACGATAGTGATCAGGGTGTTGGACATCAGGTTCCCGATCACCGGCAACAGCCCCAGCAGGAAGGTCAGCACGATCAGGGTCTTGGTCAGCGGCAGCTTGATCCCGCACAGCGGCAGGACCACTGCCAGGAAGATCGCGGTGAAGAAGGTATTAAGTGCGGAAATTTTGATCTGCGCAAAGACAATATTGCGAAACGCCTGCACCAGCAGGCGCAGGCGGTCGAACAGGGCGGCGGCCAAGGGTTTACGCTGGCTGACATCCGAGACGTGCTGCAGGGCCACGATAGCTCCCAACACCATGCCGATCAGCAGGGTCACGAACATATGCGCCGCGTCCTTGCCCACCAGTTGCAATTCGCTCAGGTGCTTGCTCAGCCATTGCCCGATAGCCACTTGGAATTCCGCGGCGCTGGCCGGCAGGTAGGCGTCGATGACCGGAGGCAACTGCCCACGAGCCTTGTCCACCACGAGCATGAACTTACCCAGAGAGGCACCGGGATTTTCCGCCTCATGCAACAGAAAACTAATGGCCCCGGCAAAGATCAGGCTCAACACACTGACGATCAACGTTCCCAGCAAGGCCACCGCCAGCCAACGCGCGCGCCGTCCGGCAATCAGGTGCTCAAGCTTGGGAGTGAGCATATTGACCAGTTCGAACACCAGCAGGCCGGCCAGCAGGCTCGGTAGCAACTTCAACGGCAATACCAGCAGCAACCCACCGAAGACGATGATCAAACTGGCCAAGACTACGTAACGCTGGGAAAACGCTGACATACAGCCTCAAAACAAAATGCAGCCAAAGGATAAGCAGTCTGCCAGCGTTCCACCGGCAGAACTAGGGGGGCGACGGACGCACCGTGGAAGGAGTCGCGGAGCGTCAAAGACCGATAGTAACCAAACGCCACTATCGCGCCGGATCATAACCAAAGAGACAGCCCGCAGTGCGGCAATTTCCTGGCTCGACGGGAAATACCTCAAAGTCTCCAGGCGCCGACCTCACCGGGCCGGATCACTTGTTCTTGAGGCAGGTGCTCATGAAGGCCTTGCGTTCATCGCCCTTGAGCGCCTTGGCGGTCGCATCGCTATTGCAGGTTTTCATCTTGTCCTGCTGGGTAGCGGGCTTGGCGGCTTTCAGGCAGTTGCTCATGAAGGTCTTGCGCTCATCGCCCTTGAGCGCCTTAGCAGTGGCGTCGGCGTTACAAGACTTCATCTTATCCTGCTGGGCCTGTTGCGCGGCGGTGGCAGCAAAACCCTGGGAACACAAAAGCAGGCCTACCATCAACAAAAGAATACGCAGTGTCTTCATGGAGTTTTCTCCTTGTTACCGCGCCGATAGGCACGGTCTCTGAAGCAGTGTAGACAAACACGGTTACATCTCCATCCGCAGCTCTGTGCGAAAGGTTTTCGGGCGAAAGCCAGGTATGTCGCTGGGGCACGACCTGGCCGCCTGGCTCAAACTCCGCATAGCGACAGTAGATCGAGGCCGAGGGCTGCCCAGCAATTGGCCCAGTGCTACAGCCCCGCCTCCTTCAGGCGCCGGGCATGCTCGACAAACAGGCGGATCGGCGCGGCGCCCTTGCCCACCAAGCCCAATGACTGGTTGACGATATCGAAATGGTCGAGGGGATAGTCATCGCCAATCACCGTTCCCAAGTGCGAGCTGTAGCGCCCGACCATGCCATCGCACTGCCCTGCTTCGCGGATAAAGGTCCTGGCGAACAACCGGCAACTGCGGTTCGTGCCGTCGAACAGGTTGCGCCCACGATCGGTAATGCCCGGTTGCAAGGTGCCGGACCAGGAATAATAACGTACTCCATTGACCGACTCAGGCCCTTGTCCGCCCCAGATATCCGGTAATCCTTGCGGGTATTGCCGATTGAACAGTGCCACACCGTCGCTGGTCAATGACTGATGGGACGCGACCAGGTCCATTGGCAGGCGCGGCCCGCGGTAGCCGGTTTCCAACCAGGTCATGATCCGTGCGACGGCGCAAAATACCAGGGTCAGCAGGCGCCCCCGAATGCTCGTCGGTCGATAGTGTCGCTGAAAATGATCGGCCAGTTCCGAGCCATGATTGGGACCCGCCACCGAGGTCACGGACGCCACCCACTCGGGCCGTCTGGCTGCCGCATAACGGGCGGTCAGCGAGCCTTGGCTGTGGCCGATCAGGTTGACCTTGTCGGCCCCCGTCTCGCGGCGAATTTGCTCGATCCGCAACAGCAACTGCTCGCCGCGCACTTCGTTGGAGTGCAATGGCGACACCAGGACAGCGAACACCTGCGCACCGCCGCCGCGCAACGCGGGGGCAATGCCGTACCAATAGGGAAACCACACCAGACGGACAAACCCGAGCATACCCGGCACCAATATCAACGGATAACGCGTGGCAAGTTCCTGCGACATCGATGATTACCATGACGATAGAAGAAGTGGAGGCTGGCTTCGACGAGCCAGTCAGACCCCCAGCATTGGCATTGAAGATGACAGCGACGCGACACCGCTGTTTATTTCAACCCCAGCGCGCCCACCACGATCAGGCTTATCGCAATCGGCGTGAGCGCCGCCAGGATTTCCCCAATAGCCAATTGGATAAAACTTTTTCCCTCAGTCGGGACTCACAACCAGGTAGCGACCTCGCCGACAGAGCGAGGTACCTAACCAGATTAGTCAGGAGATCGAGATGAGCGACATGCACCTGTCCGATGTAACCACTCTTCGCGAGCGCGCCCGTAAGAATGTCGAAAACGGAGCGGTCACCGAAGGCTACAACGCAGACCGCGACGAGATCCTGCGGCTGCTCAATGAATCACTGGCCACCGAGCTGGTCTGTACCCTGCGCTACAAACGCCACTACTTCATGGCCACCGGCCTCAAGGCCAGCGTCGCCGCCGACGAATTTCTCGAACACGCCAACCAGGAACTGGCTCATGCCGACCGCCTGGCCGAACGCATCGTACAACTGGGTGGCGAGCCGGAGTTCAATCCGGATCTGCTGTCCCAGCACTCCCATGCCCAATACGTGGCCGGCAAGACCCTCAAGGAAATGGTCTATGAAGACCTGGTGGCCGAGCGGATCGCGGTGGACAGCTACCGCGAGATCATCCAATTCATCGGTGACCAGGACCCGACCACGCGGCGGATCTTCGAGGACATCCTCGCCCAGGAAGAAGAACATGCCGATGACATGGCGGATATCCTGAAGGACCTTTGACACACCCTGTGGGAGCTCGATCTGGGCGGCATCGCGACGAAAAACGGTGGCGCCAGACCTGAAAAACGCGGTATTCCATTCGCGGGCAAACCCACTCCCACAAGCCTCGGCAGGTTGAGGCAACCCCTCAATGGCTGACGGTCTTGGGCGCCTTGCCCGACTGCATCTGCTCCAACAACGGCGCACACTGGTTGGGCACATCGCCACTCGGCGCCACCAGCGCCAGCAGCCCCGCCGCCGGACCGGCGATCACCCCCAGGGCAACCATGCCCGCGCCCCGCAACAACAGGGGTACCGCCTGCACACCGGCATCGGGTTTGATGAACTTGCCGCGCACATATAAAGGCGAACGCAAGGACAACAAGCGTAAGCCCTTGGACTCGGGGCTGATCTTCAGGTCCAGTTGCTCATCGGCGAAATTGGCCGTGCCATCGATATAGATGATCGCGTTCTCGGTATCGAAGACAAACAGCCGGGTAGTCGCCAAGCCGCCCTTGATCCCCAGGTCCGCAGCCGCACAGTTGATCTTGACCTCCTTGTCGCCGAAGATCTTGCCAACCACGTAGTTGCCGACATTAAGCCCGGCGATCTCCATCAGCCCCCGGCTAATCGCACCATCGTTGACCAACATTTTCAGCTCGCCATTGGAGGTGCCCAGTAGCTCGGCCACCGAATTGCCGGTGCCACTGATGTCCGCATCGCCGTTGAGCTCGCCAAAACTGGTCTTCATTGGCTCGAAGGTCGGGAACAACTGCTTGAGCTTGAAGTTGCGCGCGGTCAACCTGGCCCGGCCCTGCATCGGCGCTGTACGGCCATTGAGGCGGATTTGCGCATCGAGCTTGCCGCCCGCCACACCGAACCGCAGGGGCTCCAGGCTCAGTTCGCCGTCAGTCAGCACTAAGTGGGTGTAAAGATCAGTGAAGGGCAACTCCGCGCTGTGGACAATACGTTTGCCGGTGAACGCCACATCGGCATCCATATCACGCCAGCGCTCGGTACGAAACACTTCTACTGGCAGGGCCTTGTCCGCGGGCTGGCGACTTTCGCCGCCACGGGCTTTCTGCTTGGCATTGGAGTCCGCGCCGATCAGCGGAGCCAGATCGGTCATCAGCAGTTGGTTGGATACCAGCATCCCACTAAGCTTGGGACGCGGCTGACTGGCGACATAAGCCAGGTCGCCATGAATGTCGCTGCTGCCGATCTTGCCGTTGAATTTCTCGTAGGTGAAGGTCGCCCCTGTCGGCTCATGGAGTCGGGCAATCAGATGGCCATCAGTTTCATAAGCCGGTGAGTCCGGCAAGGTCACCCCGGTCAGCGGATAGAGATTGCCCAGGCTGTTACCGGCCAGTGTCAGGCGCAGGTCCAGGGCGCCCAGATTGCGCGGGTCGGTCAGGGTGCCGGCAACGGCAATGCGGGTATCGGCGATTTTTACGTCAGCCTGCACCGGGAAGGGCCTGGTTGCGTCCTGCAACGCCAACAGGCCGCCGATTTTGCCGGAGCCTGCGAGGTTCTGGCCATGGTACTGGCCCTTGACCTTCAGCGCGAATGCATAATCCAGCGGCGTAGCGCCCTTTTCCATGGCCTTCTTCGCCACGCTGTCGCCAACGATATCGCTGAATGGAACAGGCTTGCCCAACGGATCGATCAGCAGGTCAAGCCGGGTGTCCAGGCTTTGGTCATCCAGGCTCACATGCCCCTTGTCAAAGCCGATGGCGCCGATATCCACCCTCCAGTCGGACGGTGGCTCATTCGGATCCGTGGGGTCGAACTGGAAGGTCCAATTGGCGCGACCATCGGCCAGGCGCTCAAGACTGGCATTTGGCGCGGTCAGGTCAATCCGCGGAATCGCCAGTTGGCGCGTCAGCAGCAACAATGGCGCAAACCGCAACTCGACGCGCTTGAGTTCGACCATCTGCCGGTTCTTCGACCAATCCGGATTGCCCAGTGTGAGCTCTTCGGCAATCACATGGGGCCAGGGCAGCCAAGCCCGCCAGCCGCCCTCATCCGGCTCACGTTGCCAGCGCACTGCCAGATTGCCATTGATAGCAAATGGCCTATGCAAAATAGTGGAAACCTTGGCATTGATCAGCGGCTTGACCCGGTTCCAGTCGAAGAACGCGATGATCGCCACCAGCACCGCCAGCAGCAGGACAAGGCTGGCGCTGGTCCAGGCGAGGATTTTTCGAGTGTGCGTCATTGCACGGGGCTCCTAATGACAACTGAACGTCCAAAAAAGCGATGCACAATACCTTTACGACTGACGAACACCCGCCAAGGTTTAATGCAAAAGGCCATTAATCGACAAATTCGGAGTCACCGAAACTGCCTGGCAAGGCAAATTTTCCCCGTAAATACCCTCTCACGACCTAGGTGTGGGTAGAAAATACCCAATACAAAACACAGGGTAACGCTCGGAAAGCCCCGATCTAGAGGGGTCGGGGTAGAACAATCAATTCCGTTGATTATTACCATTGTCTTTATGAACTTTCATATCGATTTTGCAAGAGTAGCATTGGCTTCGTACCCACTTTATAGCTTTCTCACGGAGCAACCGATCATGAAACGCCAATTCCTACTCAGCCTTACCCTTGCCGTCCTCGCTGCCAACGCCTATGCCTTGCCGGCCCGCGAACAAGCCACGCCACAAGCTCAAAGCAGCCACGGCACTGTCAGCCAGTCGCTCAACACCCTGGCTGCCGATGGTTCGGCACGGACTCCGCAGGACCGCTTCCAGGCTTCCGACGACACCTCCGACCGGGCTCCACAAATCCGTTCCCTGGCCGCCGATGGCAGTGACCGCACCCCACAAAACCAGAAAGGTCAGACCCTGGCCGCCGATGGTTCGGCACGGACTCCACAAGGTCGTCTGCAGGCTTCGGACGACACCTCCGACCGGGCCCCACAAATCCGTTCCCTGGCCGCCGATGGCAGTGACCGGACCCCGCAAAACCAGAAAGGCCAAACGCTCGCCGAAGGTGGTAATGATCGCCTGAGAGACAAGGGCCTGATCGTCGAAGGCGGTGCCGATCGCCTGGCCGAACGTCATCAGTCCTTGAGCTAAACCCATGCTGGCCTGGAACAAAGCCCGATCTCCTGGATCGGGCTTTGGCATTTCTGGAACCCCGCCTCATCGCATCACGCGCTTGTTGCTCCACCGCATTCGACGCAGGCAAAGCTGATTTGCTAGAGTGCTGCGCTCTTGTCCTGCGGAAAAACCCCTCTCTCGATGCTGCCTCGCGCCGAACAGAAACAACAAACCCGACATGCCCTGATGGACGCCGCGCGCCAACTGATGGAGGGTGGACGCGGGTTTGGTGGCCTCAGCCTGAGGGAAGTGGCGAAAACCGCCGGCATCGTGCCGACCGGCTTCTACCGACATTTCGACGATATGGACCAGCTCGGGCTGGCGCTGGTCTGCGAAGTCGGCCAGACCTTCCGGGAAACCATCCGCCTGGTTCGCCACAACGAATTCATCATGGGCGGAATCATTGATGCCTCGATAAGGATCTTCCTCGATGTCGTGGCGATGAACCGTTCACAATTCCTGTTTCTCGCTCGCGAGCAGTACGGCGGCTCATTGCGGGTACGCCAGGCCATCGCCACCTTGCGCGAACACATCAGCTCCGATCTGGCCGCCGACCTGACCCTGATGCCCAAGTTGCGGCACTTGGATGCTCCCGGCCTGGCGGTGATAGCCGACCTGGTCGTCAAGAGCGTGTTCGCCACCTTGCCGGAAATCATCGACCCGCCGCTCGAACCGCTGCCCGAACACCTGACGCCGCAAGCCAAGATTACCCAGCAATTGCGCTTCATCTTTATCGGCTTGAAACACTGGCAGGGACTCGGCAGCACCGAGTAATCCAGCACAAGACGCGGTGCATCACCGGTAAACCGGGCTTTCAACACCGCGTGGGCGAGCGCAGCTACATTTCGGACAGAGCCTGACACGCCGCGCAACGTTCCTACCTGTATTTCTATTTGGAACCGAGCCACTGCAATCGCCACTCAGTCTTCTGAGGGCTGCCCACTGTCACGTCGGCGGTTTGTACTTCTCAACGATAGGACGAGACCATGACGTCGATCAATTCGCTTATCCGTACCATTGCACTCGAGTTGCCGCCCAGCACACAGCACCTTACGCCTTCAAACACTCAATCAGGCGCTGGTACTGGTACTGGCAATTCGCCGATTTCCTTTCACTCGCACATGCAAAACTCGCCGGTCAATTTCGGCAGCCATCACAATTTCCTACAACAACCGCATAACAACGCCATGGCGGGCCCAGACAATCAGAGTGATCCCCTGACGCAATTGATGACGCTGATTCAGGACATGCTTCAGCGATTGAGCACGTTGATGAAAGGCCAATCGGACGCCTCCGACGAGCCGTCGAACAGCGCAGTGACCGGTGGTGGAAAGGGTAATGGCGCCTCGGGGCACTCCCCTATCGACAGCCAGTCACACCCGACTGGCGCGCCTCAGAATCACCCAGGCGGTCCGGGCAGCCCAGCGAATGGCAATTTCTCCGAGCACTCACTGGGCAACCAATTGAGTGTGCAGAAATCCGCGGAAGACAAAATTGGCATGGCCCACGATCCAGAACGTGGCAATGTGATCAAGGTTGACTTCAATAAAGGCCATTATACCGAGCACTCCACCAGCCCCCGCGCCGAAATCAAGGACGGCACCAAGCTTCAGGAAGGGCAGCCATACAGCTTCAAGTTCGGCATGAAGCGTGAGTCTAACAATGATGGCACTTTCTTTCAGGTACTCGACCACAACAACGCCAAACCCAGCCCGCGCGCTTGGTTGACTACCAAGAATGGCCAATACCAGTTGCATCTGAAGACCAGCCAAGACAGCAACGCACCGTCGAAAGTGTTCAACATCGGCAAGCCAGGAGATGCGGCAAAAGATGTCGGCAAGTGGGCAGACTTTCAGATCGACTTCAAACGCGGCATTGGCAATGGGGAAATCTCGGTGACGAAGAACGGCGAGAACGTCTTCGACAAGAAAGGCATCTCCACCATGTTCGATACCCACAGTAGCGATTCGTATGCCAAATTCGGCCAGTATCGCAACGAAGGCGATCACAAACCGGCAACGAGCCTGTTTTCGGGTTTCAGTGTGGCAAAAGGATAAAGACGTATTGGGACAGTACCACATCGCTTGAGCTCATATCCGACCGACGCTGCGCTCGCCCAGGCAGCATCGAGGGTCGACCTGGCCTTGCTTCGAACACAGTTCGTACACGGCCAGGGGGCTTCGCGGACGACCGAGGTGTAGTGGCTTGTACGGTTTAGGCGCTGTCACGGGTAAGCTCGTGCGCCATGACGCAAGCAACGGCCTATCTGACACAACAGCGGCCTGCCTGTTACCATGTCGCACAAACGCCCTTGCTCTGACGACGCCAGACGATGCCCGATGTTTCCAGCTCCACCTCCCAATCTGCACTGACTGCCCTGTCCGACGCACTGCAACAGCACTTTCGTCAGGTGATCGTGCCTCTGTGGCAGGGCCCTGGCTGGAATGGCGAGTTGGCGTTGCCCTATGAAGCGTTGGACGCCACGGGGCAACCGTTGCCGGTGCGGCGTTATCGCGCCATGGCTTGCGCACGTCAGCTATACCTGTTCTCCAGCCTGATCGGCGACAGCGCCTTCCCCGACGCCGCCGGTCGCGCCGCCGCGCTGTTGCGCTCCCTGCAGCGGTATTTCCATGATGCCGAGCATGGCGGCTGGTTCTACAGTATCGATCCGCAAGGCGCGCCGCTGGACGCTCGCAAGGACCTCTACACCCACGCGTTCATTCTCTTCGCCTGCGCCCACTACTGGGCCAAAGTTCGCGAGCCAGAGGTGGCGTCGGTGCTCGACGCCGCCCTGGACGCGATCGCCGTGCGTTTCGCCAGCGGTGACGGATTGTATGAGGCGAGCCTGGACCGCGACTGGGCTCCCCTGGGCAGTGGACCGTTGCAGAACCCGCTGATGCACCTGGCCGAGGCATTTCTAGCCACGCTATCGGCACGCGACGATGCCCGCGTGCAACACGATCTGATCACCTTGACCAGTGCCCTGCAAAAAAACTTTATCGATCACCAACACGACGTGATGCTGGAAAAACCGTTGGGCGCCGTGGATAACTGGTTCGAGCCCGGCCATCAGTTCGAATGGTTGTTCCTCCTGGAGTCCTCGCCACTGATGCGCGGGACAGCCCTGCATGCCACCATGCAGCGCGGCTTCGAATATGCCGAGCGCACGGGTGTCGATCCACGGACCGGCGCGGTCAGCGCCATGCTCGCCATCGACGGCAGCGCGCATGACCGCACCCAGAGGATCTGGGCCCAAGCCGAATACCTGCGCGCTCTGACCATGCGTGTGGATAACTCGGTACGCCTGCGGCGTCAGCTCCAGAGCCTGCAACAACGCTTCATGCACGAGGGTGGCTGGCATGAGTGCCTGGACGCCACGGGCGTGGTCAGCCGCGAGGACATGCCGTCGACCACGCCTTATCATCTGGCGACTTGCCTGTACGGCCTGGCAGACTATCTGCGCTGATTGCCACAGGTCCAGTGATCAGCTCTTGTCGCGCTCGATGGCAAACCCGGCCCAGGTCTGGCTCACCGGCATCAGCTCCAGGCTGTTGATATTGATGTGGGCCGGCGTGTTAAGTACCCAGAAGAGGGTGTCGGCGATATCCTTCGGTTGAATCGGTTCGGCCCCGGCGTAGGTCGCATCATACCGCGCCTGATCACCGCCGAAGCGCACCAGCGAGAACTCACTTTCACACAACCCCGGCTCGATATTGGTCACTCGCACGCCCGCGCCCCGCAGGTCGCAACGCAGGTTCAGAGAAAACTGTTTGACGAAGGCCTTGCTCGCACCATACACATGGCTGCCCGGATAGGGATAGTTGCCGGCAACCGACCCCAGATTGATGATCCCGGCGCCACGACCATGGGCGATCAGCCGCGGCAACAGCAGGCGGGTGCTGTACATCAGGCCCTTGATATTGGTGTCGACCATGGTGTCCCAGTCGTCCAGGTCGCACTGGGGTGCCGGCTCCACGCCAAGAGCCAGACCGGCGTTGTTGATCAGCCCGCGCAGCTTGCTGAAACTCGGCGGCAGGTTGGCGATTGCAGTTTCCATAGCCCTGCGGTCACGCACGTCAAGCACCAGGCCGTGTACTTCGGTCTGCCGGGAAAGCTCGGCGCATAGAGCGTTGAGGCGCTCTTCGCGACGGCCGGTCAGCACCAACTTCCAGCCGGCCTCGGCAAAACGACGGGCACAAGCCTCGCCAAAACCTGAAGTGGCGCCCGTAATGAACAACGTGGATGTCATAGTGTTCTCCTTGCTCGACGCGGTTACAGCCGCAAGTAAATTCGTTTGTTGCCCAGCATGCCCGGCCTAAGAAAGGCCGGCAACTGTGTGCGTTGTCGACATTGACGCCGCCGCGCCTGTACAAAAAACACTCAATCACCATCAAGACAGACGGGCCGGGCCTTCGCGTCCGGTGTGCGCACCTTATCCACAGTCTCGTCCACAGTCTCTGGGGGCAAGTCGAAAAGCGTTGAACCCCCTGTCCACAAGGCTCGCAGCTTTGTTTCAAAAGTTTTTCGCTTGACCCCGGACAACCTCGTATGCACTGCTCGCCGGAGCAGCTCATCCAGCCGACTTCATAGAGATGGCTCCAGGCCAGCAACTACGCTGCTCACGGCGGTCTTTCCAGAGTTTGCCCACAGAGTTATCCACAGGTTTGTCTGGGGTTTTCGATACTGACTCAACCGTAACAAATCTGTTGACAAATACCTTGAAGACTTGCGGAGAAATCACTGATCAAAAAACACACAACACGCTACAAGCCACGATTTCAAAGGCCTGCAGCGAGCTACTCCCATGTTACCCACAGCCACCTCCACAGCAAACGGGGACAACTCAAACCTGTGACAAAACAACTATTTGCGACGATTTTATGTCGCGTTTCAGGAGGTTTCCAATTGGGTTGTCCACAATTTCGCGCCGCCGCCATGGATATGAAAAACGCCCCGGATCCAAGGATCGCGAGGCGTTTCGGGTTTTCATCGTTGCAGCGCAAAACAGGCCAATCAATGCCCGCCCAGATAAGCGTTACGCACCTCCTCGTTGACCAACAGCTCCTGGCCGCTGCCACTGAGGCGGATCTGCCCGTTGACCATCACATACGCCCGATCCGACAGCTTGAGGGCATGGTTGGCATTCTGCTCCACCAGGAAGATGGTCATGCCGGTCTTGGCCAATTCTCGTAGGGTGGCGAAGATCTGCTTCACCACGATCGGCGCCAGGCCCAGACTCGGCTCATCAAGCAACAGCAGTTTCGGCCGGCTCATCAGCGCACGGGCGATGGCGAGCATTTGCTGCTCGCCGCCGGACATGGTCATGGCCCGCTGGGTGCGCCGCTCTTCGAGACGCGGAAACAATTGGAACATGCGCTGCATGTCTTGCTTGGCGTACTGATCGCCAATCGGGATGGTGCCCATCAGCAGGTTCTCTTCCACGCTCATATCGGGAAACACCCGCCGGCCTTCCGGTGACTGGGCAATGCCGTGGGAGGCAATGTAGTGCGAAGACTTGTGGGTGATGTCCACGCCCTGGTAGATGATCTGCCCGTCCGCCGCCCGCGGCTGGCCGAAGATCGACATCAGCAACGTCGATTTACCGGCACCGTTGGAGCCTATCAGGCTGACCGTCTCGCCTTCGTTGATGTGCAGCGAGACTTTCTTCAGGGCCTGGATCGGCCCGTAGAACACATCGAGATCCTTCAATTCGAGGATGGGTTGGCTCATAGCACCACTTCCTCTTCATCGGCGCCCAGATAGGCCGCAATCACTTTCGGGTCATTGCGGATGGCATCGGGCCCGCCCTGCGCAATGACGATGCCGTGGTCCAACACCACGATGTGGTCGGAAATGCTCATTACCATGCCCATGTCGTGTTCGATCAGCACCACGGTCAGATCGTGCTCGTCGCGCAGCAGCCGGATCATCGCGCTCAGCGCTTCGGTTTCTTGAGGGTTGAGGCCGGCGGCCGGTTCGTCGAGGCAGATGATCTGTGGCCGGGTACACATGGCTCGGGCGATTTCCAGACGGCGTTGCTGACCGTAGGACAGCTCGCCCGCCAGACGGTTGGCGCACTCCGCCAGGTCGACCACTTCCAACCAGTAGAACGCCGTATCCAGAGCATCGCTCTCGGCCTTGCGGTAACCCTGGGTGTTGAGGATGCCCGCCAGCATGTTGCGGTTGACCCACATGTGCTGGGCCACCAGCAGATTTTCCAACACCGACATTTCCTTGAACAGGCGAATGTTCTGGAAGGTCCGCGCCAGACCGGCACGGTTCACCAAGTGGGTACCACCGAACATCTTGTAGTACAGGCGCCTGAGGAAGGCTTTCGGCGAGACGAAATCGAGCGGTTGGAACGATTCGCCCAATAACTGAATAACGTTGGTTTGCTCGCCCCGGACATTGAGTTCGATCTTGCCGCCAGAGGCCTTGTAGAACCCGGTCAGGCAGTTGAACACTGTGGTCTTGCCGGCTCCATTGGGGCCGATCAGGGCAAAGATCGAGTTGCGCTGGACTTTGAGGCTGACATCGCTCAATGCCTTGATGCCGCCGAAGTGCATCATCAGTTTCTCGACCGAGAGGACGACTTCGCTCATGGCGCTACTCCTTTACGCGGGGTCACCCCGGTACGGCTGATCCGAATCAGGCCGCGCGGGCGCCAGATCATCATCAACACCATCAACACGCCGAACAACAGCACACGGTATTCCGCGAAACCACGCAACAGCTCCGGGGCCACCGTCAGCACAAAGGCCGCAATCACCACGCCGATGGTCGAGCCCATGCCGCCGAGGACCACGATGGCAAGGATCAGTGCCGATTCGAAGAATGTGAACGAGGTCGGGTTGACGAAGCCTTGGTAAGTGGCAAAGAACACCCCCGCCAGACCGGCCGTCGAGGCGCCAATGGTGAACGCCGACAGCTTGACCAGTACGTGATTGAGACCCATCGAGCGGCAGGCGATCTCGTCTTCGCGCAGGGCTTCCCAGGCACGCCCGACCGGCATCTTGACCAGGCGATGCTTGATGTACAGCACCGCCAGCACCACCAGGAACAGCACCGCGTAGATGAAGTAGTACTTCACGTCCGGATTGTAGGCAATGCCGAAAAACTCATGGAACGGGACACCGCCATCCTTGGCCCGTTTGCCCAACTCGAGACCGAAGAAGGTGGGCAGCGGCGCGGGCATGCCGTTCGGGCCACCGGTCAGCGACAGCCAATTGTTGAGTATCAAGCGGATAATCTCGCCGAAACCCAGGGTCACAATGGCCAGGTAGTCGCCGTGCAGACGCAATACCGGGAAGCCGAGGATGCAACCGGCCAATGCGGCGGCGATCGCGGCCAGCGGCAATACCGTCCAGAAACCCAGCCCCAGGTATTGATAACCCAGTGCCAGTCCGTAGGCACCGATGGCGTAGAACGCCACATAACCGAGGTCGAGCAAACCCGCGAGGCCCACCACGATGTTCAGTCCCAGTCCCAGCAGCACGTAGATCAAGCCGAGAATGACCACGCCCAGCAGGTAGGAGTTGGAGAAGAACGGGAACACCACGGCGATGACTATCACCAGGGGGACCATCCAGCGCAGGCGCGACTTGTAGTCCGGCGCCAGCACATGCACGCCCGAGCCGCTGCTTTCGAAACCGGCGAGAATGCGCAATCCCTTGGGCGTCTGCAGGAACAGGCTCAAGGCAAAGCGGCCCAGCATGACGATAGCGACAATCCAGGCCACCCGAGTGGCCTCGAGGTTGAAACCGTAGCCGTCGAGGACCACGCCGACAATCGGGCCGAACACAATCAGGGCGACCAGACCGGCCAGGATCGCGTCAGTCAGGCTTCTTTTGAGATCAATGGTTTTTTTAGTGCTTGAAGACATCGCTTATACCTTCGACACAAGAGGACGGCCGAGCAGGCCTTGGGGCCGAAAGACCAGGACGAGAACGAGCAGCGAAAAGCTGAAGACGTCCTTGTAGTCCGAGTTGACCAAGCCGGAGAACAGCGACTCGGAGATCCCCAGGATCACCCCGCCAAGCATCGCGCCCGGCAGCGAGCCGATCCCGCCGAGTACCGCAGCGGTAAACGCCTTGATGCCGATGACGAAGCCGGCGTAGAAATCGAAGGTGCCGTAGTTCAGGGTGATCAGCACCCCGGCCAAGGCGGCCATCGCCGCGCCGATGACGAATACATAGGAGATCACACGATCGGTGTTGATCCCCAAAATCGAGGCCATCTTGCGGTCTTGCTGGGTGGCGCGGCACATGCGGCCAAGCTTGGTGTATTTGATGACGTAGGTCAGCAGGCCCATGCCAAAAAAAGCGGCGATCAGGATAAAGACCTTGGTGTAGGTCAGTTGCACGAAGCCGGTGCCGATGTCGATGCGCCAGGCGCCGGTGAGCAGCGTCGGAACCCCTTGCTGTTTCGGGCCCTGGGCGATCTGTGCGTAGTTCTGCAGGATCAGCGAAATACCGATGGCGCTGATCAGCGGGGCCAGGCGGGTAGAGTTGCGCAGCGGTTTGTAGGCGATGCGCTCGATGGTCCAGCCATACACGCCGGTGACGACGATGGTGAAGATCAAGGTACCGAGCATCAGCAGCGGGAAGGATTCAATCCCGAAGTAAGCCAGCAGAGCCAGACTGATTGCCGCGAGGTAGGCGGAAATCATATAAACCTCGCCATGGGCGAAGTTGATCATGCCGATGATGCCATAGACCATTGTGTAGCCGATAGCGATCAGGCCATAGACCGACCCGAGGGTCAGACCGTTAACCAGTTGCTGCAGGAAAATACCATCCATAACGCAATCTCACGCATTTGGAGAGACTGTACAGAAGCGCATCGCGACGGACCGGGGTTCAACCGCCGCCGCGGTACAGCCATGTGCAGTTCTACGAGAAAAGACAGGTACTGCTACTGCACGGACACGCATGACGACCGACCAGTGTCCAAAAGTGCTGGCCGGTTCGGGCTTTCATGTCACTTCTGTTTTTCCAACTGATGGTATTTGCCGCTCGCGTCCCACTGGTAAACCACGTAGTCGGAGACCTTCAGGTCGCCCTTGCCATCCCAGGCCTTCTCACCCATCACGGTCTTGACTGGATTGGCCTTCAACCATTTGGCCGCGTCTTCGCCCTTGTTCGATTTGGCGCCGTTGAAGCCGGCAGCCAGTGTCTGAATCGAAGCATAGGCGTACAGCGTGTAACCTTCAGGCTCGGTACCGGCCTTGCGAAATTGCTCAACGACCGCCTTGCTGTCGGGCAACAGGCGTGGGTCGGCACCGAAGGTCATCAGCACACCGTCGACGTATTGCGGGCCACCGGCGGTAGTCACCAGCTCGTCGGTCACAATACCGTCATCGGACATGAACTTGACGTTCTTCAGGCCTTCGGTGCGCAGTTGCTTGACCAGGGGGCCGGCTTCCGGATGTAAGCCACCGAAGTAGACCACGTCGGCACCGGCCGCACGAATCTTGGTGACCAGGGCGCTGAAGTCCTTCTCGCCACGGGTCAGACCCTCGTAGATCACCGGGGTCACGCCGCGCTTGATCAATTGAGCCTTGGTGGCATCGGCCAGACCTTGGCCATAGGTGTCCTTGTCATGGATGACCGCGACTTTCTTGCCCTTGAGTATATCGACGATGTAGTCACCGGCGACGATACCCTGCTGGTCGTCACGCCCACACATACGAAACATAGCCGACAGGCCGCGCTCGGTCACTTGCGGGTTGGTGGAGCCCGGAGTAATGGCAATGATGCCAGCCTCGTCGTAGATTTCCGACGCTGGGATAGTCGAAGAAGAGCAGAAATGCCCGACAACGCCGGCCACCTTCTGATTGCTCAAATTCTTGGCGACCGTCACTGCCTGTTTCGGTTCGCAAGCGTCATCGCCCTTGACCAGCACGATTTTCTCGCCGTTGACGCCGCCAGCCGCGTTGATCACATCGGCCGCCGCTTGTGCACCTTTCATGTACTGCTCGCCAAATGCGGCGTTGGCACCGGTCATAGGCCCCGCTACGCCGATCTTCAGATCCGCCCGAGCAAACGCAGAAACACCCAACGCAGCAGCCACTGCGAGGGCTACAAAGCCTTTCTTGTAAAACGTCTGGGACATGAGGTGGTGCTCCGATTTTTTTAGATTGGCACTGCGACTTCACTGAACGCTCAGAGCAAGGGGCGTGCCATAGGTTTTTTGTTCTGCAAAAAGTCCCTGTCTTATTGTTTTATGGTCTGTTTCGGGCGCTTTTTACCGGTACGTGCAACCGTCTAAACCGCTGAAGGTGAAACCTTTTTTTAAAAAGGTGCAACTTCAAAGTGCCACTACTGCAACCACGCAACTGAAAAGGCGTGCAACCGCCCTGTAACAACGCGTGTCACCGAACTGCACATTCCCTGTGCGCAACTGCTACATCGCGCACCATTACAGGCTAGCTGCATTGGGCAAAAGCGCCGTCCGGATGGGCGCTTTTGTTGTATCAAATAACAATTCGCAGACACTGCCCCGCGTGATACAGCGAAAATCCGGCCTCGTACAGGCAACTGCGCAGCCCCGCCGCCGGGACCGGACGCGTTGGTCCGAAGGGAATCGGCAAGGCCAGTGGATTTCCGTTACACAGGTAATCGGCGAAGGCCCTGCCGACCACCGTTCCGGTGGTGACGCCGCGACCGTTATAACCGGTAACCGCCACTAAGCCGGGCGCCGGCTCGAACAGGCGCATCAGGTGATCGGGGGTAAAAGCGATACAGCCGGTCCAGGTGTACTCCCAATCGACCTTTTTCAGATAGGGAAAATAGTGCCGCTGCACTCGATCGGCCCAAGTGCGCAGGAACCAGGCGGGTTTGCGGTTGCCATTGCCGAGGCTGCCCAGCAGCAGTCGACCGTCGGCATCGCGTCGGATGCTGCTGAGCACCTGGCGGGTATCCCAAGCCCCCTGCCCTCCCGGCAGGATTTGCCGCGCAGCCTCTTCGGTCAACGGACTGGACGCAACCTGATAATAGTAACCGGGAAAGAAATTGCGCCGCAGCTCGGTCCACTCGCCTTCGGTGTAGGCGTTAGAGGCAATGACCACCTGCTCGGCGCTGACCGCCCCAGCAGCCGTGCACACCGACCAGCGCAGGCCTTGACGCTCCAGGCGGGTGACCGGTGAATGATCGAACAATAACCCGCCGAGTCCGGCGGCGGCCTGGGCCAGGCCCGAGGTGTAGGCCATGGGATTGAGGGTGCCGGCACGTCGATCGAGCAACGCGCTAGCGATCTTTTTGGTCCCGGTTGCACTTGCGCAAGCGCCGCCGGTCAGCAGCTCCACCGGCGCGCCACGCCGCTTCCACTGTTCTTCGCGGCGGCGCAGATCGGCCTCGCCACGGGCATTGTGGGCCATGTGCAAGGTGCCTTCACGGCGCAGTTGGCAATCGATGGCATATTTATCGATCAAACTGAACACCAGCGCCGGAGCGCCGCCGAGCATGTGATTGAGCTGGCTGCCCACGGCTGCGCCGAAACCGGCCTCGATCTCGTCCGGGGGAATCCACAGGCCGGCATTGACCAGTCCGACATTGCGCCCGGAGCCGCCATGGCCGACGCGATGGGCTTCGAGCACGCAGACGCGCTTGCCTTGCTCCAACAAGTGGATTGCCGCGGACAGGCCGGTGATACCGGCGCCGATCACGCAGACATCGACGCTCAACTCACCCTTGAAGCGCGCCGCCGCAGGTCGCTGCGGCGTCAGTTTTTCCCATAGACACTCTTCGCGTAACGGCATTGCCAGACTCCGAAAATGAAACCCAAACAACCCATTCCAAACTTGCTTCATCGTGTGGCGAAGGCCGGCCTGGTCGCCTATACGGTGAGTTTGTTAGCTCAAGTTCGCAAGCCACCCGTCCATGGCCAAGGCGCTGCGCCCCGTCTGGCCGGGCTATGGCGAGCAACAGCAACGCCGGCCAGGGGCCGGTGGCGCCGAAATTGGCTCATAGAACTCACCACACGGGCCACTAGCGCCTCCGTCAGTCGAAGGTAATACCCTGGGCCAACGGCAGCTCCAGCGAGTAGTTCACGGTATTGGTCTGGCGCCGCATGTAGCCGCGCCACGCATCCGAACCCGACTCACGCCCTCCCCCGGTTTCCTTCTCACCGCCGAACGCCCCGCCGATCTCCGCCCCGCTCGGGCCGATATTAACGTTGGCGATCCCGCAATCGCTGCCCACCGCCGACATAAATTGCTCGGCCTCGCGCACGTCTGTGGTGAAGATGCACGACGACAGGCCTTGTGGCACCGCATTATTCAGGCGCAAGGCTTGGGCGAAGTCGCTGTAGCCGATCACATACAGGATCGGCGCGAAGGTCTCGCTGCAGACCACTTCGCTCTGCTCCGGCATCTCGACGATGGCTGGCGAGACGTAATAGGCATTGGCAAACTGCTCCGCCAACTGGCGCTTGCCGCCAAATACCCGGCCACCCTCGCTCAAGGCCTGCTCAAGGGCATCTTGCATGGCCTCGAAGCTATGCTTGTCGATCAGCGGACCGACCAGGTTGCCTTCCAGCGGATGGCCGATGCGCACCTTGGAGTACGCCGCCTTGAGACGGTTGACGATCTCATCCTTGATCGATTCGTGGGCAATCAGTCGGCGTAATGTGGTGCAGCGCTGACCAGCGGTGCCGACGGCGCTGAACAAAATGGCGCGCACCGCCATATCCAGGTCGGCGCTCGGACCGAGAATCATCGCGTTGTTGCCACCCAGCTCAAGGATGCAACGACCGAAACGGGCGGCGACCTTCGGGGCCACCTCGCGCCCCATGCGAGTACTGCCGGTGGCGCTGATCAGCGCCACACGCGGGTCATCGACCAAAGCTTCGCCAGCATCGCGACCACCGATGATGACCTGGCTGAGAGACTCCGGGGCGTCGTCGAAGTCTTTCAGCACGCGCGCCAACAGCGCCTGGCAGGCCAGCGCGGTCAACGGGGTCTTTTCCGACGGTTTCCAGATCACCGCGTTGCCGCAGACCAGCGCCAGTGCGGTGTTCCAGGCCCAGACCGCGACCGGGAAGTTGAAGGCACTGATCACCCCGACCACCCCCAGCGGATGCCAGGATTCGCGCATATGATGGCCCGGACGCTCGGAGGCGATGGTCAAACCGTAGAGCTGGCGCGACAGACCGACCGCAAAGTCGCAGATATCGATCATTTCCTGCACTTCACCCAGGCCTTCCTGGGTAATCTTGCCGGCTTCCCAAGACACCAACTCGCCCAGCTCGGCCTTGTATTGGCGCAGGACTTCACCGAACCGGCGCACCAGCTCGCCGCGACGCGGTGCCGGTACGTTGCGCCAGGCCTCGAAGGCGCGCTCGGCGCGGCTGACCTGCTGTTCCACTTCGGCTGGGCTTTGCCAGCTCACGGAGGCGATGCGACTGCCGTCGATGGGCGAATGCACAGGCTGCCTGCCCTGTTGATACAACGCCGGGTTCACGCCAAGACGATCGAGCAATGCGGTAATCATGGGAGTCACTCCTTGAGACGGGAATTGGAAATCTTCAGCCGAGAAACACGGCATTTCGAACCGCTTAGTGGCCTGTACGGTGACTTCGTTAGCTCGAGTTCGGAGGCCACACGTCCATGGCCAAGGCGCGGTGACTCGTCTAGCCAGGCTATGGCGAGCAACAGCAACGCCGGCCAGGGACGTGTGGCATCCGAAATTGACTCATAAAATTCACCACACAGGCATCTAGTTGTAGCGGTGCCGAGACTTACCAACAAACGACCTTTAGGCGAGATATCATTCCGTTTATTCATGCAGCGCAAGCAACAGGAAAAAAGGCCCGTTTATGCTGAATAAAAGACACCTGCCCTCAATCACCGCCCTGCAATGCTTCGAGGCCGTCAGCCGCCATTTGAGCTTCACCCGCGCGGCGCAAGAGCTGAATCTTACCCAGAGCGCCGTCAGCAAACAGGTCGCGCAGCTTGAGGCGTTACTCCAGCACCTGCTGTTCCGCCGGATTCGGCGGCGCCTGCAACTGACGCCAGCGGGCGATCTATACCTGATTGAAGTCCGAAAAATCCTGACCCAGATGGAAATATCGACACATTACCTGCGCTCCTACGGCGGCGAGACCGAAGTCCTGCGAGTGTCCACGCCTTCGACCTTCGGCGCTCGCTGGCTAGTATCACGGCTCAAGGGGTGGCGCCTGCGTCACCCGCACATTCACCTGGATCTGTGCAACGAGCAGCAAGCCGACGACCTCCTGCAAGGCCGCAGCGACCTGGCATTCTATTTCGGCCCGGGCTCGCGCCCAGGCACCGAGTGCGTGAAGCTGTTCAGCGAAGAACTGGTGCCCGTATGCGCGCCTTCCAGCCTGCCGGACAAGCCGTTCGTCGACCCGAGGCAGTTGAGCGACCTGGTCCTGTTGCAGAACGCCTCACGCCCCCAGGCCTGGCATGATTGGTTCGAAAGCCAAGGTTATCAGACCGAGCACAGCTACCACGGGCCGCGCTTCGAAACCTTCTACATATGCATTCGCGCAGCGCAGGTCGGTTGTGGCGTGGCCTTGCTGCCACGATTCCTGGTGGAAGAGGAACTGGCCGACGGCAAGTTGGTCGTTCCCTGGCAGCATGCGATGCCCAGCCATGACGCCTATTACCTGGCGTACCCGGAGCATTCGGCGGACGTGCCGAAGGTGCGGGATTTCGTGCGCTGGATGCTGGAGCAGATTGCCCCTCCCATTCACGCCTGATCCCCGCCGATGAGCGGGCACGCTGTCTCGATAAAAATCGCTGGTAAAACGGCCCACGGGTATGCGCCACTAGTGGCACTCACTTAAACACTGCCAGAACGCCGTCAGCGGTGACCGGCATGGAGATATTCGTTATGAGCGATAAGGCCTTCGGCGATTGCATCGTGCAGAACCTGCTCGACACCGACTTCTACAAACTGACCATGATGCAGGCGGTACTGCACAACTACCCGAACGTCGAAGTCGAATGGGATTTTCGTTGCCGCAACAGCGAAGACCTGCGTCCCTACCTGACGCAAATTCGTTACCAGATCGAGTGCCTGGCAGAGTTGAGCCTGAGTGCCGATCAGTTGAGTTTCCTGGAGCGCATCAGCTTCCTCAAGCCGGACTTCCTGCGCTTTCTCGGCCTGTTCCGCTTCAACCTGCGCTACGTGCACGCCGGGATCGAAAACGGCGAGCTATTCATCCGCCTGCGCGGACCATGGCTGCACGTGATTCTGTTCGAGGTGCCCCTGTTGGCGATCGTCAGTGAGGTGCGCAACCGCTACCGCTATCAGCAAACCCTGCTGAGCCAAGCCCGCGAGCAGTTGTATCGCAAGTTCGACTGGCTGACCGCCAACGCCACCGCCGACGAGCTCGCCGAGTTGCAGGTCGCCGATTTTGGCACTCGCCGGCGTTTCTCCTACCGGGTCCAGGAGGAGGTGGTCAGCGTACTCAAACATGACTTCCCAGGGCGCTTCGTCGGCACCAGCAATGTGCACCTGGCCCGCGAGTTCGCCATGAAACCCTTGGGCACCATGGCCCACGAATGGATCATGGCCCACCAACAACTCGGCCCCCGGCTGATCGACAGCCAGATCGCCGCACTCGATTGCTGGGTTCGCGAGTACCGCGGGCTACTGGGTATCGCCCTGACGGATTGCATCACCACGGACGCCTTCCTGCGCGATTTCGACCTGTATTTCGCCAAGCTGTTCGACGGTTTGCGTCATGACTCCGGCGACCCGGTGCATTGGGGCGAAAAATGCATAGCCCGTTATCACCAATTGGGCATCGACCCGATGAGCAAAACCCTGGTGTTCTCCAACAGCCTCAGCCTGCCCAAGGCTCTGGAGATATTCCGCGCCCTGCGCGCGCGGATCAATGTCAGCTTCGGCATCGGCACCCACCTCACCTGTGACATTCCAGGTGTGGACCCGATGAGCATCGTGCTTAAAATGACCGCCTGCAACGGTCAGCCCGTAGCGAAGATTTCCGACGAGCCGGGCAAGGCCCAGTGCAAGGATCCGAACTTCGTTGCCTACCTGCGCCATGTGTTCCAGGTGACCGATTAATCTGTTTTCGATTGAATGTTACGTGAGGAGTGAATCATGCAAACGGTACAGCGCCAGATTGCTGAACAGCTCAAGGTCCAACCGCCGTTCGCCAACTACGCGGCCCTCGAGGCCGAGATGGCCCGACGCGTCGCCTTTATCCACAATTGCTTGCGCAACTCGGGCCTCAAGACCCTGGTGCTAGGCATCAGCGGCGGCGTCGACTCCCTGACCGCCGGCTTGCTGGCCCAGCGCGCCATACGTGAACTGCGTGAAAGCACTGGCGATACGCAGTACCGTTTTATCGCCGTGCGCCTGCCCTATGAAACTCAGTTCGACGAACACGACGCCACCGCCTCGGTGAACTTCATCGATCCTGACGAGTGCCATACCGTAAACATCGGCCCGGCGGTCAAGTCGCTGGCCAGCGAAGTCGCCGCCTTTGAGGGCAAGGCGGCGGTCTCGCGAGACTTCGTGCTGGGCAACACCAAGGCGCGTATGCGCATGGTCGCGCAATACACCATCGCCGGCGCCGCCAATGGTTTGGTCATCGGTACCGACCACGCGGCGGAAGCGGTGATGGGCTTCTTCACCAAATTCGGCGACGGTGCCTGTGATCTGGCGCCCCTCAGCGGTCTGGTAAAGAACCAGGTCCGGGCGATTGCCCGCAGCTTCGGGGCACCTGAATCGTTGGTTGAAAAGATACCCACCGCCGATCTCGAAGACTTGTCGCCGGGCAAGCCGGATGAAGCGTCTCATGGCGTGACCTATGCCGAAATCGACGCCTTCCTGCACGGTGAACCAGTACGCCAGGAAGCCTTCGATATCATCTGTCGGACCTACGAAAAGACTCACCATAAGCGCGAGATGCCATTCGCACCGTAGGGTTGCTATTTCTCGCCATAGCCCGGCTAGCGGGTCACAGCGCCCTGACCCTGGACGTGTGGCCTGCGAACTTGAGCTAACGAACTCACCGTACAGGCCACTAGATGGAAAGGGCGGGCGGGCTTACCCGCTCGCCACATCGGATTGGCGCACTCACGCTTGAACCCGACAAAACGGAATGACCCCAGCTTTTTTTTTCGCTTGCCCGGTTCCCATTCAAAGGCTTTCATAGGGGCTCATTTTTGTCGCCCGAGTCCTGCCCCAATGTCCTCCTTCGAAGGCCTGTTCGCCCTTGTCGCTTCCGTGCTCGGCCAACCTGCCGCCCAGTGGCTGGAAAAACATGTCGAGGTGCCGCCGGCATTGCATGATTTCTCCCACGGCGACGACGCCCTGCACCGGGTCTGGTTGGCCGAAGCCCTGAACCTGTGTCTGTTCCACAAACTGGTAGAGGCCGTTCCCGATGGCCGCGATTATGTGGAAGAACAAGCCGAAGACGGGCGCAAGGTGGTGTTCGACCACGGCGCCATCCGCACTGTCGACTGGAGCGAGAACGGCGAGTTGCCGCGCGGGCGCCTGGCTTTCTCGCGATTGCTGGAGCCCCTGGGCTTCACCGATGTGCGTACCTATCCGCTGACCAGGCTGGGCATGACTGGCTGGGGCTATCGCCAGATGGACCTACCCGAAGATATCGCCCAGTTCTTTGTCTCCGAACTGCATCCGGGACGTTTCAGCGAAACCTTCCAGAACGCCGTCGCACGTGTGCTCGCCTCCAGCCGTGATCCGCTGCAGGCTGAACATCTGAGCATTCTCCAGCGCCTGCGACTGACCCGCCATTGCCACCTGGCCGAAGCCCTGGTCCTGCTGCCGGCGCTGTACCGGGCCTTTGGCCGGCAACACGGCGCGGTGCACCAGGCGGACTACCAAGCCCTGCTCGCCGAAAGCGCGGAAATGGCCTGGATCGCCACCGAAGGCAACAGCTTCAACCACCTCACCGACCGCGTCGCCGACCTGGAGGCCACGGTAGCGCAACAGCAGCAACGCCAGCGCCCGATGAAGGACAGCATCGAAGTCTCAGCTTCAGGCCGGGTGATGCAGACCGCCTACCGCGCCTGCACAGTCAGCCGCGGACTGATCGACGCCCAAGGCCAGTACCGCGAACATTCAGTCCCAGGCTCCTTCGTCGAGTTCATCCAGCGCCGGATCGATCCGCAAACCAACCGGCTCGACTTGAACTTCGACAGCAGCAACGCCCAGGGCATTTTCAAGATGACGGCCTCGAAAGCTTGAAACAGCCGCCTGCATCTCGTAGGAAATTTCTTTTTTCTTCGGTAACTCTTGAGACACCGAACACACCTCGGCAGTCTGCGCCAACCCTTGTTGGTCAGGACTGCCGCCGATGTTGTTCCAGCACAAAACTCCTCATATCCGCGCCACCTCTCTGTTCCAGCGCCCCTGGTTCATCCCGCTGATCGGGCTGATCGGAGCGCTATGCTGGATCGCCATTGCCACCCGTCAGTCAAGCGCCACCGCCAACGGGCGCCCCAGCCAGGAATACTTCACCCTGACCGGCGCCATGCCCAGCCAGACGGCCTTGCGCGCCAGCGCCCGCTACGCACCCGACCGCCAGCAGGCGGGCTGTCCCTACCTGCATCCGACGCTGCATTTCGACACTCGTCCGGCAGACGCCAACCGCGACTTCGACTTCAACATCCCCACCGGCTATGAACTGCCTGATTGCCAGCTCTCCCTGAGCGAGGTGAGCTTCGAGACCGAAGCGTTCTATGGCCAGGACCACCATCAACGCAGCATCACCAACAGCGGCGCCATTACCCTGCGCGATGATCTGCGCGCGGGCGTGTCGGGCTTTCCGTCTTTGGGGGAAAAACACTATCGCGGCCTCTGCGACTGGCAAGAACAGGAGGCGCCGGCAGGTGTCGAGCCACAGAAAACCCTGAATTGCTACAGCGTCGACGAACAATGGCAGGTGCTTAGCAATGACTACAAGCGCAAACAGCTTGGTGGCGTATTCAGCCGCCAGGAATTGGAGGGAAGGACGATTCGCCTGGAGCTAAGGAGAAGCGATCAGTCCTGATCCCGCACGGCGCGGGATCAGGTGCGACAAAGGCCGTTACTTGACCGTGACAGTGCCTTTCATCATCGAGATATGACCTGGGAACGAGCAGAAGAACCCGTATTGCCCCTCGGCCACTTTCGACACCTCAAAGCTCACCGAGTCCTTCTCGCCAGCGCCGATGATCTTGGTGTGGGCGATGATACGATCGTCGCCGTCTTTCAGATAATTCTTGTCGATCCCGGCGGCTATGCCATCGGTGGCAATACCGGCCATATCGGAGGTCTTGCTCAACACCAGGTTATGGCCCATGACATTCTTCGGCAGGCTGCCGGAATGGGTCAGGTTCACAGTGAATGTCTTGCAGCTTTTGTCAATCGTGATTTCCTTGGTATTGAAGGACATCTGATCGGTGGAATCGACAGTGACCGAGCAGTCGGCAGCCAACAATTGGCCACTGGCCAGAGTCAACAAAGACACCGCAACGACTTTAGCAAACATCGTAAATCTCCGAGGTAGGGTATGAAAATCAACGGATCAAACGGGAAGACTGGCAAAAAACACCCAGGCTTTCCATGATCTGACTCAATAGACTGTATACAATTCCAGGCTATCGCCTCGATGGATACAATCAACCAACCAGACGAGCCGGCCAAGCCTAGGATTAGGGTCCGTAACAAATGTTCTCGAGCGAAGGCCAGGCGAGCAAGCTTTCAGCGCCGCCCGGGCGAGCGCAGATACATGTCGTACCGAGCTTAGTCCTTCATTATCTATCGGAGCGTCTGCCATGCCTCTCAACAGCTTGCTATACAGCTTGCTCGCCGCCTACGCCTGTGGTGCCTGCGGCATCTGTGAAACGCCACTACACGAGCTTTAAAGCTTGGAGCCTGGTCGGCCAACCTTTACTCTGGAGACTGAGCTTGCCGGGCCGGTGTCATTGTTACGTGTGCTGCGTGACGAACACAGGCAGAATATGCGCCGCTCAACCTCACCTTCGACCCCAGAGGATCGCCCATGGCCAAACCCAATTACTCCTTCGCCAAACGTCAACGAGATCTGGCCAAGGAACAGAAGAAAGAGGAAAAGCTACAACGCAAGAAAGCCGAGGCCGATGCGTTGCTGAACCCCGAAGCAGAAAGCGTCACCGTTGAAGATAGCGAAGAAAAAGAGCAAGCGCCGGACGCTTGAGATCATCCCTGTCAGAACCGGACTTGTGTGTGCAGCCTTGTAAGCGTCAGGTAAAGCCCGCGACACGATAGGGATCGACTCGGCGTACCAGTTGCGAGCCAGGGCTTAAACCGAAGCGCGCAAAATGCCATCCTGCAAATCCTGCGCCTTCGGCGTGGGTTGTACTCGCTCAGCCAAGCGCGACAGCAGAATCGCGCCAGTTTGAGGGCGTGGTACGCAAGGGCGCACAAAAAAAGGCGGGCAGGCTCAGGTTTTAAGAATGGCTGCCTCCAATGCCTCGAGCCTTAGACGAGCTCGTCGAGCTACCGCCAAAACCTTGAGGCCCCGCTGGTATCGGCGAGTACTCATCCAATACAAACCGACCGCTGGAAATACAAAACTCAACAGCGCCAAAGTCTTGTGCCGAAATTCCAATATCAATGGCAGGCAGGAAAACAGGCAAAATATCAATATAAAAAACAACACCCAAGCGCCTTTGAAGCTTCCTTGAATCGAGAAAAAGAAGGACCCACACATCAAGAGGGCCGCCCCAACACAAGCAAACGGCATATAACCATATGGAAGCAAGTAATAGTTCATTAGCGCTAAACCAGTCATTGTCAATGAAAATGTTGCAGACATCCATACACCTATGTGAATCAACCCATACCGCGCCGCATACGGCTGCCACCACATATAGTGATTCAATCTCAACGAGAGGATAATCGAATCAGGCTGGTGATTGGACGCGCCCAAAACATGAATAGCTTGCAAACAACGTCGTCGACCCATTACAAATAATCCGAGAACCCCCAGAAATATAGTCAAGGAGCAGAGTAGCCGATTGCCGCCGATAAAGGTCAAGATGGTAGCCGGCAACAAACATTGCAGGGTAAAAAACAACACGACACGCCCCATCAATATTCGACTAGCCAGGCATGCGAAAAAAACCAATAAAACACTTAAAACCAAGCTTACTAGAATAGAATTATACTTACCTAGAAATAGCACTCGACTGGCAAAATCCTGGATCAGAAAAGCACTGCTGAGCCACGAGAGGATGGCGATCAGAAGTAAGAGAATCAATATAGGTAAAAACCGACATTTGTCACCAGCTGACAACATGGACAACACATTCATCCCTTTAACCTCATATTTTTGTAAAAGTCTCGACTTGATCTGACACCCACCTTGAAAAAGAACGAGGCTTACGGGCTTGACCGGCAGCGCGTGCTCGGAGTCGGAAGCCTCCGTTTGAGCACCCTATCGCCGCTCGACAAGGAGCGGCGCAGGCTCTGGCGTTGATGGCGGACTTGTACCCGTTTTCCGCACATGTCCCGCAGGCCTTGGCTGTTGAGAAACAACAACCCTTACAAGGGGAGCAACAACGCCAGCCCGTAGAGCCCACGCGGGGTCGTATGTGATCATCGGCCACACGAACAATCCTCGCTCACTCGCCGTTAGTTACGAGCGATTGAACACCACGGCTCCTAAACCCGACCTACAATCTGATGCCGAATGGCAGCTCGCCGTTCATCAGTAATACAGTGATCGCGTAAATCATCAGCACCCACAGGGTCAGGCCAACACAGACCCCAAAATAGTTCAGCGGTGTCAGGCGAGAATTGCCTTTACCTTCGGGATCGCCTTCAGCCCGATTGATCATTCGCTGTACGAAGATAAGCCAGCCGATCTGAGCGCCTATTACGCCGTACCTCATCGCCGTGCTGAACGGCATGCTAAATAGCCACTCAGACAGCATCTCGGAAAAACCCAATACGATGATCAGCGATGCCAGCAAGTAAGGCGGGCACAGTGGCTTATCACCTTGGCTTTTCAACTTCACATGAATCAGGGAAAGCAACGGAAAAATGTAGATTATCGAAAAAAAAGCTCGAGCTAACGGATAGATAGCAGCACCCGAGGCCTGCTTGTAGTTTTTCCAGTTTTTATAGTAACAATAAAAACTATAATAACCCAGTGTCCCCATATTCATGATGATGAGCTTCGAGCAGGAAACAACAAAAAAACTGGGGGTTTCGGCATGACTCTCAGACAGTTCAGCAACGGGTGTTGCATAAGGGTTTTGCTGCATGGTGACTTTCGCTCCTTGATAAAAAAGTACTGCATATGTTTTTCAAAAAACAAAAGTGACTAAAGCACATCATCAGTACTGGCTTGACTGGCAGATGGTGCTCACTGTCGAGGAAAAAAATGGGCGAT
Source organism: Pseudomonas agarici (assembly GCF_900109755.1). Lineage (GTDB taxonomy): Bacteria > Pseudomonadota > Gammaproteobacteria > Pseudomonadales > Pseudomonadaceae > Aquipseudomonas > Aquipseudomonas agarici. The sequence continues at coordinate 102,998 of NZ_FOAR01000009.1, read as the reverse complement.
TCGTTCAAATCTTCACGTTCTCACGAATATTCCAGCCATACTTGATGACCCCGCCATCCTTGCCACCATCGGCTTTCTGCGGCTGGTAGCTGACTTCGACCTTGGCGAAGTTCAGCGCTATATCCTCATGCAAAATATCCTCACCCTGATTGCCATTGGTTCCATAGGACGCCACCATCACTTCTTTGAGGGTAATCACCAGGTATTCCACCGGGCTGGTGCCGCCGGCCTTGCGCACGGTGAGCGTCGCTTCGGGAAAGTGCTTGCCACTGGAGCACGCCGCCATCAGATTGGGGGATGACTTGTCCATGGATTTACTGAAGGACAAGTTGTTGATACTGACCTTGCCGGAACCGCCACCGCTGCCCGTGTGCATGGAGCCGGACTGGTTCATGCCCCATTGAATCGATTGGATTTCGATCTCGTCCCGGTGTTGCTGGTCTTTGGACTCACCTTTGATATCGCCCAGCTTCAAAAACATATCGGTTGCCATACACACTCCGTGTCGTTGATCCACGCCGAACTGGCGTTGGCAGGTACTGTCCTCGCAGGGGGCAGTCTGGATCAAGGCGCGGAACAGCGAAAGGGAATGTGCCCACCTCATTAACTCGCAAGTCCTACATTTTCCGCTGATTGGACTGCTTATGCTCCCAGACCGTCATAACAGGTCAGGGAATGATGGGATGATTTCCGAATTATTGAAAAGCGGTGTTCCCGGGGCGCACAGCAACGCTCGGCAGCGCGTAGAGGGCAAAGTCGATCTGCCACGCCTATTTCGCGCTATCGATGCGGACCCGGCGATAGCGGGCGCTGGCGTGGTGTACATCGAAAGCGATTTCACGGTAGTAACGTTGCGCGAGTTCCAGGTGATTTGCAGCATTGTGCCGAAAAAGGTGATATTGCGTGAGGCTCCCAGGTACATGGCGCCGTTGGAGTTTGCGCGGGCGCTGGAGACGCAGCCGCGAGAGTCGCGTTTAGTCGCGGAGCTGGTAAGCATGGGATTAGCCTGCTCGGCAGCATATCTCAGTTGGGTGGTGGTGAGAGCTGGGAGTGTGTTGATTCCATTCACTTCAGGTGCCAGTTCAATCATTGCTTTTATCGGCCTTTCCGCTGCTAGCGCCAGTTCCGCTCAATGTCTCATCGGAGGTACCAGAGTGGCTATAGAGTTAGTGAACCCAAAGCTTAACGACCGACTCGATAGCAAGGAATGGTATCAAGGGATGGTGGCGGCTCTCGATGATATTTCTTTGTTAGGAGCAGGGGCTTCGGGATATACAACTTTGAGAGTGACGGAAATTATAAAATTGGCAATCAACAAAAATTTCCGTCAAGTATTGAAAGGCATGAGTCGCCAGGAGCGGGCAAAGTTGACAAAGAATGTACTGGCGATCAAAAATCCTAGCTTAACTCGGAAACTTATAAAACTGAAGCAAGCGACCAAAGAACTACCAAAAAGTTTTTCAGAGAATGCTATCAATCAATCAACAATGATTCATATCAAAGACTCTGTCGCCGCTACTCTAAGCTTTTCCGGGAGTGCTTTTTCAGGAAATGTGAATGCCTTGGCTATTGGCCTATATGAAGAGGCGAGATAATGAGACAAGAGTTCAATCCACTGCTCGCTCTTTCGCGCTACAGCTTTACGGGGGGAGCTGGAGTAATACTGGGGTGCTTCTCCATCGTATTCACCGCACTGCTGCTGATGCTGACCTACTTGCCATCAGCCCCTATTGGAGTGCAATCCACGGTTGTCGTTCTCGGGGGCGTCGCCGTGGTAATGGCCTTTTCTTTTGCCGAAAGCGCGATCCTGTGGGGGCATGTTCACTGGGTTTGGTTTAAAGTCGCGGTATTGGTTAGCTGTCTGTTACTGAGTTTGCCAACACTGCTGTACGGCGCTCCGCCTGTTCTTTATATACTCGGCCTGGTCACGCCTCTTCTGGGGTTGCTGTTGCTCAACAGCACGTCCCAGCATGCAATGAGACGGGATGTCGTAAAGTTGCGTCTATGGCGCCATCACCAGCGCTGCGCAGGGCATGCAAAATCATGAATGTATTTATACTTTTAAGAACCCGCCATGCTTTAAGATTTCTTCCTGTCATTATCACCACCTTTTCCACTTTAGCCATTGCCTGGATATGCGGCGTTCTGGTGACTCAAGCATTCCTGGAAAAATTTTCTACATTGGGATGGCGCGATATCAATCGCCTCGCTGTTTTATTGAGCGTGGTTATCTTTCTCGGCAGCTGCTTTATCACCGTCGAAACGAAGAAGCTATTGATTACCTTTGCCCGCCTGAACGGTCTGGTAATAGCAGTTTTTACTGGTTTTCTTGAGGGCAATCGCTGGCTCGGCCTATTTAGCCTGCTCGGCGGCGCACTGGGACTCGGTTTATTGGGTAGCCGGCGTTTTAGCCGGGCCATGGCCGCATGCGTGGCTCTCACCAGGGCACGGCAACGAAAAACCGAGCAACTTGCAGAGCTGAAGCTAGCGGAATATATGGCCTTCGTGCCCTATATCACCCGGTTTACCTGGGTTTTGGGGCTCGTCTGCCTATCGGCAATCCTCTCACTCGTTATTGCGATCCCCCTTTTGCTGCCTCAGTTTTTTGCTTTTAATCTTCATGAACTCGAATTTATTCTCAGTGGCCAGGCAGCCACTGTCCTTGTGCTTTCATGGTGTTGTTTCTTACAGTTCAGGGGGCACATTTGGCCGGTATGGATTTTGTTTCTATCGTTAATCGCCAGTTTTTCCATCAATCTCATGCTGCTGCAGGAGACCCGATATACCCTTGTGGCACTACTTGCCCTGGGTGTTTGCGTGCTGGGTCTGTGGGTGATCAGCAGCCGAAAATATCGTCGGGCAATCAGCGTCATGCTGGTCAGAGATAGAGTCCGTCGACGACTGACTCTGCTTGAAAGACAGTTGCTCAGTCCCGCGAAACGAAAGGAAAGCTGACGGCTGCGTCATCAAGTACGGCGGGGATGTTCGTGAAATTTCCAACCAGCCTCCTAAGCGCGGCTTGCGCCGGGCTTAGGAGGCTGGTGGCGGGTATCGAGGAGCCACTGGGCGCCGCGTGATTTCAGCGCGGCACCACCGGTTTGCGCGCCGGCTTCTTGCCCTTGGCCGCGTCGGCTCGCTCCTTGGCGGCTTGCTTGTTGCGGGCGAACGCGGCGGCCTTGGCCTGTTCGCGCTTGTCCCAAGCATTGCCACCGTCGCTGGCACGCGGCGGCAAGCCGGTGTGCTGGGTGAGGATCTTGGTGGTGGTTTCTTTCGCCACCTTGTGACTGCCAGCCGGCGTCGAATTCTTCCGGCGGGCGCTCTGGTAGCTGTCGGTCGCCGGCTGGTGCAGTGGGATCAACTGCTGCTTGCCCGGCCCGATCAGGTCGCCACGCCCCATGCGCAGTAACGCTTCGCGCAGCATCGGCCAGCCCTTCGGATCGTGGTAGCGCAGGAACGCCTTGTGCAACCGGCGCTGCTCTTCGCTCTTGACGATGGTCACCGCCTCACTCTTGTAGGTAACCTTGCGCAACGGGTTCTTGCCCGAATGGTACATGGCCGTGGCACTGGCCATCGGCGACGGGTAGAAGGCCTGCACCTGATCGGCGCGAAAACCGTTGCCCTTGAGCCACAGTGCCAGGTTCATCATGTCTTCGTCGGTGGTGCCCGGATGCGCGGCGATGAAGTACGGAATCAGGTACTGCTCTTTCCCGGCTTCCTTGGAATACTTCTCGAACAGGCGCTTGAACTTGTCATAGCTGCCGATGCCCGGCTTCATCATCTGGTTGAGCGGACCTTCCTCGGTGTGTTCCGGGGCGATCTTCAGGTACCCACCGACGTGATGGGTCACCAGCTCTTTGACATATTCCGGTGACTCGACCGCCAGGTCATAGCGCAGGCCGGAGGCGATCAGGATCTTTTTCACCCCTGGCAACGCACGGGCGCTGCGATAGAGCTGGATCAGCGACGAGTGATCGGTATTCAGGTTCGGGCAGATACCGGGGAACACACACGACGGCTTGCGGCACGCGGATTCGATTTGCGGGCTCTTGCAGGCAATGCGGTACATGTTCGCGGTCGGGCCGCCGAGGTCGGAAATCACCCCGGTAAAACCTGGGACTTTGTCGCGAATCTCCTCGATCTCGCGAATGATCGACTCTTCGGAGCGGTTCTGGATAATCCGTCCTTCGTGCTCGGTGATCGAGCAGAAAGTACAACCGCCGAAGCAGCCACGCATGATGTTCACCGAGAAACGGATCATGTCGTAGGCTGGGATCTTTTCCTTGCCATACACCGGATGCGGGACCCGCTGGTACGGCATGCCGAACACGTAGTCCATCTCTTCGGTGGTCATCGGGATGGGTGGCGGGTTGAACCAGACATCCACTTCGCCATGCTTTTGCACCAGCGCACGGGCGTTACCCGGATTGGTTTCCAAGTGCAGCACACGGTTGGCGTGGGCATAGAGCACGGCGTCGTTGCGGACCTTTTCCACTGACGGCAAACGGATCACGGTCTTGTCGCGGGTCATCTTCGGGCTGGCGAGGATTTGCACCACCTTGGCTTCCTGCGGATCCTCCACCGGCCCTTTTTCCTGCTCGATCGCACAAGCCTGGGTGTCCTGGGTATTGACGTAGGGGTTGATGATCTTGTCGATCTTGCCTGGACGGTCGATGCGCGTGGAGTCGATTTCGTACCAGCCTTGCGGCGTGTCGCGACGAATGAACGCGGTGCCGCGCACATCGGTGATGTCTTCGATCTTGTGGCCGTAGGACAGGCGCTGGGCCACTTCGACAATCGCCCGCTCGGCGTTGCCATAAAGCAGGATGTCGGCGCAGGCGTCGATCAGGATCGAGTTGCGCACACGGTCCTGCCAGTAATCGTAGTGGGCGATCCGACGCAACGAAGCCTCGATACCGCCGAGCACGATCGGCACATGCTTGTAGGCCTCCTTACAGCGCTGGCTATAGACCAGGCTGGCGCGATCCGGACGCTTGCCGGCCAGGCCGCCCGGCGTATAGGCATCGTCGGAGCGAATTTTCTTGTCGGCGGTGTAGCGGTTGATCATCGAGTCCATGTTGCCGGCCGCGACTCCGAAGAACAGGTTCGGCTCGCCGAGCTTCATGAAGTCATCCTTGGACTGCCAGTTCGGCTGGGCAATGATCCCCACGCGAAACCCCTGGGACTCCAGCAGCCGACCGATGATCGCCATGCCGAAGGACGGATGGTCAACGTAGGCGTCACCGGTGACGATGATGATGTCGCAGGAATCCCAGCCAAGCTGATCCATCTCTTCCCGACTCATGGGCAGAAAGGGCGCTGGCCCGAAACATTCGGCCCAGTACTTGGGATAGTCAAATAACGGCTTGGCTGCTTGCATGGCGATGACCGGTGTCGAGATGAAAATTCGCGGGCGCGGAATATAGCACAAATTTTGATCAAGCCTGACGGTTTTACCTGCACCCACCCCCGAGTGCGGGCCGACAACTATCTAGCGCCATCGCACAGGCGTCTTGGCGTTAGCTGATGCCTCAACGAACCGGCAAGGCCTCCGTCATGACTCCATCCTCTCTCCCGCTCCCCGACGCACAGACTCATTTCCACGTGATCAAAGAACATTTGCCGGCATGGCTGCTCGATGCCTCCCGCGAGCAACGCAGCGCCTTGCGCCAGAACCTGCTGGCCAGTTTCAATTCCCAGCATGAGGTCCAGCAGATGATGGCAAAACTGCTATCGCCCGCGCACTTCGTCAAGCCACTGCTGGAACAGGTCATCGCCGTCAATTTCCGACTCACCCTCGATGTCGAGCGGGCGACCTTCGTTCACGTGCGCAAAAACGACTATTTCTTCGGATTGATCTCGGTTCAGGGCCAAACCACCGAACAAACACTTTTGTCCGCCAGCCTGCGCAACTTCGAAGAAGCGCTCACCGGCATCGACATCTACGGCGCGGGCTCAGGGATTTACCTGACCGCTGGAGATCGAAACAGCAAAACCCGGATCAAACCCGAGGAGTTCGCTCTGGTCTGCCGCCGTCTTGACTTCGGTGGACTTTATCAGGCTCACCTTCGGTCCGTTCTCAGGGTAGCCGACCCAGCCGATGACGATATCGAAAGCAGCACTCAAGACCTCCTGATCAAAAGCTACAAGGACGCCTTTGCCGTGGCGATACACATGGCTATCCTGCAAAAAAAGATCTCGACGGACTGCTACCGAGTATTGCTCGACGTACTGAATGCCCGTTATGTCGTCAGGCGCAATACTCAACCCTGCTCGTTGCTCGAATTCCTCGATCTGGATGTCAGTGAGGTGTTGGTTATCGGCTTGGACGCCAACGATGGAACGCATCCGTGCATCGTCTACATACCGCAGGATCCTATCGCCCCCTTGGCACGCTACGACTCACTCGAGGATTTCGAAGACGAGTTAATCCACAGGCTGTTATCACGCAGCTACCAGCGCTTCTTTTCGCGATTCCTACCGATCAGTGATCGGGGACAATTGCTCAATCAGTTGATCAGACAAGCCATGCGGCAAAAATGGAGACCACCGTCTGGCCCGATTCCACTGCCCCCGCCACTTTGGCTGGCGCTGCAACCCATCAGCGGCGACGTATTCCAGAGCCTTCGTGACCGGCGCGTACAACAGAGCGAACGGCACGGGCGGGAGGTCGTCGTGCCCACGGCGGATATCGACAGCCAAGCCCGTCAACGCCAGCTACAGGTGTACGAAAACGCCGGCCTGGGGGCATTGACCCTCGCCGCGTCGTTCATCCCCGTAGTAGGCGACATTCTGCTGATCTTCACGGGGGCACAGTTGCTCCAGGGGGTCTACCAGGGATTCGAGGCCTGGAGACGCGATGATAAGGTTGAAGCGCTTAACTACCTGATGGACGTCGCCGAACAGGTCGCCCTGATGGGGGCAAGCGCGGGCGCCATCAAGGCCGCCGGCTTCGTCAACTCACTGATTCGCGTGAAGCTCTCACCCACTCGGTTTAGCTTGTGGAAATCGGACCTGGCGCCCTATCGCCAATCTTTTGAACTGCCTGAAGCGCTGCTCCCCGATGAGCAGGGCCTGTACGACTATCAAGGCAAGCACTATCTGTCTCTGGACGGGCATCTCTATGAGGTGGGTCCTGATAGCAGCTCGTCCGGGTGGTCCATTCGACATCCCGACGACCCCTGGGCGTACTCACCACCTTTACTGCAAAACGGCAGCGGCGCCTGGCGTACCCTGCACGAAAACCCACAGGACTGGAGCGAACTGAAACGGCTCCGGCGCTTGGGACCGATTGCCGCCGACACTCCCACCGAAGACCTGGCTCCGATCCTACACGCCAGCGCCAGCGATTCGAATCTGCTGCTTGAACTTCATCGTGATAACCAATCGCCGCCGGCACAATTGCTCGATACGCTGAAACGCTTCCAGTTCGACAGGCAAATCCAACATCAACAACTGCATGCCAGCCCCCCCGTCAACGACGGTGCTACTCCTTCCGGGACCATCGGGAAAACCGCATCGAAACGCTTCGAGGAGCTTTATCAACAGAGCGAACAGGTCGAAGGCCCCTTGCCTGAGCAGATCCGCCGGGACTTTCCAGACCTGCCCAAAAGCTATGTCCAAGCTATGGCAAAATCCATCAACCCTGCTGAGGCCCTGCAGATCCAGGGCCAGAAAAGCCTGCCGCCCTACCTGAAAGACGAAGCCGAGCTGTTCATGCAGGACGTGGACACCGCCCGGGTCCATGAAGGCCTTTATCTGCGCACGACATTCAATCCGGCCTCGGACCAGTTAGTGCTGCAGACACTTGAAGCGCTGCCAGGCTGGTCGGGCGACGTTCGCCTGGAACTGTATTCGGCCACGCCAACTGAACCTCCCACCGCCACCGTCGGGAACCACGCCGCTGCAAGCGTCAAGCGCCTGCTGCGCGAAGGCTCACGCTATCGGGTCTACGATACCGACAGCCTGCAAATCTTCGCACCGACCGACCTTTATTCGGCCATCGGGCAAGCTCTCCCCGAAACCGAGCTGGACAATCTGGGCTTTAGAGGCCCCAATCGAAACAGCGCCCTCAAACAAGCGTTGATTCACAAAATCAGGCAACTGAGTACCTCGCCGGCAGTCATGCGTCGAATTCCCGCCCCCCCACCCTCGCGGCCTTACCAGACTGGCCACGCACTGGACACTCACTTCGCGCTGGCAACACCACCGAGCGAGCTCACTCCCGTAAGCGAAGGCCTCTATCAGGACACCTTTTCACGACACTACATCCAAGAGGGAGGGCGCTATTTTCAGGTCGAGTCTTCAGATTTCGGCTGGAAGCTGATCGACGCTCGCAATCCTTTCCGCTGTTATCGCCCGGTGGTGCGGCTGAGGGACGGGCATTGGGAAATCAACCCCGCCATCGGCTTGAAAGGCGGCGCTCCAGGCCCGGTACAGAGCAAGATCGAGCTGCCGGAAAGTGAGTCGAACATGGTGACGGCACTTGAATACGTTGAGCCCGAGCCCTTCACTGACGAAGACCTACAGCGTATGAAAGCCATCAAATCCTATCAGCACCAGCCCAACAGAATGGGCGAATATGACCGAGTGAACAATGGTCGCTATCCCTTGCGGGACCTGCTGGGCAGGCCGTTGCGCATCAAGAGAATCCAGAGAACGAGTGACCCCACAGGATCGGGGCTACATTACCAGGCCCAGGACATCCTGCCGTACTTGAGATGGGATAACCATGAAGGGGTCGCCAAGCTCTACGAGGAGAAGCTACTGGTGCGGGCGTTCACCGCCGAAGATGCCAAGTTTCCCCAGGAACAAAGCATGATCGGTCAAGCCATGGTTGTTGCCAGAAAGCCCTTGAAGGCCGGGGAAGCCATCGGAGTCTATGGCGGTAACTTCATCCCGTTTCACGTCAGCAGTGCCCGCAAGGATCCGTTTGTGATCGATATCTTGCCCGACCCTCCGACCGGCAGGCCGAAATGGGACCGGCTGGTGCTGACAGGAGACAATATTATTTCGCGGATCAATTCCATTTTTGAATACGAGGGAGACCTCCCTGTGCGGCAAGCCAGCAGCGGTTACAACACCGAGGGAGCACTATTTCCCGTCGATGTCGAGATTGCAAAGGATCGTTTGGAATCGTACCTCCTCAGCGCTTTCTTCACCACTCGGGACATTCCCGCCGATGAAGAATTGCGTTGGAATTACGGTTATACCGAAGAGGGGATTCGTAGCACATTCGCCGAGCCCGAGACGGACCTTTAGAACCGGCGACAGATTCAGATACTGGAGACTTTAGCGCCAAGCCATTGAGGCGTGGAACCTTTACTCGTCATCGTCGAAGTTATAGCTACCCGGTGCCAGATTTTCGAAGCGCGTGTACTTGCCGATAAAGGCCAGCCGGATAAAGCCGATCGGCCCGTTCCGCTGCTTGCCGATAATGATCTCGGCGATGCCCTTGTGCTCGGTTTCCGGGTGATAGACCTCATCGCGGTACACGAACATGATCACGTCGGCGTCCTGCTCGATCGCTCCGGATTCGCGCAAGTCGGAGTTCACCGGACGCTTGTTTGGTCGTTGCTCCAGGGAACGGTTGAGCTGGGAAAGGGCCACCACCGGGCAGTTGAACTCTTTGGCCAGGGCCTTGAGGGAGCGGGAAATCTCGGAAATTTCGTTGGTCCGGTTATCGCCGCTGGAACCGGGAATCTGCATCAGTTGCAGATAGTCGATCATGATCAGGGCGATATCGCCGTGCTCGCGTACCAGGCGTCGGGTCCGCGCCCGCATTTCCGAGGGACTGATGCCGGCGGTATCGTCGATGAACAACTTGCGATCATTGAGCAGGTTGACCGCCGAGGTCAGGCGCGGCCAATCATCGTCTTCCAAGCGTCCGGCACGAACCTTGGTCTGGTCGATCCGCCCCAGCGAGGAAAGCATACGCATGATCAACGACTCGCCGGGCATCTCAAGGGAGTACACCAGCACCGCTTTGTCGCTGCGCAACACGGCGTTTTCCACCAGGTTCATGGCAAAGGTGGTCTTGCCCATCGACGGACGGCCGGCGACGATGATCAGGTCCGCCGGTTGCAGGCCGCTGGTCTTCTCGTCCAGGTCGGTATAGCCGGTGGACAGCCCGGTGATGGCGTTGTCGGTGTTGAACAGCGTATCGATGCGGTCGATGGCCTTGGTCAGCAGGTCGTTGACACTCACCGGGCCACCGGTCTTCGGACGCGCTTCGGCGATCTGGAAGATCTGCCGCTCGGCCTCGTCGAGGATCTCGGCGGCAGTGCGGCCTTCGGGATTGAAGGCGCTGTCGGCGATCTCCGTGCTGATACCGATCAATTGGCGCAGGGTCGCACGCTCGCGCACGATTGCGGCGTAGGCCTTGATGTTGGCGACCGACGGGGTGTTTTTCGCCAGTTCGCCAAGGTAGCCCAGGCCACCGACCTGCGAGGTCTGGCCTTCCTTGTCCAATTGCTCGGCCAGGGTCACAACGTCGATCGGCATGTTCTGATCGGCCAGTCGGGCGATCGCACGGAAAATCAGGCGGTGGTCATGTCGATAGAAATCGCCATCCGAAACCTGGTCAAGTACACGTTCCCAGGCATTGTTGTCCAGCATCAGGCCACCGAGCACGGCCTGTTCGGCCTCGATGGAATGCGGCGGCACCTTCAGGGCGGCGGTTTGCAGATCATATTGCTCGGGAGCGGAGATATCGTTCATGGCCACTTGAAATCAGATGGTGAGTGCAGAAAAACAAAGGGCACGACCTGAATGAACAGAGTCGTGCCCGATGTTAACCGCCTGGCGGGCAAGCCGCCAGACGATTGAGTGCCGCTTAAGCAGCCACCACAACAACGCGGACGGTTGCTTCGACTTCGGCGTGCAGGTGCACGGCCACGTCGAATTCGCCCACGTTGCGAATGGTACCGTTCGGCAGGCGCACTTCGCTTTTTGCCACTTCAACGCCAGAGGCGGTCAGGGCATCGGCGATGTCGTGGGTGCCGATCGAACCGAACAGCTTGCCTTCGTCACCGGCGGTGGCAGTGATGGTCACTTCCAGTTCAGCCAGTTGAGCGGCGCGCGATTGAGCCGAAGCTTTCTTGTCCGCCGCGGCTTTTTCCAGCTCGGCACGACGCTCCTCGAACGCAGCCAGGTTGGCAGCAGTCGCAGCGGTGGCTTTGCCGAAAGGCAGCAGGTAGTTACGACCGTAACCAGCCTTAACATTTACCTTATCGCCCAGGTTGCCCAGGTTGGCGATTTTTTCCAGAAGGATCAGTTGCATGTGGAAATCCTCTTAACTTTTAACCTTCACCGTTCGCGTTATCGGCGTCTTTCGACGCGAGACGACCGCGAAAATCAATCAGGCTGTCGACAATGGCCAGGACCACGAGCAACGGACCGAGCAAGTGCATGAAAGGCAACAACGTCACGTATATTCCCACCAACCAGAAAGTGGTCAGTCGTTTCTGCGCCACCAACCCATGAATCAGGGCCAGCCCGGCGAAGATCAGCGGCACGCCGCACAACGGCAACAAAATCAGTGCATGTAACCCAAAAAACGGAGCGACACACATGACGGCCAGCAGCGACAACGCCACGCTCTTGGGCAGTCGGATAGCGCGAAACTCGCGCCCGAAACCACCGGGGTTATACAACAACGCCTGCCAATAGCGCCCAAGAATCAGGCACAGCACGCTAAAGACCTGCAACGAAATGGCTGTCGAAACGATCATCAGCGGAACGATCAGGGCAGTGAGAAACGCCTTCTGGTCTGCCGAGAATTTCTCGTAGACCTCACCCATCGCCAGCGGCAGGACGTGTTCGAACGTCCGTGCCAGTGACTCGATGAAGGAACTGAACACCGTTCCCAGGCTCACCGCACACAACAATCCCACGGCCATGCTGCATAGCAGCACACGGTTCCAGGTATGCCCGGCGCGCAAAACCAACGCCAGGCTGCAAGCCCCGAACAGCACCAAAAGGGCCGTCGGATCTTTCAGGAAATGCCAGCTCAACAACACTGACAGCAACCCAATACCCAGGACGCTCAAGGCATCCGAACCACGCCGCAAGAGCACAAGGCATCCGGCGGCGGCACTCAACCAGAACAACAGCGGCAATGCCGCAGATCCGGCCACTACTAACGTGGCCTGCACGCGTCCCCGCATGATGAAGTCAGCTAAGGCACGCATACATTCAATCCCTTACTACTTGTCGACGGCCCGGTCTCAGCGGCCGTGGCTGTCGGTGTAGGCCAGCAGGGCCAGGAAGCGGGCGCGCTTGATAGCGGTAGCCAGCTGACGCTGATAACGAGCTTTGGTACCGGTGATACGGCTCGGAACGATTTTGCCGGTTTCGGATACGTAAGCTTTCAGGGTGTTGAGATCTTTGTAATCGATCTCTTTCACGTCTTCAGCGGTGAAGCGGCAGAATTTACGACGACGGAAGAAACGTGCCATGTAATAGGCTCCTCAAAAGGTCCGTGGATTACTCGTCAGCGCTATCGCTGTTGTCGCTGTCATCACCCTCAACGCCTTCGGCGTCGGCGTGCTCAGGACGGTCGCGACGCTCACGGCGCTCACTGCGGTTTTCTTCAGCCTTGAGCATCTCGGATTGGCCGGTAACGGCCTCTTCGCGACGGATGACCAGGTTACGAATCACAGCATCGTTGTAGCGGAAGTTGTCTTCCAGCTCGGCCAGGGCCTTGCCGGTGCATTCAACGTTCAGCATCACGTAGTGAGCCTTGTGAACATTGTTGATTGCGTAGGCCAGTTGACGACGACCCCAATCTTCCAGACGGTGGATTTTGCCGCCGTCTTCTTCGATCAGCTTGGTATAACGCTCAACCATGCCGCCGACTTGCTCGCTTTGATCCGGGTGGACCAAAAAGATAATTTCGTAATGACGCATGAATGCTCCTTACGGGTTGTAGCCTGCCACTTAAAAGCGGTCAGACAAGGAGTGAATGACACGGGTGTGTCTTGCCTTCGAACAGGCACAAATGCGCCAGCCATCACGGCAAGGGGCGCAATTGTAGAGAACGGGCGGCAGCGGCGCAAGGTAATTGGCGATTATTTGAGCAGCCCATCGACTTTACGCAGACAACCCCTGTGGCGAGCGAGCCACAGGGGCAATCCATCACAGAGACCGGCTTCCCGGGTCAAGACTTTTTGGTAGCAGCCTTGACGCTGCGCTGGCGCATGGCCTCGAACAGGCACACGCCAGTGGCCACCGAGACGTTCAGGCTACTGACGCTACCAGCCATCGGTAGTTTCACCAGGTAGTCGCAGTGCTCGCGAGTCAAACGGCGCATGCCCTTGCCTTCGGCGCCCATGATCAGGATCGTCGGGCCGGTCAGATCCTGCTGATACAGCTCCTGCTCGGCTTCACCGGCCGTACCGACCACCCACAGGCCGCGCTGTTGGAGTTTCTCCAGGGTACGCGCCAGGTTGGTCACCGCCACCAGCGGAATCACTTCCGCCGCGCCACAGGCGACTTTGCGCACGGCCGGCGTCAAGGTCGCCGACTTGTCCTTGGGCACCACCACCGCCAGCGCACCCGCCGCATCGGCGGTACGCAGGCAGGCGCCGAGGTTGTGCGGGTCGGTCACGCCATCCAGCACCAGGATCAACGGCGCGCCCTCGGTGCGATCAAGCAACTCGTCGAGCATGGCTTCGCCCCAGACCTGGCTCGGACTGACTTCCGCCACCACACCCTGGTGCACCCCCTCGACCCAGGCATCCATCTCGCGACGCTCGGCTTGGCCAACGGACACCTTGTTTTCACTGGCAAGCTGCAATAAGCCCTGGACCCGTGGGTCGCTACGACCTTCAGCCAGCCAGATCTGCTTGACGCGCTTGGGGTGATGACGCAACAACGCCTCCACGGCATGCACGCCGTAGATTTTTTCCAACTGACTCATGACTTGGCCTTAGGTTTACGGGGCCCGCCACTTTTCGCCGGACCGCTGCCCGCCTTGGGTGGACCTTTACGATGCTTGCTCGGCTTCTCCGAGGTAGTACCACGACCGGGCTTGCCATCGGCCTTGGCCTTGCCACCGCTTTTCGCTTCAGCCAGCAGCGCCTGCTTCATCTCGCGGCTCTTGCGCACTTCAGCGTTTTTCGCAGCGGCATCGCTTGGGCGATAGACTTCGCTCGACTTCTTCTCGGCGGCCGTGCGGCGCCCGGCCTTGAGCGGCTCGACAGCTTTTTCAAGGGCGACCGGAGCGCCGGTTTCAGCAGCCCGCTTCTTGCGACCGATAGGCGCGCTGAGGGTTTTCTCGGCCATTTCGAAGTCGATCTTACGTTCGTCGAGATCGACGCGCATGACCTTCACTTCCACCGTATCGCCGAGACGGAAGCTGCGTCCGCTACGCTCGCCCGCCAGACGGTGATGCACAGGGTCGAAGTGGTAATAATCGCCCGGCAAGGCGGTGACATGTACCAGACCCTCGACGTAGATATCGGTCAACTCGACGAACAGGCCAAAACCGGTCACGGCAGTGACCACGCCGGGGAACGACTCGCCCACGCGATCTTTCATGAACTCGCACTTGAGCCAGTTCACTACGTCGCGGGTCGCCTCGTCGGCACGCCGCTCGCTCATTGAGCATTGTTCGCCCAACTGCTCCAGGATTGCCTCGTCGTAGGGATAGATCCGCGCCTTCGGAATCGTCATCGCGCCTGCACGCCGCACATGCGGGGTGTTCTGCTTGGAATGGATCACACTGCGGATCGCGCGATGCGTCAGCAGGTCGGGATAGCGACGGATCGGTGAGGTGAAGTGGGTGTAGGCCTGGTAATTCAGGCCGAAGTGGCCCTGATTATCGGCGCTATACACCGCCTGGCTCAAGGAGCGCAGCATGACGGTCTGGATCAGATGGAAATCCGGACGGCTCTGGATACTGGCCAGTAAAGCCTGGTAATCCTTCGGCGACGGACCGTCCTTGCCCTTATGCAGGGACAGGCCCAGCTCACCAAGGAATGCTCGCAGTTTCTCCAGGCGCTCCGGCGGAGGACCATCATGCACCCGGTACAGGGCCGGAATTTCGTGTTTCTTGAGGAACTCGGCGGTAGCCACGTTAGCCGCCAGCATGCACTCCTCGATCAACTTGTGGGCGTCGTTGCGGGTGGTCGGACGGATTTCGGCGATCTTGCGCTCGGAGCCGAAGATGATCCGGGTTTCCTGGGTTTCGAAATCGATCGCGCCACGGGTATGGCGAGCCGCCAGTAGCACTTTGTACAGCGCGTACAACTGCTTGAGGTCCGGGGTCACTTGCGAATACTCGCCGCGCAGCTTCCTCGCCTCAGTGGTTTTCGGCTGTTCCAGGATCGAGCTGACCTTGTTGTAGGTCAGGCGGGCATGGGAGTGGATCACCGCCTCGTAGAACACATAGTCGGTCATCTCGCCCTTTTTCGACATCGTCATTTCACAGACCATGGCCAGGCGATCGACATGCGGGTTCAGCGAACACAGGCCGTTGGACAGTTCTTCCGGCAGCATCGGCACCACGCGCTCCGGGAAATAGACCGAGTTGCCGCGAACCTGGGCCTCGGCATCCAGCGCCGAGCCGATCTTCACGTAGCTGGAAACGTCGGCAATCGCCACGTACAGCTTCCAGCCACCGGAGAACAGGCGCAGCTTGCCGGGGATCGCTTCGCAATAGACCGCATCATCGAAGTCGCGGGCATCTTCGCCGTCGATGGTGACGAACGGCAGATGGCGCAGGTCGACGCGCTTCTCCTTGTCTTTCTCCTCGACAACCGGCTTGAGCTTGCCCGCTTCTTTGAGCACGGCTTCGGGCCAGACATGGGGAATATCGTAGGTGCGCAGGGCCACATCGATTTCCATGCCGGGAGCCATGTAGTTGCCCACGACTTCGACCACGTCGCCCTGGGGTTGGAAGCGCGGTGTCGGCCAGTGGGTGATCTTCACCTCGACGAACTGCCCGACACGGGCATCGGCATTGCGCCCCGGCGTAACCAGCACTTCCTGCTGGATTTTCGGATTGTCGGCCACGACAAAACCGATACCGCCCTCTTCGAAGTAACGGCCAACGATGGTCTCGTGGGCACGGGACACCACTTCGACAATCACCCCTTCGCGCCGACCACGCCGATCCAAACCGGAAACCCGCGCCAGGGCACGATCGCCATCGAACACCAGACGCATCTGCGCCGGACTCATGAACAGATCGTCGCTGCCGTCGTCGGGGATCAGAAAGCCGAAACCGTCACGATGGCCGGCGATACGACCAAGGATCAGGTCAAGCTTGTCCACTGGCGCGTAGGTACCGCGGCGGGTGTAAATCAGTTGGGCATCGCGCTCCATGGCACGAAGGCGGCGGCGCAGGGCCTCCAACTGGTCTTCGGTGGTCAGACCGAACTCTTCCACCAACTGTTCGCGACTCGCCGGCGAGCCGCGCTCGCTGAGGTGCGCCAGGATCAGCTCACGGCTAGGGATAGGGTTTTCATATTTTTCCGCTTCACGAGCGGCCTCGGGATCGAGGGACTGCCAATCGGCCATTAGATAAATTTCACCTTGTCTATATGCGGGTTAGTTTGGCATACGCGTATTAAAACGGGAAATTTCAGGCACGGATGACACCTGAAAACCCCTTTCTCGGTGGCTTCAGGCATCGCCGCGGACCGTTCGCGATATTTCTTTTACTTTTTCAATCACAGGGGTTTACAGTACACGAGTGCCTCCGTATAGTGCGCGCCATCTGCGACGGAGACGTTGTAGAGACTGCCCAGATGGTGAAATTGGTAGACACGCCAGCTTCAGGTGCTGGTGACCGCAAGGTCGTGGAAGTTCGAGTCTTCTTCTGGGCACCAATTCGAGACTTCAGAGATTCTGAAGTCTTCCAGAAACCCGCGAAAGCGGGTTTTTGCGTTTCTAGCCCCATGATTTCCTCGCCCCGCCAGCGCGCCGCAACCGACGCCCGCCCTCCTGATATTTGATTTATTAAAAGCAAAACAGGGGTTTACAGATCAAAACAGCCTCCGTATAGTTCGCCACGTCAACGGCTGCAACGCTGAAGATGCTGCCCAGATGGTGAAATTGGTAGACACGCCAGCTTCAGGTGCTGGTGACCGCAAGGTCGTGGAAGTTCGAGTCTTCTTCTGGGCACCAATTCAAGGCTTCAGAGATTCTGAGGTTTTCCAGAAACCCGCGAAAGCGGGTTTTTGCGTTTCTGGCCTTAGCATTCTTTCTAACCACACCACCGTCGCCCTCCAGCCTTTCCCATTTCTGGTCAGGCCCGAAACTGCCCCAAACTCGCCTTGAGCTGCGCAGCTAGGCTGTCGAGCACCTGACCGCTAGCCGTTGTTTCCACGACCGCCTGCGCCGAGCGCTCGGCCTGGGCATGAATTACCTGCACCCGCCCACGTACCGCATGCGCGCCTTCGGCTTGCTGCGCCGCAGCCTGGGTCGCCAGGGCGATGGCCGTATGCACCTGCTCGACCGAGGTTTGCACTGACTGTTGCAACTTGACGCTGGCACGCAACACCGCCAGCCCTTCGCTCGCCTGCCGCCCTGCCTGCTCGATGGCTGCCACCGCCTCGCGGGCGCCCAGTTGCAAGGCGCCGATATGTGCCTGGATATCCCCCGTGGAGCTCTGGGTCTTGCTCGCCAGAGCCCGCACCTCATCCGCCACCACTGCAAACCCGCGACCGGTCTCACCTGCCCGCGCCGCCTCGATGGCCGCGTTGAGCGCTAGCAGATTGGTCTGCTCGGCAATACCGTGGATCACTGTCAGCACCACCTCGATCTGCTCGCTCTGGCGGGCCAACCGCTCGATCACCTGGGAGCCCGTATCGACCTGCACCGCCAGGGCCTCGATCAGGCCACCGACCTGGGTCGAGGTGCGGGTATTTTCGTCGGTGGCCTGGCGAATATCGACCATCTGCTGGAGCGCCGCCTGCATCGCCTGACTCTCCGCCTGCGCCTCATCCGCCATGTGCTCCAGCGCCCGCAGGCTCTGCTCCACTTCGTCACGCTGTAGCTGAGCCGCCTTGTCGGCGCCCGCATTACGCAAACTCATGGCTCCGATCTCGACACCGGTACGCTGAGCCACCTCTCCCGCTTCACGCACGATGGGCTGCAACTTGTCGACAAAGCGATTGACCGCCGCGGCCATGTCGCCGATTTCGTCATTGCTGCTGAGCCGAACCCGTCTGGTCAGGTCGCCCTCGCCTGCCGCCAGGTCATTCAGTGCGCCAATCAGCAGGTGCAATTTGCTCACCACTCGCCATCCCAACATCACCGTCAGCACCAGCAGTACGCCCAGACCCACCAGTGCCAGGCCCAGGCCGATCCGCCACCGCAGGGTCCGCGCCGCGTCCTGGACGGTGCTGGCGATATTTACTTGCATTTGCGCAGCCGTGGACTGTGCCGACTGCAAACGTGCGCGCATAGCCGTCGAACTCTCGGTCGCAGCGCTCTGCAAACTGTCGCCCACCAGCTTGTCGCTACTGGCGATCAAGGCGGAGAAACGCTGGTCCAGGGCTTTCAGATCAGCTTCGACCGAGGCCGTCGAAACCCCCATCAGGACCTTGCCGATCTCTACGCCATTAGGATTGATCGACGCCTCGAGGTAGTAGACCGATGGATCGTTTTTCGCCGCATTCAACACCTTATCCAGCGCTCCCTCACCCTGGCCCTTTTCCAGTAGGGCCTGATTGATCGGATTGCCCCGATTCAGGTAACGGGTCAGGTGCTCGCCATTGGCGTCGTCGTACACCACAAACAGCACATTCGGATTGCGCTGGGCGCGACGGGCAAATTCCGATAGGATTGGCACGTCACTGTCCCACATCGCCCGGGGAGCGACGGAGGCGAGCAATTGCGCCATATCGTTGGCCGACTCCCGCAAATCCTTCTCCAAGGTAGCACGCAGTTGCGCCTGTTCACTTTCAAGACGCGAAGACAAACCGCCGGTCAGGCGCTGGCGCGTACTGGAAGAAAGCGTGTCGAGGCTCAACGTCACTTCCTTACTAGCCTGCTCCAGCTCGCTGGAAAGTTTCTGGCTATCGATATCCAGATGACTGGCAAGATCGGCCTCAAGGGCCGTGACCGTGCTTCGCGTCAGGGCGACCGCTACCAGCACCTGTACCAAAAGAGCGATACCGAGCGTAACGAACACAGGCCGCAGCAAACGGCTTTGTAGCAGTGAGAGAACGGCCGACACTGGAGACACCTCCCCTTTGGCGCCATTAATTTGATGGCGCACTTGTTAGAGGATAATCCCAGCAAGGGCCGTGCCGTACTGCAGACAGAAACGACAAAGGGTCCTGTAAGGGACCCTTTGTGATTTACATCAATACGTTATCAGGCGAAAGGATGACGCAGAACGATGGTTTCGTTGCGATCCGGACCCGTCGAGATAATGTCGATCGGCGCGCCGACCAATTCCTCGATGCGTTTGATGTAGGCACGGGCAGCCGCCGGCAGCTCTTCCAGGGTCTTGGCACCCAGGGTCGACTCGCTCCAACCTGGCATCTGCTCGTACACCGGCTCCAGGCCAATGTAGCTGTCGGCATCGGTCGGGGCGTCAATGACCGCACCGTTTTCGTTCTTGTAACCCACGCAGATATTGATGGTTTCAAGACCGTCCAGCACGTCCAGCTTGGTCAGGCACAGACCCGAGATGCTGTTGACGTCGATGGCGCGGCGCAGGATGACCGCATCGAACCAGCCACAACGACGAGCACGACCGGTGGTTGCACCGAACTCGTGACCACGCTTAGCCAGGAAGGCGCCGACGTCATCGAACAGCTCGGTCGGGAACGGCCCCGAGCCCACACGGGTGGTGTAGGCCTTGGTGATGCCGAGGATGTAATCCAGGTACATAGGTCCCACGCCCGAACCGGTGGCGATACCGCCAGCGGTGGTGTTGGAGCTGGTGACATAAGGATAGGTGCCATGGTCGATGTCCAGCAGCGAACCCTGGGCGCCTTCGAACATGATGTCCTTGCCAGCGCGACGCAAGTTATGCAGCTCGGCGGTGACGTCGAGCATCATCGGTTGGAGCAACTCGGCGTATTCCATGCACTCGTCGAGTGTCTTCTGGAAGTCGATGGCCGGCTCTTTGTAGTAATTGACCAGCACGAAGTTGTGGTAGTCCAGCAACTCGCCCAGCTTCGCGGCAAAACGTTCGCGGTGGAATAGATCGCCGATACGCAGACCGCGACGCGCGACCTTGTCTTCGTATGCCGGGCCGATGCCACGACCGGTGGTACCGATCTTCAGCTCGCCGCGAGCCTTCTCGCGGGCCTGGTCCAGGGCTACATGATAAGAGAGGATCAGCGGGCAGGACGGGCTGATACGCAGGCGCTCGCGCACCGGCACGCCTTTCTCCTCCAGCTTGGTGATTTCCCGCAGCAGGGCATCCGGCGCAACCACCACGCCATTGCCGATCAGGCACTGCACACCTTCGCGCAGCACGCCCGAAGGGATCAGGTGCAAGACGGTTTTCTCGCCGTCGATCACCAGGGTATGGCCAGCATTGTGACCACCCTGGTAGCGCACCACGGCGGCAGCATGTTCGGTCAGCAGATCAACGATCTTGCCTTTGCCCTCATCACCCCATTGGGTGCCCAGGACTACGACATTCTTACCCATAACACTTGTCCTCATTCGCGCAAACTTGGTGCCGGCAGCCGCCGGCAGGAAAACTCAAGAAGCCAGCGGCAATACTTGCCAAAGCCCATTCTGCAGAATCAATTGCCGGTCGCAGTTCGCGTCACGGGCGGCGGCGAGTGTCTGCCCAGGCAGGGCCTGGACGACACGCTGCCCCTCACCGCGCAACTGACAGACTTGCTGCCAGAGTGCCGCATCCGCACTGTCAGGCATCCAGATACCGCCAGATGGCAACTCGATCTCGGCACGCCCCAAGGTCACCAGGGTTTTCAAGTCGGTGGAAAACCCCGTTGCCGGGCGCGCACGACCGAAGTCCGCGCCGATATCGTCATAACGACCGCCCTGGGCGATGGCCTGCCCGACACCGGGGACAAACACCGCGAACACCACGCCGGTGTGGTAGTGATAGCCACGTAACTCGCCCAGATCGAAGTACAGCGGCAGATCCGGGAACCGCGCCGACAGCCGCTCGGCAATCGCCAGCAGGTCGTCCAGCGCCGCTGTGACCGGTGCCGGAGCCCCCGCCAGACGCACACGTGCAGCCGCCAGCACTTCACGGCCGCCGCACAGATCAACCAACGCACGCAGCATTGCGGCGAGCTCGGTCGGCAGGCCTGCGGTCAGGTCGATCACTTCATCGATGGCCTTGCGTTGCAGGGCATCGAACAGTTGCTGCTCCACTTCACCGGACAGGCCGGCCGCACGGGCCAGGCCACGGTAGATACCGACATGCCCGAGATCCATATGGACATCCAGCACGTCGGCCAGTTGCAGCATCGCCAGCATCAGACTGATGACTTCCACGTCGCTGCTCGGGCTGGCATCGCCATACAGCTCGGCCCCCAACTGGATCGGGCTGCGCGAGGACGACAAGGCCCGCGGCTGAGCATGCAGCACACTGCCGGCGTAACACAGGCGGCTCGGTCCTTCGCGACGCAGGGTATGGGCGTCGATACGCGCCACCTGCGGCGTGATATCGGCACGAAAACCCATTTGCCGACCCGACTGCGGGTCGATCACCTTGAAGGTACGCAAGTCCAGGTCCTGCCCCGCACCGGTCAGCAAGGACTCCAGGTACTCGATATGCGGGGTAACAACAAACTCATAGCCCCAGCTCTGGAACAGATCCAACACCTGGCGGCGCGCCACCTCGATGCGCGCCGCTTCAGGCGGCAGTACTTCTTCGATACCATCTGGCAGGAGCCAGCGGTCTACCGTTGCCATTACGCCTTTCCCCTATGATCCGGGCGGCAAGCCTAAAGGCGAGCCTTGAGTGAAGCAGAAAATGGTTAACGCGCGCGCAAGCACGACGCGACGAACAGCCGCAAACGGCTTCGCCTACCACTTTCCTCGAAAAACCTGTCGAATCAGCCAACTCGGTTTTGCCGGCCTGCCGGTTAATCAACCATACAGACGCAAAAAAGCCGGGAATTTCCCGGCTACCGCATCATACACACGTTTTCCGAAAGGATCACCCCGCCAGGCGTTTTAGCCGCCCGGCGGGAGTGTTGATGCGCGATGGATCAGGGCTTGGCTTTTTCCAGGTAATGGAAGAAGTCACTGCTTGGATCCAGGACCAGCACGTCACTCTTGTTCGCAAAGCTTTCACGGTAGGCGCGCAGGCTGCGATAGAACGCATAAAACTCCTGATCCTGGCCGTATGCCTTGGAATAGATAGCCGCCGCCTGGGCATCACCATCACCGCGGGCCTCTTCGGACTGGCGATAGGCTTCAGCCAGCAGCACGCGGCGCTGACGATCGGCATCGGCACGAATGCCTTCGGCCAGCTCATTACCTTTGGCGCGGTGCTCGCGAGCCTCACGTTCACGCTCGGTGCTCATGCGCTCGAACACGCTGCGGTTCACTTCCTTCGGCAGGTCGATGGCCTTGACCCGGACATCGATCACTTCGATCCCCAGCTCTTTCTCGGCCATCTTGTTCAGTGAGGAGGTGATATCCGCCATCAGCGCATCACGCTCACCGGACACCACTTCATGCAGGGTGCGCTTACCGAACTGGTCACGCAGGCCCGACTCCAGGCGGCGCGACAGACGCTCGTCGGCGATCTGCTTGAGACCGGAAGTCGCGGTGTAGAAGCGCTCGGCGTCCTTGACCCGCCACTTGGCGTAGGCATCGACCATCACGGCTTTCTTTTCCAGCGTCAGGAAGCGCTGGGTCGGGGCATCCAGGGTCATCAGGCGCGCATCGAACTTGCGCACCTGGTTGACGTAGGGAACCTTCACGTGAAGGCCCGGCTGGACATCCGCCTGGACCACGCGACCAAATTGCAGCAGTACGGCCCGCTCGGTCTGCGACACGATGTAGAAGCAGTTCCAGCCGACCAGTACGACAACGACGCCAACGATCAGGGCGATCAGCGATTTATTGCTCATCAGCGGCTCTCCCTCGTGCGCGTTTGCGGCAGGTCAGTGATATGCGGCACGGCACCCGAGTTACTGGAGGCGGCGGCCGAACCGGTTACTGGCGGATTAGCGCCCGAACTGTTCTGGATCATCTTGTCCAACGGCAGGTAGAGCAGGTTGCTCTGGCCGTTCTTGTTGCCGGTCACGAGCACCTTGCTGGTGTTGCTGAAGACTTCCTGCATGGTGTCCAGGTACAGACGCTGACGGGTGACTTCAGGTGCCTTGCGGTATTCGGCGACCAATTTGGTAAAGCGGTCGGCCTCACCCTTGGCGCGGGAGATAACTTCATCACGATAGCCGTTGGCATCCTCAAGGATACGCTGGGCCTGACCACGGGCTTCCGGAACCACGCCGTTGGCATAACCCTCGGCCTGGTTGCGCGAACGCTGCTCGTCTTCACGGGCACGGATCACGTCATCGAAGGCCTCTTGAACTTCACGAGGCGCCGCAGCGCTCTGTACGTTCACCTGGGTCACGGTGATACCGGTGCGATAGGTATCGAGGAACCGCTGCAGGCGCTCCTTGATTTCGCTGGCCATCAGCTCACGACCTTCGGTCAGCACCTGGTCCATGGCGGTGGAACCTACCACATGGCGCAGCGCACTGTCGGTGGCCTGTTGCAGACTGATTTCCGGCTGATCGACGTTCAGCACGAAATCCTGCAGGTTGGTAATCTTGTACTGCACGGTCAGCGGCACTTCGACGATATTCTCGTCTTCGGTCAGCATCTGCCCCTGCTTGGTATAGGCACGCTCACGCGTGACGTTTTCCATGTACTTCTTGTCGATCGGCGGGAAATAGATATTCAGACCCGGGCCGACTGTCTCGTAGTACTTGCCGAAGCGCAGCACCACGGCCTGCTCCTGCTCGTCCACGACATAGACCGCGCTGTACAGCCAGACAGCCGCCAGCACGACCAGGCCGATGCCCAGGAGGCCGAAACCACCGCCCCGGCTGCTCGATCCGCCACCGTCGTCACTGCGTTTCTTTCCGCCACCGAACAACCCATTAAGGCTTTCCTGCAGCTTGCGGAAGGCCTCGTCAAGATCCGGAGGCCCCTTGCGGTCGCCATTGTTACGGCGCTTGCCACCCCAAGGATCCTGATTGTTCGAGTTGCCACCCGGCTCATTCCAAGCCATAGCGCTCTCCATCTGATAAAGCAAAGACGCGCCCACGGCGCGCCGCCCCATGCTACAGAATGCCTGCTACAGCGGCATAACCGCTTTGTCAGGCTTTATATTGCAAAGTGTGTTGCTCGATGAACTCCGCCGGCGTCATTCCCGCGCGCGAGACCATTCGATTGAGTTCGGCCCTGGGCAAACGCACCGACAGCAGGCAGGCACCCTCTTCGTCATGTTCTTCTTTCTGAACTGCGCCCAACTCGAAAAACTGTGCACGCAGTCGAGCAAAACGCTGCGGTAAGTGCAAGGTACCAACGAACAAATCACTGCCCAACAACTCGGCAATCGCCTGTTCGAGCAATTCAAGGCCGATACCGTCACGCGCCGAAAGCCAGACTCGTTGTGGCTTACCGTCTTCAGCGCGCTGGATCTGCGGCTCGACACCCTCAAGCAGGTCGAGTTTGTTATACACCTCAAGGATCGGCAAGTCCTGGGCTCCGATCTCGCCCAACACCACCATTACCTGCTCGATCTGCAGCATGCGGTCCGGCTCCGCGGCGTCGATCACGTGCAGCAGCAGGTCGGAGTTGCTCGACTCTTCGAGCGTAGCCCGGAAAGCCTCGACCAGCTTGTGGGGCAGATGCCGGATAAAACCCACCGTGTCGGCCAGCACGACTGGCCCGAGGTCCTCTAGATCGAGACGGCGCAAGGTTGGATCGAGGGTGGCGAACAACTGGTCGGCGGCATACACATCGGATTCGGTGACGGCGTTGAATAACGTCGACTTGCCGGCGTTGGTATAGCCTACCAGCGACACCGTCGGGATATCGGCGCGCTTGCGCCCACGACGGGATTGCTCGCGCTGGCTGCGGACCTTTTCCAGCCGGCTCTTGATCTGTCGCAAACGCACCCGCAACAGGCGCCGGTCGGTTTCCAGTTGCGTCTCACCGGGACCGCGCAGGCCGATACCGCCCTTCTGCCGCTCAAGGTGCGTCCAGCCACGGACCAGGCGCGTGCTCATATGCTCAAGCTGGGCCAGTTCAACCTGCAACTTGCCTTCATGGGTGCGCGCGCGCTGGGCGAAAATATCGAGAATCAAGCCCGTGCGATCAAGCACGCGACACTCGAAAGCACGTTCGAGGTTACGCTCCTGACTGGGGGTGAGAATGTGATTGAAAATCACGATATCGACCTGTTCGGCCTTGACCAGGTCGCGAAGCTCCTCAACCTTGCCAGTGCCAATCAGATACTTGGCGGTAGGTCGATGACGCGGCACGTTGAAAAACGCGACGGTCTCGGCACCTGCCGACAGCGCCAACTCCTGAAACTCCTGCGGATCTTCGCGCGCCTCAGGGTCCTGACCTTCCAAGTGAACGAGGACTGTCCGTTCACCACCACCGTGGCGCTCAAAGAACAAAGGAGACTCCTATCAGGCGTTACCTGGCTCAGCGTCGTCCTGTTCGGATTCGGTTGCGCTAGGCAGACGAATTGGACGAACCGGCACCACTGTCGAGATAGCATGCTTGTAGACCATCTGGCTGACGGTGTTCTTCAGCAGGATCACGAACTGGTCGAAGGATTCGATCGTGCCTTGCAGTTTGATCCCGTTGACCAGATAGATGGAAACCCCAACCTTTTCTTTACGCAAGGTATTCAGGTAAGGGTCTTGTAGCGAATGCCCTTTTGACATGTGCCGCACTCCTTTAAGGATCAATAGTAAAAAATGAGTAAACAGGTGGCTTATGCCGCCACTCCCCCAAGGATAGACGGCCATTGCATGGACTCAGCCCAATATGGAGATCGTCCCAAGGTATTTCAAGGCGCGTGGCAGATTGTCGCAATCCAGGCTGTCCAGCCAGTGTAAATCAGCCCAACTGCGTAACCAGGTGAACTGGCGCTTCGCCAATTGGCGCGTGGCAATGATGCCTCGCTCCCGCATTTCGGCTGGCGCCAGCTTGCCATCCAGATGATCCCAGACTTGTCGGTAACCTACAGCACGTATAGAGGGCAACCCGACATGCAAGTCACCTCTGCTACGCAGGGCTACGACCTCGTCAATGAATCCCTGTTCCAACATTTGTGTAAATCTTTGTGCAATTCGTTCATGCAATACCTGGCGGCTTGCCGGGGCAATGGCCAGATTGGCGACAGTATAGGGTAATTGCGGGCGTCCCGAAGCGCCTACCTCAGTACTTTGCGCAGATTGTCGCCGCCGAAGGGCTGTCATGTTCGACCCGCTGACCCGATAGACCTCCAATGCCCGGCTCAATCTTTGCGGGTCATTGGGGTGAATACGTGCCGCCGATTCCGGATCGATATGGGCCAATTGATCGTGCAGCGCTCGCCAGCCATGACGCGCAGCCTCTTCTTCAATGTCTGCACGAACCTGCGGATCAGCCGCCGGCATATCCGCCAGACCTTCAAGCAAAGCCTTGTAGTAGAGCATTGTACCACCAACCAGCAGGGGAATTTTCCCCCGTGCGGTGATCTCGGCCATGGCCGCCAGCGCATCGCAGCGAAATTGCGCCGCCGAATAACTCTGTGCCGGATCGAGAATATCGATCAAGCGATGCGGAAACTGCGCCAACAACTCTTTCGCAGGCTTGGCGGTGCCGATGTCCATGTCCCGGTACACCAGAGCGGAGTCGACACTGATCAACTCGCAGGGCAAGACCTTGGTCAACTCAATGGCCAGGTCGGTCTTGCCGGCCGCCGTCGGGCCCATGAGGAAAATGGCCGGCGGTAATGCCTTGGAATCCGTCATCAGCGGCCACGCAAAAACAGTTTGTCCAGATCATCCAGCCCAAGCTGGGTCCAGGTGGGCCGACCATGATTGCACTGACCACTGCGCTCGGTGTTTTCCATGTCCCGCAGCAAGCCGTTCATTTCCGCCAGCGCCAAGCGCCGATTGGCACGAATAGCACCGTGGCAGGCCATGGTCCCGAGCAGCTCGTTCAAGTGTGCCTGGATACGATCACTGGTGCCGTACTCCATCAGGTCCGCCAGCACATCCTGCACCAGTCGGTTGGCTTCAGCCTGCTTGAGCAACGCTGGAATCTGGCGGATGGCGAGGGTTTCCGGACCCAAGCGTTGCAGCTCGAAACCCAGGCGCTGGAACCAGCCGACATGCGCCTCGGCGCAATCGGCCTCGCGCTGGCTGACGGCCAGGGACTCGGGCACCAACAGCGGCTGGCCACTCAGCCCTTCGCTGGCCATGGCAATTTTCAGCCGTTCATACATGATCCGTTCGTGGGCGGCGTGCATATCCACCAGCACCAGGCCCTGAGCATTTTCGCAGAGGATATAAATGCCCTTGAGTTGCGCCAGCGCATAACCCAGCGGCGGAATATCACCCTGACTCTCAGGCAGGCTCGGTACGCCAGCCTCGGGCAACGGCGCGAAGAACTCACGGTAAGCGCTTTGTGCTTCTGCCGCCGGCGGCATCTGGGTCGATTGTGGGCGGTATTGATACTGATAACCGGCCCCGGAAGACGATCCGGCAGTTGACACAAAAGGCGCCGAAGGCTGCGCCTGCGGTTGCTCGAGCAAATGCGCGGCCAGGCGCATTTCGCCCTGGGGGCCGAACTCACCGGCGTCGAGCCCGCTCGGGCGAACGATGCCGGTCACTGCCGCCGGTGCCGCCAACTGGTCTTCGGGGCGCACATCGCCCAGGGCACGGTGCAGGGTGCCGTAGAGAAAATCGTGGACCATGCGCCCATCACGAAAGCGTACTTCGTGCTTGGTCGGGTGTACGTTAACATCGACCACCGAGGGATCGACCTCGAAAAACAACACGAAGGTCGGATGCCGACCGTTGAACAACACGTCGCGATAAGCCTGGCGCACCGCGTGAGCGACCAGTTTGTCGCGTACCGCGCGACCGTTTACATAGAAATACTGCAGGTCCGCCTGGCTGCGAGAGAACGTCGGCAAGCCGACCCAGCCCCACAAGTGCAGGCCATTGCGCTCGACCTCGATGGGCAGCGCCTGTTCGAGGAAACCCGAACCGCAGACCGCCGCCACACGCCGGGCACGGGCTGCATCGTCATGGGCCTCATGCAGATTGAGAATACTCTTGCCGTTGTGGCGCAGGTGAAAGGCCACATCGAAACGCGCCAGCGCCAGACGCTTGATCACTTCTTGCAGGTGGTCGAATTCGGTCTTCTCGGCCTTGAGGAATTTGCGGCGTGCCGGCGTATTGAAGAACAGGTCGCGCACTTCCACCGACGTGCCCACCGGGTGGGCCGCCGGTTGTACTCGGGCATCCATGTCGCGACCTTCGGTTTCTACCTGCCAGGCCTGATCGGCGTCGCGGGTCCGCGAGGTCAGGGTCAGGCGCGCCACGGAACTGATGGACGCCAGGGCCTCACCGCGAAAGCCGAGGCTCATCACCCGTTCAAGGTCTTCCAGGTCGCGGATCTTGCTGGTGGCATGACGTGCCAGGGCCAGCGGCAGGTCATCGGCAGAGATGCCACTGCCGTCATCGCGTACCCGCAACAGTTTGACTCCAGCCTGCTCGACGTCCACCTCGATACGTTTGGCACCGGAGTCCAGACTGTTTTCCAGCAACTCCTTGATCACCGAGGCCGGTCGCTCGACCACCTCGCCCGCAGCAATCTGGTTCGCCAGACGCGGGCTGAGCAACTCGATACGGGCATGTTCGTTCAAGATGGCATCGCTCATTGTTTGGCCGCCAGTTCAGTACCGGGAATGGTCAGGTTCTGCCCCACCTTCAACTCGTCGCTGGACAGGTTGTTGGCACTGCGCAAGGTCGCCGCCGACACCTGGTAGCGCACGGCGAGCATGGCCAGGGTTTCGCCCGGCGCCACGCGATGGTCACGTGGCCCCTGGGCGATCTTGCCGGAATCGCGCAACCAGGCGATGTAGGTGCCCGGTGGTGGGTTTTGCTGGAAGAACTGGCGGATACCGGCACTGATCGAACGTGCCAGTGCCTGCTGATGATTGGAGGACGCCAGCTTGGCCGCCTCGTTGGAGTTGGAGATAAACCCGGTTTCCACCAGGATCGACGGAATATCCGGCGACTTCAACACCATGAATCCGGCCTGCTCGACACGCGGCTTGTGCAGCGGCGTGACCCGACCGATGTTGCTCAGCACTTTCTGGCCCACGTTGAGGCTGGAGGTCAAGGAGGCGGTCATCGACAGGTCGAGCAAGACACCGGCGAGCATCTTGTCCTTGTCGTCGAGGCTGACGTTACCGGCGCCGCCGATCAGGTCGGAGCGGTTTTCGCTGTCGGCCAGCCAACGGGCGGTTTCGGAGGTGGCGCCACGATCGGACAGGGCGAACACCGAGGCACCGAAGGCCGCGGCCGAAGGCGCGGCGTCCGCATGGATCGAGACAAACAGGTCGGCGCCCTTCTTGCGAGCGATCTCGGTACGGCCGCGCAATGGAATGAAGTAGTCGCCGGTGCGGGTCAGCTCGGCACGGTAACCTTTCTGGCCGTTGACCTGGCGTTGCAGCTCACGGGCGATGGATAGCACCACGTCTTTCTCGTGCTGGCCACGGGAGCCCGAGGCGCCTGGGTCTTCGCCGCCGTGGCCGGCATCGATCACCACGATGATGTCACGCTGGCCCGATGGCGCCGGCGGTAGCTTGATCGCCGGCTCCGTCGCCCTCACCGGAACCGCCGGTACAGTTGCCACGGCGGCTGTCGGTGCTGGCGGTGGCGCCGCATCGGCAGGGTTGTCGAACAGATCGACCACCAGGCGGTTGCCATACTGGGCGTTCGGCGCCAGGGTGAAGCTTTTCGGGGTCACGACCTTCTTCAGGTCGATCACCACCCGCAGGTCGGTTGGCGTGCGCTGGGCGGTGCGGATGCTGGTGATTGGCGTATTGGCCGTTGGTACGTTCAATGGACTGGCCAGGGTTGCGCCATTGATGTCGATCACCAGGCGGTCGGGGGCGGTCAGCGTGAACACGCTGTGCTGAACGGTACCGGACAGATCGAATACCAGTCGTGTGTTATCCGGGGCTCGCCACAGTCGAACACTTTTGACCTGTGTCGCCGCTACAGCGTCGACGGCCAGTGCCGTAAGCACCAGTCCTACGACAGCAACCAACGCGCGAATGCGCATACCAAACCCCATCATCTATTTGAATTCCAATGCCAATGCGGCACACCAGGCCTCGCCTCGCGAGCCCTGGGACAGCAGACACAACGAACGCCCGCCATTATGCGGGCTAATGGTAATGGTCAGGTCAGGCTTTGGCAAAAAGCCTGCGCCTTTTTCGGGCCACTCCACCAGGCACAGCGCATCGCCGTCAAAATAATCGCGAATGCCCAGGTATTCGAGTTCTTCGGGATCGACCAGGCGATACAGATCGAAATGGTAAGCCCGTATTTCGGCGAACTCATACGGTTCGACGAGGGTAAAAGTCGGACTCTTGACCGCTCCGACATGCCCCAAGCCGCGAATGATGCCGCGCGACAGGGTGGTCTTGCCGGCCCCTAGTTGGCCTTCGAGAAAGATCACACCGACGCCGCCGGTTACTTCGGCAACTTTCCCACCGAACGCCACCATGCTCTCTTCATTCATCAATTGCAGGGTTAGTTCAGACACGGCGATTGCTCCTCCAGCAATTGGCGGATGGTTGGAATCAGATCACTGGCCGCCAGCCCACGACCATTTTTGCCTTGCAGTTCGCCGGCGCGGGCATGCAACCAGACCGCCAGGCAGGCCGCGTCGAATGCGGCCAGGCCTTGGGCCCGCAAGGCACCGATCAGGCCTGCCAGGACATCCCCCAGCCCAGCCGTGGCCATTGCCGGATGGCCGCGCTCACAAACCGACAGTCGTCCATCGGGGGCGGCAATCAGACTGCCGGCGCCCTTGAGCACGCATACCGCCTGGTATTTCTCGACCAGGGCTCGCACGGCGGCGACACGATCGGCCTGCACCTGCGCTGTCGACCAGCCCAACAAGTGCGCGGCCTCGCCGGGGTGCGGGGTGATCACGCAGTCAGCTGGCAGCCACGCCTCCCCCACTGCGAGCAGGTTCAAGGCATCGGCGTCCCAGACCTGCGCCATCGTGGCATTCGCGGCCAGCGACAACAGGCTGCGGCTCCAGGCGAACCGCCCGAGCCCCGGACCGACCACCAGCACCGTGGCCTGCTCGAGCACGCTCATCAGTTGATTGGCCGACTCGACGCCGATCACCATCACTTCCGGCAGACGCGCCAGCGCGGCGGCCACGTGTTCCGGCCGCGTCGCCAGAGAGACCAGCCCCGCGCCACCGCGCAGTGCCGTTTCGGCACCGAGCAGGATCGCCCCGCCGAAACGTCGATCACCACCGATCAACAACACATGCCCGAACTGGCCCTTGTGAGCGTCCGGTTGCCGTGCGGGAAGGCTCGGCAAAGTGGCGAGTGTCAGTGACTGAATATCGGGAAAAGGCGGTTTAGTCGGCGGCATGCGTCGTTCGGCTCTGATGTCTGGCAGAATTATACGCATCAAAGCCTAGGTTTCTCCTGTCTCATGCCTGTAAATAGCGTCGATCTTCCCGCTCTCGCTCAATCCATCAAGCAATGGGGCCGTGAGCTGGGCTTTCAGCAAGTCGGCATCGCGGGCGTCGAGCTGGGCGAGCACGAGCAACACCTGCAACGCTGGCTGGCCGCCGGCTACCAGGGCGACATGGACTATATGGGCGCTCACGGCAGCAAACGCTCGCACCCCGACGAACTGGTACCCGGTACGTTGCGAGTGGTGTCGTTGCGCATGGACTACCTGCCCGGCGACACGCAAATGGCCCAACGTCTGGGGCAGCCGGAAACAGCCTATGTCTCGCGTTACGCCCTGGGCCGCGACTATCACAAGCTGATCCGCAAACGCCTGCAACAACTGGCCGAGCGTATCCAGCAGGTCATCGGCCCGTTTGGCTACCGCGCCTTCGTCGATAGCGCCCCAGTGCTGGAGAAGGCCATCGCCGAGCAGGCCGGGCTCGGCTGGATCGGCAAGAACACCCTGGTGCTCAACCGCAAGGCCGGCAGCTACTTCTTTCTCGGCGAACTATTCCTCGACCTGCCGTTGCCAGTAGATGCTCCCCACGTCACTGAGCATTGCGGGCGCTGCACGGCGTGCCTGGATATCTGTCCGACGGCGGCGTTCGTCGGGCCTTATGTGCTGGATGCGCGGCGCTGCATTTCGTACTTGACCATCGAGTTGAAGACTGCGATCCCGGAGGATTTGCGTCCGTTGATCGGCAACCGGGTGTTCGGCTGCGACGATTGCCAGATCGTCTGCCCATGGAACCGGTTCGCCCGCACGTCCGACGAGGGCGACTTCAAGCCCCGGCACAGCCTGGACAATGCCGGATTGGCCGAACTGTTCCTCTGGGACGAAGAGACCTTTCTGAAAAACACCGAGGGCTCACCGCTGCGCCGGGCCGGTTACGAGCGCTGGCTACGCAACCTGGCGGTCGGCCTGGGCAACGCACCGTCGACGATTGTGGTGCTTGAGGCACTCAACTCCCGCCGGGACTATCCCTCGGAATTGGTCAGGGAACATGTGCAGTGGGCACTGCATCAACATACCGAGCGTGGGACACCGAGTGGCGTGCGCCGCTAATCTCGCGAGTCAGGCAGCAAGCGCAAAACCCGTGACCGAGGCATGCAGATCGATATCGCAACGACGCACCTCCCGTCTCAGCAACAGCAGGACATGGTCTGTCGAGCGCCTCAACGTGACCCGTGCTCCTACCATTCCTGCTCAGGTCCAACCCGGAAACAGGGATATACAATTCTCTGCGCCGTCCAGTCCGAAGCCTGGTATCTCATATTGATTCAGGCTGTAGTCAAACAATAAGCATTGCATACGCCCACCTAGTGGCTCGTGTGGTGAGTTCTATGAGTCCATTTCGGCGCCCTAAATCCCTGGCCTGCGTTGCTGTTCCTCGCTATAGCCCGGCTATGACTCGTCACAGCGCCTTGGCCAGGGACTTATGGCATCCGAACTTGAGCTAACGAACTCACCGTACAGGCCACTAGAACTTCGAAGATTTTTCATATTGTTCGATCAGAGAACCGAGCGAGCCAGAAAAACTCAGATGGGCCAATGTTTTTACATTATAGTCCCTGTCAATCCTCTCCCCCGCTGTCAGCAACCCCTCACGTCGCCACAAGGCGCTGCGCCAAAGACTCAAATCCTTGATCGAGATCATCGGGCCATTCCCCGCTCCTGTTCCCCGGCCAAGCGTCAGAATGACTTCATCGATGGTTTGATCTTTTCTAGATGTCGCTTGATCGGTGGAGGGAGACATCGCATAAGTCAAAGAAGCTTCCAACCCGGTACAAAGATCGCTGTCGGTCCGTGCCGCAAACAAATTGAACGCCTTTCGATCGTCACTCAGGCAGAGCAGCAGGAAACAGGGAAACCCCTTCAAGTCTATGGCCCCACGCTCGTGCCCCTGATGGTCGTTGAAAACCATCTTCTCCTCATAACTCGGGTCTCCATCCGCCGAGCCTGACCTCATTTGCCTTAGAATCTGCACGGAGAACACGGTACTGCTCTCGGGTGCGGAGGTTTTACAGGTGAGAACACCAATATCCGTGCGACGGGTGTAGAGTATTTTTTTATCCTCGTTCAGTTTGAACTGAAGCTGATTCATTGTGTCCTTCAACTGCCCTTTGAGGGCAAAATCGGACGCACTCAACTGCCCGATAAAATTCGCGAGGCTACTCGCCAATGTGCTGCTCTTAATGACGACTGCGAGGTTTGGATCTTTATAATGCGCGCCGGCCACAAAGGGTTCAGCCGGATCGAAACGCTCCACATCCTCAACGATTTTTTTTAAATCAAACCCGTACTTTCGCCTTGAGAAAACAGTTTCTGACTGACTCCATGTGTTAATCAACGAAGCCACCGTCTGGATTTCGACTGACCGTGGGTCTTTTAGCCTCACATCCAACATGAAAGCACTGGAGACACCTCGATCTGCCGAGGGCGTCAAAGAAATAGAACATTTATTCCTGAAGGCATCAAAGCAGAGCCCTCGATCCGCCCCGATGGAGAAGTCAGCGCTTTCCACGGAGTAAAACAGACTGTTATCGAGCGTCCCCCATCTGTTCTTCAGTAGCGGGTAATGAGCGCTTAATCGCTCAAGGGGGAGTTGTCGATACCCAAAGCACTTCAACAGCGCTTTTCTTTCCTCCAGGTAATCTCTGAAATTCCCCTCGCTCTCTGGCCGAGTGTTGCCCACCCAGGCCGCCACTCTCTCCATACGCAAGGAGTGCTGGGCATTTTTTATGTCCAGCGGAATCGTATTGAACTGGAACTCGCCGAAGCCGGAGAAGAAATCTTTGAACGCATCACCGAAATCACCCAGAATATAAGGCGCCTCCCCGGTTTTTTTTGTATTCCAGACTTTGATCGTCGAGAGACCGGCCTGTGTTTCCAACTTGATGACACAGGGATCCTGGTGGGAGAAAATCAGCGGCTCGGTTTTTCCTGAAACCATTCGAGTGGCGACTTTAACCGCGCTTTTATTGCGTCGACTTGCCGATGAAACCTCTCCCTCTTTATTTTCTTCCCAGATTCTAAGCATTAGGTACAACTGATCGTTCAGGCAGACCAGGGTAAAACTGCGGCCTAGCCGATAAGCAAACACCCGTTCACCCGTCGCTCCTTGCCGCTGCTCAACGGTATAATGATCTTCTTTCTCTTCGCCCATCCAGATATTCGGCTTGGCGACAAGACTGGCGGAATCGGCATCATGTACCTGCCAGACGGCGTTGACCGCCGCAAATTCAAACGTGAACGTATAGTCCTTTTCTCCATAAAAAGGACACGCCACTTTATAACGACTTTCATTCATCTCCAATAGCTTGGCTTGCACAGACATCAGGGACTCTCCTTATTCTTTTTCGACAACGTCATATTGTTTGATCTGATCTTTCAGATAGCCCCTCGAGTGTTCATCCTTGGCTACTCTATCGGCCAATTGAGTAAACCCTTGTTGCAGGGCCGGCTCCGGCAAGGCAGATTGATACCGGTAAGCTTCTTCTCGATGACTCAACGCCAACCATCGCAGAGAATCAATCAACTGATCGGCGCTGAAGGTCCCCTCCTCAAGCAATAGCCTGACTCGGCTTTGCGCGGAGCGCGGCCACGCTACGACGCCCTTCAGGCAGATCGTCAGCAGGTAGGTCTCGGCTTCCAGGAAAAAGAACAGGTCGTCGTCCTGTATTTGAGCCGTTCTGAAACTGATGCCGGAAGCAGAGATGAAATGGGTTGCCTCCTTTTTAGTCGACAGGAAGAGGACCTTGTCTCCACCCAACGCGCTGGAAATCTCAATGGTGTTTCTATAACCGTTGGCGATCACACTGTCGGCGCCACCCTGATCGAGGTAAAAAAAGTTCTCGGGCAGATTGCCGACCAGTTGAGTCTCATGCTTGCCGCCATGCAGATAGGCCACCTCTCCACGAGCGATCAGGATATCCAGGCCGTCGTCGCTGGGATAAACAGGCGTATTGGGTTTGCCTAAAATGCTGTTTCGCAATACGTATTCGGTCTTGTCGCTCCAGCGCCGAAGCACTGTTTTCTCACCCAACGTTTCACGGCTGAGATCAACTTGTCGCCGCCAATAAATCTTGCCGTCGTTAGGTGATACTTCCAAGGCATAAAGACGCCCCCTTATCTCGATTTCAAGAAACTCGCCAATCGGCTCTTTCAAGAAATTGACCAGCGTCAATGACCCTTCTTTGAGCGATGCCCGACTGCCCCTCAATCTGGCCAGAACCGCAGGATCCTCGGTTGCTGCCAGTTCCTTTTCCGGATCAACCAACAGCGCCCACTCCAGAACGATACTCCCCCAGCGCTCATCCTCCGGCCCCGGAACCTGGATCACGACGCTCTCCAACTCGACCCCCATGAGTTTCAGGCGGGAGGGCGCCAGCCTCTTCTGGAAGTCTTCTTGCGCGGCGAAATCAAAGACGGTGTGAGAATCCCACATCAGGTAAATCGTGTTGGCTGAACCTCGGCCTTGAACTCGGCTGCGCCCCTGCCCCACATACAGGGTGTTGGAGAAAAGCGGATCGAGCTCATAGATATGGTTGCCTTTCAGGCAAGGAATGTAGGTATAAGGATTGAATTTCCCTTCCACGTTCAGGAAGTACGGAGCATCATAGGTTCCACCGTCAAACTCTCTTTCCGCACGGTAGCTATAAGGTGAAGGAGTTTGCGCAAGGGCCTCTTTTTTCATCCAGATACAGAGCACCAGCATTTCAACTCCACACCACCAAACGGGATCTTCTTCGACTTGGTCTTTTTCCAACCAGCGCGTACTGAACAGCTTTCTTCCCGTTCTAGAATAACCATGTACAGAAACATGCTTCGCTACTGCCTGGGGAAAAGCCGCTCGCATAAGCACATCTTTCGCCATCCGCTCAAAAGAGAAAGGAATAGCCGTATAGGCCAGCACATACTCCTCAAGAAATTCTTCCAGCTTTGCCTCCTGGACCACAGGCGCTATATCCAACTCCTCATAAGGGAGATCCAAACCTTGAGCAATATCTGCAAAGGTCAATTTTCTGTTGAAATAAAAATCAACCTCGGAAAAAAATAGCTGGTCCATGGCGACCGGGGGGAAAGGAGAAATCAGATGGACTCGATAATAACAGACCGAAGGGCCATGCTTTGAGAGACCTTCCTTTAATGGATCCTTGATATCCATTTCAAAATAATAGGGATTTCCTCGGACATCCAGATTGAGTACGCGCGCCGAAGCAGCGTCCTCGACAACCTGCCTGAAGTGGCAGCGACCAACGTAATGTTCCTCGCTCATCGTTTTATAGTCTGAGTCGAGCATCTCATATGAAAAATTAGCGACTTCTGGGGGCCCCTGCTCAAAGTACACTAATCCCTTTATACGTAAAAAAGATTTCTTATCAAGAGAATCGACCGAAGCAAGCGACGCCATATCGATCAACAATCCATGCTCTGTCTTTTTTGCCGCCGTCGAAAGATCAAGATGATGCACGCTGTTATAGGCCACTTCGCTGCCTGACTCATAAAAAACCCTGAATCGAGGAAAAGCTATATTCAAGTACCTGAACAAGTCCCTGCCATTCAACAGATATTTCATCTCCAAAGAATCGAGGGTGTGCGTTTTGTTAATCGCTTTCATATCGATAAGCTGATGGATCGAGGCGCTGACCCTAACCTGCAAGAAATCCTTTTTTTCATCCCCCAAGGAATCTATCCGAGTGCCTCCGCGCGTCGTAATACGATAGGAAAACTGGATTGAACTCAAATCAAAAGCAGACATTGGAGCACTCGAAAGAATAACAAACCCCTTTGATTTGGTGTTTTTTATTTCCTCAAAACTCAGATATCCCGCCGTTGGGTTTGTCGGTTGCCCGTCATACCGGGCAAGCCTGATCTCGTAATTGACAATGGAATCGCCCGGATACCGATCAAGCTCCGCCTCTCTTTCTGCATTGAATACCAGCGCTGTCGAGTCATAGGAACGGCTAGCGGCACTACCCAACATAACCGGCTGGTTATTACCCGGAATAAGCAACTGCGGCAGATCCATTTCCATAACGTTATATAACCGACCTCCATAATAGAGATCAGGGTTCAAGGTTATAGTCTGATTCTGCAGAATAATTTTTAAATTGCTTTCTATGTTTTTCCTTAAAACCAACTCATTGCCTTTGACTTCGCTGACAAAAAAATTGCCTTCCAAAGACACCCGCAGCTTGGCTTGATCACGATCTTCCACGTTAAATGATTGCTTCTTAATGGGAGTCACCCGCGGATCTAGTCGGCTGGTGAGATCATAGTACCGTAGAGAGGTATCCGTCAGAATCAACTCGACTTTATCCAGCCTGGAATCCGTCGCGGCTCCATGACCGGTAATTTTTATTACTTTCCTGTCACTCATCACTTATACTCCCTTAAAAAGTGCTTCAACTTTATTTAAAACTAAACGGAAATCGCAAAACCCGTGACCGAGGCATGCAGATCGATATCGCAACGACGCACCTCTCGCTTCAGCAACAGCAGGGAATGGCCTGTGGAGTTTCTCAACGTAACCCGTGTTCCCTCTCCCACCACCGCCATCACCGGGTGCGTCTCGCCGCTCTTGAACTGGATATAGGCAGGCAGTTGAACCGTCCGTACTACCTGCTCCAACGCGCAATGGCTGTGGCCATTTGTGTTCACCAGGTCGAGCCGAAACGTGCTCTTGCCCTTGAACTTGACGATCTCCAGCGAGGACCGAGATAAGTCCAGTTCCGCCAGCGTCTCGCGATCCTGCCCGGATAGGTCCAGGCTCACTTGCGGCAATTTCTGGAAGACCTCTTGCGGGACGACCAGCTCCGTGCGACTGCCAAAGTTCGAGTCAAAGTCCTTTGACGTCATCACGCTTTTCTTGAACTGCAGGGTATAGGCCGTCTGCGCATGTAGCTTGACCTGATATTTATTCAGGGCCTGTTCCTCTGGCGACTCTCCCGCCGCCCAGCCAAACGGATTGGCCTCTAGTAACAAGTGGGGCGTGGCGCCGAACAGCAGGATCGTCGGGATCGGACCGAAATCCAGCACCTCCAGCCGCGTGCTCGGCGTGGACGGCATGGTCACCATCAGCTTGCGCTCCTGCCCCCGGCGGGCCTCTCGGCGACGCAAGTACCAGCCCCTGTAGACCTGCCGGTTTTTTCCCTGAGTGTTAGCGTCTGACCGGGTATTCAGATCATTGGGACCAAGCCCCAAAGGCGACACCGTATAACCCTTGACGCTGGCGCTCTGGCTGTGCGCACCGATATCCTTGAGCGGATTGGTCTGGTCAGTGTCGTCCGCATCATTGATCATCGGCGTCAGCAGCAGATCGATGCCCTCTTCCCGCAAGCCGGCGAACAACTGATCCGCCGCTTGGCGCATCTGCTGCTGGGTCAGAATACCCGGCAGCGTCGTAGCACCGAACAGATTGCTGAAGAACAGTCCCACCTTCTCGTCCCAGCGGTAGTTCTCCAACTGGGAGAGACTGACGATGGCATTCAAAAGGATGTTCACCACTGCCAAGGCCATGCCCACCAGAATCAGGGCAACCCCGACCCCAGGTACACCGATCAGGATAAATCCCGCCAGGCTCACACCGAACGAAGCCGCATCGATCACCGTCATGGTGATATACAGCGCTTGCTCTTCGACGGTCTTCGCCAACCGCGCGCCTTCAACGTTGCGATACAGGCTGACTGCCGTGAACAGCACATCCAGGGGCAGTAGCACCTTATTCAGCTTGAAGAAGAGATGATCAAGCCGGGGCTGCCAGAGCGCTCGCGACGCGCTGGAGGCCAGGCGCAAGGCCAGTGCCGGCCCCACATCAGTGGTGAAATCAAAGACCCCCTTGACCACCGCCAGCGAATCGCTGGTGGTGAACAGGCTGGATTTAACCGAAGAGAAATCGAGGTGGAAGGGCTGGGTGCGAAAATCCACGAAGACCCCAAAAGCCCCGAGCAGCCGGCTGGAGCCGGCGGCCACGCGGGCGGTAGTCTTCAGAACGACAGGCGATAGCTGTTTTTTTTCGAGACGGGTCTTGGTGCGAGCGAGATTTTCCTGGGTCTCTTGCAGGTTTTTCAGCGAACGCGAGTCGTTGAGAAGCGGCTTCTTCTCCCTCAAGCTGCTTTCCAATCGATCCATGGCTGGAAGGATCTTTGTTTCGTCTCCGCCCTCCAGCAATGCCCTCAGCTCACGTGTCGACACCCCGAACTGCTCGCTACTCAATAGACTTTGCCGCAGGCCAACGTCCACTGTCATCATGTCCGACCGAGGGCTACTCCCTTGAAAGGAATGAAACTCCACCGGAGCAAACTGTATATACGGATAATTTTTGAAAAATTGACGAGCGGCGAAATCGATATCAATGCCGGTCATCGCCCGATAGTCTTCCTTGTCGAGCAGAAAGAGTTTTTTATAAGCGGCCTCATAGCGAGCTTCACTGCTAGGAGCCAAGGAGCTGCACAGTCTGAAGATAAGATCAGTGAAATGCTTTATCTTCGCAGGTCCATGGGGATCGTAGGGGTCAATCAGAATTTTTACTTTTGTCTCATTGTAAATCTGATAACCACCCAGGAAATCGCGGCGATCTCTTGCTGACTTCAAGCTCGCCAGAAAATCTATCACTTTGCGGGTGGTTTCGACATCGCCGAGCGGAAGCAGCTCTGATGGCGCACCGATAGAAGTAATCGCCACTAGCTTGCGGATATCGCTAACCGCCTCGGGGAACGTGTCACTGATCAACTGAGTACATTGGTACATAGCGCTGTTGCGGATATCTATTTTTGTTCGTGTAAATCCCTTGAGAAAGTCGAGCGATGCTCTATTGACATAATAAACATCTGTCGAATACGCGGAAAGCCGCTCCACCTCTAAAACGTGTGTGCTCCTTAAGTAGTCCACATAGGAAAGATAGTTAGAACTGGCGGAATCATAGGACCAATAAAAGTCCTCTCTGATTGCCACTTGAATATCTGAGGAATTATCGATGAGATACCGGAAGGCCTTGAGTACATGCCCTGGAAAAACAAAATGCTGCTCTTGCCATGCGTTCGATCGAGGGCGACCGAGCAACATCTGCGAAGTCAATACCAGCGGCGACCGGGGACTGGAAATAACCATCACATTAGGGATTTTATCTTTTTCAAAAAAAATTATCGCCTTCTCCAGAAGAAGACAAGTAATGTGCATTGCCAGTACCTTAGGAATATAACAAGATTGAAAATTGATCGCTCTCAATCTTCTGAACCCCGTCACGCCATAGGTGGTGAAGATATTGTCATATAGCCACCCTGCAACTTTTTCAGGATGCCCGGACAAACGTCTTTCGATATCATGACCATGAGCCATGACATTGACAATCCCATCAAAATCGACGCCTTGTGCCGCTGCGGCAGAGTATTTTATGGCTAACTCAGTATTACTGATTGAGTAGTCAGCTCCTAACTCCAGGTAGTGACGCCCCCCTGGCCTAAGTATGTTACCCACTGCTCGTTGCCTGAACAGATCAAACTCGGCATGGATATTGACCAGCATCGTTCGCCACGCAGGGGAACCCTCGCTAGGGAGTGTCAGGAGAATTTGTGTCACACGCCGCGCTCTTAATGCACTTAATTGATGAAATCCAGCAAACAGAGCAGGCAGCATCGACCCTAGGTTACTCGAAAGCAAAAAATTGGAAAATTCTTGTCTTGTATTGATGCGCCCTTTCCATCGCGTGTAGTATTTTGAAATCAAAAACATGCTCGCAATGGAATCGGGACTTCTTTGTGCAATCACCTGATAAAGTTTGACATCGGCAACATCGTCACCTACCAGAAGATTTAACGCATGTTCGACAGCACGCTTGCGCCGCTCCCTGATATCTGCGGTCGTGGGACTTACCAGGCTCACGCCCTGAAAACTTCTAACCTTCGCCTGTGCCACCCCAACTTGATAGAGGGAGACCAGGCCTTTCAAAAAATCCAGCTCTGCTTTTTTAGCCCTGAAATTCTCGCCCTCCGGACTGACCATGGCAATAAAATCCTGGATCAACATCAGGTTAACCTGATGCTCGTCAACGGTTCCATCCTTTATCAAGTTCGACTTGAGCTTCACATAAGATGCGGCTAACTCTCCATCCAGATCATTCCATAGAGAAAAAGACGGTACTTCTCGAATGAAATCAAATAAAAAATCATCTCGAAAGCAGGGATAAATAATACGCTGATCATTGGCACCTTGGGTATAAATGGTGCCCAGCGTATAGGCCTTTGCATGTTGGTTGGCACGTATTTCTTTACCTTCCAGATAAAGCTCAGGAAAAACAACTTCATATTTTTCCAGGACCCGTTGAATTTCGCCAAGATAGGCAAGACTGTCGCTGTCTAATGCATCGCCCGATATTTCATAACGA
This sequence comes from Pseudomonas agarici, assembly GCF_900109755.1. Classification (GTDB taxonomy): domain Bacteria; phylum Pseudomonadota; class Gammaproteobacteria; order Pseudomonadales; family Pseudomonadaceae; genus Aquipseudomonas; species Aquipseudomonas agarici. The sequence continues at coordinate 60,917 of NZ_FOAR01000009.1, read as the reverse complement.
TTCCCGACATAGTCAAACAGCAATGTATTCATACAATCACCCCTTCCCGCGTAATAATGCATGGAAGGCGGCCATCAGGGAAAATCGAGTCCAACATCGTAATATCCTTATTACTACTTATGAGTCACAAGGCTACTCGCTGTCCTTTTCAAAAGAAAAACGGAATTTATTGATCAGATACTGCCCGAACGAATCAACAATGAGAGTTAAAAAGGTAGATATATACGCCCACTAAGCCTCGTCATTATAAACAAACTTCGGCATTTCCCAGTGAAAACGAATCGCCAGGAGGCGTAGCAGAAAACCACCGAACAAGGTGATCAAAACCGCCTGCTCACTGGGCAGTTGCCAATAAGTGCACCCCAGAAAACACCAAGCGGCGGCAAAAGACACGCTGGCATAGAGTTCACGGCGGAAGACCAAGGGAATATCGTTGCAGAAAATATCTCGCAACACCCCGCCAAACACCCCGGTGATCACTCCGCTGACCGAAGCCACCATCATACCTTGACCCATTTCCAGGGCGGTCAGGCAGCCGATCAGGGTAAAAGCCACCAGCCCCAGGGCGTCGAGCACCAGAAACAGCGAACGCAAATGACGCATCAGCGGCGCGATGCACACTGTGACCAACGCCGCCACGGAGGTCAGCACCAGGTATTCCGGGTGCTTGACCCAGGTCAACGGATAATGCCCCAACAGCACATCGCGCACCGAACCGCCACCAAGCGCGGTGACGCAGGCAATCAATACCACGCCAAACCAGTCCATGCCACGGCGCCCGGCCGACAGGGCGCCGGTCATGGCTTCGGCGGTAATGGCGACGAGGTAAAGCATCAGCAACATGATGGCGATCCGGGCAGGAGAAGGCCCGCAGTCTACTGGCTTGCGCCGCGCCCCAAAAGAGCGCAGCGCGGTAAGCACCGGTGCGGATCAGAACTTGATGAAGTGCTTGCGGTAATGCTGCAGCTCGGCGATCGACTCGCGGATATCGTCCAGCGCCAGGTGCGTGCTGCCCTTCTGGAAGCTGTCACGCACGTCCGGTGCCCAGCGGGCGGCCAACTCCTTGAGAGTCGAGACATCCAGGTTGCGGTAGTGGAAATAGCTTTCCAGGGCCTTCATATGCCGGGCGAGAAAGCGACGATCCTGGCAGATACTGTTGCCGCAGATCGGCGACTTGCCCTTGGGCACCCACTGTTCCAGGAAGGCGATGGTCCGCGCCTCGGCCTCGGCCATGCCGATGCGGCTTTCGCGCACGCGCTGGGTCAGGCCCGAACCGCCGTGCTGGCGGGTGTTCCACTCATCCATGCCGGCGAGGATTTCATCACTGTGATGGATCGCGATCACCGGGCCTTCGACCAGGGTGTTGAGGTTGCTGTCGGTGACGATCGTCGCCATTTCGATGATGACGTCGGTGTCCGGATTCAGGCCGGTCATCTCCAGGTCAATCCAGATCAGGTTCTGTGGGTTTAGCATGAGTTGGCTCCTCGACATAGCCGCACAGTTTAGCGCAGGCCGCGCTTGCCGGGCGTGCTAAACTCGCGACCGCTCGACCTTCCCCGCCGATTCAACGATACGGAACACCCATGGCCAAACGCCAGCTCAATCGCCGCCAGAACTGGCGCATCGAAAAGATCCAGGGCGAACGCGCCGCACGCGCCGCCAAACGCGAATCCCAGGCGGTAGAAGCGTTGGAGGGCGGCGACCTGGGGGCTGAGCAGACCGGCCTGGTGATCGCTCACTTCGGCGTGCAGGTCGAAGTCGAGGCGTTGGAGGGCGAGCTCAAGGGTCAGGTGTTCCGCTGCCATCTGCGGGCCAACCTGCCGGCGCTGGTGACCGGCGACCAGGTGGTCTGGCGCGCCGGCAACCAGGGCATCGGCGTGATCGTCGCGCAACTGCCGCGCACCACCGAACTCAAGCGTCCGGACAGCCGCGGCCTGCTCAAGCCGGTGGCGGCCAACGTCGACATGATCGTCATCGTCTTCGCGCCGCTACCCGAGCCCCATGCCAACCTGATCGACCGTTATCTGGTGGCCGCCGAACATGCCGGCATCCGACCGTTGCTGCTGTTGAACAAGTTCGACCTGATCGACGAGCACAACGCGGCGGCGCTGAATGCGCTGCTGACCGTCTATCGGCAATTGGGTTATCCCTTGCTGGAGGTCTCGGCCCACCAGGGCAACGGCATGGAACAACTGCAACACCAACTGGACGGGCGCATCAGCGTGTTCGTCGGCCAGTCCGGGGTCGGCAAATCCTCGCTGGTCAACAGCCTGCTACCCGAGGTAGACACCCGCGTCGGCCCACTCTCCGAACTGTCCGGCCAAGGCACCCATACCACCACCACCGCGCGGTTGTTCCATTTCCCAGGAGGCGGTGAGCTGATCGACTCTCCGGGGATTCGCGAATTCGGCCTGGGACATGTCAGCCGCGCCGACGTCGAAGCCGGTTTTATCGAGTTCAACGACCTGATCGGCACCTGCCGCTTCCGCGACTGTAAACATGATCGCGAACCCGGCTGCGCTCTGCTCAAAGCCCTGGAAGATGGCCGCGTGCAACAGCAGCGAATGAATAGTTACCGCTCGATCATTGCCAGCTTGCCGCAAGAAGGCTACTGAGCGACTACCGATACCTCGTGGAGGACGCTCTTGTGGCTTCGCTCATGAGCCGGCCTTGGGTTGGCCCGGCTCATCCATTTTCAGCACTCCGTCCTCGAAGATATTCAACCGTTGTCGCACCTCATGGGCGGGCAGCGGTTGCTTGTCCGCCGGCAGCGCATTCGGGTCGACAGGCACTTCGCCCGGCGCGCCCTGGCCCGGAGTCGGGACCGGCGCGGGCTTGCCATCATCGCTGCCCTGCTCACCTTCAATGGCCTTCTGGGCTTTCTTGGTCAGCACCACGATATCGATGCGACGGTTGACTGGATTGAGCGGATTGGCTTTGTCGAACAACGACGACGAGGCATAACCCACCACTCGCGCCACTTGCGTGTCCGGATAAGTACCCGCCACCAGGGCACGACGGGCAGCATTGGCGCGGCTGGCCGACAGCTCCCAATTGCCGAAGTCGCCCGTGCCGGAGTACGGCTTGGCATCGGTGTGACCGCTGATGCTGATCTTGTTCGGTACCGCCTTGATGGTGTCGGCCATGGCCAGCAGGATGTCTTCGAAGTAAGGCTTCAGGCGTGCGCTACCGGAATCGAACATCGGCCGGTTTTCGGCGTCCATGATCTGGATGCGCAGGCCGTCCGGGGTGATCTCGAACTGGATCTGCTCCTTGAATTTTTGCAGTTCCGGGCTCTCGTCGACCTTTTTATGCAGCTCCCGTAGCAGCAACTCCAGGCGCTCCCTTTCCAGCTGTTCGGCCATGCTCTCGACTTGATCGGTGTCGACGATGATCTTGTCCGGTTGCGGCTGGGACTTGACCTCTGGGTTGAGGGTCTGGTCCGGTGCCAGCACTGGTGAACCGCCGAGGTCAATGATGTAGGGCGTACCGCTCTCGGAGAAACCGATCGGGTCCTTGAAATAGCCGGCGATGGCGATCTTCTGTTCCGGGGTGGCCGTGGACAGCAGCCACAGCACTAGGAAGAATGCCATCATCGCCGTGGCGAAGTCGGCGAAGGCGATTTTCCAGGAACCGCCATGATGCCTGCCGGCAAAGCGCTTGACGCGCTTGATAATGATCGGCTGATTGTTTTCCATGACTCAGCGACCGCGAACCGCTTGTTCCAGCTCGGCGAAGCTGGGACGGTGCTGCGGATACAGAACCTTGCGCCCGAACTCCACCGCCAGCGAAGGCGGCATGCCGGAGGCCGAGGCCACCAGGGACGCCTTGATCGCTTCATAGATATTCAGTTCTTCCCTGGCGTCATGGGACAACGAGGTCGCCAGCGGGCCAAAGAAGCCATACGCCGCGAGAATACCGAAGAAGGTACCCACCAGCGCCGCACCCACGTGCAGGCCGATGGACTTTTGGTCGCCCTCGCCCAGGGAAGCCATGGTCACCACGATCCCCAGTACCGCCGCGACGATACCGAAGCCGGGCATGGCGTCGGCGATGCCGTTCACTGCATGGGAAGGATGCTCCAGCTCTTCCTTGAGGCTGAACAGCTCCATGTCGAACAACCCTTCCAATTCATGGGGCGCCATGTTGCCGGAGGACATGATGCGCAGGTAATCGCAGATGTAGGCGGTCATACGCTCGTCCTTGAGCACTGCCGGATACTTGGCGAAGATCGGGCTGGCAGCGGCTTCTTCAATATCGCCTTCAATCGCCATCATGCCTTCACGGCGGCTCTTGTTGAGAATTTCGTAGATCAACCCCAACACCTCGAGATAGAAGGTGTGGGTAAAGCGCGAACTGAACATGCCCAGGGACTTCTTGACCACGTGCAGGGTCATGTAGCCGGGGTTGGCCTGCAGGAACGCACCAAAGGCGGCCCCCCCGATAATCATCACCTCGAAGGGCTGGATCAGGGCGGCAATCTTGCCATGGGAGAGCACGTACCCGCCGAGTACGCTCGCGAATACGACGATGATGCCGATAATTTTAGCCATAGGGTCAGAGCACTTACTGAGTCGGGTTCAAGGTCACATTCGGAAGTTAATCAATCTCTTCTTCTCCTTATCGGCGAATCTGCGCCAGACTATAGCCAGTCCAGGCGAAAAATCAGCAAGCAAGCCGCGCAATACCTCGCGCCGACGCCGTTACACCGCCTGCCAGGCCCGTTCCGGGCGTGTTAACCGTGATGATGATCGCGCTCGATTATGGCCAATGAAACGACTGTCTCCAGCTCAACGCCAAGCACCCTGCAAGGCTGGATGAAGCTGTTGCAAGCTGTATGCTTGCCTGTCCCCCTGGACAGTCACGACCGCGTCTGCCGGGCGATCCGCGACCGCCACAGTTCGCTGCGTGACATCGCCGAGCTGATGCAGGACAGCCCCGCGCTGGCGCTGAGCGTGATCTGCGAAGCCAACCAGCACACCCATGGCAGCATGACCGAGCCGGCCGAGAGCCTTGAGGTGGCGATCAATCGCCTGGGCCTCAAGCGCACCGAGGAGTTGCTCGAACGCCTGCCTACGCGACCGTCGGAGGACATCCCGGCAGCCCTGCGGCAAATACAGCTGATCAGCCAGCATGCCAGCCAGCAGGCCAATGGCCTGTTCGCCGCACGCCTGGCGCGACTCTGGCAGGATATCCATTGGGGCAGCCTGCTGTTTCTCGCGCCCCTGTGGCCGCTGGCGATGACTCACCCGAAGCTACTCGAGGACTGGGAGTTACGGGTACTGCACAAACACCAGCCAGCCGCCGGCGTCGAACTGCAATTGTTCGGCATCCGCCTGCTGGAGTTGTGCCAGGGGCTGGCCGATGCCTGGCGCTTGCCGGTCTGGGTGAGCCAGGGCTATCAGTTGCTGCTCAGCGAACCGCGCACGCTGGCCAAGGTGCTGCATATCGCCCGCGACAGCAGTGACCGGCTGCGCCAGCAACAGCGGCTGGATGCCGATCCGGCCCTGCGCCGCTGGCTGAACCAGCCGGCCAATACCATCCTGCTGGCCAACGGCCTGGCCCTCGCGGCGCAGCAGGCCTGGAACAGCCCGCACTGCCTGCGCTGGCAGCTCCTGTCGAGCCTTTACCTGCAACAGCCGCTGGAGCACTTACAACAACAGATCCACCAGCAGGCAGCCCAGAGTGCCAATCAGCATTCGATGGAGGATCTCTGGCACCCGGCCCAAGCGCTGATCTGGCCCTGGCATGTCCGGCGCGTGCATGCCAGCCTGCTACCGGCCTCAGCCCCCAGCTCCGAGGCGCTGGGCATCTGGCGCCAGCACTGTGCGCAACTGCTGGCCGAGCCCGTGCGTTTGAGCAACGCCATGCACTTGACCACGGTGGCCCGCGACGCACTGGTTGCCTGCGGCATGCGCCGCACGATGATCCTGATGGCCGACCGCAGCCACAGCGCGCTGCGGGTCAATCAGATCGCCGGCTTGCCGAAGGAAGCCGCCAACCTGATCTTCCAGGTGGGCCAGCACATCGTTTTGCAGCGCCTGCTCAGCCAACCGGCACAGATTCGTCTGACGCCGGTCAACAATGCCCGGTTTTCCGCCCTCCTGCCCGGCAACCTGCGGGTCCTGTTTGCGGGGGAACACTTGTTGTTGCGCTCTTTGAGCAACAATGGCCGGGTGATCATGCTGATCATGGCCGACCAGGGAGGCGGGCCGCTCTCGGAAATCACTGTGCAAGCTTTCGGTAAAACCGCACAGTGTATCGAGAGGGCGCTGCAGGCCTTTACCCACCGCAGAGCCTGAAGCTTGCGCTACAATCTTCCCCTTTTGCGTTCAGGAGACCTCACATGCCTGACTTCTCTGGCTTGCCGCTGGTGATTGAGCCCAGCGACTTGTTGCCGCGCCTCACCACTCCCGAACTGATCCTGGTGGACCTGACCAGCAGTGCCCGTTATGCCAACGGGCATATTCCCGGCGCGCGCTTCGTCGACCCCAAACGCACCCAACTGGGCCAGCCGCCGGCACCGGGACTATTGCCGCCAAAGGCAGCGCTCGAAGCGCTGTTCGGCGAACTGGGCCACAACCCGGAGGCGATCTACGTGGTCTACGACGATGAGGGCGGCGGTTGGGCCGGACGTTTTATCTGGCTGCTGGATGTCATCGGCCACAGTCGCTACCACTACCTCGACGGCGGCCTCCTATCATGGCTAGCCGAAAGCCTGCCACTGTCCACCGACGCCCCGGCGGCAGCCGGCGGCCCGCAGCCCCTGACCCTGCACAACGAGCCGAGCGCTACCTGCGACTACCTGCAATCGCGCCTGGGCGCCGCCGATCTGGCGATCTGGGATGCCCGCAGCCCACAGGAGTATCGCGGCGAAAAAACTCTCGCCGCCAAGGGCGGGCATATCCCTGGCGCGGTGAATTTCGAATGGACCGCCGGCATGGACCCAACCCGTAACCTGCGCATCCGCAAGGACATGCCGGAGATTCTTGATCGCCTGGGGATCACCCCGGACAAAGAAGTCATCACCCACTGCCAGACCCATCACCGTTCCGGCTTCACCTATCTGGTGGCCAAGGCGCTCGGTTATCCGCGCGTCAAAGGTTATGCCGGCTCCTGGGGCGAATGGGGCAACCACCCCGACACCCCCGTAGAGATTTGAGATTTCCAAGGACCCCTGATGAAAAAGTGTTTGTTCATCCTCAGCCAGTACCTGTTGCCCCACCACCTGCTGTCGCGCCTGGCCGGCTGTATCGCCGAATGCCGCGTGCGCTGGTTCAAGAATGCCTTCACTGCCTGGTTTGCCAGACGCTACCAGGTGGACATGTCCCAGGCGCTGGTGGAAGACCTGACCGCCTACGAGCACTTCAACGCCTTCTTCACCCGTGCCCTGAAGGAAGGAGCACGGCCCCTGGACCAGACGCCGGGAGCGATCCTCTGTCCGGCAGACGGTGCCGTCAGCCAACTGGGCCCTATCGAACATGGTCGGGTATTCCAGGCCAAGGGCCACAGCTACAGCGTCCTTGAGCTGTTAGGCGGCGATGCCAGTGTCGCAGCGCCGTTCATGGGCGGTAACTTCGCGACGATCTACCTGTCGCCCAAGGACTACCATCGGGTACACATGCCACTGGCCGGCACCTTGCGGGAAATGGTCTACGTGCCTGGCCGGATCTTCTCGGTCAACCAGACCACCGCCGAAAACGTCCCGGAACTGTTCGCCCGCAACGAGCGTGTGGTCTGTCTGTTCGATACCGAACGTGGCCCGATGGCCGTGGTGCTGGTCGGCGCGATGATCGTCGCCTCGATCGAAACCGTCTGGGCCGGACTGGTGACGCCACCCAAGCGCGAACGCAAGAGCGTGCGTTATGACGAAGCCGCCCGCGCACCGATCCACTTGGAAAAGGGTGCGGAGTTGGGACGTTTCAAACTGGGCTCCACGGCCATCGTGCTGTTCGGTCCCGATCAGGTGCAATGGGCCGAAGACCTGGTGGCCGGCTCTCCCGTCACCATGGGCCAGGGGCTGGGCTTGCCGGCAGGCGCCTGAAAACTTCGACGAGCTCGCGGGAACGACTAAACTCGCACCTGACGGGGTGCGCGTAGCGGACAATCGGGCGCATGCCAATCCGCCCGACGAAGCTGCATTCACCCCGTATTGCTGTTAGAGTTGCAACATCATATTGCCACCATCTTACGGTCACCCCGCCAACGGATGGCGCACGTTGTTTCTTTGCTGGAGCTGGCCCGTTACATGAGCAATCCGAGCCCCGATCTGTTGTTGCGCGCCCCGACGCCCACGCAGTTGAGCTTGTCATTCTGCGATGGAACACCACGCGATCTGAAGCGTTGGATCGCCGAGCTGCCCAAAGCTAATCTCGGCGAGACCGCGCGCTTGCTGTATCAAGGGCTAGGTGAGCTCAACCAGTTGCTCACTCCTAGCGAAAACCGCCTGCAGTTGCTCGAACAGATGCGTCCCGAGGTGTATTACGTCTGCAAGCACCTGGAGCGCCACTTCCTCAATCAGTCCATCGTCCTTGATGAGCGCCCACGCAAGATCGCCAACCTTTGCCAGGCCCTGCAAAACCACCTGGCCATCGGTTACAAGCAGATCGCGATGCGCGTCGCCTCGCGCTTTCGCAAGAGCCGCGCGGCGCTGCTGACCCTGGCCATACAACGGGCCCTGCATTGTCTGAACGGTCCGCTGATCCGAGCCAGTCAACTCTATAGCCCGATACCGCAAAGCCTGTGGCTCGACGTCCACCAGTTGTACCAGTTGGCCATCGCCCATCAGGTGCAGGGCAACCCGGTACGAGACGAACTGGCCAGCCAGACCCCGTCCCTGACTATCGAGCAGACTTATATTGTCGCGTTGTTGCTGGGCTGTTCGCGTAGCAACCAGATGCGTCAGGGTAATATCGCCCGCCTGGCGCAGGTCCTCGAACCCTGGAGCGCGCTAGTCACACTCCAGGGCGCAGGGCTGGCTTCATGCCTCTTCGCTGTTGCTCCGCAAGCCGGTGAGCCACCGCGATATACCTCGCTGTTGCTCGACGAACAACGGCCGGGTCTGGTAGGCATCAACACCCTGCAACTGGTCAAGGCCATAAAGGACTACCTCGAACTACCCGCCGACCAACGCGCCGAGTCGCCTCTGCCGGTGCCTGGGGGGCTGAGCCTGGACACCCTGCAACACCTTAGCGCCGCCTGGGGCGAAGAGGCCGAGCGCACCTTCCAGCGCACGCCGAGCCAGGGAGAACTGACCTTGTGTATCGGCATGAGCGCCCTGCACTACTACCTGGGCGGGCAACGCTCCTTCAGCGAGATCCTCAAACGCCCGGACGCCAGCCGCCCGGCGCATTTCGCCGCGCAACGGGCCGACAGCAGCGAAAAGGACAATTGGGCTCTTGCCTTCGATGCCGAGCGCCACGGCAGTGCGGATACCCTGCTGCCCTACGAGGAAATCCAGTATCACCCCACGCAGGCCCAGATCAACCAAGCGGCGGCCAACAGTGCCGAAGACTTTCCGATTTTCAGCTTACAGATCATCAACCACAGTCCCAGTGGCTATTGCCTGGTGTGGCCCAAGGAAGTGCCCGACCAGTTACAGGCGGGAGAACTGGTCGGCCTCCAGGATTCGACGGCTCGAGGCTGGAGCGTCGCGGTGGTACGCTGGATTCGCCAGGTGCGCGGCGGCACGCAGATGGGGATCGAACTGATAGCGCCGCATGCCCAACCCTGTGGCCTGCAACTGGTGCGCGGTAACGAAGAGAACAGCCACTACCTGCGTGCCCTGTTGTTGCCGGAAATCAACGCCATCGGAGTTCCCGCAACGCTGCTGACACCGCGCCTGCCGTTCCAGGAAGGCCACAAGGTGACGATCAATACCAATGGCGACGAACACCGCGGTAGGCTGAACAAACGCTTGATCAGCACCGGCGGTTTCAATCAGTTCGAATATCGACTGCTCGATCAGCCGGTAGCGATCGGCAACGAATGGGCGACGAGCGGCACAACGGGACACGAAGAAGATTTCGGTTCGCTGTGGAAAACGCTTTAAGCTCCGATCATGCCCACGCCTCGCACGGGAATGATCGCAGCCTTAACTAGTTCTGCCCTTCGCGATCGCGCAACCCCAGCAGGTACAGCACTCCATCCAGTCCCAGGGTGGAGATCGCCTGCTGGGCCGACTGCCTGACCAGCGGCTTGGCCCGGAATGCCACGCCCAACCCGGCAATCGCCAGCATCGGCAAGTCGTTGGCGCCATCACCGACCGCAATGGTCTGCTCCAGGCATAGGCCCTCCTTGTGGGCCAGTTCGCGCAGCAGGTCCGCCTTACGCTGGGCATCGACGATCGGCTCGATAGCAACCCCGGTACATTTGCCATCCACTACTTCCAGCTCATTGGCAAACACGTAGTCGATACCCAGTTTTGCCTGCAACTGTCGGGCAAAATAGGTAAAGCCGCCTGAGAGGATCGCGGTCTTGTAACCCAGGCGCTTCAACTCGGCGAACAAGGTCTCGGCCCCTTCGGTCAAGCGTAGCGAAGCACCAATCGAATCCAGCACGCTCACATCCAGCCCCTTGAGCAGCGCCAGACGCTCCTTGAAGCTGGCGCGAAAATCCAGTTCACCAGCCATCGCCCGCTCGGTGATCGCCGACACCTGCTCACCCACGCCCGCCGCCTTGGCCAACTCGTCGATGACTTCGGCCTCGATCAGCGTCGAGTCCATGTCGAACACCGCCAAGCGCCGATTGCGCCGAAACAGCGAGTCTTCCTGAAAGGCGATGTCGACATTCAGCTCCTGAGCCACGCCGAGGAATTCGGCGCGCAGCGCCTGCGCATCGAGCGGCTCGCCGCGTACCGAGAACTCGATGCAACCCTTGCCCCGGTCAACCGGAGCGTCCAGCAGCAGGCGCCCGGACAGGCGGTCGATGTGCTCGATGTTCAGTCCGTAGCGCGCGGTGATCGAACTCACTCTTTGCAACTGCTCGGCCGTGACCTTGCGGGTCAGCAGGGTAACGATATGGCGCCGCTGGCCCTGGCCGTCGACCCAATGTTGGTAATCGACTGGCGACACCGAGGTGAAGCGCACCTGCTGGTCGAGCGCGTGGGCGGTGAACAGAATATCCGCGAGCACCGACGAGGCCGGCTCGGTGCTCGGGATTTCAACCAGGATGCCAAACGACAACGTGTCGTGGATAACCGCCTGACCGATGTCGAGAATGTTCACACCACCGTGTGCCAGCACGCCGGTAATGGCCGCCGTGAGACCCGGACGATCCCTGCCGGTGATGTTAATCAGGACGATTTCGCGCAAAGCGCACCCCCGTTGCTTAAAAAAGTCGCATTCTACGCACTTTCAGTGACCATCGGCACCGTCAGCGCTTTGCCGGCCTAGGGCCTCTCGCTATACTGCGCGTCAACTTCACGGACAAAAGAGCCGCGCTCAGTGAACCGGCCCACGCCAGTCAAAACCGATAACTTCTTCCTGCTGATCTTCCGGGCATTGCGTCATCGCCGTGTACCGCTTGCATTGCGTATCGCCAGCCACAACGTGATTCTTGTCGCGCTGGCGCTGGTCATCTACGCGTGCGTGATGGGATTGCAGTTCAAGGAAGCCATGCACCAGCAGGCCGATGCCCTTGGGCAGAGCCTGACCACTCAGACCGCCACATCGGCGACCGAGCTGCTGGTGTCCAACGACATTCTCAGCCTCAACGTGCTGCTCAACAACCTGACGAAAAACCCGCTGGTGGCCCACGCGGCGATCTACAGCGTCGATAACCGGATCCTCGCCGAGGCCGGCCAACGGCCCAAAAGCGGCCTGTTGGGGGAGACCGAAGGGGTCTACCAGACCAAGATCACCTTCCAGGAGATGACCGCCGGTAACCTGCGGATCAGTCTGGACATGGCCCAGTTCCAGCAGCCAATGACCATCAGTCTACAAAGCATGGGGATTCTCAGTGCGATCCTGCTGGCATTGGCCCTGGCCTTGAGCCTGCGCCTGGGACGGCATATCTCCACGCCGTTGCTGCAACTGCGGGTCTGGTTGCGGGACATGGACGAACACACCCCGGCCACTCAGCGCCAGGACGAAATCGGCGACCTCGCCCGCCAACTGCATTCGCGCTTTGCCCCGGTCAAGCCGGAACCCGAGCCCGAAGCGCCCATCGACTACGACGAGGGCGACTACGATCAAGAGCCCGATGAGCCGGCCTTTCAGGTCCGCAACCTGCGTGACCCGAGCTTCGACGAAAGCGCCACGGTGCCGCTGCCCAAGCCAGCATCGCGGCCTATCGTCAGCGCTACCGAAGACGATCTGGACCTGGACGAAGAAGATCCGTTCGCCGACCTGCGGGAAAGTCCGCCCGGTGCCATGGCCGCTGCGCCAAGGCCCCAGCCATCAGCCCCCGCGCAACCCCGGCACAGCGCCGTGCTCGCGGTACAACTGGGCGCCCAGGATCAGCTACGTCGCCTGCCACGCACGCGCCTGACCGAATTGCTGGAACGTTATCGCGACTGCCTGGACCAGGCTGCCTCGCTGTACCAGAGCGAACTGCATACCTTGAATGACGGCAGTACGCTGATGCTGTTCCATAGCGAGGACAGCGGCGACGACTACCTGACCAATGCCATCTGCTGTGGTGAATTGCTCAGGGCGCTGGGTCACCAGTTACAGATCGAAGTCGCCGACAGTGGCATCACCCTGCAACTGCAGTTGGGCCTGACCTTGGGTGACGAGCTGTTCGGCATGAGCCAGATCGACTTGCTGCTGACCGAAACCGCGCAGGATGCCCTGGCGCTGTCACAGCACAGCCGCAACCTGCTGCTGGTGGAGCGCCAGATCAGCGACGACCCACTGATCCGCCAGCGCGCACGTATCCGTCCGATTGCCAGCCCTGAAGGTGCGTGCTGCGTGGAACGCTTGATGGAGCCTTATCCGTCGATGCTCGAACGCCAACTGGCGCGGATGCATGAAACGCGAGCCTGAGTGCCGCGACCAATCGTGAACAATCTGGCGTTTATTCACCTTGTTCTGTGATCAAGGATGAGTAAACCCAGCAACTCTGCTAGGCCATTAACCAGCCCAGGGTGAAAAACTCGGCCAGCACTGGCACGAGGCATAAGATTATCCATCAGCAATGTTTGGCGCCGCGTGGTCTGGTGGCGAGCAGACTTGTCCGAACGCCACCTATTTCGCTAAGTTCAGTGATCACGCTTAAATAAACAACATTGCACTCTGATGCGGGCTTTTTGTTGTCTGGCAATCACTTCAGAAACGAAACACTTCCATATCCGTGCGGATCGGCGAAACCATCGGGATCTTCGGCTTGTCCGGTTCGGTCTGTTTAGCCGGAGCCGCCGCAGCAGGTTTGCGCACCTCTACCAGCGGTGGCTGGTTGGCCAATGGCTTGAGCGCCACGCTCATCTGCTCGGCCAGGCGCTGCAATAGCTCACCCTGGGCCTGGACCTGCGCCGCCGACGTGCCGGCATGTTGCTGCTCAAGGTGGACGATGCGGTTATCGCGCACCTGGCCACGACGGTCGAGCAGGCGCCATTGCGCGTCCAGGATCGCCGGCTGCTGGGCACCGGAGTCCAGGCGGGTAATCGATAGCAGCACCTGCACATCCGGCGTCGCGCCCGGCGTCGCCGGTGACAGCACCACCCGCTGGCTATCCAGGCGCCAGGCCAGTTGCCGAACCAGCAACTGATTGATGTCCGAAGACAGGCTGCCCGCCCAGCGACCATCGGTCGCCGCTGTCAGGCTGCCATCTGGCTGACGTTGCAGGAGCGTTTCGCGTTGCAGGTAATCTGCCAGAGACACAGGCCCCAGAACCACGAACATACCCGCGCTTTGTTGAGGTTGGCCCGGCGTGCCACCGTCCAATTGATACAAAGAAACGGGTTGCTGAACACTGCAACCGGCCAAACCGAGTACATTGGTGAGCAGCAACATAAGAGGAAGGCGCAGAACAGTCATCATCCCATCCAGGTGGCCGCCACAAGGCATGCCACAGTCTGATTCAGAAAATTCGTTTGAACACTCCGCCACGCGGGTACCCAAGAGGCGCATATCATCCGTGAATATGCGCCGTGACTCCAGTGTGCAACGTCGGCCCTGCGGTAAAAAAGCCAGGACAAACGCTCGAAACAGGCTTAATTGCCAGCTTCTACCAATAATGCATCGACCCGCTGGAAGCCTCGTGGCAGTTTATTGCCACGTCGCCCACGCTCACCCTTGTAGTGCTCCAGGTCATCGGCCTTGAGCGACAAGGTGCGTTTGCCGGCCTGCAATATTAGCGTCGCACCGTCCGGGATCACCGCCAGGTCGGTGACGTACTCTTCACGACTGGCAACCCGCTCACCGGGGACACCGATGATCTTGTTGCCTTTGCCCTTGCCCAGTTGTGGCAGGTCGCTGATTTTGAAGATCAGCAGGCGGCCTTCAGTGGTCACCGCCGCCAGCCAGTTCTGCTCGCGATCGGTCACCGGCTTGGGCAGCATCACCTTGGAACCAGTGGGCAGGCTCAACAGCGCCTTGCCCGCCTTGTTCTTCGCCTGCAGATCTTCACCCTTGACCACGAAACCATACCCGGCATCGGAAGCGATGACGTACAACGCCTCATCTTCTGGCAACAGCACACATTCGAAGCCGGCGCCTGGCGGCGGTGTCAGGCGCCCCGTCAGCGGTTCACCCTGACCACGCGCCGAAGGCAACGTGTGGCTCGCCAACGAATAACTGCGACCGGTGGAGTCGATAAACACCGCAAACTGGTTGGAGCGCCCCGCCGCCGAGGTTTTGAAGCCATCGCCGGCCTTATAGGACAGGCCCGTGGCATCGATATCATGGCCTTTTGCACAGCGAACCCAACCTTTTTCCGACAAAACGACCGTGACCGGCTCGGCGGGCATCAATTCGTTTTCCGACAGTGCCTTGGCTTCGCTACGGGAAACGATCGGCGAACGACGGTCGTCGCCATAGGTTTGCGCGTCAGCGAGCAGTTCGCTGCGCACCAGTTTCTTCAACTTGGTTTCGCTGGCCAGCAGCGCTTGCAGCTTGGCCTGCTCCTTGAGCAGTTCATCCTGCTCGGCGCGCAACTTCATCTCTTCCAACCGCGCCAACTGGCGCAAGCGGGTGTCGAGGATGTAATCGGCCTGGATCTCGCTGAGGGCGAAACGCTCGATCAGCCTGGCTCGCGGGTGTTCCTCGGTACGGATGATATGGATCACTTCATCCAGGTTGAGGTAGGCAATCAGCAAGCCGTCCAACAGGTGCAGGCGCTTCTCGACCTTGTCCAGACGAAACTTCAGGCGGCGACGGACGGTGTTGACCCGAAACGCCAGCCACTCCACCAGCAAGGTGCGCAGGTTCTTCAACTGCGGTTTGCCATCCAGGCCGATGATATTAATGTTGACCCGATAGCTGGACTCAAGGTCGGTGGTGGCGAACAGATGCTGCATCAGCTCATCGAGATCGATCCGATTGGAACGCGGGATGATCACGATCCGGCAGGGATGCTCATGGTCGGATTCATCTCGCAGATCGGCGACCATCGGCAACTTCTTGGCCTGCATCTGCGCGGCAATCTGCTCCAGCACCTTGGCTCCGGAGACCTGATGCGGCAGCGCATGCACGACGATATCGCCATCCTCGATGCGATAGACCGCCCGCATACGCACCGAACCACGTCCGGTTTCGTAGATCTTCAGCAGGTCGGCTTGCGGGGTGATGATCTCGGCTTCGGTCGGATAATCCGGGCCGGGAATGAATTTGCACAACTCTTCGACACCCGCATCAGGCTGGTCCAACAGGTGCACACAAGCGTTAGCCACTTCCCGCAGGTTGTGTGGCGGCACATCGGTGGCCATGCCCACGGCGATGCCGGTGGTGCCATTGAGGAGGATGTTCGGCAAACGAGCCGGCAATACGGCAGGCTCATCAAGGGTGCCGTCGAAGTTCGGCACCCAGTCCACGGTGCCCTGGCCCAGCTCACTGAGCAGCACTTCGGAATAGCGCGACAGCCGCGACTCGGTGTAACGCATGGCGGCGAAGGACTTGGGATCATCCGGTGCCCCCCAGTTACCCTGGCCATCCACCAACGTGTAGCGGTAGCTGAATGGCTGCGCCATCAGCACCATGGCTTCGTAGCAGGCCGAATCGCCGTGAGGGTGGAATTTACCGAGCACGTCACCCACGGTCCGCGCGGACTTCTTGTGCTTGGCGTCGGCATCCAGCCCCAGCTCACTCATGGCGTAGACGATCCGCCGCTGTACCGGTTTCAGGCCATCGCCGATATGCGGCAGCGCACGGTCCATGATCACGTACATGGAGTAGTTGAGGTAGGCCTGTTCGGTGAAGTCAGCCAATGACCGGCGTTCCACGCCATCCAGGCTGAGATCAAGGGAATCGCTCATGCGGGCCTCATCAGTTCGTTGTCTGGCGCAGCAGCAAGGTGCCGCCACGCTGGGTGAATTCAAGTTTTTTCAAGGCACTCATGCCCAACAATACCTGCTCGCCACCTAAGCCGGGCACCACCAGCGCCCTGACATCGCGCAGGACGATATCACCCAGTTGCACGCGGTCGAGCCGGGTCCGGTAGCCCTCGGCCCGCCCGTTCGCGGTGCTCAAGGTGACCGGCAGGCCTCTTTCCAACCTCAGGCGATCCGCCACCTCAGTGGGAATAGCCACGTCGGTGGCCCCGGTGTCGAGCATGAACACCACCGGCACGCCATTGATCAGGCCGTCGGCGACAAAATGCCCCTGGCCGTTACCCGTCAGTTGGACGTCTATGTAACCATCGCCCTGTTGCGAGACGATGACTTTGTTGGGGTTTTCCTGGTGCTGCTGCCACTGTCCGAAAAAGCGCGTGGCGAGAAACAACCCGGCGCACCAGGCCAACATCATCAATACACGTCCAGCACGCCGGCCAGGCGGCTGACTCATGGCCTGGCGCTCCAACCGCCTTGCGGCGCGGCAAAGCGCCAGACGATCGGTCGGGTCTCGCCATCGGCGCGGGCACCGTTGTTGTTATCCAGGCCAATCCAGGCTCCTTCGGCATCCACCACCAGGGCCTCGGCCAGCCCGTAGTTCTGTGGGTACAGGCGCGGGGCCGCGAGCGCTTCGGCGGCAAACGACCAGCAGTGCTCGACCTGCCCGTCGCGCACGTTACGACGACAGATCCTGTAGGCATTGCGCTCCAGGGTGAACAGCTTGCCATTGAACAGCGACAAATCGGCAAAGTCCCGGCTGCCCGCCTTGGCATTGGGGAACTGCGGCGGTTGCATCTCGCTACCGCCTTCACTGAACAGCACGCAGGCGCCATCGCAGTCCCACCTCGTTTGCCGGCGCTTGATCTGCAACAGGCCACGGCGCTCGCGTTCGGCGGCCAACCAGATCCGATCGCCTTTCGGGTTGACGGCCAGGCCCTCGAAGATTGCATTGAAATGCAGCAACATCTCATTATCTCGCGCCTGACGTACCAGGTTCGGAGCAATCTTGAGCCACTGCGGCTCGCCGCTGACGGGTACTTTCAATACCGTCGCATGGGACTCGCTGACGATATAACGGTTACCCGCGTCATCGCAGCTCACCCCTTCGAAATCCAGATCGCCACCGCGATTTAACGAAGCCGGCACCTGCAAATCCTTGGGCAAACCGCTGTCCGGTATCGACGGCACCTCCAAGTGCACGCCCTCGGCCCGCCAGACCCGGTCCGAGATGTCCAGCCGATAGAGCAGGTCGTCATCGCGGTCCGAGACCGTCCACAAAGTCTTACCGCACCGCGCCAGCCCGGACAGATTGCCGCCACGCATGCCTTCGACCGGATGCTCGGACAACAACTTGAGCTCGGTAAACTTGAGCTGCGTGCTCGAATCGGCGAACGCCGGCCATGCGACGAGCAGCCACAGCGCCGCCAGTGCTCCGCGCATCAGGCGAGCACCTGTGCCAGGTCGCCCTTGGATTCCAGCCAGCTCTTGCGGTCGCCGGCGCGTTTTTTTGCCAGCAGCATGTCCATCATTTCCGAAGTGGCCTCGAAATCGTCCAGGGTCAACTGCACCAGGCGTCGGGTGTTCGGATCCATGGTGGTTTCGCGCAGTTGCGGCGGGTTCATTTCGCCCAAGCCCTTGAAGCGGGTGACTTGCGGCTTGCCGCGTTTCTTCTCGGCCACCAGGCGGTCAAGAATACCGTCACGCTCAGCCTCATCCAGGGCATAGAAGATTTCCTTGCCCAGGTCGATCCGGTACAGCGGCGGCATGGCCACGTAAACGTGACCGGCATCTACCAGCGGACGGAAATGCTGGACGAATAATGCACAGAGCAGGGTGGCGATGTGCAAGCCGTCGGAATCGGCGTCGGCGAGAATGCAGATCTTGCCGTAGCGTAACTGGCTCATGTCCGCCGCGCCCGGATCGACGCCAATGGCCACGGCAATATTGTGTACTTCCTGGCTGGCCAGCACTTCGCTGCCGTCGACTTCCCAGGTGTTGAGGATCTTGCCGCGCAACGGCAGAATCGCCTGGAACTCCTTGTCCCGCGCCTGCTTGGCCGAACCACCGGCGGAATCGCCCTCCACCAGGAACAGCTCGGAGCGCGCCGGGTCCTGACCGGCGCAGTCGGCCAGCTTGCCCGGCAGTGCCGGCCCCTGGGTAATACGCTTGCGTTCGACCTTCTTGCTGGCCTTCAGGCGTCGACCGGCGTTGTTGATCGCCAGCTCGGCCAGTTGCATGCCCAGTTCGGGGTGGGCGTTGAGCCACAGGCTGAAGGCGTCCTTGACCACCCCCGAGACAAATGCCGCGGCTTCGCGGGATGACAGGCGCTCCTTGGTCTGTCCGGAGAACTGTGGTTCCTGCATCTTCATCGACAGGACAAAGGCGATCCGCTCCCAGACATCTTCCGGCGCCAGCTTCACACCACGCGGCAACAGGCTGCGAAATTCGCAGAACTCACGCATGGCATCGAGCAAGCCTTGGCGCAAACCGTTGACATGGGTACCGCCCTGGGCCGTGGGGATCAGGTTGACGTAGCTTTCCTGGACGCTGTCGCCACCCTCAGGCAGCCACAGCAACGCCCAGTCCACTGCCTCCTTGTTACCAGCCAGGCTGCCACAGAACGGCTCGTCCGGCAGGCGTTCGAATTCGCTGACCGCGTCCACCAGGTAGGAACGCAGGCCGTCTTCGTAATGCCACTCGACCTTCTCGCCACTGGCCTTGTCTTCGAAACTGACCAGCAACCCCGGACACAACACCGCCTTGGCCTTGAGCACATGCTTGAGGCGGCTGACGGAGAATTTCGCTGAATCGAAATACTTCGGATCCGGCGCAAAGTACACGCTGGTGCCGGTGTTGCGCTTGCCAACGCTCCCGACCACCTCCAACTCGGTAGCCTTATAGCCGTCGGCGAAGGTCATCTGGTATTCGTTGCCGTCGCGCTTGACCCGAACCCGCACCTGGGTCGACAAGGCGTTGACCACGGAAATCCCCACGCCGTGCAGGCCGCCGGAGAACTGGTAGTTCTTGTTGGAGAACTTGCCGCCAGCGTGCAATTTGGTGAGGATCAGTTCGACACCCGACACGCCCTCTTCCGGGTGGATGTCCACCGGCATGCCGCGCCCGTCGTCGGACACTTCCAAGGAATGGTCGGCATGCAGGATGACCTGCACCGATTTCGCATGCCCGGCCAAGGCTTCGTCGACGCTGTTGTCGATGACTTCCTGGGCAAGGTGGTTTGGCCGACTGGTGTCGGTGTACATGCCCGGGCGTTTGCGCACCGGGTCGAGGCCCGAGAGGACTTCGATGGCGTCTGCGTTATAAGAGCTAGCGCTGGGAGTAGCCATGGGGTCTCGTCGTCAGTCGTCTATGAATAGGAGTCATTCTCTAAAGTGCGGAGAAATCAATCGCTTGGTACTTATCGGCAGCGATGCCGGCAAAGCCGAGCAACGCCGGTAATTGTCGGGCAAAGCCCTGAAAACCATGGTCGCCGCCGGCCTGGATACGCAAGGCACACGCGCGGTAATACTGTTGGGCCGCGCGATAATCCAGGGTTTCATCGGCCGTTTGCAACCATACCTGAAATCGGTGCTGGTCTAGGGGCGCCGGTACTTCCAGTTCGGCCAGGGCCGTCACATGGTCGAGGGTCAGTTCCCAGCACTCGCCGCTGTAGAGGTTCTGCTGTGGGCCGAGACGACCGTCGAACATCCTGTGCGGGCTGACTGCCGGATTGACTAACAGGGCCTTCAGACCATGGCGTTCAGCCAAGTGAGTCGCATAGTAGCCGCCGAGCGAGCTGCCGACCAGCAGCGGGCGACCGAGTTCGGTAATGGCGGCCTCTAACTGGCACATGGCCTGGCGTGGATGATGGTGCAGGGCCGGGACCCGTAACAGCTCGCCCAGGCCCAGGCGGCTCATCACCGAGGTCAATTGAGTGGCCTTGTTCGACTCGGGCGAGCTGTTGAAACCGTGGATATACAAGATCGACGCCGACATGCAGAGCTCTCCGTGCTGCAGCCAAAGAGCGTACTCTACAGGGAACTGGTGGCGCGAGCAGCCCACCGCTGCATGGCGGCGCTGGCGGCTTCACGGGTAGATCGACTGCCTGGTGGCGTGTGGGGTGGGTCGTGCGGCTTTTCCGTGTCAGGCGGCAAATTTCAGTAACCGCCGCCGCCGTAATCAACACTGAAATCGAAGCCCTGGACCCGCGAAACACCGGTATCCAGCCGTCCGTCCGAATGCAAGCGCAGCCAGCGATAGCCCGGCGCCTTGTCGTCGACTTTGAAATCTTCGCTACCCGGCGCGAACTGCACACAGGTCGAGGGCGAAGCCAGCAGGCGCACATCATTGCGCCGCTGGTCGAATTCCTGGTGGATATGGCCCCAGAGCAGCGCCCGCACCTGGGGAAAGCGATCGAGCACGGCGAACAGGGCCTCTGGGTTGCGCAAGCCGATCGGTTCCATCCAGGCACACTGGATGGACACCGGATGGTGATGCAAGCAGACCAGATGATGACGTTGCGGCGCCTCGCTCAACGACCGCGCCAGCAACCGCAACTGTTCGTCCTGCAGATACCCCGGCACCGAGCCCGGCACGGCGGAGTCCAGCAGGGTCACGCGCCAGTTGCCGATATCCACCACCGCCTCGAGCAAGTCACTGTGACGGGCCGCCTGAGCCATTTCATGCAATTGGTCATGGTTGCCCGGGAACCAGCGAGCCGGGGCCGGAATGCTCCCGATCATCTGGCGAAAGCATTGATAGGACGCCAGCGTGCCGTCCTGGGACAGGTCGCCGCTGGCCAACACCAGGTCGACCCGCCACTGCTCGGTCAGCACACAATCGATCACCCGTCGCAGGCTGTCACGGGTGTTCATGCCCAGCAGCGTACCGTCCGCCTCGGCAAACAGATGGCTGTCGGACAACTGCACCAACAGCACCGAATCAGCAGGGACCGACTGAGTGGATACGCTCGACAAGGCGCTCTCCAGGGAAATACCGGCGGGACCGTTTTGAACCCGCTCGTTCAAAACGCATAGGGCGCAATTATGATCGAGGAACTTGCAAAGAGGAAATGGCGAAACAGGGCACAGTTCACATTTAGTCCGATATATCTAGGCTTTGTACGAAATGCATCTGCGCTCGCCCATGTGGCGTTGAAATCAGGCTCGCGATGCCTGGCCTTCGCTCGAAAACAGCTCGTACAGACCCTAGTGGCCTGTATGGTGAGTTCTATGAGTCCATTTCGGCGCCCTAAATCCCTGGCCTGCGTTGCTGTTCCTCGCCATAGCCCGGCTATGACTCGTCACAGCGCCTTGGCCAGGGACTTATGGCATCCGAGCTTGAGCTAACGAACTCACCGTACAGGCCACTAGCGCACTACCTCAAATTCATGGCCACAGGCCAGGCAATGGCTCAACCACTCGCCCAGGAACACGTTGAGCTGGGCCTTCTCGTCCGGCTGGTGCATGGCCGCGTTCGGGTACGGATAAATGCTACGAAAGCGTCGGGCATGTTCGGCGCTGATGACCTCAGCCATACGCGCATCGTGATAGACCTGCACCTGCAACTGCGGCACCGGCAACCAGGGCAAGCTGTGCTCCTGGCGAACCAGTAAAGTGGTGGTGTAAGGGTTGTCCTGCAAGACCTCCAACGCCAGTACGCCGAGCATCTGCTCGCCCTGGGTCACGGCGATCCGCCGGGCGCGGCGCTGCGGGTCGCGCATCTCGGGCAGCAGGCGCATCAAGCGGGCATAGTTTGCCTCGCAGGCCGCCTGCAGCCCGATCAGATCAACCCGATAACGCTCACGCAGCAGACCTACGACCATAACCCCCTCACTTCGGCGCGATTCAATGCCAACCATTGCAAGGCAATGATCGACGCCGCATTGGCAATTCGCCCGTCACGCACAGCTTGCAGGGCGTCTTCGAAAGCCCAGACCGTTGCCCGGATATCCTCACTCTCTTGCGCCAGGCCATACAGGCCGCCTGCCCCCTCGGTCTCGCAGCGCCCCAGGTACAGGTGGACGAACTCGTTGCTGCCACCCGGCGACGGAAAATAGCGGGTGATCGGCCACAACGCCTGCAGACTCAGGTCAGCTTCCTCCTGCGCCTCGCGGTGAGCAACCTCTTCCGGTGATTCATCCTTGTCGATCAGACCGGCGACCAGTTCGACCAGCCACGGATTGGCGGCCTTGCCCATCAAGGCGCCCACCCGAAACTGCTCCAGCAGAACCACTTCATCGCGCCGCGCATCATAAGGTAGGACGCAGACCGCATCGTGGCGCACGAACACTTCGCGAGTCATCTCCTTACCCATGCCGCCCGCGAAGAGTTCGTGACGCAAGTGCAGGCGATCAAGCTGATAGAACCCTTTGAAGCAGTTCTCCCGCCGGATGATTTCGACGGTCGTCGGGCTGGTCTTGATAGTATCGGTCATGCTGATCCTCTTTGCTGTGGCGGCGAGGTTCCCCCTCGACTTCGCGCCATCCTAACGCGCCGCTACCCGCCAATGCAGCCCCTTTCCCATCGCCGGGATAGACGGCTGGCCCTGAAACCTACTCTAATTAGCTTAGTGGCGAACCGAGTACGCCGCCGGGAGTCGAAGCTCGATCACTTTGGCCTTTCTTTCGCTGACCAAGGACGTACATGTCGTTTTTAAAAGTCGCTTCACTGACCTGCATCGCCCTGACTCTGGGTGCCTGCCAAAGCTTGTTCCAACCGGCCCTGCAGAAACCGCTGGCATTCAAGGCCGAGGCTTGGGAACAGATCAAGCCAGGCTGCAGCGATCCGGATTGCCCGCTGGTGAATATCGATACGGTGCACTTTGCGGGGGAACCGCAACTGGACCAATTGATCGAGCACAGCCTGCTACAGATGGCCCACACCGCGCCCGGCACACCGTTACCACCTTCACTCAAGGTTTATCGGGACCAGTTCCTCGCCACCGCCGCCAGCCGTCACAGCAGCTACTTGCAAGCCAAGGTACGCGAGCAGCATGACGGCTTGGTGATCATCGAATTGTCCAGCTACCTGGATGAAGGTGGTGCCCACGGCATGCCGGGACGCGGCTTCATTACCTGGTCGCGCCAAGAGCACAAAGCTTTGAGCCTACAGGACATGCTGCTACCCGACCAGGAAGAGGCTTTCTGGAAACTGGCCAAGGTCGCCCACAACAACTGGCAGATCGACAACCGCGCGGATCAGGACTTCGTGCAGTCCTGGCCCTTCCAGAAAACCCCGAACGTCACCCTGACCAGCGAAGGTGCGATCCTCAAGTACAACGTGCTGACCATCGCGCCTTACGCAACGGGCCTGATCGAGCTGAAGATCGACTACTCGCGCCTCAACGGCATCCTCAAGCCCGAGCGGTTTCCCGCCCGTCGATAAGACCAGCCCGTTCAGCACTCAGGTTCGGCTCCGCTCCCTGGAGCCGAATCGATCAGACCTTCTGGTAAAGCTGGCTGCCTTCGCGCTTAAAGCGCTCAGCTTGTTCCGCCATGCCCTGAGCAGCGTCCACATCGACCGCTTCGATGCGCTGGTTGGCCGCGTACTCACGGACCTCCTGGGTGATCTTCATCGAGCAGAACTTCGGCCCGCACATGGAACAGAAATGCGCCACCTTGGCCGAATCCTTCGGTAGGGTCTCGTCGTGGTAGGCACGTGCGGTATCCGGGTCCAGGCCCAGATTGAACTGGTCTTCCCAACGAAATTCGAAACGCGCCTTACTCAGGGCATTGTCACGAATCTGCGCGCCCGGATGGCCCTTGGCAAGGTCGGCGGCATGCGCGGCGATTTTGTAGGTGATGATCCCGGTCTTCACATCATCCTTGTTCGGCAAGCCCAAGTGCTCCTTGGGCGTGACGTAGCAAAGCATGGCGCAACCGAACCAGCCGATCATCGCCGCGCCGATACCGGAGGTGATGTGGTCGTAGCCTGGGGCGATGTCGGTAGTCAGCGGACCAAGGGTGTAGAACGGCGCCTCGTCGCAGCACGCCAACTGCTTGTCCATGTTCTCCTTGATCAGTTGCATCGGCACATGACCCGGACCTTCGATCATGCATTGCACGTCGTGCTTCCAGGCGATCTTGGTCAACTCGCCCAGGGTCTCCAGTTCGCCAAACTGCGCTTCGTCGTTGGCATCGGCAATCGAACCCGGACGCAGACCATCGCCCAGCGAGAAGCTGACGTCATAGGCCTTCATGATTTCGCAGATTTCGTCGAAATGGGTGTAGAGGAAGTTTTCCTTGTGGTGCGCCAGGCACCATTTAGCCATGATCGAACCGCCACGGGAGACAATCCCGGTGACGCGCTTGGCGGTCATCGGCACGTAGCGCAGCAGTACGCCGGCGTGGATGGTGAAGTAGTCGACGCCCTGCTCGGCCTGTTCGATCAGCGTGTCGCGAAACAGCTCCCAGGTCAGGTCCTCGGCCACGCCGTTGACCTTCTCCAACGCCTGGTAGATCGGCACGGTACCGATCGGCACGGGCGAATTGCGGATGATCCATTCGCGGGTTTCATGGATGTGCTTGCCGGTGGACAGATCCATGACCGTGTCCGACCCCCAACGAATCCCCCAGGTCAACTTGGCCACTTCTTCCTCAATGGAAGAGCCCAGGGCGCTGTTGCCGATATTGCCGTTGATCTTCACCAGGAAGTTGCGGCCAATGATCATTGGCTCCAGCTCCACATGGTTGATGTTGGCTGGAATGATCGCGCGACCGCGGGCGATTTCCTCGCGGACGAATTCGGCGGTGATCTCTTTCGGGATGCTCGCGCCGAAGCTGTGGCCCGGATGCTGCTGCTCCAGCAGGCCGGCGGCACGGGCTTCCTGCAGCTTGAGGTTTTCGCGGATGGCCACATACTCCATCTCGGCGGTGATGATGCCCCGGCGAGCGTAGTGCATCTGGCTGACGTTTACCCCAGCCCTGGCTCGACGCGGGTTGTTGACATGGGCAAAACGCAGTTTGGTCAGTTCAGGGTCGGCCAGCCGCTGCTGACCGAAGTTCGAGCTCAGACCAGACAGGCGCTCCGTGTCGCCACGGCTGTCGATCCACGGCGAGCGCACATCGGCCAAGCCCTTGCGTACATCGATGCTCACGTTCGGATCGGTGTAGGGACCCGAGGTATCGTAGACCAACACCGGGGCGTTGATCTCACCGCCGAAGTCGGTCGGGGTCACGTCGAGGCTGATTTCGCGCATCGGCACGCGGATATCCGGGCGCGAACCCTGCACGTAGATTTTTTGCGAGCGGGTAAACGGCTGCACGGATTGCTCGTCGACCTTGGCGCTATCGCTGAGGTTGGCGGCATCTCTCAATTTGGTACTCATCACGGCTCTCCAGACAGCATCCAGGGGGATTGTCGGGACGAACCTGAAAGGCGCGGACGCACCAGGAGCGGTGCCGTGCTCTGTCCTCGCGAACGCCGTTCGATTGTCGAACAACATGGCGGACGGCGCACAAGAGGACTCGTCGCGGGACGAGCAATCTTGTTCCCTACGCAGGCGCTAACCTGATCAGGTTCAACGGGATCCGGAATTATCCGATCTCAGCCTATTGCAAGGCACCCCGACAAGAACTGACCGAGTTTAGACAAGACTGCGACATAACGCCACCACCCTCGCGCTGGCCTGGACAAATGGCCGACAGGCTGGATTGTTGCGAACCTGCGCACCAACTACACTCGCCTGTGCGCTTGACGCTATCGGCACTGCACAGTAGCCTCGGTCGCCGAAGTTATTATAGCAATATTTATTCCAAGGATCGCCTCAATGCTGCACAAACTCTCACTGGCTCTGGCCGTGTCTTGTGCGACCAGCGGACTGGTCTGGGCAGTTGAAGCGCCCCTGTCGACCAAGACTGACCTGGTCAGTGTCTATCAGGAAGCACTGGACAACAACGCCGATCTGGCCGCCGCCCGCGCCGACTATGATGCACGCAAGGAAGTCGTGCCCCAGGCCCGTGCCGGCCTGTTACCGAACCTCTCGGCGGGGGCCAGCAGCAGCAACATCCACACCTCGATCGACCGACCGTCGGCGACCCTGAACCGCAGCGCCAATGTCTACCAGGCGACGCTGAGCCAGCCGATCTTCCGCGCCGACCGCTGGTTCCAGTTCCAGGCGGCGAAGAACGTCAACCAACAGGCTGCTCTGCAGCTCTCCGCCATCGAGCAAAACCTGATCCTGCAAAGCGCCGAAAGCTACTTCGCGGTGTTGCGGGCCCAGGACAACCTGGCTTCGACCAAGGCCGAGGAAGCGGCATTCAAGCGCCAGCTCGATCAGTCCAGCGAACGCTTCGATGTCGGCCTCTCGGACAAGACCGATGTGCTGCAATCCCAAGCCAGCTACGACACGTCACGAGCCAACCGGATCGTCGCTCAGCGCCAGGTCGAAGACACCTTCGAAGCGCTGATCACCCTGACCAACCGCCAGTACAATTCGATCCAGGGCATCGTTCATACGTTGCCGGTGCTGGCGCCAACACCCAATGACGCCAAGGCCTGGGTCGATACCGCCGCCAAGCAGAACCTCAACCTGCTGGCCAGCAACTATGCGGTCGGCGCCGCCGAAGAAACCCTCAAGCAGCGCAAGGCCGGCCATGCGCCGACCCTGGATGCCGTGGCCCAGTACCAGACCGGCGATAACGATGGCTTCGGCCTGAGCAACCCCAATGCATTGGGCCGCAACTATGGTGGCCCGGTGAAACAGACCACGGTCGGCCTGCAATTGAGCATCCCGCTCTACAGCGGCGGCCTGACCAGTTCGCAGGTCCGCGAATCCTATTCGCGCCTGAGCCAGACCGAGCAACAGCGTGAGGCCTTGCGCCGACAGGTGGTGGAAAACACCCGCAACCTGCATCGCGCGGTCAATACCGATGTCGAACAGGTACAGGCGCGCAAGCAGTCAATCATCTCCAATCAGAGCGCGCTGGAAGCTACCGAAATCGGTTATCAGGTGGGCACACGCAATATCGTCGATGTGCTCGATGCCCAGCGCCAGCTCTACACTTCGGTGCGTGACTACAACAACACTCGCTACGACTACATTCTCGACAACCTGCGCCTCAAGCAAGCAGCCGGGACCCTGAGCCCGGAAGACCTGAGCGCTCTGGCGGGCTACCTGAAAGCCGACTACAACCCCGACAAGGACTTCCTGCCACCTGATCTGGCAAAAGCGGCAGCAGCCAATCTGAAGGCCAATCCCGCTGATTGAGGGAAGGCCAGACCACACGCCCCTGGCGGAGCACCCGCTCGATTGCCAGTGATCGAGCGGGCGGTCGCTGGCGTTGGTTAATCTAAGCGGCGCGACAACAACCGCCGCAGCCCATCGAGCAAGCGCTGCAACGCGCCCTGATTGGCCTGCATCACCTTCAACCCCGCCTCAGCCATGTTCCGCGCATCCTGCGGCAATTCGAACAGGCGTTGCACCGCCACCGCCAGACCCTCGGCATCGTCCACTTCCTGTAACGCCCCCGCTTCGCGCATCAACGCAGCGATCTCCAGGAAGTTGAACACGTGTGGCCCGCTCAATACGGGTTTGGCCAGGGCCGCCGGCTCCAGCAGATTATGCCCGCCATTGGGCACCAGGCTACCGCCGACAAAGGCACTGTCCGCCAAGGCATAGAGAAACAGTAGCTCGCCCATGGTGTCGCCGAGCAACACCGATACCTGCGCGGTGACCGGGGCGGCGGTCGAGCGGCGCACGGTCGCAAAGCCCTGCTGGCGGCACAGCTCGAAGACACCGTTGAAACGCTCCGGATGACGCGGCACCAGGATCAGCAAGGCATCCGGATGACTGGCCAGCAACTGCCGATGGGCCGCCAGGACCACTTCGTCCTCCCCTTCGTGGGTGCTCGCGGCAATCCACACCGGCCGCTGTTGCGCCTGCCACTGCCCGCGCAACTCGGCGGCACGCGCCAGCAATCGCGAATCGATACTCAGGTCGAACTTGATCGAGCCGGTGACCTCGACACACTCAGGACGCGCGCCCAATTGCCGGAAGCGCTCGGCCTCGGTTTCGGTCTGCGCCGCGATCAAACTCATCTCCCCCAGCATCGGCCCGGTCAGCCGGGCAAACCGGGCATATCCCTTGGCCGAACGCGCCGACAGCCGGGCGTTGGCCAGCGCCACCGCAATCCCGCGCTGGGCACACTGATGGATATGGTTGGGCCACAGTTCGGTCTCCATGATCACCGCCAACCTCGGCCGTACCGCATCGAGAAACCGCGCCGCGGCCCAGGGCAAATCGTAGGGCAGGTAGCAGTGCTGAATACGCGGCTCATTGGCGAACAATGCCTTGATTCGCTCCGAACCGGTGGGGGTCATGCAGGTCACCGTAATCGGACATTCTGGGTGCTGCGCCAGCAACGCCCGAATCATCGGCGCGGCGGCAATGCTCTCGCCCACCGACACCGCGTGTACCCAGATACCGTGCGGGCGCATCGGCGGCAGGCCAAGGGCAAAACGCTCACCGATACGTCGGGCATAGGCCGGTGCCTTACGTGCCCGCCACCATAGACGCAACGCCACCAGCGGCAGCCCCAGATGAAACAGCAAGGTGTAGAGAGTTCTATTCATGGCGGCGGAGTTTACTGTGTTTTCAGCCGATCGCCTGCAGGTGTTCGGCAAAACGTTCGGCCAGCCAGCGCGCCGCCGGCCCCAGGGGCTCGTCACGCCGCCAGACCAGCTCCACCACTAGCGCCGGTGGGGTCCATTCGCTGACCAATTCGACCATCAGCCCCTGGTACGTGGGGTACTGCACCACATGGCGCGGCAACCAGGCCCAACCGAGACCACGGGCCAACCACTCGGCCATCACGAAGAAACTGTCGGCGCGCCAGACCCGGGGGCTAGCCGCTTCACCGCCGGGATACACGCTCGACGGCGTGGACATCAGCAGTTGCCGGTGTCGCGCCAGTTGCAGGGCATCGACGCGACGGGTCGCCGCCAACGGGTGCCCGACGCCACACACAGTGACCATTTCGATGCTGCCCAGCACCCGCCGCTCCAAGGCCTCGGGGATCTGGTCGTGATAGAACAATAGCCCCAGGTCGGCACGTCGCTCCACCAACTTACGCGCCACATCGCCCTGGGCGGCGCTGGTCAGTTGCACTTCCAAGCAGGGAAAGCGGTTGGCCAGCGCCTCCAGACTGTCGATCACCGGCTGGTAGGGCATCGCCTCATCCTGTGCCAGGCGCAGGCTGGCTTCCTCGCCGCGCATCAGCGCCAACGCCCGGCCATTCAAGCGCTCGCACTGGCGCAAGACTTCGCGCGCCTCATCCAGCAAGGCCTCGCCAGCCTCGGTCAAACGGGGTTGTCGACCGCTGCTGCGCTCGAACAGACTGACCCCCAGATCGGCTTCCAACGAGGCAATCGCCGCACTGATCGCCGATTGCGCCTTGCGCTGGTGCCGGGCCACGGCGGAAAACGAGCGCTGCTCGGCGACGCTGACAAACAAGCGCATCTGCTCCAGGTTCCATTGCATGTTGGCAGCTAACCTATCTTAAATACAGATAGCTAATGACTTTACCCCATCCGGAGGTTGGCTAAAATACCGATCTCATCAGCAGGCCCAGACATGAGAGAGAGCGCTCCATGAATGCTTACTACTACCTCGCTATCGCCATTTGTGCCGAAGTCATCGCCACCGTTTCCATGAAGGCGGTCAAGGGCCTGAGTACGCCCCTGCCCCTGACATTGATCATCGTCGGCTATGCCACGGCGTTCTGGATGCTGACGCTGGTGGTGCGCACGGTACCGGTAGGGGTGGCCTACGCGGTATGGGCGGGCATGGGTATCGTTATGGTCAGCGTCGCCGCGTTATTTCTCTACGGCCAGAAACTGGATATCCCGGCCATGTTCGGCATGGCGCTGATCGTCCTCGGAGTGGTGGTGATCCAGCTATTCTCGAAAACCGCCGGGCATTGATGGCCGGCAAATCGCCGATTCCCGTGAATCTGTATAATGCGACCTTGCTCATGAAAACCGAGGTTGCCGCATGCCATCCGCTATTTCCACCGATGTCCTGATTGTCGGCGCCGGTGTCGCCGGCCTCTGGCTGAACGCGCGCCTGCGCCGCCAGGGCTTTTCGACAGTACTGGTGGAGAGTGCCAGCCTCGGCGGCGGGCAAAGTGTGAAGTCTCAGGGCATCATCCACGGCGGTGCCAAATACGCGTTGCACGGTGCCCTGACCGGTGCCTCGCAAGCCATTGCCGATATGCCCCGCCGTTGGCGCGAGGCCCTGACCGGCAGCGGCGAGCTCGACCTGTCCGGGGTCCGCCTGCTGTCCGAGGCCCATTACTTGTGGTCCCCCGGCACCCTGGCCGGCAATCTCAGCAGTTTCTTCGCCAGCAAGGCGGTGCGCGGGCGGGTCGACCAGGTCAAGGGCGACCAGCTTCCAGTCGCGCTGCAAAACCCCAAGTTCAAGGGCAAGGTCTATCGCCTGGCCGAATGGGTGATCGACGTTCCCAGCCTGATTGCGCGCCTCGCCGAACTGGCGGGCGACGGCCTGCTGGCCGGGCAGGAGATCGAACCGCTACGGGAAAACGGCCAGTTGGTCGGCCTGCGTGTCGATGAGCGCGAGATTCGCGCCCAGCGCATCGTGCTCAGCGCCGGCGCCGGCACTGCGCAACTGCTCGACGCCCTCGGCCTGAGCCAGCCGGCCATGCAGAAACGACCGCTGCACATGGTGCTGGTCAAGGGCCCGAGCCTCAAGCCGCTGTACGCCCACTGCCTGGGCGGCGGCCCCAAGCCACGGATCACCGTGACCAGCCACCCGACGGCCGACGGCCAATGGGTCTGGTACCTCGGCGGCGATATTGCCGAGGCCGAAGGCGTGGCCCGCGAACCCGCCGAGCAGATTGCCGCGGCCCGCCAGGAACTCGACAGCCTGCTGCCCTGGATCGACCTGAGCCAGACTCGTTGGGCCACCCTGCGCGTTGATCGTGCCGAACCGCTGCAGACCGGCTTGACTCGCCCGGACAACGCCTTTCTCGCCGAACAGGATCGCCTGCTGGTGGGCTGGCCGACCAAGCTGGCGCTGGCGCCAGACTTCGCCGATCGGGTGTTGGCGAGCCTACAACGAGATGACATCCAACCCAGCCACCCGCCCGCTTTGCCCGAGCTGCCAAGGCCACCCATGGCGCAAACCGTCTGGGAGCAACTGCTGCCATGAACCAACCGACCCTGCACGACCTGCATCGCCCTTTGGGCAGCACCGGCCTGATGGTTTCGCCATTGGGCCTGGGTACCGTCAAGCTGGGCCGCGACCAGGGCGTTAAATATCCCCATGGCTTCCAGATCCCCAACGACCAGGAGGCCCGGCAACTGCTCAAGCTGACCCGCGATCTGGGGATCAACCTGATCGATACCGCCCCGGCTTATGGCCGCAGCGAGGAACGTCTCGGTCCGCTGTTGCGTGGGCAGCGTCACGAATGGGTGATTGTCAGCAAGGTCGGTGAAGAGTTCGAGGTCGGCCAGTCGCGCCACGACTTCAGCGCCGGACACACTCGCCGGTCCGTCGACCGCAGCCTGCAACGCCTGGAAACCGACTTTATCGACTTGGTACTGGTCCACTCCGACGGCAACGATCTGGCGATCCTCGAACGGAGCGGCGTCTACCAAACCCTTGCCGAGCTGAAGCGCGAAGGCAAGATCCGTGGTTTCGGCTTCTCCGGGAAAACCGTCGAGGGCGGCCTGAAGGCTCTGGAGCAAGGCGATTGCGCGATGATCACCTACAATCCGAATGAACAGCACGAGCAGCCAGTCATTGCTTATGCGCTGGCCCACGGCAAGGCGATCCTGGTCAAGAAAGCCCTGGCCAGCGGCCATGTTTGCCTGAGTCCGGGCGTCGATCCGGTACAGGCTAGCTTCGAACTGTTGTTTGAACATCCCGGCGTGGCCAGTGCTATTGTCGGCACTATCAACCCGCTGCACCTCGCCCACAACGTGGCAACCGTAGCCCGGATCATTCGCCAGAACTGATGCCGCCCACGCGGCCGACCCCGACGCCAGCAGGAGCCGACATGCCGCGAACGCTGATAAGAAAGAACCCCAGCAACTTCAAGACTCTGCCGTTATTTGTCGAGGCGACGCCCGAAGGCTTGAGCTATCAGAGCATCGGCATGCCGCTGAACTTCGCGCAGACCCTGCAAAAACGCAAGCCGGTGAGCGTCACCGATGCCGAGCGTTTCGCCCTGGAGTTGGCCAACCTCGGGGTGTCGGTGCGTCTGACCCTGCACTGGCAGAATCGCGACTACTGGGTACTGGTCCGGCAACGCCGGCAGGACCGTGGCGATGTGGTGCTCAAGCTGATTTCCGGTTATGTCCCGGCCCAGGAACTGAACCTGCCATTGCACACCGCTATCCAGGAAATCGCCGAGGAATGCCTGCTGGAGACACCGGAAGGCTGGCTGAGCGGACGCTTCAACGATACCTGGCTGCCGGCGCCCTACTCCGCGGCCCTGCATTACCGCGAGGCCTTGCCCTTTCGCCTGACGCCGCTATCGGGCTCGGCATTGCCCGTGCGTTGCGGCGCACAACAATTGATGGAGCGGCCCAGGGCCTATGTGCACCTGCCCACCGCCTCGTTGCAGTTGATCTACGACCTACGGCTGGATGTGCCCAGGGAAGCCAAGTCGCTGAGTCTGTTCCATGTCGATGAACGGTTGGAAAACGATGAACTGGTGGCACGCCTGGATCGCGGACGCCCTGACCTCTATCTGATGCCGCTGAAAGATGGACAACCCTGTGCCGAGCTATACACCCTGAAGAAGGACCAGTTGCTCGCGGCGAGCACCCGTGGCCTGTACCTGGCGGAAAGCTTTGCCCGACAGGAAGGCTGGCTGGTGCGCGATGAGCGGATTCGCTGGAAGGACTGGCTGCGCCAGCAAGGCTTGGCGCCCGCGGAGAAGGACTCGCAACTCAAGCGCCTGACCGGCAAGGCCCGGCAGATCTTACGCAAGATCGTGCCGACCAAGGCTGGGCGCTGAGGATATAATCGTCAGCGCCAGCGATTCAGTTGCTGCGGATTTTCTCGACAATCGCCGTCGTCGAACTGTTTTCCACCAGGCCCAGCACTTTCACCGTACCGCCGTAGGCGGTGACGATGCCGGCACCGACCACCTGGTCAACCCCATAATCACCGCCCTTGACCAGCACGTCGGGTTTGACTTGCATCAGCAAATTTTCCGGAGTCGCTTCGGGGAAGCTGATCACCCAATCCACGGCACCGAGGCCCGCCAGCACCGCCATGCGGCGGTCGACGCTATTGATCGGCCGCCCCGGACCTTTCAGGCGACTGACCGAAGCATCGTCGTTGACCGCGACGATCAGCCGATCACCCTGGGCCCGCGCCTGCTCCAGATAGGTCACATGACCGGCGTGCAGAATGTCGAAGCAACCATTGGTGAAGACGATCTTCTCGTTGTGCGCTCGAGCGTCATCCACCGCCAACAGCAGTTGCTCAAGGCCCAGCACACCGCGCTCGGAACCTTCTTCACGCTGGATGGCGCGACGTAACTCTGGCGCGCTGATGGCCGCCGTGCCCAACTTGCCAACCACGATACCTGCCGCCAGGTTGGCCAGGGCCACCGCGTGCGGCAAATCCTCGCCGGCGGCAATCGCAGCGGCCAGGGTGGAGATCACCGTATCGCCGGCACCGGTTACATCGAATACTTCACGAGCCCGGGCCGGCAGGTGCAGCGCCGGATGATCCGGGCGCAGCAAGGTCATGCCGTGCTCGCCACGGGTCACCAGCAGCGCACCGAGGTCCAGCTCCTGCATGAGCTTCGCGCCCTTGGCAACCAGCTCATGCTCGTCGAGGCAACCGCCGACGATGGTTTCGAATTCACTGAGGTTGGGCGTGATCAGGCTGGCTCCGCGATAGATCGAGAAATCCTTGCCCTTAGGATCGGCAAGCACCGGAATACCTCGCCCACGCGCCGCCTGAATCAGCGCCTGATGGTTTTTCAGCGCCCCCTTGCCGTAATCGGAAAGCACCAGCACCTTGATGCCGTCGAGCAGGCCATCCACTTCAACTCCCAACGCCAGGGCGTCGGTGGCAAAGGGCTCCTCGAAATCAATGCGCAGCAGTTGCTGGTGACGGCTCATGACCCGCAGCTTGACGATGGTCGGCTGGTGCGCAATACGCTGGAACAGCGCCCGGACCCCTACGCCCTTGAGGCTGTTGACCAGGCTGTCGGCGGCCTCATCATCACCGGTAACGCCCACCAGGGACGCCGGGGCGCCCAACGCGGCAATGTTGAGGGCAACGTTGGCGGCGCCGCCCGGACGGTCTTCGATCTGCTCGACCTTGACCACCGGCACCGGCGCCTCAGGGGAAATCCGTGAGGTGCCACCATGCCAGTAACGGTCAAGCATGACATCGCCAACTACCAAAACGGGGGCTTGATCGAATCGCGGCATGGACAACTTCATGGGCAACCCACATACAAAATGAACAGGGGCGCGATATTAACACAGGGTTGGCGCAGGCTAGTTCACACAAAAAAAGCAAACTAGCCTTACATATCGCCTGCCCCATCGTCGCTCAAACAATGTCAACAGGAGCCGGATCATCGAGCCCCATGGCGTTGAGCCGCGCATAGTAGCCGTTCTGCGCCAACAGTTGGGCATGACTACCCCGCTCGACAATACGCCCCTGATCCATGACCAGGATCAGATCGGCTTTCTCGATGGTCGAAAGTCGGTGAGCGATCACCAGCGTAGTGCGCCCCTTCATGGCCTGGTCCAGCGCTGCCTGGATATGCCGCTCCGACTCGGTGTCGAGGGCCGAGGTCGCCTCGTCGAGAATCAACAACGGCGCATTTTTGAGTAAAGCGCGGGCAATCGCCAGGCGCTGGCGCTGGCCGCCAGACAGCAACACGCCGTTTTCGCCTACCTGGGTATCGAAGCCCTGGGGCAACTGCTCGATGAACTCTTTTGCATAGGCATCGGCGGCGGCGGCCTCGATATCAGCACGAGGAGCGCCCGCCAGGTCCCCATAGGCAATATTATTGGCCACGGTATCGCTGAACAACGTGACATGCTGGGTCACCTGGGCAATGTGCCGACGCAAGTTCAACAGGCGATAATCTTCGATCTCGACACCGTCGAGAAGAATTTCACCCGTATCATGATGATAGAAACGAGGAATCAGGGCCGCCAGCGTCGACTTGCCACTACCAGAGCGCCCAACCAAAGCGATCATCTGGCCCGGCTCGACGGTAAAGCTGATATCACTCAAGACCTGCCGATCGGTATCCGGATAAGTGAAGCTCAGATTACGCACTTCCAGGCGACCGCTGACCGCTTCACGCTCAATGGTGCCGCCGTCCACTTCGGACTCGACATCCAACTGCTCGAAAATGCTTTCAGCCCCCGCGACACCTTTCTGGATGGTCGAACTGACTTCGGAGAGCTGGCGAATCGGCTTAGGCAACAACCCAGCCAAAGTGATATAGGCAATCATGTCGCCTGCAGAAGCATCGCCACGCAGAAACAACACCAGGAACATCAACACCGCCATGGCACTGTAGATCACCAGTTGCAGCAATGGAGTGTAGATCGCTCCGGTACGAGTCATGCGCAGTTGTTTGTCGGTATTGCCCTGGCTGGCCTCGAGGAATCGCTGCCGTTCATAGGCCTCGCCACCGAAGCTGCGCACTACACGATAACCCTGGATGGTCTCCGAGGCGACATGGGTGACATCACCCATTGCGACCTGGATACGCTTGCTCTGCTTACGAAATTTCTTGCTCGAGGAGCTGACCATCACTGCGATCAGCGGCAGTATCGCTATCATGACCAGCGTCAGACGCCAGTTCATCCACAGCAACGAAAGAAACAGAAACACCACGGTCATGCCTTCGCGGATCACCACCTTGATTGCATCCGTGGCCGCCCCGGTGACCATGGTCACATTGAAAGTGATACGCGAGATCAGATGACCGGAGTTGTGGCTGTCGAAATAGCGGTTGGGCAAGGTCAGCAGGTTATTGAACAACTGCACCCGAAGATCATGCACCAATCCTAACGACACCTTCGCCAGAAAGTAGTTGCCCAGATAGGACCCGAGTCCTTGCCAGCCGGCAATCAGCACGATCAGCAGCGGCACCGCCTGCAGCAGTTGCAAGTCGCGCAGGTAGGGAACGCTGGGGAACAGCGAGGCCTGGGGATTGGACAGGCCGTCGACGAAATACTTGAGGATGTAGCCAAGCATCGGCTGGGTCGAAGCGAATATAAGGAACCCGAGGATACTCAACGCGAACAGACCCGCGTAAGGCCGGACATAACTGAGTAAACGGAGGTATATCTTCAAGCTCGAAGGGCTTGCGCTGAGACGGGAGTCGGTCATATCACGCGGCGCTTGTGAAAAAGGAGGCTGACTTTAGCACAGCTTCTCTGGTGTACTTGCACACTGCGCGTGTCGATGGCCCTCCCCACGACCAATGACATTAAAATGCCATCCATCTATGATGATCGGCACTATCTTTTGTGGAATGTCTTTCCTACATGCAATCCAAGCGCCTCACTTATGCTTTAAACCGCACCTTCGATTTTCTTTGTCTATGGGTTCTTCCTGCCGGCTATCTGATGCTGCTGTGCGGAATGTTCGTACTTTCGGGACGTTCGGCCCTGACTTCGCTCTACCTGAGCTTATTTGCCATACCCACTTTACTGTTGCTGTGCTTGCGCCCAACTGAAGTAACGACGCTACTGCGTGAACCATTGATTATCGGGTTCGCAGCCTTCGGTCTCTGGGCCTGTCTGAGCCTGCTCTGGAGCCCCCCTGAACAGCCTGATTACGGGATGATGAAAATTCCCCTCCAGACGCTGATGCTGTTCGCCGGTTGCGCGCTGCTGCTGCAATACCGCGGAGAAGCCTTGAAAGTCGTGATGTTCAGTGCCGCTATCATCGCCCTGGGCGCTACCACGGTCTATCTGGCGCGGTTCGCTCACGGCTATACACCCGGTGAACGCATGGTGGGTGCAGGCGCCTTTGATAATCCGCTGTTGAGCTCCCATGTTTTCGGGTTCTTCTGCATCTACTGGTTATCCACCTGCATCACTACCCAGCGACTTCAGACCTTGTACTTGAGCGTTCCGGCACTGGTGGTGATGTTCCTTGCCATCATGGCCACCGGCTCACGAACGCCTCTGGTGGCACTAACACTCGCTATCGTCTGGCTGAGTATCACGCATTGGAATCGTCGCACCCTGATATTGGTTTGCAGCCTCTTGCTCACTGCCGCCGTTGTCCTGCTGGCCATACCGGAGTTGCTAGGCGCGCGGGGCAACTCCTATCGCTTCGAGCTCTGGAACCTGTCCCTGCAGCACATTGGCGAACACCCCTGGATCGGGCATGGCTACGACTCGAAGCTATACTTGGATATCGGCGTAGATTTTTTATTGCGAGAGCCTCACAGCTTTGCGCTGGGCGTCCTTTATTACGTCGGCCTGGTCGGCTTGCTACCATGGCTGTTCATGCTGGCCTGGGGACTCTTCAGCAGTTTCAGGCAACGCCATCAGCCGCTGTTCGTTCTCGCTTCCACGATGCTGGTCTATGGAATCGGCGCCGGCCTGACCGAAGGTGGCGGGATCTTGTCACGGCCACGGGAGCATTGGTTTTTACTCTGGATCCCCCTGGCCCTGATTGCCAGCCTGCATATCGCTCGTCGATCTGACAACTTATTGATGCTGCGCCCCAAGCGACTCAAGCCAGAGGCCTTCGCACGGCAATGCCACAACGCCGAGATCATCGAGGCTGATGGGCTAGGCCCTAAAGTGTTGCGCCTGGAAGATAAAACTTTCTTGAAGCTGTTTCGCCCACGACGCTGGTATACCTCAGGTAATTTCAATCCCTATTCGCAGCGTTTCGCCGTCAACAGCGCACGTTTGTTGGCGCTGCGCATTCCCGCGCCTCGCGTGCTTGCCCTGTATAACCTGCCAGACGGCAGCGACGCCGTCCATTATCAGCCACTTCCAGGACAAACCCTGCGCCAGACCCTGCAGAGCCTCGATGCCAGCCTTCGTCAGGCACTGATGCAGCGGTTCGGGCGCTTTATGGCCCAACTGCATGAACGTGGGGTCTACTTCCGCTCACTGCATCTGGGAAATGTGCTGTTGATGGACGATGGAGAATTCGGCCTGATCGATGTGGCGGACATGCGCATTCTGCCCTCAGCGCTCAGCCACGAATTGCGTGTACGCAACCTGCGTCATATGCAGCGTTACCCACAAGACCGAAGCTGGCTCTTCGAAGAGCACTTCGAACAACTGTTGAATGGTTACCAGACATTGGCCTCGGACAAAGCCATCGACAACATGCGGCGCCACATAGAGGCTCAACAGCTCTCGCTGCAAAAATCCTAACGCAGAAAACGGCGCGCCCCACGAGCAGCGCCGTGACACTGTCCTAGTCAGGACGGTCGGGGCCTCAGCCGGTTTCTTTGGCAGAGAAAATCAGACGCCCCAAACCGCGCAAGGTCTTACGGCCAAAATACTTGAACGGAATTTGCTGGAGTATTTCTCGAGCCAATACCCGGTCCCGGTTCGACGTCTTGAGGAACATCGAGTTCAGGAAGTCATAACGCACGGCATCGTAAGCGGGGTGATCACGGAACAACGCATAAGTCTTAAGAATGTTCTCGATCATGAACCTGTGATTCTTGTACGAATTGGTAGCATGTTGACGGTATTGGGCCATGCACACATTTAACGCATCGATGTAATAACCGGCATGGGTGATCTTGAGTTCGATCAGCAGGTCTTCCAGTGGGATATCCGGGTCGAACCCACCAACCTTGTCCAGCGCCTCTCGGCGCATCATCAATGTCGGGGCCGGTGGAAACGGCTTGAGATCCATGAACATTTCATCGAAATTGAGCCGCCGGAAGGGGATATCGCGACGCTGGCGCTTTTCCGGCAGTAGATTTCCGTCACCATCAATCAACTCAATATTGCCGGCGCAAATCCCCACTTCGGGCTTGCCATCCATGTAGGCCACTTGGATGGCGATACGATCCGGGAACATGATGTCATCGGAACCGAATGAAACGATCAGGCTACCTTTGGCACGGGCAATAGCACCATTGAGGGTCTTGGTCAATCCCTGGTTTGGCTGAACCTGGAAGTCAAAACCATGCTCGGCCTGAAGGCGACGGATTCGCTCGACACTGTCATCGGGCGAGCCGTCGTCGACCACCAACAGCTCGATGTTTGGATAAGTCTGCCCCAGCACGCTGAGGATGCTTTTTTCGATGTACCTGCCATGGTTGTACGATGCAATGATCACCGTCACCAGCGGTTGTTTTTCGCTCATGTACCTAGTTACCTGACTGGCTCAGACCGGACTCTATCAAGTCCAAATAATGTTGACGAAACTCCTCAATGTCGTGCTCGCGCTGAAGATAGCGGAAGGCTTCTTCACCCTTGGCCCGTAGCGCGTCGTCATCAAGGGTGAGGTAGGCCCCCAACGCTGCTTTCAATTGCTCGACGTTGCCCGGCTCGTGGGAAAGACCGCCTGCCCCCTGAATCAGCGGTAACATGGCAGGCACGTTCGAAGCGATAATCGGCAAATGCCCACTCATGCCTTCCAACAGGGCCAGACCCAGCCCCTCGTTCAGGGAGGGCATCGTCCAGATATCGAATGCTCGCACATATTGCAGAGCATCTTCGCGAAACCCCACCAGATGCGCCCGCCCCGTCAACTCGAGACGCTCGATTTCCCGACGCAAATTGGCCTCTTCCCGCCCTGCGCCGATAATGGCGACCTGAGCCTGAGGGTAGTCGTCCTTCAAGCCGGCAAAAGCCTGCAACAAGTGCACGTGCCCCTTGATCGGCACCAAGCGTCCCAGGGCGCCTACCAGGCGGGCATCCGCCGGTAATCCCAGCAGCTCTCGGGCTCTGAGGCGTGGGTGTTGCAATCCTTCAGCCTGGACAATATCGATGGCATTGGTAATCGCCACCGTATTACTTTCTGTAAAGCCGCAACGCAGACCGACCAAGTACTCCCGAACAGCCGGAGAAACCCCGACGAAACGCCAGGCAGGACTCACCCAGCGCTGGGTCTGCCGACGCCGGTAGCCTCGGTCGTACTCGCCGAAACCGTGGGAAATACCGATGCACAACGGAATCTTCAACCAACGGTTGAGCTGTAGCATCATGTTCACGGACTTGAAGCGATTGCAGATCACTACATCGAACTGCTGTTCACGACAATACCGGTAGATACGCCACATAGCCTTTAGGCGCACCCCCTTGAGAGCACTTTCCGGCAGCTCGAAGTAATGCGAATGACTGGCCACACTCACAGGCTCGCCCTGCGCGGGACGGCCACTGAGGAAACCCGAGGTCACTTCAAAACGCGCCTTGGGCAGCGCCTTGACGATCTGCTCACCCAGATCGGCAAAATCGTTGGCCTTGACGTTGTAGTCCGGCTGTAGCTGCAGAACCTTGTAACGCGATTTCATATACCTTTCCTGCTGCCATCTCGTGGCACATGCGGGTCAAACTCGCTCGTCGATCCTGCGAATCTGACACCTGGACTTGGTGCAAAATACAGGAACCTGAGGGCTTTTGCGCCTTATGGGCGCTTTATCCGCCAGAACAATTCATGCCGTCGCACCGCCTTGCGAAAATACTCGTTTTCTCCATATGGCGACGGCACACGCCCGGCCAGCCAGCGTTGCAGGAAACCACGAAGACGACGCTTGAAGGGTGGACGGGGTTGCAAATCATGCATCATGCCCAACGACATGGCCTTGTCCAATTGGCATTGAGTGGAAAGCTCAAGGGAATACGGCTCCAGCACAGCTGTCGAATCGAGCACTGGCGGCAGAGCCACTCCCTGACCTGAGCGGCCCATTGGCCAACGATCATTGTCATGCAAATGATTGGCGTAACCCAAAATCACCCGCGGCTGCCACTTCAGGCCTTCAAGCGCTTCGAGCACGGCAGCATGGCTGCAGATATGATCCGGGTGCGGATCGAGCACCGGATGAGGCAAGACCAGTACATCGGGCCGGGCCTTGACCAACAAGGCACGCAGATCATCCAATAATCGATTCCAAGTTGGAGCACCATCTGCGTCGCCAGGCAACAGGAACGGATTGAACCGGCGGAACAAACGGGTATCACGAAGGTTGGCTTCCAGGGAAGGGACCGGCAGATCAGGTGTAGCCTGCATTGACGGTAGCTGCATGCAGAAGTAACCCAGTTGTATACAACGAGACGGAGCGACACCGGCCCATTGCGGTACAGCGATACT
Organism: Pseudomonas agarici; assembly: GCF_900109755.1. Lineage (GTDB taxonomy): Bacteria > Pseudomonadota > Gammaproteobacteria > Pseudomonadales > Pseudomonadaceae > Aquipseudomonas > Aquipseudomonas agarici. The sequence goes on along the minus strand of NZ_FOAR01000009.1, from coordinate 19,171 downwards.
GTCCCACGCTCGCAAACGCCCCTTGAGCCGCGACGCCTCGGCCGGCTCAATACCCATTTTACGGTAATGCTCGGATTCGATCTCACCCGCTGTCAGGGTCACGATCCAGGCCTCATCCGCCTGGCTGTACAACCCAAATGCAGCCAGCTCCGCATCGTCGGCATGAGGCGCGATCACCATGACTCGCTGGCGACGGTAATCCGGATGACGAAACACCCACAACTGCGGTTGCCCGAGAATTCGGCAACGCCGACCGGTCAATCGCAGGGCGCCTCCAGACAGCGCATCGGCCTGACCACTGAGGTTGAGGTAGCGCACTCCCTTGACGCCCCGCTCGAAGGTCTGCCGGTCGGGACGTTGGCCTCCCAGCAGTTCGATCACGGGATCGATCAAGCGCCCCAACCAGGAACATGCGACTCGAACCTCCAGCACCAGCGTCTCGCTGCCATCGAAGGATATCGGTGTGTTCAGCAGCAGGCATTCACCGTTGAGCAGCACCGAGGCGCGCTCACTGTCCGGAGGGAAACGATAGTGGTAGTTCGCCTTGGGCGAATAAAATAAATGGTCGGCAAACCAGGCTTCGTGAGCGCACCACAGCAGCACGGCGCACAGCGGCACAATCCATCCATCCACCCAAATACCGGTGGCCATCAACAACAGCAAGACGAGCACCAACCCAATACGCTTATTACGCCGATGACGCCTGAGAAGTTGCTGTTTACGACTCATACCTGATAAACCGACACAGGATGACACCACCGATCCTTGTATTCCCGATCCGCCCGCCCGAACGAAAACCGCAGGGGCTTGCCGCTGAGCCGCGCCTGCTCCCAGGCGGCTTGGGTATTGAGGAAACTCAGTACGCTACCGGGGCTGAAGGCGCGGGTTTCGGGGTCGACTCCGCCGTTAATGTATTCGACACTGATCCACCTCGGCGACTCGGCGCGATACACCAGTTGTATGGCAATCGGCGCACCGTTGAGCAACAGCACCGAGCCGATCAGTAACTCGCGCAACAACTCCAGCACCTCGGCCATGCGTTCGACCCCCGTAGCGGCAAACCCCCAGCGCCGCCGAAACAGATCACAATAGATCGCCGCCAGTTCCTTACTACTGAATTCACTGACAGGGCGCACCGCGCCACCGGCCTCTTCCAGCAGGCGCAGTTCACGACGCTGGTTATAGCGAAACTTCTTCGACAGTTCCTCAGGCTCACGAGCCATGGCCAATTGCTCGGCCTGCGCCTTGAGCGTGCCGATACGCCCCTCATTCAAACTCGACAAATAGCGCGCCCGATGGCGCAGGGGCACCTGGACATCGGTGGCTATCGGCAGGATCAGCTCCGCGTTGCCCAGATCGAACAGGCCTTTCTTGCCCTGGCGCTTGAGAACATCCTTGGACAACGCCAGATCACGTCCCCAGGTAGCAATCGACGCTTTTATTTCGCCATCCTGTTCCCAACCCAGGTAACGCACAGGAATCTGCGCCAACTGCGCCAGACGCTCGACAACCATGGGGTGAGTCGCCACGCTCCCGCCGAAGCGCTGCCAGGCGGCGGCATAGGTGGCCGCGTCAACGGCGGTCCAGCCGCGTTCGCGCCAGGCTTGCAGGCGATTGAGCATCAAGCTGGCACCCTACTAATCCCTGGCAGACGACGCTCAGCCGAGCGTGTCATAAGCATTCGCACCGTCTTTGACCACCAGGATGTCTTCCATGATCAGATACTGCAGATCGGAGCCGAAGAACATGTTCAAGGCATCGGTCGGCGAGCAGATCATCGGTTCGCCACGACGATTGAGTGAGGTGTTCAGCGACACGCCGTTGCCGGTCAGGACTTCCAGGGCCTTCATCATGTCGTAGTAGCGCGGGTTGTATTCGCGCTTGAGCACTTGGGCACGGGAAGTACCATCCTCATGGACGACTTCCGGCACTCGGGTCTTCCACTCTTGCGCCACTTCGAAGGTGAAGGTCATGAACGGCGCCGGGTGATCGATCTTGATCATCTGCGGCGCCACGGTGTCGAGCATCGACGGGCAGAAAGGCCTCCAGCGCTCGCGAAACTTGATCTGATGGTTGATCCGATCCGCCACGCCGGCGACGCTCGGGCAACCGATGATCGAACGACCGCCCAAGGCACGCGGACCAAACTCCATGCGCCCCTGGAACCAAGCCACCGGGTTGCCGTCGACCATGATCTTGGCGATCTGCTCCGGCATGTTGTCCAGCTTGCGCCACTTCGGCGCATTGGCATGACGGGCACAGGCCGCGATCACGTCTTCGTTGCTGTAGGACGGCCCCAGGTAGACGTGCTGCATCTTCTCCACCGGCACGCCACGGGCGTGGGACACATAGGCCGCCGCGCCGACCGCCGTGCCGGCATCGCCGGAGGCCGGCTGCACGAACAGTTCCTTGACGTCGTCGCGGGCAATGATCTTCTGGTTCAGCTTGACATTCAGCGCACAGCCGCCAGCGAACGCCAGCTTGCCGGTTTCCTTGAGGACGTCGCCCAGGTAATGGTCGATCATCTGCAAGGCGAGCTTCTCGAACAGCGCCTGCATGCTGGCCGCGTAATGAATATACGGCTCGTCGGCGATATCGCCTTCGCGCTTGGGGCCCAGCCACTCGATCAACTTCGGCGAGAAGTAGAAGCCCTTGCCCTTTTCCTTGTAGCGACGCAAGCCAATCACGTTGGCGTAGTCGGTATTGATCACCAGCTCGCCGTTTTCAAACGAGGCCAGACGCGAAAAATCGTACTGGTTGGCATCGCCGTAAGGGGCCATGCCCATGACCTTGAATTCGCCGTCGAGCATTTCGAAGCCGAGGAACTCGGTGATTGCGCCATACAGGCCGCCCAGCGAATCCGGATCGAAAAACTCCTTGATCTTATGGATCCTGCCGTTTTCACCGTAGCCGAAAAAGGTCGTGGCGTACTCGCCCTTGCCGTCGATCCCGAGGATTGCGGTCTTCTCCTTGAAGCCAGAGCAGTGATAGGCGCTGGAAGCATGGGCCAGGTGATGCTCGACCGGCTCGATCTTGATTTTCTTCCGATCGAAGCCCAGTTGTTCCAGGCACCAGACGATTTTATTGCGATAACGCTTGTAGCGCCGGTTGCCCATCAGGATCGCGTCAAGGGCACGATCCGGGGCGTACCAGTAACGCTTGGCGTAGTGCCAGCGGGCCTTGCCGAACAAGCTGATCGGCGCGAACGGGATCGCCACTACATCAACGTCGGATGGCTTGATACCGGCCTGTTCCAGGCAGAACTTCGCCGATTCGTAGGGCATGCGGTTCTTTGCATGTTTATCGCGGACGAAGCGCTCTTCTTCGGCGGCCGCAATAAGCTTGCCGTCGATGTACAAGGCCGCGGAAGGATCATGGCTAAGGGCGCCGGACAGGCCAAGAATCGTCAATGCCACAGGGGTCTAGCCTCTTTAAAGTCTGCAGGCGGGCGGCGATGCGCCACAGTAAATGTGTTCTCGCCAAGGGCAAGAAACAGCTAAAGGGCGGGATTATAGCGTAAAAGCACCGGCAAGCCTCTAGCGGCCTGTGTGGCTGGTTCTGTTAGTCGATTTCGGCGCCACAAGCAGCTGATCGCCCCTGCCCAGGGCGCCAGGGCGGTCACTCGCTCAGTGGGCTGACGCGATGGTCTTGGGCAGTCGAGCGTCGATCACGCGGTACAAGGCACTGTTCTCGGGCCAGTTGCGCATGAAGCGCGCACGGTCCCGCGCATAGGCCGGTGCAAAGCTGTGGTTGGAGCGATGTTGATGCATCGAGTCGAGATCGATCAGCGCCCAGCGCCCTTCATGCCAGAACAGGTTGTGTCCCTTGAAGTCACCGTGACTGATGCGCTCGCCAATCAGCTCGATAAACAACTGGTCCAGGGCGAGCAGTTCCGCTTCCGGTGCCGCGCCGGACTCCACATAAGGCGCAAAACGCTCGATGATATCGGGTCCGGCCAGATACTCCGTCACCAGGTAAGCGCGGCTGCGTAACCAGCAGAAACGCCGCTCCAGCACCGCCAGCGGCCTGGGCGTGGCGATCCCGAGAAACGCCAGGCGATTACCTTCGCGCCAGGAATGCCAGGCGCGACTCGGGCGCCAGAAGCGCTTGAGCCAATGGGTGAAGCCCTTGATATTGTAGCGTTTGACCACCAGTGTGCGGCCACCCGCTTCGACCCGACCGACGCTGGCCGCGCCACCGGTCTTGTACAGATGTCCCCGGTCGAGCAAGGCATCGGCCTGAGCCAGCACCGGCAGCAAAGCCACCTCTTCCTCGCGGCGAATGGCCCGCAAGGCGAATGGTCCGCTCCGCACGCTGAACAGCGTGCAGTCACGCCCGACCTTGGCGAGAAAGTCTTTCAGGCGCCAGCCACGAATTTTTTCGACCTGCTTGAGCAAGGCCTCCAACGGCAACGCGTGCTCGGCATTGTTCAGCAGATAATGCACCAGCAACTCTTCGATAAACGGCGCGAAAGATTTGGGCAATTGTGCGAAGAACACCCCGAGGTTCTCCAGTACCTTCTGCCGTGACAGCGCTTTGCCGGCCTGCTCGACACAAACCCCAGCACCGTCGATCAAATACAGTTTGGCGCCATGGCGCAGCAGGTTGTCCAGGTGCAGGTCTTCCTGCCACACACCTTGGCCATGCATCTGCGCAATGGCGCTCAGTGCCTCAGCCAGCACCTGCTGCTGCTCATCCGCCAGCAGCGGTAGCGACTCGACTCGCTGCCAGGCTTGGGCCAGGCTTTCGGCCCCCTCGAGGAATTCGAACAACAACCAACCGCCTTCACCTTCCCGCAAGCCGTCGGCCAGTAGCAGTGGCGTGGTCAGTCCTTGTTCGGCGAGTAAGCGCACACCTCGCAATTCGCGCTGAAAGTGCCGGGCCGCCTTGTTGCCCACCAACAGCTTGGCCAGCACTGTGCGACCGCGCCAAACCCCAGCTCCGACATAACGCTGGCCAGGCAGCACGCGCAGCAGGCTGAGCAGTTGCAACTGCCCGGACCCGGCGGCATCCGCCAGGTCAATGCTCAAGGGCAAGACTGGCGTGCGTCCGGCGGACTTCAAGTCGGATAAACGCATCAACGATTTCCTTTTTTGCCGCGACGTGTATCCAGGTGCCTAAGCCAGGCAGCCACCAACGGGCTGTCCAGCGGTTGATCGAGATAAGCCGCCAGCAGGGTGCCTACTTCGCTCTCGCTCCACATCGGCGCGCGCCGCATCAGCGGCTCCAAATCCTTGACCCGATCACGTCGGCCAAACAGCAATGGCCGGGTTTTCTCCAGGTCGATCAATTGCGCCTGGTAATCGTCGGTCACCGGCCGCAGAAAAATATGCTTGGGATAAAAACAACCATGGACCTGGCGCAAGGCGTGCAGCTGTCGGGCCAACAGGCCGCAGGCACGCAAGATCGCTTGGCGCCGATCCGGCCTCATCTGCGCCCACTGTGCCAGCAGCGAATCCAGATCGTTCCAACCGTCCAGCGCCCGGGTCAACAGCATCGCCCGGCGCTCACCCTGCACGTTGCGCTCACCGAAAAACACCGCCTGCAACGCCGGAATGCCCAACCGCTGGTAACGGCTGATATTGCGAAACTCGCGGGCAAGGGTCGGCTCGCCCAAGGGCCTGTGCAGGGTCCGCGTCAAGTAATTGCTCTGGCGCTTGAGGTAATACCTCTGGCCTTCCAGCTCCAGGCGAAACACGCGGCTCCAGCCGCCGCCACTGGTATTGGGCTCATCCACCGCATCGAGTTCGATGGCCCACAAAGCATCAAAGTCGCCGAGGCCGTTACGCTCCAGCAATGCGCGGTCCGTCGCCGCCAGGAAATCGCTCATTCGCGCCCCTCGAAGAATCTCAGTACATGTCGAATCCGCTTTTTATCCGCGGCATTCAGTCGGCTGCGCTGGCAATACTGCAGGTAAAAACGCAGTCGTTGGGTCGCCGACAGCTGATACTTGGCGACCTTGTCCAGGCAGGCCAGATCCTTGGTAATCCGATAGCGCAGCCAGAAGCCCCGCCAGAACTCGCCGTTGGGACAATCGATCAGAAACAGACGGGCCTGGTCGTCGACCAACAGATTGCGCCACTTCAGGTCGTTATGGGTAAACCGTTGATCGTGCATGATCCGCGTATACTGCGCCAATTGCCGGCTGATGCCATCGACCCAGGCACGGTCGCGCAACAACGGATCGTGGCGATTGGCCAAGGCCGACAGGTCTTCGGTATTGGGCAATTCGCGGGTGATCATCGCGCCGCGATGATAGGCCGCGCCTCGGCGCTCCAGGCCCCAGCCGACCACATCGGCGGTTGGAATCCCCCACTTGGCGAAACGCTTGAGGTTCTGCCATTCGGACTTCACCCGAGGTTTGCCCACGTAGCGGCGCATGCCCTTGCCCGCACCGATATAGCGTTTGACGTAATAGTTCACACCATCGCGCCGGACCCGGATGACTTCGGACAACGGATCACGGGTCAGGTGCTCGCCCTCCAGGGCGAACACGGCCTTGAGACTGCCGAAATCATCGGCCAGCGCCGCATACTCAGGTTCCAGCTTCCACCCGGACATCAGAGCGCGTCCCCGTAACGCTGTTTGCGTTTGTATAGCTTGTCGGCCTTGCTTTGCAGCCAGGTCAGCAACCGCGCCTCGTCACGCAGGATCTGGCGCAACGGCTGGCGGAAATAGCCTCGCAGGAAACGCAGCTTGTCGCGTTGGGTAAGGCCGATATCCAGCACCGAGAAATACAATCCCGCCAGATCCTTGTCGCGCCAGCGGCGCGGGATGCTCGGGCGAACCTGCGCACGATGCAGATCGATGACCGAAAGCCGCAGGTCATCGGCCGTCACCGGCCTGTCGGTATGCAGCAGGAAATGGGCGATATAACAGTCGCGATGGTTGAGCCCGGCCCTGTGCATGCCAGCGGTCATGCGCGCCACCTCGGCAATCAGCGCATGCTTGAGCCGGGGTTCGGGCGGCTGTATGGACCATTGCAGGGTGAAGTCTTCGAGGCTGATGGTCGGCGCCAATTCTTCGGTGACGATAAACGAATCCTGGCCAGCCGGATTACTGCCACGCTCACCGTAGGCCACACCCGTCATGGTGGGCACTCCGGCTTGGCGCAGGCACTGGATAGCCCGCCACTCCTGGCCGGCCCCCAGTACCGGCATCTTCGCGGTCAACAGGTTCTTGAAGATCTCGCGCCAACCGATGCCACGGTGAATTTTCACAAAATAGCCACGCCCGGCGACTTCCGTGCGCAAAGTCCGCCGGGCCTCCAGCTCACGATAAACCTCGCCCTGCAACTGCTCGACCTCGGCGAAGGCATCGCGCCCGGCCCAGAGGCTCTTGAAGGGTTCGGCAAGGATCAACTTCATCGCTGTGGCTCCGCCAAAATCACGTCCGCCGCGTGCTGCGGCATGCTATAGAGATCAGCCGTCTCGGCGAAGGCCAGACCGTTGCGGCTCCATGTCGTGCGTGCCGTCTCGTCGGACAGCATCCGGTTCAGGTATTGATTGAGCTGGTTCTGCTCGAAAGGCTCGTCCAGTACCAACCCAGCAGCGGCCTCGGTAATGTAGTGGGCATAGCCACAGACCGCGCTGACCAGCACCGGCAACCCCGAGACCAGGGCCTCAAGCAACACGGTGCCGGTATTTTCGTTGTAGGCCGGGTGGATCAACAGGTCGGCGCCCAGCAGGAAGCGCGGGATATCGCTGCGCCCCTTGAGAAATCGCACGTGCTCGCCCAGTCCCAGCGCGGCACTCTGCACTTGGAATACCTTGGGGTCGTCCTGACCGATGACAAATAGCCGGGTGCGTTTTTTCAACGCCGACGGCAGGGCCGCCAGTGCCTTGAGACTGCGATCGACGCCCTTGGTCTTGAACCCGGAGCCAATCTGCACCAGCAGACAATCGTCGTCCGCCAGCTTGAATTCGCGGCGGAACCCGGCGCGGATCTCGGCGGCATTAGCCGGCGCCCGGCGGTCCTGGGCAATCCCCGGCGGCAGCAGGTGAAAACGTTCCGGCGGTGTGTCGTAGTGCTTGATGAACAATGGCTGCTGGACTTCGGAAATCATCAGGATCTCGGTCTTCGCCCCTTTGGCGAACACCGCTTTTTCGTATTCGGCGAAGTGCTGGTAGCGACCCCAGCGACGGTACAACGAATGGCGCAGATTTTGTGCCTTGTCCTCGAAGCAGCCGTCGGCGGCGTAATACACGTCCAGGCCGGGCATCTTGTTGAAACCGATCAACCGATCCACCGGGCGCTGGGCCAGGTCGGCTGCCATCCAGGCGCTGAGTTTTTCGTTGCGCCGATGGTTAGACCACGCCTTGACCGGCACCACCAGCACTTCGAAGCCGGGTGGAATATCCCCTTCCCAGATCAACGTATAAACACGAATGGCGTGACCGCGCTGCTGGCACTCCAGGGCGATACGCATGAAATCTCGCTGCAGTCCGCCGAAGGGAAAATACTTGTAAAGGACAAAAGCCAGTTGCATCAGTGTCGCTCCTCAGCCAGTAACAACGCGCTCAATCGGCTGACGACACGCTCGGGATCAAGCCGCGTAAAGCACAGCGGCGATTCGCGCTTCAAGTCGAATCGCCGCTGATCTTCAGGGGTCGGCACATAGGTGCAGTGCTTTTGCAGACAGGGCGCACAGCTAAAATTGCTCGCCAGATGAACCTGCGACTTGCCGTAGGCGCCGGTCAGGCCCGGATTGGTCGGACCGAACAGCGACAGGGTCGGCACATCCAGCGCCGCGGCCAAGTGACCCAAGCCGGTATCCACCGCCACACAGGCGCTGGCGTCGGCCAGGACCTTCGCCACCCCGGCAAGGTTCAGCTTCGGCAGTACCACCGCATGCTTCAGGCCACGGGCAATACGCTCGGCGCGGGCCTTTTCGGCCGGATTGCCCCAAGGCAATCTCACCTCGAGGCCCAGTTGTCCCATGCGTTCGGCCAGCTCGCGCCAGTAAGCCTCGGGCCAGTGTTTGGTGTCCCAAGTGGTGCCATGCAGGAACAACACGAACGGCGTCTTGCTACGCGGCAACACCACCAGTTTGTCGACATCCAACCCGTAATCGCCCAACCCCTTGGGCAAGTCATACCCCAAGGCCACGGCGAACAGTTGTCGGACCCGCTCGACCGCGTGCTGCCCACGGGCCACCGCCAGGCGCCGGGAATAGAAACGGCTGGCCAGGGGCTCGCGAGCCGACTGTTTGTCCAGCCCGGCGACCGGCGCTTTCGCATAACGGGTCAGGAACGCGCTTTTCACCAGGCCCTGGGCATCGATCACCAGGTCATATTTCGTTGCGCGCAGGCTTTGCTTGAAACGCTTCCACTCGCCGCTCCTGACGGCCTGCCAAAGGTTCTTGCGCCAGCGACGGATCGCCACTGTAATCACTTTGTCCACCGCCGGATGCCAGCTTGGGATCTCGGCGAAGCTCTCCTCGACCACCCAGTCAAAACGGATACCGGGAATGGCCCGGGACGCATCGGTGAGCGCCGGCAGGGCATGGATCACGTCCCCCAGGGAAGACGTCTTGACCAGCAATACTCGCAACTTACTCGACCTCGACCGGGGCGCCTTGCAGGCGCTGCAAGGCTTCGTTCACGGAGGCCGGCATCAGTTGGCGCAGACAGTTGTAATGCCCGAACCGGCAGGTACGATCAAAACACGGACTGCAATCGAGGCCCAACCGGACGATTTCCACCTGGTCCGCCAAGGGCGGGGTGAAGCCTGGGGAAGTCGAACCATAGACGGCCACCAGCGGGCGGTTCAACGCCGCAGCGACGTGCATCAGGCCGGAGTCGTTGGACACCACCGCGTCGGCGCAGGACAGCAGATCGATGGCCTCGGCCAACGAAGTCGAGCCGCTGAGGTTCACCGACTCTTCCCGCAGGCCGGGAATCAGCCACTGGCGAATATCTTCGCCAACCCCATGGTCATTCTTCGAGCCGAACAGCCAGACCTGCCAACCCTCGCGAATTTTCGCCTCGGCGACTTTTGCGTAATGCTCCGCCGGCCAGCGCTTGGACTCACCGAATTCGGCACCCGGGCACAAGGCCAGGACCGGGCGATCCAGCACCAGCTCGAACTTACCCAGTGCCGCTGCGCGACTGGCCGGGTCGATGCGCAGGTTCGGTCGGGGATAAGGCGTCGGCAGCTCGATCCCCGATTCATAGGCCAGGGCCATGAACCGTTCGATCATCAGCGGGTAGCGTTGCGGGTCCAGCTTGCGCACATCATTGAGCAGGCCGTAGCGCAATTCGCCGCGCCAGCCGGTGCGTTTCGGAATGCCGGCAAAAAATGGCACCAGCGCCGACTTCAGCGAGTTGGGCAACAGGATCGCCTGATCATACTGGCCAGCCAGGGATTTGCCGATCCTGCGCCGAGTAGCCAGCTCCAAGACACCGTGACCGAGCGGAAAGCTCAAGGCCGCACGCACTTGGGGCATGCGTTCGAGGATCGGGCGGCTCCACTCGGGGGCCAGCACATCGATCTCGCACTGTGGGTGACGTTGTTTCAGGCACTGGAACAGTGTCTGAGCCATCACCATGTCACCGACCCAACTGGGCCCTACGATGAGAATCTTCATAAATATCCCGGAAACGATCAGGGAGGCCTGCGGCCTCCCCGGTCTTTGCGTGTCCAGTGGCCTGTAGGCTGGTTCTGTGAGTCAATTTCGGCGCCAGAAGTCCCGACCGGCGTTGCTGTTTCTTGCCATAGCGGGCTATGGCTCGTCACAGCGCCCTGGCCATGGGCTTCTGGCATCGAACTTGAGCTAACGAACTCACCATACAGGCTACTAGCTTAGTCCCAGCTCGGCCCAGATCCGCATCACATCGCGGCGCTCGACCACAAACTGGTCGCCGCCGATGACGCCGGCTTCTTTCTGCAAGGCCTGGCGATGGGCAGCGGTACGGTAGGCCTTGTAGGCCTCGCGCAGCAGGGCAGCATCGCTCGCGGGGATCAGCCCGGCCAGCTCCAATCCCTCAAGAATGCGAATGTTATCCGTGTAGCGCAGTAACGCCGGGTGCTCTTTCGACCAGGCCAAAGTCGCGTATTGCACCATAAATTCAATATCGACGATACCTCCGGCGTCCTGCTTGAGGTCGAAGGGTGCCGAGGCGTCAAAGGCATTGGCCGCCGTGCCGGCCACAGTCGCCTTGCTGCCGAGGTTGTCACGCATCTTGGCGCGCATCTCGCTGACCTCCTGGCGCAAGGTCGGCAGATCCCGCTCGCGCCCCAGCACTGCCGCGCGGACCTTCTCGAAGCGCCTCCCAACGCCTTGGCAACCCACCAGTACCCTGGCGCGGATCAGCGCCTGATGCTCCCAGGTCCAGGCCTCGTTCTGCTGATAACGCTCGAATGCCCCGAGGGAACTGACCAACAGGCCGGAAGCTCCGGATGGCCGCAGGCGCATATCCACTTCATAGAGCTGGCCGGAGTTGGTCTGGGTAGTCAGCAGGTGAATGATCCGCTGTCCCAGCCGAGTGAAGAACTGCGCAGTGTCGATGGGCTTGGCGCCATCGGTCTCGGCAATCGGGTCGCCATCATGGATAAATACCAGGTCGAGATCCGAACCGTGCCCCAGTTCGATCCCGCCGACCTTGCCATAACCGACAATGATAAAGCCGGGGTCGCACAGGCTGCCATCCGCCCGTCGCGGCGAGCCATACTTGCCGACAGTCTGGCGCCAGGCCAGGGCCAGCACTTGCTCCAGGATTGCCTCGGCGAGCCAGGTCAGGTAATCGCTGACCTTCATCAGCGCCAGGCTGCCGGAGATTTCCGAGGCGGCAACCCGTAGCCGATGCGCCAGCTTGAAGTGGCGCAAGGCCTCCATCTGTTGTTCGAGGTCGTCCTCGGGAATCCGCGTCAAGCGCTCGCGTAATTCGGCGGCCAACTCCGGCGCCAACGGCGGCTTGAATAGCCGGCCTTCGTTGAGCAATTCGTCCAGCAACATCGGGAAGCGGGTAATCTGCTCGGCAATCCATGGACTGGCGGCGCACAAGGTCAACAACTGGCGCAGCGCGCCGGGGTTTTCCGTGAGCAGCACCAGATAGGCGGAACGCCGTGCAACTGCCTCGACCAAGGGCAGTACTCGCTCCAGCACCAGGTTTGGATTGGCCTGCTCGACCGCCTGGGCCAGCAAGCGTGGGATAAAGGCATCCAGGCGCTCGCGACCGAGGCGTTGCATGGCGCGCAATTGCGGGCTGGCGCGCAATGCCGCCAGTTGCTTCAGCGCCTTGGGCGCGTCGTTGAACCCAGCCTCCTCCAATTGACGACAAGCGGCCTCTTCATCCCGGATCTCCTCCCATAGCGGTAGCCACTCTGCGCCTACGGCGACCTGACATTCTTCCCCGTCTTCCTCATCTGGGTCGGCGATGACCTGGCGGAAGTGCCAGTCGACCCGAGCACGCCAGTACATCAATTGCTCATGGAACGCCGCCCAATTGTCGAAGCCGAGCATAAAGGCAATGCGCGCCTGATCCGTCTCGTCGGCGGGCAGCATCTGGGTCTGGCGATCGGCAATCGCCTGGATCGCGTGCTCGGTGTAGCGCAGGAATTGGTAACCATCGCGCAACTCGGCAATCACCGCCGGTGGCAAATAGCCCTGGCCCTCCAGGGTAGCGAGGACTTTCAGCAAAGGCCGTTGTTGCAGGCTCAAGTCACGCCCGCCGTGAATCAGTTGGAAGGCCTGGGCAATGAACTCGACCTCACGGATCCCGCCGGAGCCCAGCTTGATATTCTCGGCCATACCTTTACGACGGACTTCCTGCTGGATCAGTTGCTTCATGGTGCGCAACGCCTCGATTGCAGAAAAGTCCAGGTACCGCCGGTAGACGAACGGTCGCAGCATTTCCAGCAACTGCGCACCCGCTACCTGGTCGCCGGCCACGACTCGGGCCTTGATTATCGCGTAACGTTCCCAATCACGGCCCTGGTCCTGGTAATACTGTTCCAGCGCATTGAAGCTCAGCACCAGCGCCCCAGCCGAACCGTAGGGCCGCAGGCGCATGTCGACGCGAAAGACAAAACCATCCACAGTGATCGGGTCCAGCGCCTTGATCAACCGCTGCCCCAGGCGGATAAAGAACGCTTGGTTATCCAACGGGCGCTTGACTCCAACCGTTTCGCCGCCTTCCGGGTAAGCGAAGATCAGATCAATGTCGGAGGACAGGTTCAACTCCATGGCCCCGAGCTTGCCCATGCCGAGGACGACCATCTGCTGTGGCTCGCCGCTGCGTCGACCGGTGGGCGTGCCGAACTGCAGGCAATGGCGCTGATATAACCACCGGTAGGCCTGGTCGATACTGGCATCGGCCAGGTCCGAGAGATCGCGACAGGTCTGCATCAGGTCCGCCTGGCGCGTCAGGTCGCGCCAGATAATCCGCACCTGCTGGCGGGTCCGCTGGCGCCGTAATACATGCCCCAACTCATCCTCACTGTCGGCCTGCTGCGCCGCGGCGGCGATCTGCCCACACATTTCCCCCGGGGCGAATCCGCGATCCAGATCTCCGAACTGCACCAGCTCCAGCAACATCAAAGGGTCACGAACCGACTGTTCAATAAAAAAGTCGCTCGCGGCGCTGACCCTGGCGAAGTCCGTCCAGCGTTCGGGCGACCAGCCGGCCAGTCCATGATCGTCGTCCAGCGTGGCGACCGCAGCGCGCAACGACTGCTCGGCGCGGCGGACAAAAGGCAGGAGAATGCTTGGCAAAACGGCTCGTGCAGGTACGCTCATGGTCTATCCTTGATCGTCGAACAAACAGCCGTAAACTGTGACGGCAAGAAACACACACTGAAAAGGCCTGTCGAACAAAAGTTAGAAATAGCTGATAATCGCTTTTTTTTGGCAGTCAGCATCAAGCGTCTACCTGATAATGTTTATTTTCGACCAACAATATCGATTATTCTCACAACGTAACAGGAAGTTTTCGCTCGCTGATCTGTAGTTTTACTACTCGTCTATACATTCGGAAAGCTGAAATGCTCGACGATTTGTAGTAAAACTACAGGCCCGCCGGAACAACCTCCGGACCATCCAAGACTTTATGTCGTCTGCCCACAAGGCCAGTCGCAAACTCAGGCAACCGATTCTGGAAGCCTTTCCGCCCTGGAGCAAGCCATGCAAGACCTCGATCCCGTCGAAACCCAGGAATGGCTGGACGCCCTGGAATCGGTTCTCGACAAAGAAGGCGAAGACCGTGCTCACTACCTGATGACCCGTATGGGCGAACTCGCGACCCGTAGCGGTTCGCAACTGCCCTACGCCATCACCACGCCGTATCGCAACACGATTCCCGTCACCCACGAAGCACGCATGCCTGGCGACCTGTTCATGGAACGCCGCATTCGCTCGCTGGTGCGCTGGAACGCAATGGCCATGGTAATGCGCACGAACTTGAAAGATTCTGACCTGGGCGGTCACATCTCCAGTTTCGCCTCCAGCGCTACCCTGTATGACATTGGTTTCAACTACTTCTTCCAGGCCCCGACCGACGAGCACGGCGGTGACCTGATCTACTTCCAAGGCCATACCTCGCCTGGCGTCTACGCCCGCGCGTTCATGGAAGGGCGCATCAGCGAAGAACAGATGAACAACTTCCGCCAGGAAGTCGACGGTCAGGGCCTGTCGTCCTACCCGCACCCTTGGCTGATGCCCGATTTCTGGCAATTCCCCACCGTATCCATGGGCCTGGGCCCGATCCAGGCGATCTACCAGGCACGTTTCATGAAGTACCTGGAAGCCCGTGGCTTCATCCCGCAGGGCAAGCAGAAAGTCTGGTGTTTCCTGGGTGACGGCGAGTGCGACGAGCCGGAATCCCTCGGCGCCATTTCCCTGGCTGGCCGCGAGAAGCTGGACAACCTGATCTTCGTCATTAACTGCAACCTGCAGCGCCTCGATGGTCCGGTTCGCGGCAACGGCAAGATTATCCAGGAACTCGAAGGCGTGTTCCGTGGCGCCCATTGGAACGTCACCAAGGTCATCTGGGGCCGCTTCTGGGACCCACTGTTGGCCAAGGACGTCGACGGCATCCTGCAGCGGCGCATGGACGAAGTCATCGACGGCGAGTATCAGAACTACAAGGCCAAGGACGGCGCGTTCGTCCGCGAGCACTTCTTCAACACCCCAGAACTCAAAGCAATGGTCGCCGATCTGTCCGACGACGAGATCTGGAAGCTCAACCGTGGCGGCCACGACCCGTACAAGGTCTACGCGGCGTATCACGAAGCGGTTAACCACCAGGAACAACCGACCGTCATCCTGGCCAAGACCATCAAGGGTTATGGCACCGGTGCCGGCGAAGCGAAAAACACCGCGCACAACACCAAGAAAGTCGATGTCGACAGCCTGAAGTTGTTCCGTGACCGCTTCGACATCCCGGTCAAGGACGCCGACCTCGAACACCTGCCGTTCTTCAAGCCGGAAGAAGGCAGCGCCGAAGCCCGTTACCTGGCCGAACGTCGTACCGCGCTGGGCGGTTTCGTGCCACAGCGGCGCGCCCAGAGCTTCAGCGTGCCGACACCGTCCCTCGATACCCTCAAGGCTATCCTCGACGGCTCCGGCGACCGTGAAATTTCCACCACCATGGCTTTCGTGCGAATTCTCGCGCAACTGGTCAAGGACAAGGAAATCGGCCCACGCATCGTCCCGATCATCCCGGACGAAGCCCGTACCTTCGGTATGGAAGGTATGTTCCGTCAGTTGGGCATCTACTCCTCCGTCGGCCAGCTCTACGAGCCAGTCGATAAAGACCAGGTGATGTTCTACAAAGAAGACAAGAAGGGCCAGATCCTCGAAGAAGGCATCAACGAAGCGGGCGCCATGAGCTCCTTCATTGCCGCCGGTACTTCGTACTCCAGCCACAACCAGCCGATGTTGCCGTTCTACATCTTCTACTCGATGTTCGGCTTCCAGCGGATCGGCGACCTGGCCTGGGCCGCCGGCGACAGCCGTACCCGTGGCTTCCTGATCGGCGGCACCGCCGGTAGAACCACGCTGAACGGCGAGGGCCTGCAGCACGAAGACGGTCACAGCCATATCCTGGCCGCCACCATCCCTAACTGCCGCACGTTCGATCCTACCTACGGCTACGAGCTGGCGGTGATCATCCAGGACGGCATGAAGAAGATGACCGAAGAGCAACAGGACATCTTCTACTACATCACCGTGATGAACGAGTCCTACCAACAGCCGGCCATGCCAGCCGGTGCTCCGGAAGGCATCATCAAGGGCATGTACCTGCTCGAAGAAGACACCAAGGAAGCGGCTCACCACGTGCAACTGATGGGCTCCGGCACCATTCTGCGCGAAGTACGTGAAGCGGCGAAGATCCTGCGCGAGCAATTCAACGTCGGCGCCGATGTCTGGAGCGTGACCAGCTTCAACGAACTGCGCCGCGACGGCCTGGCGGTGGAACGCAGCAACCGCCTGCACCCCGGCCAGAAGCCGAAGCTGAGCTATGTCGAAGAATGCCTCAACGGTCGCAAGGGTCCGGTGATTGCTTCTACCGACTACATGAAATTGTTTGCTGAACAGATCCGCCAGTGGGTCCCTTCCAAGGAGTTCAAGGTCCTGGGTACCGACGGTTTTGGCCGCAGTGACAGCCGTAAGAAGCTGCGTCACTTCTTCGAGGTCGATCGTCATTTCGTGGTGTTGGCAGCCCTGGAAGCCTTGGCTGACCGTGGCGACATCGAACCTAAAGTGGTGGCCGAAGCCATCGTCAAGTTCGGGATCGACCCGGAAAAACGCAACCCCCTGGACTGCTGAGGAGACACCCCGTGAGCGAACTCATTCGCGTACCTGACATCGGCAGCGGTGAAGGTGAAGTCATTGAATTGTTTGTGAAGGTCGGCGATCGCATCGAAGCCGACCAGAGCATCCTCACGCTGGAATCGGACAAGGCGAGCATGGAAGTGCCTGCGCCGAAGGCCGGCATCATCAAGAGCCTGAAAGTGAAGCTGGGCGACCGCCTGAAAGAAGGCGACGAACTGCTTGAGCTGGAAGCCGAAGGTGGCGCTGCCACGGCCCCCGCGGCTGGCAGCGCACCGGCGGCCAAGGCTGACGCCAAACCGGCTGCGGCGCCAGCAGCCCCGGCTCCGGCGCCTGCCGCCGCGCCTGCCGCCGCCACTACCCAGCAAGTGCACGTTCCGGATATCGGCTCGGCGGGCAAGGCCCAGATCATCGAGATCTCGGTCAAGGTCGGCGACTCCATCGAGGCTGATCAATCGCTGATCACCCTGGAATCCGACAAGGCCAGCATGGAAATCCCATCGCCCGCCGCTGGCGTGGTCAAGAGCATCAGCGTCAAGCTCAACGACGAAGTCGGCACCGGCGACCTGATCCTGGACCTGGAAGTAGCGGGCGCGGCAGCACCGGCTGCCGCCGCCCCCGCTCAGGCTGCCGCACCTGCCGCCGCTGCTCCGGCGCCAGCCACGGCAGCCCCAAGCGCACCGGTGGCCGACAGCGTTCAGGATATTCACGTCCCGGATATCGGTTCGTCGGGCAAGGCCAAGATCATCGAAGTGCTGGTCAAGGCAGGCGACACCGTCACCGCCGACCAGTCGCTGATCACCCTGGAGTCCGACAAGGCCAGCATGGAAATTCCATCGCCTGCCGCTGGCGTGGTGGAAAGCGTTGCCATCAAGCTAGACGACGAGGTGGGTACTGGCGACCTGATCCTGAAACTGAAAGTCAAAGGGGCAGCGCCTGCGGCTGCTCCGGCCGCTGCCGCACCTGCACCTGCACCTGCGGCCACCAAGGCCGAAGCGGCTCCAGCCGCCGTCGCGCCCGCCGCACCGGCCAAACCCGGTGCCAAGGTCCACGCGGGCCCGGCCGTGCGCCAATTGGCTCGCGAGTTCGGCGTTGAGCTGAGCTCGGTCAGCCCAAGCGGTCCGCACGGTCGCGTGCTCAAGGAAGACGTGCAGGTTTACGTCAAAGCCATGATGCAGCAGGCCAAGCAAGCACCGACCGCCGCAGGCGGTGCAACCGGCGGCGCGGGTATCCCGCCGATTCCGGTCGTGGACTTCAGCCGCTTCGGTGAAACCGAAGAAGTGCCGATGACTCGCCTGATGCAGATCGGCGCGTCGAGCCTGCACCGCAGCTGGTTGAACATTCCGCACGTGACTCAGTTCGATTCGGCGGATATCACCGAGCTGGAAGCGTTCCGGATTGCGCAGAAAGCCGTTGCGGAGAAGGCTGGCGTCAAGCTGACCATCCTGCCGCTGCTGCTCAAATCCTGTGCGCACCTGCTCAAGGAGCTACCGGACTTCAACAGCTCGTTGGCGCCAAGCGCCAAGGCGATCATCCGTAAGAAGTATGTGCACATCGGCTTCGCCGTCGACACCCCTGAGGGCCTGTTGGTACCGGTCATCAAGAACGTCGACCAGAAGAACCTGTTGCAACTGGCAGCCGAAGCCGCTGCGCTGGCCGCCAAGGCCCGCGACAAGAAGCTCACCGCCGACGACATGCAAGGCGCCTGCTTCACCATTTCCAGCCTCGGCCACATTGGCGGCACCGGCTTCACGCCGATCGTCAACGCGCCGGAAGTGGCGATCCTCGGTGTTTCCAAGGCAACCATCCAGCCTGTCTGGGACGGCAAAGCCTTCCAGCCGAAACTGATGCTGCCACTGTCGCTGTCCTACGATCACCGCGTGATCAACGGTGCCGCGGCGGCACGCTTCACCAAACGCCTGAGCGACCTGCTGGCGGATATCCGGACTATCCTGCTGTAGCCCATCACCCGGCCTTCTCTCGCGAGGAGGTCGGGTTCGTCGCATCGATTTCCGAGCGCCACGCTCGTACCTCAACCCCGCCGACTCAGACTGTGTGAAAACCTAGCAATCTGCGCAGTGCTCGAAGAAAATGCTCCGTATCGAAAGATACGGAGCATTTTTCGTTATGGCTTACATCCAGGGACAGTCCCGCAGCCAGACCAGCCTGTTTCCGGTATCGCTGGAAGAGTTGATCCCCGAGGATCACCTCGTTCGCGTTATCGACCTTTACGTCTCCAAACTGGATCTGGTGCGACTAGGCTTTGATAAAGCACTTCCCAAAAGCACCGGCCGGCCTTCTTACGATCCAGCCGATCAGCTAAAACTTTACCTCTACGGTTATTTCCAGCGGATCCGTTCATCACGGCGCCTCGAAGCCGAGTGCCGGCGCAATATCGAA
>NZ_FOAR01000007.1 GCF_900109755.1 Pseudomonas agarici | reverse complement strand
CGCGCTGGCACGGCAACTCACGGCGTAATCATTCGCGCCATGCCGAACCTGATAAATTTAAACCGAGGTAGACGCTAACAAAGCGGAAAAGGAATTACTGTAAGACCTTTCCCAAAAATAATTAGGAAGGTTCGAAAATCGCTTTTGGCTGAGCGATGATTCGAAGAAGGATAGAAGTCATTTTTTGAGGTAAAGGCAAAAACGCCCTATGCCTTGGACGTACTACGCTCACTTGATACAAACACTTCGTGCGCGAATGATACATAGAGCCAACATAATATGCTGAAGCTTAAATACTTCAGGAAATATCATCGCAAAAGTACAACGCCATCTTATCGAATTTCAAAAAGCTTTTGTCCATACCCAATAATGTCGCCGTCTTCTACCAGTGCGGCCAAAAGCACGCCAGAACTCGATGCTTTGATCTCTTCCAGAAGCGCATCATTTTGCAGAAACGCCACGACCTGCCCCTCTTTGACCTCACTGCCCACTGCGCAAAAAACCTCGTCGCGTTGGGGATGCTTCAGGCGCAACACCCCCATGGCCGGTGAGCTGAGGTAATTGACGGTTCGGGCTGGCGTCGCGGCTGGCGAACACGCCGACAATCCCGAGCCGCGCTCCTCAAGGGAAATGCGCAAGCAGGTGCCGGCCTGCTCGAACTCAAACGCGCAAAGCGAACTCCGCTTAACCAAGTTGATGATCTGCTCGATAAAATCCGGGCTCATTGGGAGACCTCCGGTTGGTGCAGATAGCGTTCCAAATGGTGAATATCAAAGCCGCCTGCCGCAAATCCTGGCTCCGCCATCAAACGCTGGTGCAAAGCAATGTTGCTTTTGATACCGGTTAGTTCGGCATCCCGCAGGGCACCGCTCATTCGTGCGATGGCTTGAGCACGGGTCGCACCGTGGGCAACAAACTTGGCCACCAGAGAGTCATAAAACGGTGGTACCTGGTAGCCCGTATAGAGATGACTGTCGACCCGAATTCCAGGGCCGCCGGGAGCAATCCAAGAAGCAACGCGACCAGGCGCCGGCGCGAAACTCAATGGATCCTCGGCATTGATTCTGCATTCAATCGCATGCCCTTGAATGCGAATTTGCGATTGGCAAATCGACAGCGGCTGACCCAGTGCAATCAGCAGTTGTTCGCGGACGATATCCACCCCCGTCACGAGTTCCGTGATGGGATGCTCGACCTGTACACGGGTGTTCATTTCGATAAAAAAGAACTCGCCGTTTTCATAAAGAAACTCGAATGTTCCCGCGCCACGATAGCCGATCAATTGGCAGGCTGTGACACAGCACTCACCGATACGCTCAATTGCATCGCGATCAATCCCGACTGCTGGCGCTTCTTCAATGATTTTCTGGTGGCGGCGCTGCATGGAACAATCACGCTCGCCGAGCCACACCGCGTTGCCAAAATTATCCGCCAACACCTGGATTTCAATATGGCGCGGATGCTCGAGAAACTTCTCCAGATAAACTTCAGGATTGCCAAAAGTCCGACTCGCCTCTTCACGTGTGATCACGACCGCTTCATCAAGCTCCGCCGCCGAACGCACGATGCGCATGCCTCTGCCGCCGCCACCGGCCGATGCCTTGACAATCAACGGGTAACCGCAAGACTGCGCCAGGTGTTGTACTTGCGTTTTATCGTCCGCCAGCGCGCCGGGAGATCCGGGCACGCAGGGTACGCCGGCTTCAAGCATGGCTTGCTTGGCCGAAACCTTGTCGCCCATCAAACGAATCGAGGCCGAGGTGGGTCCGACAAAAACGCGCCCCGCGTCCTCTACTGCGGCGGCAAACCCGGCATGCTCGGCCAGAAACCCGTAACCCGGATGTATTGCACCCGCCCCCGTGAGCGCAGCGGCCCGCAGAAGCCGTTTAGCGTCCAGGTAACTGTCTGCGGCGCAGGCCGGACCGATGCAAAGTGCTTGATCGGCCAACGCCACATGTCGAAGCTCGGCATCGGCTTGAGAATACACGGCGACGGTGCGCAGGTTCAGTTCGCGGGCAGCGCGCAGGATACGCAAAGCGATTTCGCCGCGATTGGCAATTAATACACTGTCGAATAATGGCTGGCTCATACTTATTCCATGGGCTCGATAGTGAACAACGCTTGCCCGGCCTCAGTCATTTCGCCATCAGCTTTCAAGATGGCGCTGATTCGCCCATGTCGATCCGCTTCAATGGGGTTGAGCATTTTCATCGCTTCGACAATAGCGAGCGTCTGCCCCTCCTCCACAACATCGCCGACTTCAACGAAAGGAGCTTTATCGGCTGCCGGCGAACGATAAAACAGCCCTACCAGGCTGGATGAGACAGTATGACTTTCACTGCGTGGCGTAGACGCGGCTACCACGGTGCAAGCTATCGAGGTTTCAAGATTGTCCGACTGCAACGCCTTCGAAGAGGACACCGAAGGAGAACCGGACATTGTTGCGCCAAAAGGCCGAAGCCCTATGCGTACTCGACAATCGCCTTCGCTGTACTCCAACTCCACGACTTGGCTACGCTCTACGATATCGATCAAGCGCTCAATGAATTCAAGGTTCATATTAATTTCCGCTGTCCTGGACTACGAACAATTGTCACGTTCAAAGGAGGTGGCCGCTGGTAATTTAGTTGCTTGGCAACGTAGTGCGTACTAGCGCGGCCAACGCCCGACCAAGGTCTGATAGATACGCATATTGTTTTTCTTGAGCTTGATGCGAACTGGCGTAATCCACCTGCACAAAACGAATCGTAGCGCCAATGGGTGTCTGGGCCAGCAGCCAAAGATCGGCGCTAATGACATTCACGATCTTCGGGTAACCGCCGCAGGTATTGGCTTCTGCCATCTGGACAATGGGCTGGCCAGAAGGAGGCACCTGCACCGTGCCGGGAAGTATTCCGTGAGAAAACAACTCAAGGGCGCGGGCGAGTTTCAATGATGGACCGCTCAAGCGCATGCCCATGCGGTTTGCTTCTTGAGTTAACGTCCATGGCTGATTGAAAAAATCGAACTTGGCGCTTTCATCAAACCAATCAAACTCAGCCGATGGCATCACCCGGATAGAAACCTCGAAATCTTTTCCAGGCAGTTGCCTAGCGATGGCTGCGCCTACACCACTGCGAGGAGATTTTGCCGTGGTATGGCACATCGGCAAGCGATCACCACGAAGCAGGCCTCGACCTTGAAACCCTCCGAATCCGGTTTTTAAATCCGTGGACCGGGAGTTCATCACCAGCGGCACGTCGATGCCGCCCGAAAAAGCCAAATACATCCTCGCCCCCTCGGTGGGTGTCAAAATGGTCAGCGTTTGCCCAGCCTTTGCATCCATGGACCAATGGGGAGGCAGCTCGATCTGATCCAAATACGCCTTGGCATTTGCGCCCGTCAACGCAAACCGGCAGTCATCGATAAATTTCAATTTGAATGGAAATAACGCGATTTCCAGGCCCGCATCATTGATATCGTTACCCACGAGAAGGTTGGCGATTGTTAACGCCGGACAATCCATTGCCCCCGAATGCCCCACGCCGATATTCAAGTATCCCTTGCGCCCCAAGTCCTGAACGGAATTGAGCACACCGGTAGAGAGGATTTCGATCATGATTCGATTCCGGCAATGCTAAAGCGAATACGATCACCTGGTCGCAACAACGAAGGTGAATCGAGATTGGCGTCAAATAGCTTTAAGTCGGTATGACCAATGACGTGCCAGCCGGAGGGTGCCGGAATCGGCATGATGCCGGCTTGCTGACCACCGATGATGACGTCGCCAACGTCCAAGCGCATCTTGGGTATCGACCTGCGCGGCGTCGCTAATCGAGGATCAAGCCCGGATAGGTAGGGAAACCCCGGCATGCCGCCGATCGCCGCGACTTGATAAATCGCCTCGCTGTGCAGACGAATAAAGGTTTCAATGTCGAGCTGGGCACGCTCGGCCAGTTCGGGCAGATCTTCGCCCTGGGTGCCGCCATAGATGACCGGCACCTCGATTTCGCGGCCCGCTTTTTTCTCAATGCAGACGTTCTCCCAGAGGGACAACAGCCATTGGGTCATCGCCGCCGCCGAAATCAGGCCTGGTGCGTACACAATCAGAAGATTGTTCATGCCAGGAACGGCTTCGAGTACGCCAGGCTGCTTCACTGCCTCGTCCGCAATTGCAAGTACGCGCCGCTGAACGTCTTCACTGAAGGCAGGTGCCGTGACATCCAGCAAAAGCCCCTGGCTCCCTAAAATGTTTACCTGGGGCTTGTTATCAGGCGTTGCCATCTCAAAAACGCTCACTGATTTATTTTGGCAAAATGATTGAATAAAGTCCGCCAAGGCGGGCAGTCCAGACCAGCAGAAACACGGTGATCTGCTGCGGACCACCCGATAAGAGGCCACTTTGACAGTGCGTAATCGCTCTCGCAGCGACTTGCGGGTGCTCATCGGGCTCATCAAACCTGGCTCTATCTTGCAACCGGACACGGTCTCCAGGCTTGATCTAACCTAGCTACTTAGTTGCGGAATTCCGCATACCAATCCGCCTTGAAATGCCTCGACGAATCCGCCCTTAAGACCTCTCCCCTTACGCTATGATGCCGGACCGGCAGAAAAGCGGAGAAAGCTCGTATTTCTCGCAAAAGCGCCGCGGCGAATGCCATTGAAGCTTTGAAGCTCTCTCCCAAAGATCGCTAGTCATCGTTATGCTTCGTAACGGACTGCGCTGATTTAGGCAGCACTGCGGACAAGCTCGAGACCACTTCAATGAAGTAAGGTTGTTGCGCAGCCAATCCGCGGGCGATAGCCGATTCAATCTCAGACACCTCGCTGACTCGTTCACAGCGAACACCATATGCCTGGGCGACCTTTATAAAGTCCGGATTCGAAAGTGTCGTCCCGACTTTTCGGCCTGGATAGGTACGTTCCTGGTGAATGCGAATTGAGCCGTAGCAGTTGTTGTTGGATACGATGAACAGAATAGGCAGCTTGCGCTCGACCGCGGCGATCATCTCGTTGCCTGTCATCAGGAAGCCACCATCTCCCGCCATACAGACCACTTGACGATGCGGGTAACGCAGCTGCGAGGCAATTGCCGCCGGAGTGCCGTAGCCCATGGCACCCGAGAGAGGAGCCATCAATCGCTGCGGATAGGTGAATGGAAAATGCCGGTAGACAGGCGCCGCGAAGGTACCTGCATCCAAGCAAATTATGGCTTCAGGGGAGACTTTCTGCACCAGAGCACGAATCACGTGAACGAACGGAACACCGTCTTGTGCCTTCACTTGCGGCCAGGCCGAGAGACGTCGTGCAATCGCCGTTGTCTGAACAACCCAATCTCTACGTTCCAACTTACCGCCAGACTGCTCAGTGAGTGCGATAGCCAGAGCAGTCGGATCACATACTACGCCCACATCAGCCACTAAGTTCAGTCCGACAATATGGTCGTCCGCATAGACGTGAACGAGGGTCTGGTCAGACCGGGGATGCTTCGGGAACTGGTAACCCTGAGTCGTGATATCGCCCAGGCGAGTCCCTAGGGCAATGATCAAATCACTTGTCTCGAAGTTGGCCATCTGATCTCGAGGATTGGATAGACCCAGCTCACCGGCATACAGCACATGTTTGTTCGAAAAGATGTCATGTTGACGGAATGAGACAGCGACAGGCACATCGTAAGCCTCGGCCAGCCTCAGCAACGCTTCGCGCCCCAACTCGCTGTCCAGGGCGCCACCGGCAATGATCAAGGGCCGCTTCGCCGCCTTCAACAAGGAGGCAATGCGCTGGACATCCTGGTCAACGGGCCGGGTAGATACATGCGCCACGGCCTGCCACTCCTCGACGGGAATTACCTGCTGCTGAATATCCTCCGGGATTACCAACACGACAGGACCCGGAGTACCGCTCGTTGCCACGCGGATAGCTTTGAAGGCTGCCGCCGCCAATTGCCCTGGTTCGGTGGGTTCACACACCCATTTGGCGATCGAACCGAACATCTTTTGATAGTCGATCTCTTGAAAAGCCTCTTTTCTCAGGTCGGCTTTCGGGACTTGGCCAACAACGAGAATCAGCGCAATGGCATCTTGCTGGGCAGTATGGACAGCAATCGAAGCATTGGTCGCGCCTGGGCCACGACTGACCATGACCACCCCTGGGCGACGGGTCAGGCGACCATCGGCACATGCCATAAAGCCTGCACCGCCCTCCTGTCGGCAGGTCACCACGTCAATCGCCGGAAAATCGCCCAGGGCGTCCAGGATACCGAGGTAGCTTTCGCCCGGAACCAGGAAGACCCGATCGATACCGTTTGCGGCAAAAACCGAAAGAAGCGCATGTGCAGAGGTGGTGCTTTTGGCGAATTGCATGGGTAGGAACCTGAGCAATGGGACGGACCGTGATAGCCGGCATGGGCTTTGGTTGCCCCAATTGTTATATAACCGTACTTCTGCAACCATTGGACTCGCAGGGATATCAGCTATTCAATTTCGGCACAGCTCGCTGAGACCATCATGGATCTACGACGACTCGAACTACTGATGCAAGTGGCACATTTCGACAGTTTTTCTAAAGCCGCCACCGTCTTGGGCATAGCTCAGCCGGCCCTCGGAAGGCAGATGCACAAGCTGGAAGAGGAATGTGGATTTCGCCTTTTCTATCGTCACGGGAGAGGCGTCATGCTGACGCCAGAAGGCCAATCCTTGCTCGACAGGGCCGGGCCGCTTCTGCTCGAGTTGACTGCGATTCCGTCCGATCTGCAATCGGAATACGCATCCCCCAAAGGCGCGGTGACTGTCGGCGTAACCCCTACTATCTGTAATCTGCTCGGCCTGAAGCTCATTACTTCCATCCAGGAAAAATATCCTGAGCTACAGATAAACCTGGTCAGCGGATACAGTGGTTATGTCCATGAGTGGCTGGTGGATGGGCGGGTTGATATTGCAATCTTGCACGATGCCCGGCGCTCTGCATCGATTCAGGTAGCGCCGTTGTGCCAGGCCGAGCTGTACTTCGTGACCTGCGCCAGCCACGACCCTTTTAAAAACACTGATCAGGTAGAACTGAGCCAGGTCACTGAACATCCCTTAGTCCTTCCTACCGGTAATCATGGCCTGCGCAGGACTTTG
This sequence comes from Pseudomonas agarici, assembly GCF_900109755.1. Taxonomy (GTDB): domain Bacteria; phylum Pseudomonadota; class Gammaproteobacteria; order Pseudomonadales; family Pseudomonadaceae; genus Aquipseudomonas; species Aquipseudomonas agarici. The sequence goes on along the minus strand of NZ_FOAR01000007.1, from coordinate 230,166 downwards.
GACTATGCCACCAGCAAACTGGATATTAAGCCAAACATCAAATTTCAGTCCGACACGCTTGAGCTTCTCAAAGAAATCGTTACGGCAAATCTGGCCTCGACAATTTTGGCCAAACCCGCCGTGATGCAGGAAATCGCCAGAGGCACGTTGAGTGCGCACCTAATTACCTCCCCGTGTCTGTTTACAAAATTGGTACTGGCTACGGTGGTCAATCGCCCTGTAACCCGAGCCATCAAACTGATTGAGCAGGAAATAAAAAATATCGTCGACACACTCGTCGAAAATGACTCCGCCACGCTGGGCATCAGGTCCCTACGCACGCTCTAGTGGCCTGTACGGTTAGTCCGTTGCGACTGAATTTTTCGACGTACAACAACCTGATGTGATTTTGCCGTTTACGCAGATAAAACACATGAACCAGCCCTCCTTCACAATATCAAGGGTCAGCGGCCAGCCCAAAGGAATGCTGCCGAGGAATCTGCTCCTTAGCGATTGGCCGTCTAATGAGATAACCGGTATTCATTTCGCTATGCCGATTTCCGCAGCTAATCAAATGCATTGAATCAAGACAATCAACCTACCGACAAGCAGACTACTTCCAAGGCCTCAGAGATACCTGGCTAAACTCGGTTGTTATTTCGATAGGGGGATATCCGCATGAAGCATGCTAATAAGGTAGCTGTCGTAACCGGTGCTGCCCAGGGCCTGGGATTGGCTATCGCCGAACGTTTTATCGCAGATGGCGCTAAAGTTGTCTTGGTAGATGTGCAGGCCGACAAAGTGAAAGCAGAAGCGAAGCGCCTCGGCACCAACGCAAGCTGGATCGTTGCTGACTTGAGCGTTATCAGCCAAGACATCGCCAACGACATCGTCAACAAAACCGTCGATAAGTTTGGATCGCTGGACATTTTGATGAATAACGCGGGCATTATTCATCAGGCCGAGTTCGTCGATTTTCCCGAAGATATCTTCGACCGCATTCAGCAGATTAATGTCAAATCGTATTTCCTGATTGGCCAGGCTGTGGCTCGCTACATGATTGCCAATGGAATCAAGGGCGCCATCGTCAACATGTCCTCGATTAATGCGCTCTTGGCCATGCCAAATTCAGTGGGTTACGCCGTGTCAAAAGGCGCAGTAAAACAACTGACTTCAGTAATGGCCGTAAGCTTGATCAAACATGGCATCCGTGTGAATGCGGTCGGACCAGGCACTATCGCGAGCGACTTGGTCTCCACCGTACTGGCTAGCGACCCGAATGCCCGCCGTGGCATTCTATCCCGAACCCCGATCGGCAGAGTGGGGGAAGCCTCTGAAGTGGCCAGCGTTGTATCGTTCCTGGCCAGCGACGATGCCTCGTACATTGTTGGACAGACCATTTACCCGGATGGCGGTCGTTTGGTACTAAACACGGTCGTTCCGGTGACTGAGTAATTGATTTTCTACTATGTAGGGTCAGCCCATCTCCTGCACTCCCTCCGCACTGAACATCTCATTTTCAAGGATCGGGTTGAGAGTAAAGAGCTCAACCGCTCGTGAAAGCACTCATTAACATTGAGTGCTAGTTAAACTGGCAGCCTAGGCTTCATTTTTTTGCTCTTGTCATGCGTACTAATATTTTTTTGGATAGCGAGAGGCATCACGAATTATCGAGCGCAAGTATCGGTACGCGAATCCATAAAAACATACACAACGCTGTTCTTCTACAAAAAATCGAGATCCCCAAAAAACATGGACAAACTCGTGACATAACACCCACGCGCAGGAGTCGAACACAAAATAATTGGTCAAGAGCCAGTGTCGTTTTCACCTAACGAAGAAAGCAAATATATAATTATTTTTTCTGGAAACGATAAAAAACTCGAAACACCTAACGATATTGAGGTAAATGGAGATCTATCACTTCGTAGCATTCTTGATACCACGAAAAAAAGCCAAAAAAGAAGGCAAGCTTTACCTTCCGCAACCCCATGGTTGCGGAACACATCCCAAAAGTTGCGGAACGCTTCCTAAATCGCAGGCATTAAAAAACCCCGTAAACCATTGATTTACGGGGCTTTGAAGGTGGAGGCCGAGGTCGGAATCGAACCGGCGTAGATGGATTTGCAATCCACTGCATAACCATTTTGCTACTCGGCCTCAGGTCGAATCGAGCGCCCTTGCAAGCCAGGCTTGCCGCAACTCCTTGATTCTTCAGCGTTCACGACGTTGCCGCCCGAGCTGATGGCGCGCATTATGTCCTAGTTGCATGGCACTGGCAACCCCCTGAATTCTAATAATTTTTAGGTCAGTCCAGGTCTTTGCGCGCAGCCGCCAACTGTACCAGTCGCGCCGCCAGCGACTGGGCCTGACTCGCCACATCGGTGACCGCCGTACTCTCCCACCATAGGCCCCGCAACGGCGGTCCCATGGCAAACAGCCGCATGGAAATATCACCCTCCACATTCATTACCGCGCCGCCCGGATCGGCTGCGATACCTAGGGCCAACGGTCCTGGCCGGATCAATCCTCGTGCCAGTAATCGCTGGGGCAACGGGCGATCCACCCGACGCCAGTCATATTCGATACCCGTGGAGTTGATCAAGGCCGCGCCCGTGACGATACGTGTCTGCGACTCACCCCGAGGTCGAATGAAAATGCTTACCTGCCCGTCCCGTGGTTCGTCCAAGCCCTTGAACGATGCCGCCTCGATGGTCAGCCGCCCTTCCCTGTACAGGCGCTCCACCAGCTCGGCGCTCAAGGGTGGCGAACGGTGGTGATGGCTTTCCCACCATGGCCGTACATGCTGGAGAAACTGGCGACGCTGGATGTCGCTGGCCTGGCTCCAGAGTCGGCCGATATGAGCCCGTACCGTGTCCAGCGGCGCCTGCCAGTCGATGCCGGCCCGCAAGGCTTCGGCGCATTGGCAACGGACCTCGCGCAGCAGGTGGCGTGGGCTGCGAATACTCAGGTCGGCGGCCAGGAAGTCGACCCAGGCCGGTGGCTGGCGGCGCACATGGGGCAGCAGCCCGTGGCGGGAAATGACCCGGATCGGTCCGCGATGCCCGGCCTGTTCCAAAGACACCACGGCATCGACCATGGTCAGGCCGGAGCCGATGATCAGCACCGCGCCCTGTGGATCGAGCCGCGACAGGGTCGCTACGTCCCAAGGGTCCAGCGCCGCCGCGTTCAGGCCGTTAGATTGCTTTTGCCGGGCCCGCGCCGCCGGGAACATACCGGTCGCCAGTACCGCATGCTCCCCTCGCAGTTGCCGGCCATCGGCCAAGGTCAGGTGTACGCCGTGGCCGTCGCTGTGCAGGTCGACCGCCTCGCCGCGCACATGCTCGGCTGTCGAGCCCCAGGCCGCCCCCTGCTGCCGGGCCTCGGCCAAGCGCTGCTGGACGTAGAGGCCGAAGATTCCTCGGGGCATGAACAGTTCGCTGACCGGCACCTGTTGCTGGTCCGACTCGGGCCAGCCGCCAGCGGCGATATGGATCTGCAACCATTCGGTCAGGTCATCGGGATTGTCCGGGTCGACGCTCATCCGCGCCGCATTGGCGTTCAACGTGTGCCCAAGCTGCGTGGCACTGTAGGCCTCACCCCGTCCCAACTCGGCACGTGGCTCGACGATCAAAATCCGCCGCCGGCCCGCCAGACGCAGCAACTGCACTGCCAGCATCGCGCCACTCAGACCACCACCGACAATCAATACATCGGTCGCCAAGATAGCGTGTGTTGCTTGTCCGCTCAGGGTTTCAGCCATTATTCGCTCTCTTGTTCAATGCTCGCCTCAGTAGAAAGCGTGCAGGTCGCCGTGACCAGTCAATCATCCGACGTATTGCCGAGCACCAGCCGGCCAGTGTCGAATACGGGCCAGGCAGTTGGCAAAGACCGCCTCCAGAGTCCTCGCGAGTGCAAAAAGCAGGCATGGGACATCGCAAGAACAAAAAAAGCTTAAAGTCAGTTAATTACGCCAAAAATCTAGAGATTCCCACAAGCAAAAACAGTCAGCCGCCCATCAGCAGTTACTGCATCAATAGTGCCCAGCCGTCTAGATCACCACATTGCGCACAAACCGCGCAGCCGCCTCGCCATCATTGCGGTAGCCGTGGGGCTGGTTGCTGGCGAACATGAAGAACTCGCCGGCATGGATCTGCCGCTCCTGTTCGCCGAGCCACAGGGTCAGGCAACCCTCAAAAACGTACAGTTGCTCGCTCCAGCCATCGCCATCGGGCTCGGAGTGGTAGCGCTCGCCTGGTTCCAGGCGCCATTCCCATAGTTCGACTTCACGGCAAGCCACCGCCTTGGCCAATAGCACTGCCTTGCTCCCGGGAATCAACCCGGCCCAGGCCAGTTCGTTGATACGGCTCGGGTCACGGGCATCCGGCGCCTGGATCAGGTCGCTGAAGGCTACGTTCAGTGCTTCGGCCACACGATCGAGGGTGGTCAGGCTGACGTTCTTTTCCCCCGCTTCGATGGCCACCAGCATCCGCCGACTGACTCCGGATTTCTCCGACAGCGCGGTCTGGCTCAACTGGGCCTCATGCCGCAGGTGTCGCACATTTCGGCTGACGTGTTGCAGGACCGACGCGCGTTGCGAGGTTTCTTTGTGCACTATATTGCTCACTCAGTGGGTTTGCGCAGTATACTGCCCAGCTCCGGCGCATTGTGCGTCTCACTCAGGTAGCGCGCAAGGTCATGACTCCGGTGAAATCCAACAACAAGTGGTTACCCTCGACCCTAAGGTTCAGCAAAGCCGAATGCGTGCTGATCCTGATCACCATGGTCTGGGGCGGCACTTTTCTGCTGGTGCAAAACGCCATGACCGTCAGCGGGCCGATGTTCTTCGTGGGCTTGCGGTTTGCCGCGGCGGCGTGCATCGTCGCGCTGTTTTCGGCGCGCAGCCTGCGGGGCATAAGTGCTTTCGAGATGAAGGCCGGAATCTTTATCGGCACCGCGATCATGCTGGGCTACGGCTTGCAAACCGTGGGTTTGCAGACCATTCCCAGCAGCCAGTCGGCATTTATCACCGCGCTCTACGTGCCCTTCGTACCGCTGTTGCAATGGCTGGTGCTGGGCAAGCGGCCCGGGTTGATGCCAAGCATCGGCATCATGCTGGCTTTCACCGGGCTGATGCTGCTGTCCGGGCCGAGCGGCGCCCATCTGGACTTCAGTCCAGGGGAAATTGCCACCATTATCAGCGCCATCGCCATTGCCGCCGAGATCATCCTGATCAGCAACTATGCAGGCAAGGTCGATGTGCGTCGCGTCACCGTGGTGCAACTGGCCACCGCTTCGGTGTTGGCGTTCCTGATGATCGTGCCGACCCAGGAACAACTACCGGACTTTTCCTGGCTACTGTTGGCCAGTGCGGTCGGCCTGGGCGCCGCCAGCGCGGCGATCCAGGTGGCAATGAACTGGGCGCAGAAAAGTGTTTCGCCCACCCGCGCGACCTTGATCTATGCCGGCGAGCCGGTCTGGGCCGGGATTGCCGGGCGATTGGCCGGCGAACGCCTGCCGGGATTGGCACTGGTCGGGGCGGCATTGATCGTCGCGGCAGTGATTGTCAGCGAGCTGAAGACCAAGGGCAAACCGCTGGTCCCGGTCGATGACGAGATCGAGAGCGAGGCTCTGGATTCCAACAACCCATAACACTCGGTGGCGAGCGGGCTTGTCGGCACGCCGCACCGCCGCGCTCGGCTGCGCAGCAGTCACAACCTCAGTCCCTTGTTTTATCTGAGACACCCCGAGACCGGTTTTAGCGCCGCTTCGCACCCCGGTGCCGACAAGCCCGCTCGCCACAGGGCTCGGTTCTCCATCTACAATTTAGACCATGCATATCAGCCATTTATCTCCCACTTTGTAGGATTCGGCGACAGCTTAAGGGTTGGTGATCCAACTCCAGCCACGTATGATTCTTCGCAAACTCCCGCAGATTAGAAGCCTATGTCTCTGATAGTTCTACTACTTCTGCCTTTTATCGGCAGCTGTCTGGCGGCCCTGCTGCCGCATAACGCACGTAACAGTGAATCGATCCTGGCCGGTGTGATTGCCCTGGCCGGCACGATTCAAATGGCCTTGTTCTACCCGCAGATCGCCCATGGCGGTGTGATTCACGAGACCGTCACCTGGCTGCCCAGCCTGGGCCTGAACCTGATCCTGCGCCTGGACGGTTTTGCCTGGCTGTTCTCCATGCTGGTGCTCGGCATCGGCACGCTGGTGTCGCTGTACGCCCGCTACTACATGTCGCCTGACGATCCGGTGCCGCGCTTCTTCGCGTTTTTCCTGGCTTTCATGGGCGCGATGCTCGGCCTGGTACTGTCGGGCAACCTGATCCAGATCGTGTTTTTCTGGGAACTGACCAGCCTGTTCTCGTTCCTGCTGATCGGCTACTGGCACCACCGTTCCGATGCCCGCCGTGGCGCCTACATGGCACTGACGGTCACCGGCGCCGGTGGTTTATGCCTGCTGGCGGGGGTACTGATCCTCGGCCATGTGGTGGGCAGCTATGACCTGGACGCCGTGCTGGCAGCAGGCGACCAGATCCGTGCCCATGCCTTGTACCCCGTCCTGCTGCCACTGATCCTGATCGGCGCTCTGAGCAAGAGTGCGCAATTCCCCTTCCACTTCTGGCTGCCCCATGCCATGGCAGCGCCCACCCCGGTTTCCGCTTACCTGCATTCGGCGACGATGGTCAAGGCCGGGGTGTTTCTTCTGGCCCGGCTATGGCCGTCGCTGTCCGGCAGCGAAGAATGGTTCTGGATCGTCGGCGGCGCCGGCGCCGCGACCCTGGTGCTCGGTGCCTACTGCGCCATGTTCCAGAACGACCTCAAAGGCCTGCTGGCCTATTCGACCATCAGCCATCTGGGCTTGATCACCCTGCTGCTGGGCCTGAACAGCCCACTGGCCGCGGTCGCGGCGGTGTTCCATATCCTCAACCATGCGACCTTCAAGGCCTCGCTGTTTATGGCTGCCGGGATCATCGACCATGAAAGCGGGACCCGCGATATCCGCAAACTCAGCGGCCTGGTCAAACTGATCCCATTCACCGCCACGCTGGCGATGGTCGCCAGCGCCTCGATGGCTGGCGTGCCGCTGCTCAATGGTTTCCTCTCCAAGGAAATGTTCTTCGCCGAAACCGTTTTCATCCACTCCACCGCCTGGGTCGAGATCGCCCTGCCGATCATTGCGACCCTCGCCGGGACCTTCAGCGTTGCCTACTCGCTGCGCTTCACCGTCGATGTGTTCTTCGGCCCGGCGGCCACCGATCTGCCCCACACGCCCCACGAACCGCCGCGCTGGATGCGTGCGCCGGTGGAGTTGCTGGTGTTCACCTGCCTGCTGGTGGGCATATTCCCGGCGCAGGTAGTCGGCTCGATCCTCGCCAGCGCCGCCCTGCCGGTGGTGGGCGGGGCTCTGCCACCATACAGCCTGGCGATCTGGCACGGTCTGAACGCGCCGATGGTCATGAGCCTGATCGCCATGTCCGGCGGCGTGCTGCTCTACCTGCTGCTACGCAAGCAGCTCAAGCGCGGTCGCTTCAGTCGCCTGCCGTTGATCGGTCGCCTCAACGGCAAGCGTCTGTTCGAACGCAGCCTGGCGATCATGATGCGCGGTGCCCGGCACCTGGAACGCCGCATCAGCACCCAACGCCTGCAACCGCAACTGTTCCTGCTGGTGCTGGCAGCCGTGGTGGCCGGGCTGATCCCGATGCTCCACGCCAGCCTGAGCTTTGGCGATCGGCCGAAGATTCCCGGATCCATCGTCTTTGTCACCCTCTGGCTGCTGGCAATCGCCTGCGCCCTGGGCGCCGCCTGGCAAGCCAAGTACCATCGCTTGGCGGCCCTGACCATGGTCAGTGTCTGCGGCCTGATGACCTGTGTCACCTTTGTCTGGTTCTCCGCGCCGGATCTGGCCCTGACTCAATTGGTGGTCGAGGTGGTGACCACGGTGCTGATCCTGCTCGGCCTGCGCTGGCTGCCACGGCGGATCGAAGAGGTCTCGCCGCTGCCCGGCAGTCTGCGCAAGGCGCGCATTCGCCGCCTGCGCGATCTGCTGCTGTCGGGTCTGGTCGGTGGCGGCATGGCGCTGCTGTCCTACGCCATGCTGACGCGCCAGACGCCCAACGATATCTCCTCGTTCTACCTCAGCCGCGCCCTGCCCGAAAGCGGCGGCAGCAACGTAGTGAACGTGATGCTGGTGGATTTCCGTGGCTTCGATACCCTCGGCGAAATTACCGTGCTGGTGGCCACGGCCCTGGCGATCTTCGCCCTGCTGCGCCGCTTCCGCCCGCCCAAGGAAAGCCTCCAGTTGCCCAACCAGCAGCGCCAACTGGCCAGCGACGTGGTCACCGATCTGGTCAACCCGCGCAGCGCCAGCGATACCGCGCTGGGCTTTATGATGGTCCCGGCGGTGCTGGTGCGCCTGCTGCTGCCGATTGCCTTCATCGTCTCGATGTACCTGTTCATGCGCGGCCATAACCAGCCCGGCGGCGGCTTTGTTGCGGGCCTGGTGATGTCGGTGGCGTTCATCCTGCAATATATGGTCGCTGGCACCCAGTGGGTCGAGGCCCAAATGAGCCTGCGGCCACTGCGCTGGATGGGCACCGGCCTGCTGTTCGCCACCGTCACCGGGCTGGGGGCCATGGCCTTCGGCTATCCGTTCCTGACCACTCACACTGCGCACCTGCATCTGCCGCTGCTGGGTGATATCCATATTGCCAGCGCACTGTTCTTCGATATCGGTGTGTACGCAGTGGTGGTCGGCTCGACCCTGCTGATCCTCACGGCCCTGGCGCACCAGTCGGTGCGCGCCCATCGGCCAAGCCAATTGGCCCTGCCACATGCCAGGCCACAGCCTCAACTCAAGCCAGGAGCCGCCTGATGGAAGAAGTCATTGCAATTGCTATCGGCGTGCTCGCCGCGTCCGGCGTCTGGCTGATCCTGCGGCCCCGGACTTTCCAGGTGGTGATGGGCCTGTGCCTGCTGTCCTATGGGGTCAACCTGTTCATCTTCAGCATGGGCAGCCTGTTTATCGGCAAGGAGCCGATCATCAAGGATGGCGTACCCCAGGACCTGTTGAACTATACCGACCCGCTGCCCCAGGCCCTGGTGCTGACGGCGATTGTCATCAGCTTCGCCATGACTGCGCTGTTCCTGGTGGTGCTGCTGGCCTCACGGGGGCTGACCGGCACCGACCACGTCGATGGCCGGGAGGCCAAGGAATGAACCTGATGCCGCACCTGATCGTCGCGCCCATCCTACTACCGCTGCTGACGGCGGCGCTGATGCTGCTGCTCGGCGAGAAACATCGCCCGTTCAAGGCCCGCCTCAACCTGGTGTCGAGCCTGCTCGGCCTGGGTGTTTCCGTGCTGCTGCTGATCGGCGCTCAGCAATCTTCGGAACCTGCGTCCATTGGCGTGTATCTGCCGGGCAACTGGCAAGCACCGTTCGGCATCGTACTGGTGGCCGACCGCTTGTCGGCGCTGATGTTGGTGCTCACCGGGATCATCGGTGTCAGCGCCCTGCTGTTCGCCATGGCTCGCTGGGACCGTGCCGGCGCGAGTTTCCACGCACTGTTCCAGATCCAGTTGATGGGCCTGTACGGTGCCTTTCTGACCGCCGACCTGTTCAACCTGTTCGTGTTCTTCGAGGTGCTGCTGGCGGCCTCCTACGGTCTGGTCCTGCACGGTTCGGGACGGGCGCGGGTGTCCTCGGGCCTGCACTACATCGCGATCAACCTGCTGGCCTCGTCGCTGTTCCTGATCGGCGCGGCGATGGTTTATGGCGTTACCGGCACCCTGAACATGGCCGACCTGGCCCTGAAGATCCCGTTGGTGCCGGAAGCCGACCGTGGCCTGCTGCATGCCGGTGCGGCGATTCTCGCCGTGGCGTTCTTGGCCAAGGCCGGAATGTGGCCGCTAAACTTCTGGCTGGTGCCCGCCTACTCTTCGGCCAGCGCGCCGGTGGCGGCGATGTTCGCGATCATGACCAAGGTCGGGGTCTATACCCTGCTGCGGTTATGGACCCTGCTGTTCTCCGGTCAGGCCGGTGCTTCGGCGTACTTTGGTGGTAACTGGCTGATCTACGGCGGTATGGCGACCATCGCTTGCGCTGCCGTGGCGATCCTCGCCGCCCAACGCCTGGAGCGCATGGCCAGCCTGAGTATTCTGGTGTCGGCGGGGATCCTCCTGTCAGCAGTGGGTTTCGCCCAGCCGAACCTGACGGCGGGCGCGCTGTTCTATCTGGTCAGCTCGACCCTGGCGCTGAGCGCGCTGTTCCTGCTGGCCGAGCTGATCGAGCGCTCACGCTCGGCCAATGAGCTGCCGCTGGAGGAAGATATCGACCCATTGCCGCGTCCATTGGAATCGCTGCACCCGCGCCCCGGCACCAATCTCGACGACGAACAGAATGTGGTGGTCGGTCAGGTGATTCCCTGGACCATGGCTTTTCTCGGCCTGAGTTTTATCACCTGTGCCCTGTTGATCATCGGTATGCCGCCGCTGTCCGGGTTCATCGCCAAGCTGAGCCTGCTCAACGCCCTGCTCAATCCATTGGGCTTGGGCCATGAGACACTGATCTCGCCAGCGGCCTGGGGCTTGCTGGTATTGCTGATAGTGTCCGGCCTGGCCTCGCTGGTGGCCTTCTCGCGCATGGGCGTCCAGCGCTTCTGGACCCCGGCGGACCGCCCTTCGCCGACGCTGCGGCGCTTGGAATGCCTGCCTATTGTCGCCCTACTCGGCCTGTGTATCCTACTGACGATCAAGGCCGAGCCGCTGCTGCGCTACACCCAGGCCGTAGCCGACAACCTCAATACCCCCGAGCACTACGTCATGGCAGTGCTGGCGACCCGCGCGGTGCCCAGCCCCGAAGCCAGGGCCACGGCACTGGAGGTGCAGCCATGAAACGCTTGTTCCCCGCACCCTGGCTGTCCCTGGCGCTGTGGCTGCTATGGCTGGTGCTGAACCTGTCGATCAGCCCTGGCAACCTGCTGCTGGGCGCTGCCCTGGGGTTTTGTGCGCCATTGATGATGGCGCCACTGCGGCCGCTGCCGGTGCGCATTCGTCGACCGGGGGTGATCCTGCGCCTGTTCCTGCGGGTGGGATGGGATGTGATCGTCTCCAACCTAGCCGTCGGTTGGAGCGTTTTGAATGCCGGTCGGCGCCCGCCGCACTCGGCCTTCGTCAAGGTGCCGCTGGACTTGCGCGACGCCAACGGCCTGGCCGTGCTGTCGATGATCTGCACGGTGATTCCCGGCACGGTTTGGTCCGAGCTGGCGCTGGACCGCAGCATCCTGCTACTGCATGTGTTCAACCTGGAGGAAGAAGCGTCGTTTATCCAGAACTTCAAGGCGACTTACGAACGCCCCCTGATGGAGATTTTCACATGAGCGACCTGCTCGCCAACGCGATCCTGTTCAGCCTGTTCATCTTCAGCGTGGCCCTGGTGCTGACCGCCGTCCGGCTGTTCAAGGGCCCCTCGGCACAAGACCGGGTCCTGGCCCTGGACTACCTGTACATCGTCGCCATGCTGATGATGCTGGTGCTGGGCATCCGCTATGCCAGCGACACCTACTTCGAAGCGGCGCTGCTAATCGCCCTGTTCGGCTTTGTCGGCTCCTTTGCCCTGGCGAAATTCCTCCTGCGCGGCGAGGTGATTGAATGAACCAGTTGTCCCTGTGGATCGAGATTCCAGTGGCCGTACTACTGGTGCTCGGCAGTCTGTTCGCCCTCTGCGGTGCCATCGGCCTGCTGCGCATGAAGGACTTCTTTCAACGCATGCACCCGCCGGCCCTGGCCTCGACCCTCGGTGCCTGGTGCGTGGCACTGGCCTCGATCCTGTACTTTTCGGTGCTCAAGTCGGAGCCGGTGATCCATGCCTGGCTGATCCCGATCCTGCTGTCGATCACAGTGCCGGTGACCACCCTGTTGCTGGCTCGTACCGGGCTGTTTCGCCAGCGCGTGGCCGGCTACGACGTACCGGCGGAGGTCAGTGGTGGCCGTACCGAAGGCGGCAGTTGACCGCGTGCCCCGCTGCTATCAGCGCTCGCTGAAAAACGCCCGGCCATCGCGCTTGAGCAGGTCGAGCATGGTCTGCGCCGCCGGCGATAGATAACCGCCGGCCCGCACCGACACCACCAGGGTACGTTTCATCGTGGTTTCCTTGAGCCGCACCTCCCGCAGGTGCATCGCCCCCCGCACATCCTCCAGGGTTTCGCGCGCCAGGAAGCTCAGTAACCGGGTCTGGCCGATCAGGCGCGGCAGCAGGGAAATCGTGTTGGTCTCGATTTGCACCGAAGGTAGCGGCAGGTCATGGCCGAGAAACACATTGTCGATCCAGCGTCGCGATGACACCCCGGTTGCCGGCAACACCCAGCGATAGCGCCCCAACTCACTCAGGCGAATCGGTCCATCGAAAATCGGATGATTGCGACTGGCAACCACCACCGCTTCGTCGTCGAACAACGGATGGGATAGCAACTGCCGGTCATCGTCGAACAGCGGGCAGATCACCATGTCCAGCCGTCCCGAGCGCAACGACTCGCACAACATGTCGTCCTGGCCGATGGCCAGGTTCAGGGTGATCTGCGGTGCCCGCTCAAGCAGGGCGGTGGTTAGCTGCGGCAGCAGGTATTCGGCCATGCTCGCCGCGCAGCCCAGGCGGATATTGCCCAGCACCCCTCGGGCAAAGTCCCGCACCTCCCTGTGGGTATCGGCAATGCTCTGCTGCAATTGCCGACCGCGCTGCTGTAACAACACGCCCACCGGCGTCAGCTTGATCCGTCGACCCTCGCGCTCGAACAACTTAGTGCCGAACGATTCCTCCAGGCGCTGGATGCTCTTGGTCAGCGCCGGCTGGCTGCGATTGAGCCTTTGGGCCGCACGCCCCAGATGTCCCAACTCGGCGATGGTTTCGAAATAAGTGAGATCGCGCAGATCCATATTGATCAACCAAAGTTATCGATTCATCACAATTAGAAACTAGACTTGATCAATAGCGCCATCAATAATTGACCTACCGCGCCGATCCCAACGCCCTGCAACAGGCGCGTCCAGCGTTTTGGAGACTGTCCTTGTCCGCAACACCCCGCTTGTTTTTCACTACCTGGCCCCGCCCACTGCAATGGCTGGCCCTGATCATCCTCGCCGGCGCCGCCGGACAACTGCTCAAGAATGCCGAGCTGCCCGCCGGGCAATTTATCGGTCCGATGCTGGTGGCGATCGGCTTCGGCGTCAGCGGAGCCCATATTCGTATTCACCGTCAGGTCTTTCGCCTGAGCCAGGGGTGCATCGGCCTGCTTGCCGCTCACTCCATGACCCTGGCGGTCCTGACATCGATGGCCCAATCCTGGCAACTGATGCTGTTCGCCACGGTGCTGACGGTGTGCCTGAGTGCCCTGGTGGGCCTGGCAATGGTGCGTTTCGGCGGGATCAAGGCCAGCACCGCCGCCTGGGGCACCTCACCGGGCGCGGCGTCGGCCATGGTCCTGATGGCCGACGATTTCGGTGCCGACGGACGGGTCGTGGCAACCATGCAATACGTGCGCGTGGTCTGCGTGGTGGTGATCGGGGCGCTGGTCAGTCATATACTGGAGGCCCCCGTCAATGGCACCGACGTGCACGTCGCGGATACCGCCCTGCACAGTTTCAGCCCGGTCAATCTGGGGCTCACCTTGGCCGTCGCGATGCTCGGCATGCTGCTCGGCGCGCATATTCCTGCTGGCGCGCTACTGGTGCCGCTGCTGATCGGTGGCGCCTTGCAACTGTCCGGACTACTGCACATCACCCTGCCCGCCGGTCTGCTGGCAGTCGCCTACGGTGCCATCGGCTGCTTCGTCGGCCTGCGTTTCGACCGGCCCACCGTGCTGTACGTATGGAAACAGCTACCGACGATGATCCTCGGCGCCATCAGCCTGATCGCCCTCTGCGCCGCCTCGGCCTGGGTCCTGGCAAAATGGCTCGGCCTGGACTTCCTCTCGGTGTACCTGGCCACCAGCCCTGGTGGATTGGATACCATGGCGATCATTGCGGTCGACACCCACTCGGATGTCGGTCTGGTCCTGGCGATGCAGACCTTGCGCCTGCTGGCGGTGATCTTCACCGGCGCCTTCTTCGCTCGATTGGTGATTCGTCTCGCCCGCTAGTGGCCTGTACGAACTGATTTTGCGCGAAGGTCGGGCAACGCAAGCCGGCTTTCACCGCCATATGGGCGAGCGCAGATACATTTCGTACAGAGCCTGAGTCGCGAAGAAGACATTGGCCTTCGCACACACCCTCGTGTCCCTGGCGGACTGGATGAGCAAGAGGATAGCGGATAGAAAGGCAAAAGGTTTTTCGTATACCATATCCCCTTCCCCTCTTTCGAATGATCTCGCCGTGACTCTACCCAAGCTTAACCTCCCGGACCTGGGCAATGCGCCTTCGACCTCGGAGATCATCACCCGACATCTGCGCGAGGCCATCGTCGCCGGCAATTTCGCCGAGGACCAAGCGATTCGCCAGGACGAAATCGCCCGCCAGTTCAACGTCAGCAAGATTCCTGTGCGCGAGGCCCTCAAGCGTCTGGAGGCCGAAGGGCTGGTGGTGTTCCAGCGCAACCGCGGGGCGATGGTCACACGCCTCTCCGAGCCGGAACTGGCGCAAATGTTCGAAGTGCGCATGCTGCTCGAAGACAAGGTGCTGCGCCTGGCCATCCCGAACATGAGCGAAGACACCTTCGCCCAAGCCGAGCGCATCTGCCAGGAGTTCGTCGGCGAACACGACATCGGGCGCTGGGCTGAACTCAACTGGCAACTCCACACCTGCCTCTACGAGCCGGCGCAACGACCATTCCTGGTCAGCCTGATCCGCTCGGTCAATGACAAACTGGAACGCTACCTGCGTCTGCAGATGAGCCTTTCGGCTGGCAAGGAGCGCGCCGACCATGAGCACCGCGACATCATTGAGGCCTGCCGCGCCCGCGACGTGGAACGGGCGGTGAAACTGCTCGACGAACACATTGCCGGTGTTTGCGCGACACTCCTGGAGCACCTGCCGCGCGCCCGTTGAGTCGGGCCTCGCTGTGCTGATTTCCTCATCGGAGCGCCATAAAAGCATCAAGCCGCAGCACCCTCCGACAAGCCACTCTGCGAACTCTTTTATTCGCCAGTGGCCTGCCATGAAACGTATCAGTGTGATCGACTCTCATACCGGTGGCGAACCGACCCGCCTGGTGACCGCCGGTTTCCCTGAGCTGGGCGCTGGCAGCATGGCCGAGCGCCGCCAGCGGCTGGCCGAAGAATATGATGCGTGGCGCGCCGCCTGCGTTCTCGAACCACGCGGCAACGATGTGCTGGTCGGCGCCCTGTTGTGCGCACCGGTGAACCCGGCGGCCACGGCCGGGGTGATCTTCTTCAACAACACTGGCTACCTCGGCATGTGTGGGCATGGCACCATCGGCCTGATTGCCTCGCTGGCGCACCTGGGGCGCATCGGGCCGGGTATCCATGCCATCGAAACCCCGGTGGGCACGGTGCAGGCCACCCTTCACGCAGACCGCTCGGTCAGTGTGCGCAATGTCCCGTCCTACCGTTACCGGCACGCCTTGGCCCTGCACGTGCCGGGCATCGGCGAGGTGATGGGCGATGTGGCCTGGGGTGGCAACTGGTTCTTTCTGATCGCCGACCATGGCCTGGACGTCACCCGCGCCAACCTGCAAGCGCTGACCGCCTATACCTTCGCCGTACAACAAGCGCTGGAACAGCAAGGCATCCGTGGCGAGGACGGCGGCCTGATCGATCATGTCGAACTGTTCGTCGACGACGCCCACGCCGACAGCCGCAACTTTGTACTCTGCCCTGGCAAAGCCTACGACCGCTCGCCCTGTGGCACCGGCACCAGCGCCAAGCTGGCGTGCCTGGCGGCCGACGGCAAACTACTGCCGGGACAACTCTGGCGTCAGGCCAGTGTGATCGGCAGCGAATTTACAGGTTCCTACGAGTCCGACGGCGACCGCATCGTACCGACCATTCGCGGGCGTGCGCATATCAGCGCCGAAACCACCCTGATCCTCGAACGGGACGACCCATTCGCCTGGGGTATCTGCCCGTGAACGAAGGCACGGTGGCCGACATCATCGTGATCGGCGGCGGAATCATCGGCGCCGCCTGTGCTCAAGCGCTGGCGAATCGGCGCCTGAACGTGCTGGTGCTCGACGCCGGCCTGCCCAATGCCACGGCGGCGGGCATGGGCCACCTGCTGGTGCTCGACGACAACCCGGCGGAGTTGGCGCTGTGCCAATACTCCGTGCAACGCTGGCGCGAGGTGGCTGCCGACCTGCCCGAAGGCTGCGCCTATCGTAACAACGGCACGCTGTGGATCGCCGCCAACCCCGAGGAGATGGCGCTGGCCCAGGCCAAATACGCCCACTTGCAAGCCCATGGCATCGCCTGCGAGCTGCTCGGCAGCCAGGCTCTGCGCGCACGCGAAGCCCAACTGCGCGACGGCCTCGAAGGTGGCCTGCTGATCCATGGCGACGGCATTCTCTATGCCCCGGCCACGGCCCGCTGGATGCTCGAAACCGCCGGTATTCGCCAGCGCCGGGCACGGGTCAGCGAAGTCGACGGCAACCGTGTGCGACTCGACAACGGCCACTGGCTCGGCGCCGGGGCGGTGGTCCTGGCCAACGGCGTGCAGGCCAATGAGCTGTGCCCGGAACTGCCCATCGAACCGAAGAAAGGCCATCTGCTGATTACCGACCGTTACCCAGGAACCGTCACCCATACCCTGGTGGAGCTGGGCTATGTCACCAGCGCCCACCACGCCAACGGCCCTTCCGTTGCCTGCAATATCCAGCCACGCCCCACCGGCCAATTGTTTATCGGCGCCTCGCGACAGTTCGGCACTCGCGACCCGCAGGTCGAAGGCTGGATGCTGGCAAAAATGCTCAAGCGCGCCGTCGAATATCTGCCGGGCTTGGCTCGGCTGAATGCGATCCGAGCCTGGACCGGCCTGCGTGCCGCCAGCCCGGACGGTTTGCCGCTGGTGGGCCGACATCCACAGCGCGAGGGTGTGTGGCTGGCCGTCGGCCATGAAGGACTGGGAGTCACCACCGCCCCCGGCACGGCGGACCTGTTGGTCGCCCAGTTGTTCAACGAAACACCGCCCCTGACCGCCGCCGCCTATCTGCCGCAACGCTTTCTCGGAGCCCAGCGCCATGCCTGAGCTGACCCTGGACGGTCGCGCCCTGCGCGTCGCCGAAGGCACCACCGTGGCCGCGGCCCTGGCCCTGGGTGGTGACGGTTGCAGCCGTACCTCGGTCAGCGGCAGCCGTCGTGTACCGGTATGCGGCATGGGCATTTGCCAGGAATGCCGGGTCAACATCGACGGCAATCGCCGCCTGGCCTGCCAGACCCTGTGCCAGGACGGCATGCAAGTGGAGACCCGGCCATGATCGACTTCGCCGACCTACTGATCATCGGCGCCGGGCCGGCGGGCATCGCCGCCGCCCTGGCCGCCGCCCCCAGTGGCGCCCGTATCGTCATCATCGACGACAACCCGCAGGTGGGCGGGCAGATCTGGCGCGACGGTCCGCGGGCCAGGCTGGCGCCCCAGGCGCGCAAGCTACGTCAACGCCTGCAGGCCCGTGACAATGTGCGGCACTACCCCAGCACCCAAGTGATCGCCAGCAACGGCGCGAAACGACTGTTGCTCGAAGGTCCGCGACGGAGCTGGCAAATCGGCTACGATCAACTGATCCTTTGCACCGGAGCCCGCGAACTGTTGCTGCCGTTCCCCGGCTGGACGTTACCCGGTGTTACCGCCGTCGGCGGCCTGCAAGCACTGATCAAGGGCGGCTTGCCAGTCAGCGGCGAGCGCCTGGTGGTCGCCGGTAGCGGGCCGTTGCTCCTCGCCAGTGCCGCCACCGCCCGCCACGCCGGGGCGCGGATCCTGCGAGTCGCCGAACAGGCTGCATGGCGATCCGTCGCCGCTTTCGCCACGCAGTTGCCGCGCTGGCCACACAAATGGCTGCAAGCCTTCGCTCTGTTCGACCCGCATTACCGCACCGACAGCCACGTGATCGCCGCGCTCGGCAGCGAGCGCCTGGAGGCTGTGCGCCTGGAACAACGCGGCCAGATCACCGAGCTCGCCTGTGACCGCTTGGCCTGCGGCTTCGGCCTGATCCCCAATACCCAGCTCGGCCAGGCCCTGGGCTGCGCGCTCGACGGCCTGGCCCTCGCCGTCGACCCCTGGCAGGCCAGCAGCCTCGCCGATCATTACGCGGCCGGGGAATGCTGCGGTTTCGGCGGCAGTGAACTGGCCCTGGTGGAAGGCGCGATTGCCGGTCACGCGGCGGTCGGCGAGCGTGACGCGGCTCAGCGCCTGTGGCCGGTCCGAGCGCGCTGGCAGGGTTTCGCCGACACCCTGAACCAGACCTTCGCCCTGGACCCGCGACTCAAGGCCCTGGCCAAGCCCGACACCCTGGTGTGCCGTTGCGAGGATGTCACCTATGCCGCTCTGCAAGGCCATCGCGATTGGCACGAAGCGAAGCTGGCTAGTCGCTGCGGCATGGGTGCCTGCCAGGGCCGGGTGTGCGGTGCCGCAACCCGGCACCTGTTCGGTTGGCAACTTCCGGCACCACGCCCGCCCTTCAGTCCGGCGCGAATCGACACCCTGTTATGTCTCGACGACACTCCGCCGGTATAAGCCGGTATGAATAGTGGTGCGGGGGTTTCGACCGCCTCGCAGGGTCTCTATGATCCCAAGAGTTGCCGCCAGATGCCCGACGCCATGTACACCTCGCTCAACCGCTTCAAACCCTGTGACCTAGCGACCCTGCTAAGCAGCCTGAATGCCATCGCGCCCTTGCTCGATACCCTGGCGGACGTGGTGTTTTTCATTAAGGACAGCGAGGCGCGCTATGCCTTCGTCAATCAGACCCTAGCCCGGCGCTGCGGCTTCAAGCTGCCCGGCGAACTGCTGGGGCAGACCGCCGACCGGGTCTTTCCGGAACATTTCGGCACCTCCTATACCGCGCAAGACCGCCGGGTCTTGAACAGCGGGCGCGAGCTGGCCGACCAGTTGGAGCTGCACCTCTATGACGGCAATCAACCGATCTGGTGCTTGACCCACAAGGTCCCGCTGCGCGACCCAACGGGGCGGATCGTCGGCTTGGCGGGTATTTCCCGCGACCTGCAACTGCCGCAATCGCACCACCCGTCCTTCCAGAAGGTCGCCGCGGTGGACGCCCATATCCGCCAACATTTCGCCCAACCCATCAGCCTCGCCGAACTGACCCGGATCGCCGACTTGTCGGTGGCCCAACTGGAACGCCACTGCAAGCGGATCTTCCAACTCACCCCACGGCAGATGATCCACAAGGCCCGCCTGGAAGAAGCCGCGCAACTTCTGTTGCACACCCACCTGCCGATCACCGAGATCGCCCTGCGTTGTGGCTACACCGACCACAGCGCCTTCAGTCGCCAGTTCCGTGCGCTCACCGGCCTGTCGCCGAGCCATTACCGCGAAAGCCATCGCTGACCGTGGTGTTCCTTTAAGGGGCTTGCACGGGGAAAAATGCTCCCTTCTGTAACATCCTTTCACCCTTCAAACACGGGAAACTCGCCCCCGAAACCAGGCACCGCCTCTAATCAAAGGGCCACTGAGAGATTCATGTTCTGGTGTAGCAATCGGCACAGTCATTGCTAATATAATATCGTATACGAAATTCATAATACGAAGAACAACGCCACTTACCAATAACGAGGCATTCATGAAAAATCCCGTTTTTGTCGTAGCGCTCAGTGTGGTTCTCAGTTCGTCCCTTATAACCACGGCCCAGGCCGACAAGCTCGATGACATCATCGGTTCCGGCAAGCTGCGCTGTGCCGTGACCCTGGACTTTCCGCCGATGGGCTCGCGCGATGCCGGCAACCAGCCAGTGGGCTTCGACGTCGATTATTGCAACGACTTGGCAAAAGTCCTCGGGGTCGATGCCGAGATCATCGAAACGCCCTTTCCAGACCGTATTCCCGCACTGGTGTCGGGCCGTGCCGACGTGATCGTCGCCTCGACCTCCGATACCCTCGAACGGGCCAAAACCGTCGGCCTGACCATTCCCTACTTCGCCTTCCAGATGGTGGTACTGACCCGCGACGATACCGGGATCAACCAATACCAAGACCTCAAGGGTCATCCTGTCGGCAACACCAGCGGTACTTATGAAGCCATCGCTCTGGAAAAAGACCAGAAGAGCTGGGGCACTGGCAGCTTCCGCGCTTACCAGTCGCAGAACGACACCATCCTGGCCGTCGCCCAGGGTCATATCGATGCCACCGTCGTTACCAACACCGTGGCCGCCGCGACGCTCAAATCAGGCAAGTACAAAGGCTTGAAGGTCGTCGGCAATGCTCCTTACGTGATCGACTACGTCTCGCTGGGTGCCAAGCGCAACGAATACGGCCTGATCAACTACCTCAACCTGTTCGTCAACCAACAGGTGCGCACCGGACGTTACAAGGAGCTGTTCACCAAGTGGGTCGGGACCGAGATCCCACCGACCGACCTGACCGTGCCCCACGTCTACTACTGAGGAAGACCGCATGCCCAGCACCCCCACTTCCCTTACCGGACGCTGCCTGGTCGAGGGTGCCGCCCAAGGTCCGCTGCTGTTCGCCGATATCGGCCTGAGCTTCTGGGGCGGTGTCGATCCGTTCAGCGGCGAGGTGATCGACCGTCATCACCCCTTGAGTGGCGAGCACTTGGCCGGTTGTGTGCTGGCGCTACCCAGCGGTCGCGGGTCCTGTACCGGCAGCAGCGTGATGATGGAACTGATCAGCAACGGTCATGCCCCGGCCGCGTTGTTACTGGCCGAGGCCGACGAGATCCTGACCCTGGGCGTGCTGGTGGCCCAGGTGATTTTCGAACGCTCCCTGCCGGTGCTGTGCATCGGCAGGGAGGCCTTTGCCGCCTTGCGCGGCCAAGCGTTTGCCCGGATCGAAGGCGCCAGCCTGACACTCTTCGACAAAATACCCGCCGCCCCCTGGCGGGCACTGGCCATGCCGGTGCGAGCGCAACCCGCGACCCGCAGTGTCGCGCTCAGCCAACATGACCAGGCCCTGCTTGATGGCCAGTACGGCAAGGCCGCCCAGGTGGCTATGCAAATCGTCCTACAGATGGCCGAGCTACAAAGAGCCTCCAGCCTGCTGGACGTGACCCAGGCGCATATCGACGGCTGCATCTATACCGGGCCGGCGAGCCTGCGCTTTGCCGAACAACTGGTGCAATGGGGCGCGTGCGTGCGTGTCCCGACCACCCTCAACGCCATCTCCGTCGACCAGCGCCGCTGGCGTGAGTTGGGTGTCGACCCGGCCCTCGGTGAACCCGCCAGTGCCCTGGGCACGGCCTATATGGCGATGGGCGCGCAGCTCAGCTACACCTGCGCGCCCTACCTGCTCGACAGCGCGCCGAAGGCCGGCGAACAGATCGTCTGGGCCGAATCCAATGCCGTGGTCTATGCCAACAGCGTGCTCGGTGCCTGGACCCAGAAATACCCCGATTACCTGGATATCTGTATCGCCCTGACGGGCCGCGCACCGCTGACTGGCTGCCACCTGGCCGAACGGCGCAAGGCGCGCCTGGAGATCGAAGTACCGCCCATGAGCGAACTGGACGATGCCTTCTACCCGTTGCTCGGCTACCACATTGGCGCCCTGTCCGGCAGCTATATCCCGTTGATACGCGGCCTGGAGCTGGCCCGGCCCAGCCTCGACGACCTCAAGGCGTTCGGCGCGGCCTTCGCCACCACCTCGGCGGCGCCGCTGTTCCATATCGCCGGGGTCACCCCGGAGGCCCTCGACCCGCAGCAGGTGCTGGAGCCGGGTCGGTCGTTGCCGGTGCAACGTATCAGCCTCGACGATCTGCTGGGTAGCTGGCGTGAACTCAATAGCGCTCGCGAGCCGCAGGTGGATGTCGTCTCGCTGGGCAACCCGCACTTCTCCCTCAGCGAATTCGCCCACCTGGCACGCCTGTGCCGTGGTCGCCACAAGCACCCTGACGTGGTGCTGGCAATCACCTGCGGGCGGGCCGTGCTGGAGCAGGCCCGTGCCGCCGGGCATATCGCCGTGATCGAAGCCTTTGGCGCGAGCCTGATCACCGACACCTGCTGGTGCATGGTCGGTGAACCGGTGATTCCACCGGCCGCCCGGACGCTGATGACCAATTCCGGCAAGTACGCCCACTACGCCCCCGGCCTGGTGGGGCGCACGGTGCACTTCGCCAGCCTGGCCGAGTGTGTCGACAGCGCTTGCAGCGGCCAGGCCAGCGGGCACCTGCCGGCCTGGCTGCCACGAGAGGAAGCGGTCCATGTTTGAGTTCGACTATACGTTCCAGTGGCGCGCGGCGCTGCGCGCCCTGCCCGACATGCTCAACGGTGCCTGGGTGACCTTCGAGACAGCCGCTCTGTCGATGGTCTTCGGGGTGCTGATCGCCCTGACCCTGACCGTGATGCACGACGCCAAGCAACCGCTGTTGCGCGGCATCGCCAATGGTTGGGTGTCCATCGCCCGCAACACCCCGTCACTGTTCCAGATCTACATCCTCTACTTCGGCCTCGGCTCCCTGGGATTGCATGTCAGCTCCTGGCTGGCGCTGCTGGCCGGGATCACCTTCAACAACGCCGGCTATCTGGCGGAAAACTTCCGTGGCGGCCTCAAGGCCGTGCCCGACACTCAGATGCGCGCGGCACGCTCACTGGGCATGAGCGCTTTTCAGGCCTACCGGATGATTATCGTCCCGCAATTGTTGCGAGTGGTGTTCTATCCGCTGACCAACCAGATGGTCTGGGCGGTGCTGATGACCTCGCTGGGGGTGATCGTCGGTCTCAACAACGATCTGACCGGGGTGACTCAGGACTACAACGTCAAGACGTTTCGCACCTTCGAATACTTCGCCATCGCGGCGGTGCTGTATTACCTGATCGCCAAGGCGATCGTCGCGCTAGCCCGGCTCTTGTCCTGGCGGTTGTTTCGCTATTGAGGGGTCTGCTTGATGTTTTCCACCAGTCTTACCGGGAATGACCTGTTGTTCCTGCTCAGCGGAGCCTGGGTCACGCTGCAACTGACCGTCTGGTCGATCCTGCTCGGCACCGTGGCCGGCTTGCTGTTCGGTCTGTTGCGTGCCTTGCTGCCACGGCTTAGCCTGCCGCTGGCCTGGACTCTGGACGTGTTTCGCAGCGTGCCGCTGCTGATCCAGTTCGTCCTGTTCAACTCGCTCAAAAGCATCGTCGGCCTGAATATCAGCGCCTTCGCCGTCGGCTGCATCGTGCTCGGAATCTACGCCGCCGCCTACTTCACCGAGATCGTCCGCGGCGGCGTGCTCGCGGTGCCGCTGAACGTGCGCCGGGCCAGCCGTTCGTTGGGCCTGAGCTACCTGCAAGACCTGCGCTGGATCGTTCTACCCATGGCTTCACGGGTGGCGTTCCCCGGCTGGCTGAACCTGGTCCTCAGCGTCATGAAAGACACCGCGCTGGTGATGTGGATCGGCATCGTCGAACTGCTGCGCGCCTCGCAAACCGTCGTCACCCGCATCCAGGAACCCTTGCTGGTGTTGTGCATCGCGGGCCTTATCTACTACGTCATGAGCCTGGTGGTCGCCCGCCTGGGCGCTCGCCTGGAAAGAAGGTGGCAAGAAAATGATTGAGATCGACAACGTACACAAATCCTTCGGCGACCTGGAAGTGATCAAGGGCGTCAGCCTGACGGTGAACAAGGGTGAAGTGGTGTCGATCATCGGTGGCTCCGGCTCCGGCAAATCGACCCTGCTGATGTGTATTAACGGTCTGGAATCAATCCACCAGGGCCATATCCGCGTCGATGGCATCGAGGTCCACGATAAGGCCACCGACCTCAATCGCCTGCGGCAGAAGATCGGCATCGTGTTCCAACAATGGAACGCGTTCCCGCACCTGACCGTGTTGGAAAACGTCATGCTGGCGCCGCGCAAGGTGCTTGGCAGGAGCCAGCAGCAAGCCGAGGAACTGGCCGTGCGGCAACTGACCCACGTGGGTCTGGGCGACAAGCTCAAGAGTTTTCCCGGCAGGCTCTCCGGCGGTCAGCAACAACGCACGGCCATCGCCCGCGCCCTGGCCATGTCGCCAGACTACATGCTGTTCGACGAGGCCACTTCGGCCCTCGACCCGCAACTGGTAGGCGAGGTACTGGACACCATGCGCCTGCTCGCCGAAGACGGCATGACCATGGTCCTGGTGACTCATGAAATCCGCTTCGCCCGGGATGTCTCCGACCGCGTGGCGTTCTTTCGCAACGGCCTGGTGCACGAGATCGGCTCGCCCGACCAGGTCCTCGGCCATCCCCAGCGGCCGGAAACGGCGGCGTTCCTCAAATCGGTCAAATAGGAGCAATCCATGCGTTCATCGAAGATCATTCATGTGGTTAGCTGCCACGCCGAAGGTGAAGTCGGCGATGTGATTGTCGGCGGGGTCGCCCCGCCACCCGGCGCCACGGTGTGGGAGCAGTCGCGCTGGATCGCGCGGGATGAAACCCTACGCAATTTCGTGCTCAACGAACCGCGTGGCGGAGTGTTCCGCCACGTCAACCTGCTGGTGCCGGCCAAGGACCCACGGGCGCAGATGGCCTGGATCATCATGGAACCGGCCGATACCCCGCCGATGTCTGGCTCCAACTCGTTGTGCGTATCCACCGTGTTGCTCGACAGCGGCATCCTGCCGATGACCGAACCGCAAACCCGGCTGGTGCTCGAAGCCCCCGGCGGCCTGATCGAAGCCGTGGCCGAATGCAAGGATGGCAAGGTCCAGCGAGTGGAAATCAAGAATGTGCCGTCGTTCGCCGACCGCCTCGACGCTTGGATCGAAGTCGCAGGACTGGGATCGATCCGGGTCGACACGGCCTATGGCGGCGACAGCTTCGCCATTGTCGACGCCCATCACCTGGGCTTCGACATTCGTCCCGACGAAGCCCAGGACATGGTCGAGATCGGCCTGAGAATCACCCGCGCCGCCAACGAACAACTGGGCTTCGTCCATCCACTGAACCCCGACTGGTCGCATATCTCCTTCTGCCAGATCGCCGCTCCGGTGGTCTACGAGAACGGTGTCGCCACCGGTGCCAACGCCGTGGTGATCCGTCCTGGCAAGATCGACCGTTCGCCCTGCGGCACCGGTTGCTCGGCGCGCATGGCGGTGTTGCAAGCCAAGGGGGTACTGAAAGCCGGCGAGCGCTTTATTGGCCGCTCGATCATCGGCTCGCAGTTTCATTGTCGCATCGACTCCCTCACCGAACTGGCCGGCCGTGCGGCGATCTATCCGTGTCTTTCCGGCCGAGCCTGGATCACCGGAACCCATCAGTTGCTGCTCGACCCCACCGATCCGTGGCCACAAGGCTATCGATTGTCGGACACCTGGCCCGGCGCCTGAGTCCCCTCTGCCTGAGCGCTGATTGAAACAACGCTGTAGCGCCGACATGGCGCCCGACGAAAGAACACCGGGCGACTATTTTTACCTGAAAAATAGTATACGAAATACTTTTAATCCTTGGAGTTAATCATGAACAAGCGCATCAATTGGAGTGGCGTCTTCCCGGCGGTTACCACTCAATTCAACGACGACTTTTCCATCAACCTGGAAAAGACCCATCAGGTGATCTCCAACGTAATCCGCGACGGCGTCTCGGGTCTGGTGGTGTGCGGCTCGGTGGGGGAAAATACCTCGCTGAGTACCGAGGAAAAGATCGCCGTGACCGAAGTCGCGGTGGACGCCGCCAAGGGCCGCGTGCCGGTGATTTGCGGCGTTGCCGAGTTCACCAGCGTGCAGGCGGCCAAGGTCGCCAATGCGGTGCGCCAAGTCGGCATCGACGGTGTGATGCTGATGCCAGCGCTGGTCTACGGCTCCAAGCCGTTCGAGACCGCCGAGCACTACCGCTATGTGGCCAAGCACACCGACCTGGCGCTGATGGTCTACAACAACCCACCGATTTATAAAAACCACGTCACCCCAGACATCCTGATTTCCCTGGCCGACTGCGACAACGTGGTGTGCTTCAAGGACTCCTCCGGCGATACCCGACGCTTTATCGACGTGCGCAATGAAGTCGGCGACCGCTTCGTGCTGTTCGCCGGGCTCGATGACGTGGTGCTGGAGAGCATCGCCGTGGGTGCCGAAGGTTGGGTGTCGGGCATGTCCAACGTGTTCCCCAAGGAAGGCGAGACTATCTTCCGCCTGGCCAAGGCCGGACGTTTCGCCGAAGCCCTGCCGATCTACGAGTGGTTGATGCCGATTCTGCATCTGGATGCCCGTGCCGACCTCGTGCAGTGCATCAAGTTGTGCGAAGCCATTGCCGGTCGCGGCAGCGCGCTGACCCGCCCACCGCGCCTGGCGTTGCCGGAAGCGGACCGGCTGTTTGTCGAGCAGATTATGGCCAAGGCCATGGCCAATCGACCGGCATTGCCGGATGTGGGCCTCTGAGCGAGGCGCCCAGAACAAAAAGATATTTGTCGACTCCCCCTAAACCGCAGGCGTAGGGGGATTGGCAAGCAACGAACACCTTACTGCGCCTTGCTATCGCCTTGACCCATGTGTTTGTTCATGTTTCGCATCATTTCATTGCAGTTTTTCATCATTGAATTCATCTCCTGCATCATCGGCATCTTATTGCCATCCATCATATGCATACCTTCTCCTTTCATCATCTCAGAACTGCCTTGGACAATATTCTTGGATGGCTCGGCAACAGCAACGGAAACCGTACCAAAAATTATTGTGGAGGCAAGTATTGCGCTATAGACAATGGAATTACGCATGGCGATTCTCCTGATCGATAATGGTAGTTTGGTTTATGTTCCGGCTCAGCAACGGTTGCTTCGCAGCTTCTTGCTCGCAGGTCTTGCCCTTCATGTTCTTCATGCACATCCCGGCTATCACCAGGCAAGGCAAGACAGATAGCAGAATAGGCAGAGTGGCTACAGCAAACAGACTGTGCAAGTTAAGCAGCACAGTGAAGACGACGGCGACGGCAAGCCCCGCAACCAGTGGGTGACGCTGCAGTAGAGTCGTCAGGTAAAGCCTGGTGTTCTTGATCATCGTGCAACTCTCAAAATTGATTCAGGTGTGCAATGCTGATTAGCATATGCCAGTTACCTGGCTATCGCCCGGCCATGCCTATATGAACCATGTAGGGCCGGGCTTTAGCTGTGTCAAAGACATAATCCAGATACGGTAAAATTCAGACCCCCGCTCAATTGCCTGAACCAGCGCCGCCATAAACCTGATACTTCAAGGCTCGCACGGTGCCGCTGCTATCTTCATACCGCATGATCGAAGGCACGAGGCCGTATTCCTGGCTCGTATCGCTGATGGACAAGACCCGTGCAATATCCAGTTTCATTCCATAGCGGTAAGTCTCGACCGGAGGGCTGCCGGCTATCGTCGTGCCCCCTTGCATGGCTTGCCCCTGAGCAGCTTGAGCCATTCCACCAGCCACCAACAGAGTCATCGCGGCTAATAGAGTCGTGGCGCGTTTGGCATATATCGATCCAAGCACAAGCATAAGTTTCAACGTTTTCATTTGGTATTCTCCTCAAGCAGATAGCCGTATCCCTGATGAACCAGGGAATCGCCTCCGCGTGGTTGTGGGTATCAACAACAATCAAAATATCAGTGATCGTATCTAATATTATTCGTCTGAAAATCCGCCTCGCGGACGTCGACGAGAAGTTTCAGATAGTGCTCAGGACAGATTGTTTAGGAGGAAAAGGATCGGGAGCGACAGCCATACGGCCAAGAAGGAAAGCGTAATAATCATGTTGCGGCGAAGTCAGGCCGGACGCTGGGTCGACAATGTTCGTTACCGCCCCGAGATAAGAGGCCGTGCAACTGATCGAACAGGACATTTGGTGGTCCATATGTGGACAGACATTATCCACTTGCATATCGACTCCAGCCTGCACTCCTTGCATCACCAGGCAACTAACGGACGAACTTGCAGGCTCGGCGCTGAGTTCCCGGGGGCCGCCATGGGCCACACCCAGATACAAAATCAGCACCATGAGGAGCTTGATCAGTATTCTGTCCCCTCTTCGAGCCGTCGCCATTGTCATTTCCCAGGTTTAGATGAGCAGTTGAGTTAAAGCGTATTCCTTACCATGGTGGCAAGGTCAAGCGTTGGCCATGCGAAAATTCGACAAACTCAAGAATAACCATGGAAGCGTGGTCATTCTGGCAGGCGGCCTTCCTTTGTCCATCCATGCTAAACGGCTACAGGCCCTGATCCCCGAGCGGCATATCGAGCAGCGCCGAGCCTGCCGTTTCGCGAAACGCCAAAGACCTGATCAGAGCCGACCAACGTCATCGCCGAAGGCGCGGATCAGGTCCAGCAGCATCTTCACCCGCAGCGCCAGGTTGCCAACCGGATACACCGCATGCATTTGCGGGTTCTCGCCATTGCTGGAGGTCAGCCGGTACTCGGGGCAAACCCGCACTAGCCGCCCGAGTTCCACCTCGGGCTCCGCCAGCCAGTCTGCCAGCCGAGCAATCCCCACCCCCGCCAACGCCGCCTGAAACACCGCCGCGCCGGAGCTGAAGCGAAATTTCGGACGCACTCGGAAGTTGATAGCCTGCTGCTCGCTACGAAAATTCCACTCTTTAAGAATCCTGGGGGCGGTGTGCAGGATCAACGAATGGGTTTCCAATGCCTCTATCGAATCTGGCGTGCCACGGCGCTCCAGATAATCGGGACTGGTATAGAGATGGCGGGCATAGCTCCACAATGGAAAACCGATCAGGTCGCTGGACCGCGGAAAGGCACCGCGGATCGAGAAATCCAGCTTGCTCTTGGCCGGGTCGACGGTTTCGTCGGTGAAGATCACGTCGATACTCACCTCGGGATAGCGTTCGCAGTACTGCGCGATCAGCCTGGGTAGCACTCCATGGCCAAGAAACTCGGGCGCTGAAAAGCGGATCCAACCGGTGGCCGAACCACTGATGCCTGCCAGGTCTTCATCAGCCTCGCGTTGCAGATCGAGCATTTTGTGCGCATGGGGCAGCAGGTGCTCGCCGGCCTCGGTCAGGCTTACTGCATTGGCCGAGCGATTGAACAACTTGACACCGGCGTTTTCCTCAAGGGCCTGAACTGCACGGGTCAGCGAGCTCGGCGAGCGCCCCAGGGTACGCGCCGCAGCGATAAAACTGCGTTTGCGCGCCACGGTCGCGAACGCTTCGAGCTCACCCAACAAATCCAGCGCCATCCTCAACCTCATTGCACTTTTCACAATGTGACATTGCAACACAAAAATGCGCCCTTCCGTTAGCCTTCGCGCTTAACCCACAGGGACGTAGGCACACAGGAGCAAAGGACGTGTCAAAGCTGGATGAAACAGTCAGGAAGTCCGCCTTCCGGATCAGTGAGCAAAGCCAGCAATGGCAGGCCCCGAAGCCACCGGTATCGATTTTGTCGACCTTGCCTGAAATTCACATTTCGTTCACCGAGCATCAGCAGTTGAATGAAGCCCTTGCACCGTTCGCAATCACCGACAGCACCTCGGGTATTGCGAGCATGCCGGCCCTCGCCCGGTTGTTGGAAGGTGTCCTGGACGCGGAAAAACGCCAGGCACTCCGCGCCTTCCCCCGGTCCGGCGATGTGGCCCTGATTGTCCGTGGCCTGCCGGTCGACCCGCAGTTGCCGGCCACACCCTACGCTGCCGAGCCCGGTATCGAGCAGGTGCCGGTCCTGGCCGGCGCGATCCTGTCGGTGCTGGCTATGTTGGAAACCCACCCGGTGGCCTATGAAGGGGAAAGCGATACCACGGTATTCCGCCATGTCTCGCCCAAGCAGAAATACCAAACCACCACCAGTTCCTTCGGCTCGCGCCTGGGCCTGGGCATGCATGTCGACAATCCGCACCTGCCGCTGACCTGCGAGCCGGTCAGCGACTTGTCCGCCTGCCCCGAATACCTGAGCTTGACCGGACTGCGTTGCGAGCTGGATGTCCCCACGCGCATCGTCGCCATCCACGATGTGTTGGACAGACTGCCCGGCTTTGTCGAACAGGAACTGCAGCAACCACATTTTGCCATTCGCCGCCCAGACTCGTTCGGTAAGCAAGGCAACGTGCTGGAAAACGTGCCGCTGCTCTACAGGACCGAATCCGGTGGCCTGTACTGCCGCTACAACAAAGCCAGCGTCACCGCGACCACGGCCCATGCGGACGTTGCCCTGCAATTGTTCGACGCCGCCGCCAGCCACCCCGATGTCATCCGCCATATCCTGCTGCAGCCGGGCGACATGTTGATCTTCAAGAACCAGCAGACCCTGCATGCCCGGGACGGTTTCACTCCACGCTACGACGGCCGCGACCGCTGGCTGATCCGAGTGTTCGGGGTTGACGATCCGGCCCGCATGGTGCCGCTGGACCCGACTCTCCCCTTTATTGTAAGAGCCTGATTTCATGGTCGATATCGTCGTCCTTTGCCTCTTCGCCTTCTGCGCCGGTCTTATCGACGCAGCGGTCGGCGGTGGCGGACTCATCCAGATCCCGGCACTATTCAACGTGCTGCCCACGGCTTCGCCAGCCGCGCTACTGGGAACCAACAAGGTTGCCGCGGCCTGTGGCACGACCTTCGCGGCACGATCGTTCGTTCGCAAGGTGGTGATCGATTGGGGACTGGTGGTCCCGGCAGCCGGGGCGGCCTTTGTCATGGCGTTCTGCGGCGCGGCGACGGTCTCGGCGGTACCGCAATCGGTGATCCGTCCTGCGGTGCTGGTGCTGATCGTACTGATGGCGCTCTATACCTTCTGGAAAAAAGACTTCGGCGCGCTGCACAAGCCCCTGCGCATCGGCATCCGAGAAAAACTGCTGGCGATCCTGATCGGCGGCGCCATCGGCTTCTATGACGGACTGTTCGGCCCCGGCACCGGCAGCTTCCTGATCTTCCTGTTCATCCGCTGTTTCGCCTTCGACTTCCTTCACGCCTCGGCCTCGGCGAAACTGGTTAACATCGCGACCAATGTCGCCGCGCTCGTGTTCTTCATCCCCACCGGCAATGTGCTCTATCTGGTGGCGATTCCCATGGCGCTGTTCAATATCCTCGGCGCCCTGACCGGTACCTGGCTGGCGGTACACAAAGGCGTGCCCTTTGTCCGCGCGTTATTCCTGGTGCTGCTGGTCATCTTGATCAGCAAACTCTCCTACGACCTGATCACGCAACTCTGAGGAACGTCCATGCATCCAATCTTCGATCGACTGGTCAGTCTGCTGGACAGCCATGCCGCCACCTACCGCCTCTTGATGCACGACGCCGAGGGCCAATCGGCGCGAGTCGCGCAGATCCGTGGCACTCAACCAGGCCAGGGCGCCAAGGCTATGCTCTGCACCCTCAAGGGCCAGGCCGAACGATATGCCTTGGCCGTATTGCCGGGTGACCAGAAGCTCGATATGAAAAAACTGGGCGCTGCCCTGGGAGGAAAAAAGGCTGAACTGGTGAAGGCCGAAACCGCCATGGCACTAACCGGTTGCCGGATCGGGGCAATTCCGCCGTTCGTCTTCGATGAGCGGATCCAACTGATCGTCGACCCAACCCTGACCAGTCGTTATGAAGACATCGCCTTCAACGCCGGTCGCCTGGACGCCTCCATGGTCCTCGCAACCCGCGACTACCTGGCGATTGCCAGGCCGCGGTTGCTGGATATCAGTCTGATCTGATCACGATAAACACCGAAACACACCACCGCTCGTTATCGGAGTACAGGTCAAATATCAGCGGAGGTAAAGTGCCCAGCTCAAATTACGGTTGAGTCATACCGACGATCAATGACCAGAGGAGTGCCAGTCCCCGAAAACACGAATTGAATGCTGCCGACCATGACGCGCTGACCTATGGTCGGTCCCGTAAAACCAATTGCGTTCAAGTCGGTCTGACTGAAATCAAGGTAAAACCGAGCGCTGAAAACGAACATGAAAAAACTTTTATGGGTACTGGCTGCGCCTTCACTATTCCTGGGCACCGGCCCCGCTCAGGCAGCCAGCTTCGATTGCGACAAAGCCAGGCTACCGGCGGAAATGAGCATTTGCACCGACCGCCAACTGAACGACCTTGACGTCGAAATGGCCACCACTTACCGCTTACTGCGCGGCCTGTTCGCCATGGGAAACCGCGGCGCCATGCAAGATGAACAAGCTGCCTGGCTCAAGGAACGCAACGCCTGCGGCAGCGACCAGGATTGTCTTTCGCACGAGTACGAGAAGCGCCTGAGGCAGTTGAAACAGCGTTACGATCACATTGAAAAACCGCTCTGAGCCCTGATGAAACAACGCTTTCAGGCGTGCTCAGCGGTCGGGCTTTCTCAACTTCGACCCGATAGTGATCGGCCATTTCTTTGAGCCTGGTGCCTTTGCGGCTCGCGCTCTGGATCGCGCCAGGCTCATCCGGCCCCGACTCGCGCTTACGCGCCCAAGCCTGGGCAGCCTGTTTTCGGGCGAAGGTCTGGCTCTCCGTGTAGACTTGCTTTCCGTGGCGTTTGATGCGGATCTGAGCCGTGTAGCTCACAGTCCCATCTGCCAGTTTTCTTGCCCTGATAGTCGCCACATCTAAAGTGGTACGCGTCAGTTTTTGAGTGATAAATCGTACCGCTGAGACTTAAAAAACGCCTGAAAACACCCCAAAACACGCTAAAAACACGTTGAGTAAAATGGTACAAAAACAAAGTTCCAGCCCAGCAGAATCAAACCCCGCACTGTCTCGGCGCCTCAGCGTAGCCCCGATGATGGATTGCACCAACTAATCCTACAGGCCATGTAATCCGGCCATTACAGAGCAGACTAGAAAACTCCGTACCACTTTTGTACCACTCCTCACCTGAAACAGCATCTCCGGCAAGCCGTACAACCTACCGCGCCCATATCCCGGCGTAAGGTTCCGTCGCTCCAATCCCAGCACACACCTACAAGCACGCCCACGCGCTTTTAAGTGTGTGCACCAGAGCGTCCGTACATCATCGTCATGATGTGCGCAGTGAGGCGAACGGACGCACGGCGTGTATGCATGAGCGTTTTTTGAGTAAGGCGTCGGGAAAAGGTAAGAAATGTAAGTGCGGCCAGTGAATCAGCTACAGCCCTTTGTTTTCAAGGCTTTGAGGCGAAAGCGGAAAGGTAATATCTAAGTAATAAATAGGTTATGTAATTACTATTCTTCAAGGTAATCTGGACCCTGTCGCCCTCGGCCTCAACTTCTCCGCGATGGTCTTTGTCACGTTGCACGAGGGTAACCGGCAAGCCGTCGAAGCATTCGAGGCGGCGCTAGTCGAAATACCGCAGGTGATCGATGCGCAGCGGCTGTACGACGACAGCCTTTCAACATTGCCCAATGTTCAAAGACTGACGTCGACGCTGGTGATAAAACGGATGGTTCAGGATCGGCCGTTGCCGTTGTAGTTCGGCGTTCAGGCCCCCACGGCTTCGACAGGCGTTTGCCCACGGGCAAAGCGCGTCGCCGAGGTCTGCAGCAACAGCACGACCGACAGGGTCACCAGCAGGAACGGCAGCAGCCAGGCGTTCTCGATGATCGCCAACTGCATACTGAGGATCAGCAGCAGCATCGGCGTTGCCAGGGCATTTGCCTTGCTCACGTACAAACCGACGGCCGCTTCGCTGTAACGGCAGGCAATCGCGACACGGATATGCACACGAGCACCACCAAAGGCCATGCCCAGAATTAACAGGCTCAGCGCTTTGAGAAACAGCGTGTCCGGCATCAGCCACCACATCGTGGTGGAAATCACCGCCAGCGCAGTCAGCGCCGACAGGTAAACCAGCAGGTTACGGCCGGTGTTGGCGATGATGACCAGCACACCGATCAGCGCCATGCCCAAGCCGAACACGGCATCAAGGACACCCAGTTCAAAAAGCGTCCATCCGTGATTCGATACGTACACGGGCAGCATGAAATTGAACGCGCCCAGAATCGGCCAGATCAGCACCATCGGCACCAACAAGGTCATCGGCAGTCTGGCGGGAGCCGCCCCTTCGAGCTTCTCGCGAACATCCATAGGCAGGCCGTTGCGCGTGTAGCAAATACCCGCAACCAGCAAGAAACCGGTGCTCAGTACAAGGGAAAAACCGATGCCGGTCAGAATCGGCATCAAACCCGCTGCCAACAACGGACCGATCATCAGGGCCGCCTGGCTGGTGGCCGTGGTGGCGCCACTGATCCGCCGTACTTTGGCTTCATCCATGCCCCGTTGCAGCTGGGTAAACCACATGTCCAGGCTGGCCTCGAGCGACATGATCATCAGCCACACAAACAGGTTGGTGATCAGCAAGCCGAGGGTAAAGTTTCGCGAGAACCCGGAGATCAGCGCCAGGCCCGTCAGGCACAGTACGAACAGACTGCTCATCTGGCGTCCGGTCATGTGGCGCGACAGGCGCTTGATCATCATCGGGGTGATGAACGCCGGTATGAACGAGCAGAAAATCGCCAAGGCCAACGGCAGGTAGTCGCCATCGTTCTGTTTGAGAATGGTCCAGGTCAACGAGACCAGCAGTGCGCCGGAAAACAGGCGGTAGACCGTCGAGCAGAACAGGAAAATGACCAACTCTTTTGCGGGGCTTGGGTGTTCACTCATGTCGTCGATCCTTACCCTTGAGTACGCGCGATTCATTGAATTTGAACGGACGACGTCAGCCCCGTAGCCGCGTTGAGCGGTGCAGAAGACTGGCGTCGATCCGGGCTGGCTGGGTGTCAGGCGAACGTGCGCATGACCTTGAGGGTTTTCTCGATATCTTCAGGGGTGTTGATGATCCCGGCAGAGAAACGCACCGTCGAATGGCGATACGGTGTGGCACTGGCGATGATCTTCTGCGCTTTCAACTTCGCCACGACATCCTTGGGCGTCCAGCCTTTAACGTCGCAGCACACGATGCCAGCGGAAAACTCGGCGCAACGGGGCGTGTGCAAGTGCACATTGGGCAGCTTCGCCAGGCCCTCTTTCAGTTGACCGTTGAGTTCGGCGACGCGATCGGCGATGCGCTTGCGGCCGATTTTCTTGACGAACTCAAACGCCTCGATCACGCCCCACTGGTTTTCAAACGCCAGGAACCCGCCAGGGCTGACCCAGGCGGCCTGCGTTTCACCTTGCGGATCGCGTTGCTGGCGCCAGGCGTTGCCAGGCTCGGCGGCCATGATGGTAGGGATGGTGGGAGTGATCTGCGCCCATTGACCTTCACGTGCCCAGACCAGCCCCGTACCATGCGGGCCAAGAATCCACTTGTGCGTGCCAGCGCTGAAAAAGTCGCAGCCTAGACTCGCCACCTGCGCCTCGGAACAACCGAAGCCGTGCACACCGTCGATCACGTAGATGATCTGATCGGCTTCAGCGCGCTCACGATTGAGTCGGGTCACAAGTGTACCGATGTCCTTGAGCGGCAAGCGCACGCCAGTGCCCGAGTGCACCCAGGTCATGGCCAGAATGCGCGTCGAGGGTTTGATGGCCGCTTCTATGCGCGCGACGATCGCGTCGACACTGACATCCTCAGGCCCTTCGTACAGATCGATGCGACGGATGCTCCCACCCCATTTGACCACTGCCAGGCGCATGGCCTCGTCGTGGGTATACCACTCGTGATGGGTGGTCAGGATTTCCTGATCGGGACGCAGCTTCAGGCCGTTGTAAATCATCGCCAGACCCTGCGTGGTGCTGGTGGTCAGCGCAATGTCCTCAGCCCGGCCACCGGTGTACTCCGCCGCCGCAGAGCAAACCTTGCGCCAAACCATGTCTTCGGGTTTGGCGAACATATTGTCTTCAAGGTAGGTATAAGGGTTCTCGTCGAAGGCCTGGCGGTGGCGCGCCATCGCATCGCGTACCGGCTTGGGGTTGGAAGCCAGAAAGAAATTGGAAATGTGCACAATCTCCGGAGACAGCTTGAACTGCGCCCGTACCGACGCCCAATCGGCGGGATCAAGTGTCGTCACGGTTTCATCCTTGACAGGTGCTTGACCCACCTGTGCGTTTACTACACTTGCAACCATGCTGCCTCCAATCAGGGTCGCTCCTACAGTGGCGCCCATAAAATCACGTCTTCCCAGATTCATACCGGCTCCCTATCGATTCACATTGAAGTGCGCGCAGGGCGCGCGAACATAGCATTGAAAATACGCTGACCATAGAGGCCGACGGCCAGGCCGAGTACGATCAGCACCACCGCCAGTACTTTGCTCACCGGCACACTTTCGTTGAACACCACTACCGAACCGAGCATGCCGAAGATCGGCACCAGCAGAGACAGCGGCGCCACTGTGGAGAGCGGATAGGTTTTGAGCAGCGAGTTCCAGATCCAGTAAGCGAACAGCGTGTTGGGATAGACCTGGAACAGGATCGACAACATGGCAGTCGTGTTCACCTGACTGACAAACGCGGTGTAGCCGGCGCTGCCGTTCACCGCGTAATCGAGGGCGAACAGCGGAATCGGTGCAAAAGCGCTGGACCAGACCAGAAAGCCGAAGACATCCTTGGTGCTGGCCTTCTTGTTGATGATGTTGGCAACGCTCCAAGACGCCGCGCCCACCAACACCAGCAACACGCCGGTCAGGCTCACCGAACCGTCACTGATCTTGATGATGCACACCA
The DNA here is from genome assembly GCF_900109755.1 of Pseudomonas agarici. Lineage (GTDB taxonomy): Bacteria > Pseudomonadota > Gammaproteobacteria > Pseudomonadales > Pseudomonadaceae > Aquipseudomonas > Aquipseudomonas agarici. Next base: position 193,563 of record NZ_FOAR01000007.1, on the reverse strand, counting down.
GCCCCGCGAGGGCGATCAACATGCCCAGCACCTGAAAGCGGGTCAGCGCTTCCTTGAACACCCAACCGCCGAGCAGGATGGTGAAGAACGCGCTGAACTGCAGCACCAGCGACGCGATGCCCGCCGACAGCCCGGCCTTGATACCCAGATTGACCACGCCCCACAGACCGATGCCGAACACCAGACCATAGCCGATGATGTAGCGCCACGGCACGTCGGGTTTACGGATGAAGAAAATCGCCGGTAACGCACAGAGACTGAAGCGAATACCCGCCAGGATGAACGGATCGACGGTGGCCAGTCCCAGTTTGATCACCGAGAAATTCACACCCCAGATTGCCGTTATCAATACAGCCAACACTACGTGCAGTGGTTTCATGGATTATTTGCCTTGATGAAGGAGGTCGGTGTCACGCTACAGAGGTCAGGTTGTGCGCCAGGCGCACACGTGAAAACAACGATTGCATCCATGCCCGGGTCTGCTGGGGTTCCGCGCTTTTGACGATGCCGGCCAATGGCGCTTCGAACGCCGAATACGTCACGTGCTCCGGCAACAGCGCGCCCACTGACAGTTCATTCCATTGCACGACGTGCGCACTCGCGCGCAGCTCTTCGGCGCCGTCCAGGCCCTGGTAGATCCGCTCCGGATGGGTGTGCCCCGGGAACACAAACCAGCCGAAACCCAAGTCGCTCTGCTGGCAACTGAAGGCCGAAAGGTCCAGTTCGCCGTCTACGTGAATGCGTAATTCCAGCGACGGCAAGTGGATGCCCGTGGCGAGCTCATAGGTCGCGACCACATCCGCGCCACCGACTCGGTTACCGACCTCGAGGAACACCGGCTCGTCGTCCGCCATGATCGCTTCGAGATGAAACGCGCCATTGTGAATCTGCACCGCTTGCAGCGCCGCGCTGACCCACTCATGCATCGACGCCGTGGTTTCGATGTGCCACGAACCGAGCGGTTGACCGCGCTCCATGTAATCCAGGCAGGTGCCCACGTATTCGCTGGACATCAGGGTGATGACCCGACCGTTCAATACCAGACCGTCGAAATGGCGGATCGGGCCGCTGATGTACTCTTCGACCTGAAACTCATCAACGCGCAGCGCAAGACCACTGATCTTGTGCCTGATCTCATCGAAGGCGCGAGCCGGTTGCTGATGAATGCTGACGTCCATGCTCGACGCGCCGCTGTGAGGTTTCACCACGGTTGCGCCAGTCCACGGCGCATGGCCTTGCAGCGCCAGATAGCGCTCCAGCGACATGAAGCGCGGTACACGCAGATGCCGGGCTTGAACCGCTGCTTTCATCTCCAGCTTGTTGCGCGCCAGGGTCACCGACTGCAACGACGCACCTTCGATATTCAGCACTTTGCGCAGACGCGCCGCGTCGAGCAATTCGTACTCGGACATCGAAATGACGCGATCAAAGGTTTGTGGACTTTCAGCCAGCCACGCCAGCGTTTCATCGAAGGCGCTGTTCAGCCCGACTCGCACCACGCTGTGGCAGCGCAGGTCGGCGGGGAGCGTATCGATCGCCGATTGTTTGCCGATGTACGTGACATCGTGCAAGTCATGGTCAATCCCGCGGTGGTATTCGATACGCGGATACGGAACACGGTAAAGAATCAGGATTTTCATGCCGGGGATCTCAAAGCATATTAGAGAGAAGTCAGGACGCGACCTTGAACAATTGCGCAGCGGACAGGTGACGGTTCAGTACCGTGAGCCACTGTTCACGCAACACCGTCACCAGATCGCAGATGTCGATGCGCGCGTCATGCAACGCGACGCAGGCATGGGCCACGAAGTCGCTGTTGTCTCTGGGGGTTGCATGGATCAGCCGTGACTGGCCGATGATCCAGGCGCATTCGAGCAACACGATATCGTCCTTGGCCAAGTCGATGGTCTGCGCGGCCAACGTCAGCGTGTCATCAACCATGGTGCGGATTTCGCCCAGTTCGATCGCGTCGAGCGTCATGTCCTCGGGTACGCCGAACATCACCGTGGCGGCGCTGCAGGTTGCCGGTGGCAGTTCCTGCGGCACCGACGCGGAGAACACCGAATCGACCCACGCCGCATACAGATCGACTCCATGTACCGCGTGCGCCAGCGTCCAGATTTTCATGCCGCCGGGGCGACGGTTAGGCTCGATCACGGCCGTTTGGTAAGCGGCATCGCTGAGTTTGATCTCGTTGTGAAACGGACCGATTCGCTGGCCGACCAGACGATTGACCTGCTCGCCGGTCTGATAAATCGCCTGACGCTCTGGCTGGCTGAGGCGGGCGGGCAGGATCTGCGCTACTTCCACGGGATAACGTCCGGTGGCGCTGACTTTTTCCGTGATAAACCACAGATCGCCCAAGCCGTCATAGGAGTATTCGCGGGTGAAGGTGATGAACGCTTCTGCCAATACACCGCCCTCCAGGTAGGGCGCCACTTCGGCAAAAGCCTGCTCGCAATCGCCCCCCGGTGCGACCATCACCACCCCGCGATTGTTGCCTTCACACGCAGGTTTGATGACGAAGCCGCGTTCCTGGCGCAGGGCGAAATTGCGCACATCGTTGATGCATCCGATCTGCTGGAAGTCCGGCAGCATGACCCCCAGCGGCTCAAGCAGGGGACGATCGCGACGCTCGGCGATGCGGTAGGCCAGTTTGTCAAAGGCGCCCAGCGCCAGCTCGGCGTCGTCCACCGGCAGGCCGAGTTGTTCGAGCAGGGCCGCACCGCTGGCGACCGCGTTGTCGGAAAACACCATTCCGGCACTGATTCTGTCCGCGTCCTCGCCCAACTGACGCAGCGCATGGCGGACGAAATCCGAGTCCAGCGGGTCGGCATCGATGACCCGATCACTGATCTGCAGGTCATGATCCTGAGGATTGTCCCGGACCAGCCAGGTCTCGGCGCCCCATTGCTGGCGCGCATAGTTGCGCATGTGCAGAACATCGCCGATCCGGCTCAGGTTGTAGTCCACTATTAACAATACAGGCGCACGCAGCGGCATGTTCGTCATCCTCAAATGCATGGAATTGCTCGTGGACAGCATTGCTGTTCCAGGTGCTTGCTCAGCGGGATTTCAATGGCTTTCAACGTCGTACTGGATGTCCAGCGCCGTGGCGCAAAGACGCGCCAGGCGCTCAAGTTCCGTTGCCTGACGGTCTCGGTCGAACGTCCACAGCAACTGGCCCAAAAACACTTCGCGGGCATGCGCGGGAATCACATCGCCTGCTTTGAGCAGGATGTGTTTCACCACCGGCGCCAAGGGCAGGTCGTTGAGGGTGATTGAACTCAGTGTTCCCGGTTTGGCGAAATAAACCCGGAAGAAAGTCGCTGTGGTCTGTGCGCTGCTGCCGTCCGCCTGCCAGCCAAATTGGGTCAGGCGTTGCACAAGCGCTTCGCGGGGCAGGGCGTCGTCCTGACTGGCCAGAAGCAGATCCAGCCACAGCGAGAGCACGCTGTGGCCGCCGGTGACTGCCTGGACACTGTGGGAAATCAAGCTGCCGCCAACGCGCGGATTGATCTCGATCAGGTCCCAGTGTTGCCCGGTGAAACGCGCTTCAACGTGGTAGCAGCCCCACTTGAGATCCATGCAGTCCAGCACGTTCTTCAGCCACTGCAAGCCCGCCGCAATCTGCGCCTGATCAAGGCTTGCCGGCGGCGTGGTGCAGCTGTCTTCCAGTACCGTGTCAGCGGTCTCGGTCACTTCGTATTTTTCATGGACGGCCACGACATGCGCCTGACCATCGACCAACAGCATCTCGAAACTGAATTCCTGACCGGCGATGTAATCCTCCGCCATGAACTGCAAGCCGTCGTTGAAGGCCGAGGCATACACCGTGTCCTCGACCGAAGCCTTGCGCAGTTCCTCAAGCGCCTCCCAGGTGGTGTCCTTGCGCATCGGAAACGCCGCATACGAAGCGATCCCGTGGATCGGTTTGATGAAGTAGCGCTGGTTCCGCGCTTGCAGTGTTTCCAGTACCGGTGCAGTCAATGCATAAGCATTGGCTTGCGATAATCCTGCCTCGGCCAGTTGGTTGCGCACCTCAAGCTTGTTGCGCAATGCCAGTGCCTGTCGGGCATCAATGTCATACGTTCCAAGCGCAGCGTTGGCTGCGGCCATCAGGTGTCGATAACCTTCCCACACACTGATGCAGCAGGTGACTTGCTCGCCGGACCTGCGCAGCGTCTGGAGTGTGTTGTTCACCTCTTCCAGTCTCAACTGGTGAGAGTCTGCGGTGCAGAGCCGGTCCGCCCAGCCCTGAATCTGTTCCAGGCGGGCCGGTACGTGTTCAGGAAGCGGCAATGAAGTCAGTACGAAACACCGGAGCTGGCGGCGATGCAGCTCCTCCTTCAAGTCCTCCAGGAAAGAAAAGCCGCAGTGGCTCAGGATCAAAACGCCGGCTCGATTTGAATTCATTGCCTGCTCCATGGCTTAAGCTGCCTTGTCTTGCGGCTTGGCCAGGGTGTCGATGTACAGCTCGCTGAAGTACATGGCGAGAATTTTCTGATGCTCGGTCAGGTAGCGTTTCAGGGCTTCGATGTCCTGCTCACCTTTAATCAGGAAGCGCAGAGCGGCCCAGACTTCACCCGGATGGTCGTCGTTGATATCGGTGTGAGAGTGGGAAACCTGACCGATGATGTTTTTCTCGCCAACCGACGCCTTGAGGGCTTCGAGCTTGCGTGGTTCGAGCTTCACGTTCACATACTCGACCAGGTAGGAATAGGCAACGACGCCCAGTGGGCCTTCGTGGTCCAGCAGGTAGGAGAAGAAGCCCGCCAGCAACTTGGTGGACAGGTACGGTTCGGTGGCCAGGAACTCTTCGCGACTTACGCCGACACGTTCCAGATCCTGAATGAACAGGTCGTCGTGGAGCATTTCTTCCTGTTCGTAGTGGGCCCAGATCTGTGCAGCTTCCGGGCTGACCTTGGCCACATCGACCAGGGCTTTTGCTTCAGCCACGCGCAGCAGACGGATGCGCCATGCGGTTTCGACCAGGTGACGTTTGTAGTACGCGCTGTTGACGTCTTTGCCTTCCAGGTGAGCGGCTTGAGGCACGGTTGCGTACCATTGCTCGACTTGTGTATCGATAATCCGGTCAATTTCCCCACGCAGATTTAACGACGCGCCAGCATTGAGAAAAGGAGTGCGATCACCATAGCCAACATTCTTCACACGGTTAAGCATAATCAAGCCTCTGTTTTGGTTTTTTTAACGCGTTAATTAATGAACCGACTTCAACTGCAGCTATCAGCCAATGACGTCAATAGCTAATTCACCTCTTATCAGGCACTGGCACGCCAGACGGTATTCTTCTCCGGTGTAGCCCAGCACTTCGATAAACGCTTCCTCATCGCCGTCCCGAGGGCTTAACGCATCGAGACCAGATTTGACTTTGATCAGACATGCGCCGCAGGCCCCGACGCGGCACCCCAACGGAATCACATTCTTGCCACCAGCTTCCCACTCGATATCGGTAATAGGCGAGTTGACCGGTAATTGAAACTCAAGTTGATGCGACGCAATAGTGAGTGTGTGCAACGCCATACTGACCTCGGCTGATATTAAAGTGTGTGTGGCAGCCCCACTGTTTCACGCCAACCGTTAACTTACGATCGCGAGAAGTTTGTTGATGCTGGAAAGTTATTTGGAAGTCAGTCCCAGGTAGATCCAGTACATCAGGGCGATTGCGCTGATGGCGGCACCCAATATACAAACGACGACCCAGCCAAAGTGTGCATAAGTATAAGTAGCGGCTATTGCGCCCAGACCACTGCCCACCGAATAGAAACACATGTAGGCGCCCACCAGTCGGCTTTGTGCATCGGGTCGTGCGGCAAAGATCAGGCTCTGATTGGTGACATGGACGGCTTGCACGGCGAAATCCAGTAACACCACACCCACCACCATGGCGAACAATGAGTGTTCAACGAACGCCGTAGGCAGCCAGGACAAGGTCAACAGTGCTAACGCGACGCCCGTGGTGCGATTGCCTCGCCCTTGGTCGGCGAGCCGTCCAGCCCGTGCCGCTGCCAGCGCACCGGCCACACCGGCGAGTCCGAACAAACCAATCTGGGTGTGTGACAGCGACAACGGTGGCGCGCTGAGCGGCAGTACCATCGACGTCCACAACACACTGAACGCGGCGAAGATCAACAGGGCGAAGGTGCCCCGGACACGCAATGTGCGTTCGGTCAGGTACAACTGGAACACCGATCGCAGTAATTGCCAGTAGCCGCCTTTCGCCGGTGGCGTGGTGGAGGCAGGCATGGTGCGCATCAGCACCAGTGCCATGCCGATCATCAGGGCGGCCGAGACAAAATAAACGCCGCGCCAGCCGGCCAGATCAGCCACTGCACCGGAGACGAAGCGGGCCAGCAGAATTCCCAGCACCACGCCACTGGTCACGGTGCCGACGGCTTCGCCACGCTGCTCGGGACTCGCCAGCGAAGCGACGTAGGCAACCACCACTTGCACCACGACCGCCATCAGGCCCACCAGCACCATCGCGCCGAGCAACATGCCCCAATCCTGCGACAGGCCAACTGCGCACAGGGCCAGAGCCGACAGCAGCATTTGTGTAAGGATAAGTTTCTTGCGATTGAGCAAATCACCCAGCGGAACGATGAACAACAATCCGACGGCATAACCGGCTTGTGTCACGGTCACTACGACACCAATCGTGCCCGGCGAAACTGCCAGGCTGGCAGCCATCGATTCCAGCAAAGGCTGGGCGAAGTAGACGTTTGCGACCGCCATGGCGCAGATAATTGCAAAAAGAAAAGTCTGATAGCGACTGAGCTGGGAGGTGTCCCGGGTTGGAGGGGCTTGCGTGTGCCCACCGCTGAATTTTTCGGCTTCGATGTCCATCTTTACCGGGGCATGAGACTTGAACAGCATCACTCCATCCTTGGAATATGTGGTTTCTAAAGGAAACCGATGCGTTGATTTTTATCAAATGAGGTTGTTAAATGCAACCATATTGGTAAAACATTTTCGTCTGACGTTTGAACTTTTCCCCCCTTCCTACTGACCCGCCTCCAGGAGACCCATGGCCAGACAGCAATTACTGGCGCAGAGCGAATGCCCGGTCGCCCGCACGCTCGAAGCAATCGGAGATCGCTGGGTATTAATGATCATCCGCGATGCGTTCGACGACGTTCGCCGCTTCAGTGAATTTCAGAAACGTCTTGGTCTTGCCAAGAACATCCTCACGGTCAAGCTCAAAATGCTCGTCGAGTTGGGCGTATTCAACATCCAACCGGCATCCGACGGCAGTGCCTACAAAGAATATGTGCTGACTGATATGGGGCGCACGGTGTTTCCCATCATCGTCAGCATGCGCCAGTGGGGGGAGCGCTACTTGTTCAACACAGGGGAGAGCTACTCGGTGCTGCTCGACAATGAATTGTCGGAGCCGGTAGAAACCATCGCCGTACGTTCCAAGGCGGGCAAGGTGTTGACCTCGGTCGATTGTCATCGGCGGGTCGTCAAGCGCTGGGATTGACGCGAGTCGAAACGACTGGTCGACAGCAACGGATCGCCGATCAAGTTGCTCCGAAGCGCCGAAGAGTTGAATCGAACGAAGACCTGACCGCAAGCTAATCTGTTCATCACTGGCAGTGCTGCTAGCGATGAAAGGCAATTCAAACGGGCGTCAGGGTACTGTGGCGTCTTATCGTTTGCAGCGTAAAGGCGAATCCAATTAAGTCTCACGTGGAGGCCTCCCCGCTCGCGTTGCCTGTTTTCGGGCGAGGGTCTGGCTTTCCTGATAGACTATCGCGCCCTTTTGCATGATGTGAATCTATGCGTTATAGGCGACAGACCCGTCTTTGCGCTTGCGGACGGTGATAGATCCCATTTTGCTGAATTCCTAATGGCTCTTGCTGAATTTCAACAACACCATATCAACAATAAGCAAAAATGGTAGCCAATAGCGGTAAATAAGAGACTCAAGAATGCGGACAAAACCCACAGAAAACCTAGCTGAACTAGCAACTACGGCACTTAGGAGGTTTTCTGTTGCCCCGATGATGGATTGGACAGATAGACACTGCCGCTTCTTCCTGCGCCTGCTCTCCAAGCACACTCTGCTCTACACCGAAATGGTCACCACTGGCGCCATTCTCCAGGGTGATCACCAGCGTTTCCTGCGCTACCACGCCTCCGAGCACCCGCTGGCGCTGCAACTGGGCGGTAGTGTACCGGCTGATCTGGCCGCTTGCGCCCGCATGGCCCAGGACGCCAGTTATGACGAGGTGAACCTCAATGTCGGCTGTCCCAGCGATCGGGTGCAGAACAATATGATCGGCGCCTGCCTGATGGGGCACCCGGAACGGGTGGCCGATTGTGTGAAGGCAATGTGCGATGCGGTGTCGATTCCGGTGACGGTCAAGCATCGTATCGGGATCAATGGTCGTGACAGTTATGCGCAGCTCTGCGATTTCGTCGGCAAGGTCCGGGATGCCGGTTGCCGCAGTTTTACCGTGCATGCACGGATCGCGATCCTGGAAGGACTGTCACCCAAGGAGAACCGGGATATTCCACCGCTGCGGTACGACGTGGCCGCACGGCTGAAACAGGATTTCCCAGAGTTGGAGATTATCCTCAATGGCGGAATCAAGACGCTGGCGCAGTGTCATGAGCATTTGCAGACGTTTGACGGGGTCATGCTGGGGCGCGAGGCGTATCACAATCCATATCTGCTGGCGCAGGTGGATCAGCAGTTGTTTGGCAGTGATGCGCCGGTGATTTCCCGGGCTCAGGCGTTGGCAAGGTTGCGACCATATGTGGCCGGGCATATAGCCGATGGCGGGGCGATGCATCACGTGACCCGCCATGTGTTGGGACTGGCCACGGGGTTTGCTGGGGCGCGACGGTTTCGGCAACTGCTGTCGGTGGATATTCACAAGACGAAGGATCCGTTGGCGTTGCTGGATCAGGCCGGGGAGCTGTTGGAGGGGCACTAATCCGAGGGCGCGTTATCGTGCTTCGCGGGCTAGCCAGCGTCGACAAGGGCTGAGGGTTTTCGAAGGCGTAAAGAAAGCAATATCAAGGTAAATGTCACCCTTTTTGCGCTCAAGCCTTCAGTTGCTCAACTACGCTCCAGCGCGTTCACCAGGTCGTGAAACGCTTCGCGGTTGGAGTCGTTCAAGCCCATGAGGATCTTGTGCGCTTCCAGCACTTTGACCCGCACCACCTCTTCTGACTGGTCCTGCGAAGGCAGATCGGTCAGGCATTCCGGACACGGGACCGGGCGATTGACGATGTTGAATACTTGATCGAAACCCATGGACTGCAGCAAACGGGTGATGTCGTCGTGGACGGTTACCACGGTCGGCAACAAGCCTACTTTCTGCCGCGACAGGATCGAGAGCTTGGCCAGCAAGCCCAGGGTGGTGCTGTCGATGCTGCGGGTTTCGGTCAGGTCGATCACGATCGCCGTGAAATTCAGCGCCGTGAAGATCTTCTCGATCGTGGCATCCAACGCTGAACACAGAGTCAGGCGAACTTCACCAACGAACTTCAGAACGAAGGTGCCATCCTGCTCAGCGAACTGGATTCTACCGGTACTCATCAAAGATTCCTGCTCAACACTAACAAGGCGATATCATCCGGCATATCCCCAAGCGTGGCCAATCCAAAAACCTGGCGCAAGCCATCCAGGCTGCCTCCAGCTGTTCTCACCAATTGAGGCAAGGCAGCCTCTTTCTCTTTGAGTGTATCTTGTTGCAAAAGATCCAAAATGCCATCAGACATGAGTGTAAGACTAAATGTCTGTGGCAGTTTCAGAATGTGGTCTTCATAGGTGGCTTCGTTGAATAAGCCCACCGGCAGACCACGGCCTTCCAGATAATGCGCGCTGTCCGGGGTGTACAAGACCGGCAGCGGCAAATGGCCACCGATGCTGTAGGTCAACAACCCGGTTTCTTCATCGATCACGCCACCGACCATGGTCACATGCTTGCCCAGCTTGCAGTTGATCAGGCCACGGTTGATATGACCCAGCACCTGCGAGGGGGTGAACTCTGGCAAGGTGCCGTTGCGCTTGGACTCGAACAGTAGTCGCGTGGTCATGAACTTCAACAGCACGGTGACAAAAGCCGACGATGCGCCATGGCCCGAGACATCCGCCAGATAGAACGCCACACGTCGCTCATCGACTCGGAAGTAGTCAACGAAATCGCCGGACAAATACAGGGACGGGATGATTTGGTGAGCGAAGCGGAAGTTGTCGATGCTCCAGGGACTGACCGGCAGCATGTTCATCTGTACCTGGCGACCGGCGTTCTGATCCTCCTGCAACAGATGGAGGCTGGCTTCGAGTTCGCGGTTGGCGGTTTCAAGCTTCTCACGGTAGCGCTGGTTCTCCAGCAGCAGGCGCGCACGGTCCAGCGCCCGATGCACGGAATGCTCCAGCACGGCGAGGTCTTCGAGGGGCTTGATCAGGTAGTCCGCCGCGCCCAGGCGCAACGCTTCGACGGCATCGTTCATAACGCCCGCGCCCGATACCACGATCACCGGCGTCTGCGGGGAAAGGTCGGTCACCTGGCGAATAAGCTCAAGGCCGCCCATCTGGGGCATGCGCAGGTCGCAGATCACCAAATCAGGCCTTGTTTGCTCGAATACCTGAAGTCCCTGCTGGCCGTTACTGGCTTGCAGGACGCTGAATCCGCTGTCTTCCAAATAGGCCGCAAGGCTTGCGCGCACTACTTCGTCGTCATCAATTATCAGCAGCGTGGCACTGGTTTTTTGCATGTGGGCAAACGGCGCCAGGATTAGGTTGGCGTAGCCGGCGAGGCTTTTAGCCCGACGCGCACTACTGGATTCGCTCTGGCCCCTCTGTTTCGAACGCGACGGACGATCAAGTCCGGTGCATAGCGATCAGAGGTGCCCTTCTAAGGCGCAGACGGTACTCCCATCCGCCGGGCGTTTCAAGCTCATGCCGACAGTGGCTTGAGGTCTTTACACCTCAAATCACCGGGAGTTATAAAAAGTTCGAAAACCACAACGAAATCGCTAGAAGTCGTCCTCCACTTTGCCGTCCTTGACCTTGAATTCGCGGTTCTGCAGGTAAGCGTTGCGGATAAAGATGTACTTGTCGCCGCTGATCAGCTTCTCGCTGGACAACAGGCTCGCACGGGTGTCGATGATATCCACGCCGAAGGTGATGTTGCGCGCTGACATGTCGTCCATGTAGCGATAAGGCTTGGTGTAGCTGTCGGCAAACCTGGAAGGCGCGTCACGCAGGGTGCTCGGGCCGAAGAACGGGATAACTACGTAGGGACCGCTGCCAACGCCCCAGTGACCGAGGGTCTGACCAAAGTCTTCGTCGTTGCGCTGCAGCCCCATCTTGGTGCCGACATCAAAGAAACCCGCCACGCCGAGGGTGGTGTTCAGCAGCAAGCGCGCGGTATCGATACCGGCAGCCCGTGGTTTGAGCTGCAGTACGTCGTTGACCAGGTTGCCAACGTCGCCGAAGTTACGGTAGATGTTGTGAATACCGTTCTCTAGGAACTGCGGAGTGACCGCCTGATAGCCTTGGGCCAAGGGTTTCAGGGCGTAGGTGTCCAGTGTATCGTTGAATTTGAAGATCGGCCGGTTGAGGCTTTCCCACGGATCTTCGTCCGCCGCCTGCGCGGCAAATGGCGCCAGCGCAACGCCGGCACACAACGACAACTGAGCTAGACGATCGATCCAGCACATAGAGAGGAACTCCTTGGATGAGACGGGATACGAGGCGCTATGCCCTGATTAATAAGGCGCAGTATAAAGCGAATACTTGGATTTAGGCAGTGTGACCCGGACAAGTCCTACAAAGAATTACAGGTTAGACCAAGGACGCCTGGTCATCCAATTGTCATGGCGGCGCCTTATTCTACGCAGTCATCATCAGGGACGTTGCCATGCCATTACTCGCCGTCGCACCTCTACCCGCGCCCACCGCCCTGCTTTTAGGCTTGTCCGGTTGCCTGGTGGATTTCGGTGCCCGCGCTCGCCGACATCTGGATTCGGACGAACACCACCACACCACGCCGGGCGCACTGGACATTCTCCAAGGACTACAACAACGCGGTGTGCCGTGCGCCTGGCTGGATGAATTGCCCCACACACTGAGCCTACCGCTCGCCGCTCCCCTACCCGGTTGGATCAAACCCTCTCTCACCCCCGCCCACTGCGCACAGTGGCCGGCACCCAATGCCTGCTGGCATGCGCTGATGGCGCTCGGCGTGGAACAACTGGAGGGTTGTGTGTTGATCAGCGGCGAACCTCGCCTGCTGCAAGCGGGCTTGAATGCAGGCCTGTGGACCATCGGTCTGGCCTCCTGCGGCCCCTTGTGCGGCCTGTCATCCAGGGAATGGCAGGCGCTGTCAAAAAAAGAGCAGGAAAAAAAGCGCGCCAAGGCCACCGTGGAGCTGTTCAGCCTCGGCGCGCACTCGGTGATCGATCACTTGGGGGAACTGGCGAGCTGCCTGGACGATATTGCTCTGCGCCGGCTCAAGGGCGAGAAGCCCTGAGCAACGAACTGACGGTGCAGGCTGCTCGATCGGGCGCGGATCGCCAGTGTGGATTACTCTAAAAGGTAGGCATAGACCTTTATCATTGCATGAAGGTCTATGCCAGAGACTATCTAGAGAAGGAAACCACCATGCCTGCCCGCGAACTGCAAAAACAACTCAATACCTTGCGCGAGCAACTTAAACAGAATCCACCGCTGTCCAGAGCCGAGCGCGCCAATCTGCGGGAGCTGATGCGACAGATCGAATTGCAGTTGGAACTGGAAACCGCAACCCAGGACAGCAGTCTGGCCGACGGCGTCAACCTGGCGGTCGAGCGCTTCGAACTCGAACACCCCGCCATTGCCGGCACCTTGCGCAATATCGTGCAGACCCTGGGCAATATCGGTATCTGAACAGCGCGACACAGCAGCCCGCCCATCCGGCATCGCGAAGGCTGTTTTCAAGGCTGCAGGTCACAGGTCCGAGCTGTCGGGTGCCTGTGCCCTGTCCAGCGCTCGTTGGGTGATCCGCACCTCCTCGGCTTTGCGCTCACGATCGATCACTTCGAGCGCCTGCTCATAGACGGTATCGCTCATGTTCTGGCCTATGGGAATAGCCGCCTCGGCGATCCCCAAGGTACTGGCTCCCTGCCGCACCGTCTCGGTCCAATTGGCGATATCCCGTGGTGAGGCTTGCGGCTGCCGTGCCAATTGCTCCAGGGCCTCGCGCAGCTCTTCGAGGATTTGCAACTGCTCCTGTGCCACGAGTTCATAGCCTTCCGTCTCGGGCAGGGTTTTCAGGTAATCTTTCCAGAGCGGTTGCTCCAGCAGTAGCTCGACCTGTTTGCCAGGTACACTCTCGACCGCCAGGATTTGGTCGCCCGCTTCCTGGGTCATATCCTGAGTGACATTGCTGGCCCCCCGATACAGCATCGACAGCGGTTGCCAGGGTAGTGCCAGGCGCTCGGCGAGATCGACGCGGTAAGCCAGGTAGATCTCGACTTCATCGACATGCGGCCAACGCGCATCGGCGATCTCGGCCGCTACACGCCCGGCCTCCTCAATGTCGGTCTCACTCCGATCGCGCGCGCGCGCCGCAGCGATTGCCTGCGCCCTGGCATCCTCAATGCGGGAGGCCCTGAGAATATCCTGGTGGGCGGTTTCGACTTTGCAGATATCATTCAGCCGCGCCAAGCGCGAGCGCCCCAGAGCCAACTTCAGGTACGCTGCCTCCCTGGCATCGCCCTCAAGTTGCCGCGCCTCATAGAGCAGCACTTCACCGCCCAACCGGCTGAACACCTCGGTAAAACCGTCGGTGCAGGTTTCCAGGTCGCTCGTCCAATCGAACAAGGCCTGACGCAATTGGGTGTCGGCAGTCGCCGCCTCGATCATTCGCCAGACACGCCGCATCAACTGACTTCGGTATTCGCCGCGATAGTCGGCCGAGTAACGTAGCGCGGCAATCGCATCCAAAAAAGTTTCGCTCTCTGGCTCATGGGCAATCAGGTCCCACTGCGCTCTTTTGCGCTCCTGCTCTGCCACCGTGAAACTGCTGTCCAGCCAGTTTTCCACGACAGGCGTCAACCTCGGCACTTCTTGCTCGATGATGCCCGCGTCCTCCGGCAGGGTGAAACGTATAGAGGGTCGATCAATAAACTGGGAAATCGCATATCGCGTCGCCACATCGAACGGATTGCCGTAAAGCAGCACCGTTCTCATCCTGCGACTGCTCAGGCTGTAGAAGCTCCAGGGGATGGAGGTCAATCGATTGCCCTGTAGGTCCAGCAGCGCCAGATCGAGCAACTCCAGCACCCCACCCGGCCAGATGGACAATCCGGTGCGCTGCAGTTGCAGCGCCTGCAGCCTGGGCATTCCCGCGACACTGAACACTCCCAGCGGGTTGCCGTCCAGATTCAATTGCCTGAGGCGCCTCAGACCACGCAATCGCTGCCCCAGCACCTGGGTCCAGACAATCCGATTGTCATTGAGCTGCAACTTGAGCAGTTCGCTCATCCCGCTAATGCTTGATGGCAACCGTGTCAGCCGCCCGCCCGTGATGCGCAACTCACGTAGCCCTGGAAAGCCTTTGAGAAAGGCATCGAGATCCTCCCGTTCCCGAAGTCCGACCAAGGTCAGCTTCAATGAAATTACATGATCGAAACTACCCTCTTTCAGTTCGGGCAACTTCAGCAGGCGCTCCCCCGAAAGATCCAACTCATGCCCCACCGGCTGGCCACTGTCATCAAGCAGAGGACGCGACTCTCGACGCCAGCACCTTTTAATACGATCCACTACCCGTGACTTGGACGCCTTATTGACCAGCCACCCTCCCACACCCCCACCGCCATGCTCATACTCATTGTCAATGCGCCAGTGCTCCAGCGTCAGTTTCAACCGATGGTATTCGCCATACTGCTTATTGAGTGCTTTCAGGAACGCTTTGTCATCTTGCCCCTCAGCCGACAGGAACAGGCGAACAACCTCCAGGTCCTTACCGGGATAAAGCTTGTCGACCAACAGTTGCAACTGACTCGGCGATACCGCTTGCGCACTCTGCTGCCCACCGAGCGGGTAGCCGATCCGCCCATCGCTCAAGCGCAAGGGCGACCTGAATCCAGGCTTGATGGGTTGCATGCCGAGCAACGAGCGAGCGCGCGCGCGGTAGCATCAGGTGGCTCACTACCGCCTGCTTGAGCAATTCCGGGCGAGTTGTGCGCGAGAACCCCAGAGCCTTGAGCTGATTTTCCGGCAGTGCATGCAATAACTTCATCTGGAGGTTACCGGGCAGCTTTTGTCCCTCGATCTCATAGCCCCTCGACTGACGTACCAACTCCAGAGGAGCCTCGGAGGAGCGTGGGCCCAGGCTGTCGACCAGGCGTCGCCCGCTCGGTGCCAACTCGGCAGGCTCGTACAGCTCGATACGCAAGGTTTTCGACCAGCCCGGCAGGTTTTCCAGTGAATGCAAGAACAACCGATCGGCATCCAGGCTGACCGATGACTCGATAAAAAAACCTTCATAGGCCCGAGCGATACGCACCTGCTGCAGATACCAGCGACTTTCTTCCGCCAGCCGCAACGGCACCTTCCCGCTTTTCAGCACCTCGATCTCATACCCCTCGGCCGCATGGGCCAATTCATCGGCGATCGCCGTCGGCAAGCTGGGGAAATCGCGTTTGAACAAGGCGACAAAGGCATTTCGGGAGCGGCTACGAAACTCGTAATAGGCCTCGAACAATGCACTGCGTTGGTTCTGCGCCTCGGTGGCAAGTCGCTTGTTCAGAGCCGTCAGTTGCTCGGCAGGGGTCAACCGTGCCTCGCCTGCCTGACGACCGAGCAACGTATCGACCTCGTTCTGGTCAAGTCCGCGCAACACCACGTTCAGCAGTTCGGCCTCGTGTATCTGCGCTTCGGTGACGGTCACCACGGGCAACAGCGCCTTATTTGCCGGGCCGTATTCCTTCAACACCTGCCCTTCCCCATTGACGAATTGCAATACCTTGGTGGGTGGCCACAAGGTCTCGAGCAGTTGTTCCTGCATACGCCAATCGACAATGCCACCATTGGTGGTACCGGTCTGGATAAATCGTTGGATATCTTCATCGACCCTGAAGCGCTCAACCGTATCGCTCAGCAGCGCGGGCCGGCTCATCTGGTCCAGGTAGACCGGGCGCAACTGATCGGCCTCCACGCCGCTGATGGTCATGATTCGATCCGCCTGCTCCGGGGAAAAATCCGCCAGATCCGGTCCCAGGCGTTGGAACAGCTTGAACGCGTCCCACTGCAACGGCTCTTCCAGCTCATGCGTCCAGGCGCCTGAGCCGTTATGACTGAACAGTGGCGAATAGGTTGGCCGGTTGGGATGCTCGGCACGATACTCATGGCTGACGCGAGTGGGCCGAAGCTGGTAGTAGTTCCCGTCCAGTGCCAGGTAGCTACTGGAGTTGTGCACGCGTAGTCCTGAGCCGTCGGGCTCGAGCCCTTCGGGCAAGACCGGTGTATGTCGATAGGGCGCCAGGTCGGCTTTCCATAACCGGGTTCCTTCGTCCGACAGTTTGACCTGCTTGAGTGTGTCAACAAAAACAGCCGCTTCGGCGTCACGGGCCAGAACCTGGAGGAAGGCTCCAAGCTCCAGATTCAATACCACGCTAAGAAAGGTCAGTACCGCCTGCTTCTTTTCGTCGTGTTGCCAATCCTCGATCCCGTCGTAGAGCTGGACCAACAACTGGGCAGCCACCACCGCTAACATCGTTTCACCAAGGCCCGGTACAAAAAACAGCAAGCTGACACCCCAATCCAGAAAGGAATGCCAACGAGCGCTACGGGTCTTCTTGTCCTCCGCATTCGTCGACACCGCCAATATCCGGGCATCATCAAGCAGTTTGTCGGTGTGCTGCACATAGAGCTCGAAAAAGGGATCTCCCGTTATCGGGGCGAGCTGGAGCTGCAAGCGCGCCTGCTCATCGGGCACACGCCGACGTACCTCGGGATTCCAGCGATTCAGGCGTTCGTTCAGGGTGGTGAAAAACACCGGCTGAGTTCGCAGATGGAGGTAGCGCCGAAAGCCGTGTTGATAACCCTGATCACCCAGCCTGCCTCTGAGGTCGTCCTCGAACGCCGCCAGGCTTGAATATTGCTTGAGCGCCTGTTCGGTATCGCCGGACAGGTATACCACACAAGGGCAAGGCTCACGGGCGTTGGCGACGTCAAAACGGATCAGCAATGCGCCCTTGAGCAAAGCCCCCCGATAACCGCTGTCGGGAATACGCACATCGAGCATCTTTATCTCATGAAACTGTACGGCATGCTGGCTCCAGAGAGGGCTGGAGTCGCCGCCGACCCACTGCTTGAGCATCCGATAGGCCGAGCCGTCGATATGCCCTTTCATCACCGCGATATCGGCCTGCAGCGCCAGCTCGGAGATTTCCTTGGCCACGCACAATCGACGAAATTCATCGTCGCGTTGCCCGGAGGCGCTCTTACGCAACAGAAAAGACTCAATATGCTCTTTATATTTCCCGCCCAGATCCAAATCTCGGCATAACTTGGCAAATAGCTGGGGCGTAAACGCTTTCTTCAAGACAGCCGGACTCTTGCGAAGTATCTGCGAGCCTCGATCGAAACCAAAATAAGTGGTTTCGCTTTCCTCGAAGTTCTGTAAGGCAGCTTGTAATAGCGACTGTTGTGTAAGCTTTTGCTGATAGGGTGTGGAGAGTGTTTCTGCCGCCAGTATATGAACGTGCCTGAGCTGGTCCTGATGCACATCCAACCCTGTCCCGAACTCATCGTCCAGGGCTTGCTGCAACAGTGGCGCGGCAAAAGCCTCGGGGTTTCGCAAACCCTGTAGATAATCGGCCAGACGGGTTTTATTCGCCTGATGGCGACGCATGTTGGCCACATAGGCGCTACGGGAAGCGAAGGGCGCGGCCTTCAACCAATCCGGCAGTCGACTTGCCACCAGCGTATGATACTCCTCCCTTCCAAGGGGTGCAGCGACATCCGATGTTTCAAGAGCATAAACAACCATATCCGAAATACCTTAAATAATCCCACCCTCTTATACTAATCTTCAATCACTCGATAAAAAGTTCAAATAACCAATCGCTTAGCCTATTTTTTTATCTATATTACCCACTGATAATATATCTATTAACGCCCTCTAACAGTTCAATCGGTGAACGAGTCTTTGGCTGATCGCAGCCGCCTTTATAAAAACTCCAACAAAAAACCCCGACGCTCACGCGTCGGGGTTTTCGGTGACTGCTTCAGGCGATCAAAGCGTTGGTGAACCGCTCAATGCCAGGTCCATCAACTCACGGTTGGCGACCGCGTACATGGCGTAGTCGGTGCCGCTGGCGGCACGGATTTCCACCAGCATGGCACGCCAACGATCAGCCATGCTCGCGTTCTGCTCCAGCCACAGGGCCACGCGGGCTTCCATGTCCTCAGGCGCATCGGCCAGCTTCAGCACCGAGATGGTGATCGCCCGCTGCTGCCAATCGACATCGTCGCGGAACGCTTCGCGAGCCTGGGCCTGCCAGTTGTTGCCGACACGCAGGTCGCTGATCTGCTGGGAATACCAAGTCAGATCCAGGGCACTGCCCACCGCGAAGTAGGCCTTGGCCACTTCGGCGGCGTCGTGACCGGTGACATCGGCGGCCTCGATGATCGGCAACAGGGTGTACAGGTGCGTGGTGCCGGCCACCATACGCGCCAGCAGTTCCGGTACACCGGCCTGGACATAGGCCTGGTAGCGGATCTGCCAGACTTCCCGGGTCGGCCCTTCCAGCAGTTCGTCGAGTTTGAGGCCCAAGGCTGCCAGGTGCGGCCCGAAGTGCGCCACGTCACGGGCAGCATCTTGTTCGTTGCGACGGCTGCGTAGGAACCAGCGCGTGGCGCGACGACCCAGGCGCATCAATTCATCCATCAACTCCAGCTGGGTCTCGGCCGACACTTTGTAGTCCAACGCCTCGATCTGACGGAACCAGTGCGGAAGGTGGAAGATGTCACGCACGATGACATAGGCGCCGGCGACATTTGCCGGGCTCATGCCGGTGGACTCCTTCAGACGCTGCACGAAGGTGATGCCCATGTGGTTGACCAGGTCGTTGGCGATCTGGGTGCTGACGATTTCACGCTTGAGGCGGTGGCGACGCATCGCGTCGGCGAACTTGCTCACCAGCGTCGGCGGGAACGCAGTTTCCATGTCGCGGGTCAGGTACTCGTCGTCCGGTACCTTGGAGTCGAGCAACGCCGCCTTGAGGTCGATCTTGCTGTAGGAGATCAACACCGACAACTCGGCACGGGTCAGCCCCTGGCTGGCGGCAATACGCTCGGCCAGTTGCTCTTCCGAGGGCAGAAACTCGATGGCACGGTCCAGCTTGCCACGACCTTCCAGATCGCTCATCAGGCGCTTGTATTCGGCGATCCGCTCGTAGGCACGACGGGCGGCCAGGGACAGGGCCTGGGTCTGCTTGTAGTTATTGCCGAGCACCAGGCTGCCGACTTCATTGGTCATGCTGCCGAGCAACTGGTTGCGCTGCTTCTCGGTCATATCGCCAGCCTGCACCACTTCGTTGAGCAGGATCTTGATATTCACTTCGTGGTCGGAACAGTCCACGCCACCGGCGTTGTCGATGAAGTCGGTGTTGGAGCCGCCACCATTGAGGCCGAACTCGACGCGACCGAGCTGGGTCATGCCCAGGTTGCCGCCCTCGCCCACCACCTTGCAACGCAATTCGTTACCGTTCACGCGCAGTGCGTCATTGGCCTTGTCGCCGACATCGGCATGGCTTTCGCTGCTGGCTTTGACGTAGGTGCCAATACCGCCATTCCACAACAGGTCCACCGGTGCCTTGAGTAACGCATTCAACAGTTCGGTTGGGGTCAGTTTATCCGCGCTGATGTCGAAGCGCTCTTTCATCTGCGCGGAGATCGCAATGCTCTTCGCGCTACGCGAGAAGATACCGCCGCCTTCGGACATGATACGGGTGTCGTAGTCGGACCAGGCCGAACGCGGCAGATCGAACAGGCGCTGGCGCTCGGCGAAGCTGGTTGCCGGATCTGGATTCGGGTCGATGAAGATGTGCAGGTGGTTGAAGGCCGCGACCAACTTGAGCTTGTCGGACATCAACAGGCCGTTGCCGAACACGTCGCCGGCCATGTCGCCGACACCGACCACAGTGACACTGTCTTCCTGGACATTGATACCGCGCTCGCGGAAGTGACGCTGTACGCCCACCCACGCGCCCTTGGCGGTGATACCCATCTTCTTGTGGTCATAACCGGCCGAGCCGCCGGAAGCGAAGGCGTCGCCGAGCCAGAAACCGTAGTCGATGGCAATGCCGTTGGCGATATCGGAGAAGGTTGCGGTGCCCTTGTCCGCCGCCACCACCAGGTACGGATCATCGTCGTCATGGCGCACGACGTTGGCAGGCGGCACCAGGGCGCCGTCCTTGAGATTGTCGGTGATGTCCAACAGGCCGCAGATGAAGATGCGGTAGCAGGCGATCCCTTCGGCCGCGATCTCGTCACGGCTGCCGCCCAGGGGCAGGCGACGCGGCAGGAAGCCGCCTTTGGCGCCCACCGGCACGATGACCGAGTTCTTCACTTGCTGGGCTTTTACCAGGCCCAGGACTTCGGTACGGAAGTCCTCCTCGCGGTCCGACCAGCGCAGGCCACCACGAGCGACGTTACCGAAGCGCAGGTGTACACCTTCGACCCGTGGCGAATAGACGAAGATTTCAAACTTCGGCACCGGCTTGGGCAACTCGGGAATCGCGTGTGGGTTGAACTTGAAGCTGAAGTACGATTTGTTCTGGCCATTGGCATCGGCCTGATAGAAGTTGGTCCGCAGGGTCGCCTTGATCAGGTCAAGGTAACGACGCAGGATGCGGTCTTCGTTCAGCACCTGGACATCGTCCAGGGCCGTCAGGATTGCCTGTTCGAGGCGCAGTTGCTTGTCGTCGAGGTCATCGGCGCTCAGCTTGCGGGCCAGGTAGAAGCGGGTTTTGAACAGGCGCGTCAGCTCGCGGGCGATATCGGTGTGGTTGTTCAGGGTGCTGGCGATGTAACCCAAATCGAAACCCAGACGAATCTGCTTCAGGTAACGGGCGTAGGCACGCAGCAGCGCCACGTCGCGCCACGGCAGACCTGCGGTAAGTACCAGGCGGTTGAACGCATCGTTCTCGGCATCGCCACGAACGATGTGGACGAAAGCATCCTGCAGGGTGTCGTTCAGTTGCTGGATATCCAGGTCCAGGCCTTCGGCGGCGGTAAAGGCGAAGTCATGGATCCAGAACTCGCGACCGTTGCTGTGGCGCAAGCGATACGGGAACTCGCCCAGTACACGCAAACCGAGGTTTTCCAGAATGGGCAGGACGTCGGACAGTGCCAACGGAGTATCGGCATGGTAGAGCTTGCAATGCAGCTCCCGCTGGCCGGAAACCTGCCCCAGTGGCTGGTAGAAACTCATCACCAGCGGATTGGCCTCGGTCAGGCTCAGCAGGTGCTGCATGTCGACCACGGCGGAGTGCGCGGCGAAACGCTCGCGGTAACCGGCGGGAAAGCCTTTCGGGAAGTCCGACAACACGCTGGTGCCGTGGGCTTCGCCGAAGCTCTCGACCACCAGGCTGGCGTAGTCGTCCTGCCAGCTGCGGCAGGCCTGGACCACTTCTTTTTCCAGCAGGATCGGATCGATGTCCAGGCGATTCTTCGGATCGACCCGCAAAATCAGTTGCACACGGGCCAGCACGGACTCGGAGAAGAAGGTCCAGAACTCGCAGTCAGTGGCTTTCAGGCGATCCATCAGCACTTGCTGGATCTTTTGGCGCACTTCGGTGGAATAGACATCACGTGGCACATAGGCCAGGCAGTAGCAGAAACGGCCATACGGGTCCTTGCGCAGGAAAACCCGGATCTTGTTGCGTTCCTGAATCTGCACGATGGACATCACGGTGCAGAACAACTCATCCACCGGGGTCTGGAACAGGTCATCGCGCGGCAGCACTTCGAGCACCTGAGCCAGTTCCTTACCCAAGTGGGCCTTGGAATGGAAGCCGGAGCGGCGCTCGATTTCCTCGACCTTGCGGCGGATGTACGGAATCACCCGCACGCTCTCGCCGTACACCGAGGAGGTGTAGAGGCCCATGAAACGGCATTCCTTGAGCACCTTGCCGGCGCCATCGATCACTCGCACGGAAACGAAATCCGGGTAGGCCGGACGATGAACGCGACTCGGGTGCGCAGCCTTGGCGAACGACAGCGGAGTCGGTTCGGCCAGGTAATTCACGGCATAGTCTTCGATGTGCAGATCGTCGGCGGTGAGGCCGGCGCGCAGTAGTTTGGTCAGGCCGAGAAAGGAGCTCTGGTCATACTCGATGTGACCACCGTTCTGGCCGTCACGGACCACGAATTCTTCGTAGCCGAGGAAGGTGAAATGGTTGCCCACCAGCCATTCCAGGAAACTCTTGATCTCGCTCTTTTCATCGGCGGCAATAGCGAACTGACTGTTCTCGATACCGTCGATCAACTGCTGGACCTTGGCCTTCATCGGCTCGAAGTCAGCGACCGCGACCCGGACTTCCGCCAGAACCTGTTCCAGTTCCTTTGACAGCACGCTCAGCTCAGCGGCATTGGCGCAGCGGTCGATCTCCAGGTACATCAGCGATTCGTGGAAAACCCCCTCGCCCTGGGTGCCTTTTGGCAGGATTTCCAGTAATTCGCCCTTGCCGCCACGGCGAACACTGAGCACGGTGGTTTGCAGGGTATGGATGCTGTAGCCGCGGCGATTGAGTTCTGTACGCACCGAATCCACCAGAAATGGCAGGTCGTGGTGCAGGACTTCGACGGCGGTGTGGGTCGACTGCCAGCCATGGCGTTCGTAATCGGGGTTGTAGACCCTGACTTGTGGCTGGGCGTGATCGAAGCGCTCCAACAGGCGCCAGGCCGACAAGGTACAGCCGGCAAGATCGGAAAGTCGACGCTGGGTCAACTCGTCCAGGGAAATGATGCCGAAGAACTGTTCAGAAAACAACGCCACTTGGGCCAGTGCCTGTTCGCTGATGTGCTGGGCCAGTGCCGCTTGCAGTTGCTGCTGGAAGTCGGCTTTGCTGGCTGCGGTGAAGAACGCCATCTGTGGTACTCCGCTAGGGCTTGTTAAGAGAGAAGCGTCGCGCGTTTTCCCCGAAAAAAAGGGCCTGTATCACTCCGTAGGGTATATCGGGGCAGCGCAGAGTGACAGGTTGATGAAGCTGGTCGCGACCCAGGGGTCACATTCACGTTCGAAGACTAGCCTCTTCGGCGGCCGCCGCCGATTTTACAGACCACGGCCAGGGAAGAATTATCCGTTGCGAAGCTTAACGAGTGGGCGAACGCTTGTGCTTGCGACGCTGCGACATATTCGGACATTGACAGGCAGCAGAGGAGAAATCAGGCGCGATGCGCGCGCAATGCGGACATCCGCCCGTTGGAGAGGACTTTTTGATAGACACCGACATATCCGCGAACCATTTCCTTGGCGGTGAACAACTGCTCGAAGCGCAACTGCGCCCGAGCGCCCATCTCTTGAGTTCTTGGCGCATTGCCCCAGAGACGGGTCATGGCACAGGCCAGTGCCGCGGGATCTGCCGGCGGTACAACAAGGCCTGTCTCACCAGCGATATTGATATAACTAGTGCCCGTACCGATCTCGCAGGAAATCATTGCCTTACCGAACATCGCCGCCTCCAGCAGGGCGATCCCGAACGCTTCCGAGCGTAAATGGGAAGGGAAAACCATGCTGTAGCACAGTTGCAACAACGCGGCTTTATCGACATCCGCAAGCCCGCCCAGAAAATGCACATGAGTCAGCCCCAAACGCTCGGCCTTGGCTTTCAAGCTGGCCTCCAGGTTGCCAACCCCGACGATGGCGATGGGGTAAGTAATCTTTGCCGCCGCCTCCAGCAAATAATCGAGCCCTTTGTAATAACAGAGCCTCCCGACAAACAGAAAAAAGCGTTCCCCCATGACCGACCGCCAGAACGCCAGCTTTTCGGGGGGAACCTGGGGATAGGTGTCTTTATCAAGTCCGATAGGAATAACTGACAACTTGTCCCGATATCTGGCCAGCACCGGACTGCTTTCAAGGTAGTTGGGTGAACTGACGACGATACGATCCACGCTGCCCAGGAACCTGTGCATCAACGGCCTATATAGACCCAACAGAAATTTCTGCCTGACGATATCCGAATGGTAACTGACAACGGTCGGCTTGCGCAGACAGGTAGCGAAATGCACCACATCGGCGAAAGGCCATGGAAAATGATAATGGACAATGTCGGCTTCACGGGCCAATTCGGAGAAATCCTTAAAAGCCGAAAGCGAAAAACCGGTGGAGGCAACCTGCAAGTCGAGTCGTGAAGCATGAGAGTAATGTCGACCGACTGCTAAACAACGCGCGGGGCCCTGTGGGCTCAAATATAAGGTTTCGGCATTCACCCCGTGTGCAAATCCGCCTTCGGAGAGCTGGAAAATAAATTGCTCGATACCGCCGCCGAGACTCACGGGGTAATAGGTCTTGAAGAAATGAAGAATTTTCATGTTCTTTATTTCCTACTTATCAGGCGGGCCGGTACCCCGACGTATACACCTGCAACTTCAAGAGACTTCGTGGCGCAGGCCCCGGCCCCCAAGGTCACGCCATTGGCAATATTCAAACCATCGATCACCGTCGACCCCGCGCCCAGGAAACACCGGCGCCCTACCTGGCCACGACCCGCAACGCATGCGCCAATAGAGACATGGGAGTACTCCCCCACTGCCACCTCGTGGTCAATAACCGCACCCGTATTGACGATACATCCCTGTCCCAGATGAGACCTCGGTCCGACATGCGCATGTTGGGCAACAAAACACCCCGCTCCCAATACCGCGCCAAACCCGATAGTAGCCGTCGGCGCGACCAGGGTCGCCAGCGGCCAGCCACGCTCGATACTCCACTGGCACAACGCCTGTCTTTTACTGTTATCCCCACTTGCCGGCATGACAGCCCAGCCGTCAGGTAATTCACCGGGCCAATCGGTCAAAACTTCAAAACCTGCAAAGCACTCATTGGGCCGAGCATACTCATCAATAAAACAGAGCTGGCCTATCCCCCCGGCGATAGCCACATCGGCAACACTACGTGCATGCCCGCCAAAACCGAGTATCAACAATCCAAGATAGTTTTCCATTACCGTCTCCCTTACTTATCTTTAGAACCAGTGACCTGCACAATTAGTTGATTAGCTGAAATTCCGACACCGGCTGACCTAGAGGCTTATGGCGCCGAAACTAACTAACAGAACTAGCCACACGGACCACCAGATATCCGATCCAGGATTTCGATATGCTCATTGGCGACATCGGCCCATGTGCGTCGTGACAACACTTCGTAAAATTTTTTCTGTATTTCTAATAATTGCTCCCGGTGGGTAAGCCCCCATTCAATACATCTCGCCATGTCTCGCCAGTCATAAGGGTCGAAAAGAGTGACCTTGTATATCTGTGGGTCTTGAATGATTTCCTCGCTCACCGCCGTTCTTGCCATCACGACAGGCGTGGAAACTGACAGCGCCTCAGTCAGGGTAAAGGGGCAGCCGCCCTCGCTGAGGCTCGGATTGACGGCCAGGTCAGCCAGTTTGTAACAAGCTGCCAGCTCTTGAATGCTCAGGCCATGCAGGCAAATGACGTCATTTTCCAGGAAATGCTCCTTGATAAACTCACGTATCTGCGGATACCCATCGATATTGCCAGTCAATAGCAGCTTATGCGTAATAAACCGTCGTCTTAATAGGTACTCGTATGCAGTCAACAGCGTCAGGACATTTTTATTTGGACGAAATTGACTTGCATAAAATATAAATTTTACCTGAGCATTGGCAAAACCCGCAGCATATGAAAAATTTGATGACTTCTTGAACGCCCTTATTAACAACTTCTCACAGTAGTTCCGTGACGCCAATTCACCATCTGAAAACCCGTGCACCGTGACCAAGGAGCTCAAGTCATTTGGCGCATGGCGGATCACGGTAATGGCCGAGGGCGCTATGGCATAGCGATCAACCAGTGTCGCCCACTTCACCGTTTCGCTATAACAGACAAGATTCGTGGCTGATCGAATGGAGGATCCGATTTGTTCAAACACCTGTAGAAATCTATTTTCACCGACGTTTGAAAATCCAACGGAAAAATCAGCCAGCACGACATCGGGTACACACATAAGACGCGGAGTGGCGATGTTATTGAACGCAGGCCAAAAGGCCGTCGGGCAATACCAGGCCCTGACCTCATCCATGCGCTCGATGAGATGCTGCATTCTCTCGGCTTCGGCCCACTCAAGCCGCTTATACAGCCGCAATACAAACGCATCGCCCTTGGGCCGATTCACCATGGAATACCAGCGTGAAGCGGTTGACGTTGAGCCAATGGCCCCAAGAACTCTTTTGAGACGTCGCGCACCCGCCGTGATACCAAGGCCTATTCCCCACAGAACCGCCAAAGGGCTTAACAACAGCAGCAGCAGAAGGACAATCAGAACCTCAATGCCGATTAAAAATAACCCCCGGTATGAAAACGTACTCACCAAGCGATTCTCGACATGCTGGAGGCCACGTGATTTCAATGCCCTGAATTTATCCAACAACCAGGTTTTAAGACCTAGCGTTCTACGCCGGCCTCTCCTCGCGAGATAGGCCTCGTACAGATAAATAATCAAGGGAACCCGCTCAGGAGAAACCACTTCGAATCGATCCTGGCGTACACCCTCGCTGATAAAGAGAGACTCAAGATCGTCTTTCGACCAGTTTGGGCAAATCAACACAAAGCGGACGTCCTCACGCTCGGCTGCGCCTTTGAGAAATGCAGCCAGATGCCGACCCAATCCCTCATGCTTGAGATTGACGCCCGGCGCGTAAGCCAGATAAATGCCGAACGTTCTTATAGACATGTTCTAACCACCCGCCAGTAATCTCCTGCCAACGCCTCCAGGCCCTGTTCCAGCATCTTGCTACGATCAGGCAGACAAGTTCGAAGCGCCCGATAGGAGCGCTCCATCTCTTTGAGACCGGCCGCCATTTGCCGGGGCTCGAACGCATCCATCCAGCTCACCCCCAGTGAAAACTGCTGATCAATTTCGCGCATGGCCGGATAATCGCTGCTAAGCGCCGGCACCCCCAGGCTGGCTGCTTCGACAACACTGAAAGTACCGTTGTCGATTGCGCCCGCATGCCAAAGAAAAGCCGCATTGGCCAACAGTTGCCGGTAGTCTCGATCTGGCAATTCACCCCGAATCGTCAACTGTCTACTTAGCGGGACACTCTTCTTAACAAGTTCAGCCAGGCGCCGTGGGCGTCGCAAATCACCTTTCAACAACTTCTCCGTTTCCACTCCGACCAGAAAGCACACCAACTCCCCCTGCATCTCTTCGTAGTAGATCTTCAATGCCTTGAGGGCATTCTCATGGTTCTTGTGCATGGCCAGATTGCTTGTCCACAAAAAATACGCAGGGGCTTGTGGATCTCTCGGAAAGATGGGTGTGTCTGGGTAAAGGTCCGGCGCCAACATGGGTAGTTTGAACACCTTGTCAGGCGCAACACCGGCATATTGAAGTACATCGTTGTGGGTAAACCGAGTGGTCACCAGAACTTTCGTGGCACGCCGGGCAGCATCCAGGTAAGGCTGATCAGCACCATCGGGCAAGATACGCACATACCGCTGCAAGTAGTCATAGACCATTAAAATGGCCGGTTTGATCGGCAACAGGGGCGCGGACAGCCGGTCAGAAACAACCAACCACAGGTCACAGTCCTCAAGCGAGTGAATACCATCATCCACCGCAAGATAACGTTCACTATCGGGCTCCCAGCCCTCATGGCCGGCATAGCGCATGGCTCGACGCGCAGCATCGCGACTCAAAACCATCCATCGGAAGGGACGCACAGAGATATCCGTCGGCACATCATCGAACAGTTCAGGCGAATAGACTTCAGGACTGTCAAGATGAAGAAAAACGATATCGGCATCTTCACCGGCCTGACGGCTCCCGACACTGAGGGCTCTGGCAAGTAGAATGGCTCCCCTTAGACTGCCCCCACGATATTCAATGGGAAGGATCACCCCAATGCGCTTGCGCTTTCTGGGGCGAGACAAGGATTCACTGAGTGCTACCGCGCGTGCGGCAATGACCTTTGCGAAACCAGCACTCCAGAATTGTTTACAATATCCGGCACTCATCCGATCCAGCAGGCAGACTTGGCTCTCGCAAATACTTTTTATCAATTTCTCGTCGTTGGCGAGCAGGCGCCTGGCCTTCGTTCTAGCCTCTGCAATGGATTTGCAACGACCAGGAAGTACCAACCCACCCATTTTATCCAGCATGCCACCGGCCATGAACAACAGCGGCATACCCTGTTTTACCGCTTCGAAGGGGTGATAGTGAATATGATTAGGCTCCGTCGAATGATAAAACATCAATTTATGCTGCTTCATGTTGTATTCATGCTGTTCGCTCGAAACGAAACCGAGCACCCGGACATCGCTTACGGCGATGGGCTGTGCCCCACCCACGCTATAGTCAAACCCGGCAAAATCGCGCACAAATGTTCGATAGATATTTTCAAAATAAGGAGATGAGCCAATTCGTGGGCATACAAATAATATTTTGTTCAACATGCCCTGCCACCCTCCGACCCTGTCGATATCTTTCAATCCCATGGGTAAGAAACAGGTACGATCGGCCAGGAAGTGACACTCGTTATCGCTTAAATGCTCATAGCCCACGCCGAACCAGAAACGAGCTCCCATGGACTTGATCTTTCTGACGACCGCCTCCCCGACCTCTTCGTATAAAAGTTGGGAATAAGAGTATCCCGCGCTAAGCCCGAATACCCGGAGAATGACCGAGCCGTGGAATCTGTAGACGGTCGATTCGATTTGCTTGGGGAAAAAACCGATGATCGCGATATCGAAATGGCGATTGACGATATCCCATGCCTCGTCGCTGGGCGACGAATACCAGTCTTGCGCGTTAAGCACTGCCAACGACTCGGCCGACAACGATAAAGTTGCATCCTGGCTGAAGTCGATACTGGCGGAGAGGTTCCCTTCATCATAGGCAAAGCTTTTGGGCAGAAATATCTCAGACACCCCACAGGCACGAAGCTGTTCAATCTCAAACTTTCGCAAGGTGGTGTGATTGAGCAACCAGAGGACACGCAATGTCTTCATGATTGCCTCACACCGTTGATGATCTGGTACTCCGTGATGGCTTGCTCACAAGGCCCGTCATAAACCAGCCGCCCGTGATGGAAGACCAGGCCACGGCTGCAGATTGAACGCAGGGCACTGAAATCATGCGAAGCAAGGACCAGGATTTCCGACTGCTCGATAAGACCGGCAATGCGTTGCCTGGCCCTCGCCATAAAACTAGCATCACCCGCGCCGATGACTTCATCCAACAGCAGGATATCGCCACCGACCATGGTCGATATGGCGAATGCCAACCTGACCTGCATACCTGCCGAATAAGTCCTGATCGGATAATCGATGAACTCGCCCAAATCGGCAAAAGCAACGATCTCTGCTTCTTTTTCACGCATGAAGCCAGGCGTCAAACCCAACAATAAACCACGATAAAGAATGTTTTCCCGACCACTGGCATCGGGCTCAAACCCCAGGCTCAGGTCAAAGAGAGAACGGATTGCCCCCTCAACACTCACTGTGCCGCTGGAAACCGGATACAGCCCGGCCACTGTTTTCAGAAAGGTACTCTTGCCAGCACCGTTGTGCCCCAGCAACCCCACCCGCTCACCCTGCACGATATCGACGCTGATATTTTTCAACGCGTGGATATCCAGCACGTTTGCCCTGCTGTTTTTTTTGCTGAAAAGCCCAGTCATGAGCGTTTTCAACGAGCGCTCCTTGTACGCCACAGAGGCATAGTGAAGGTTGACGTTCTGCAGGGAAATCCTGTTCTTTTTCATAGATAAAAAATCACCTTACGCTCGACCCGTCGGCCAACGAGTAGTGCAATCAGTGCAAACAAGCACGCTGTGCCCACACTGAAGAGATAGTTATCCATTGTTGGCCACTCTCCGTTTAACAAAGGAGCTCTAATCAACTGAAGGATGTGATAGACCGGGTTATAGTCAACCAATGCGTCAAGCCCACCGCGCCTGAACATTTTCTCCTCGAAATAAACCGGCGAGATGAACCACAGCGATTGCATCACCAACCCGAGGGCATGGGGAATGTCTCGAAAACGGCTACTGATATAGGACAACAGTGTCGCCACCGGCCAGGCGATCAGGCAGAGAATGGGGTATAAGGTCAAGCTTGCCAGCCAGCACCAGCCTATATTTTGCGGCAGTACGACCGCTGCCCAACCATAGAGAGACAAACTCGCCAGCATCAATACAATGACGCTACCAATCACGGTACGCAAGGTATAGATGGCCAACGGATGATTACATTGTTTTATATAGGCATCCGCCTGCACAAAAGAAAGCGAGCCGGCCACGGTGTTAGCAGAGATAAACTCCCAAACGATAATTCCTGACAAGATATACGGTGCATAACTGACAATATTGGTATTGAACAACTTACTGAATACAAGGGCCAGTAACAAGGTCATCCCCAGCGGCTGAATGACCGACCAGGCCACCCCTAAAAATGATCGCCGCCACCTGGCTCTCAAATCGGCAAGTGCAAGGTGTACCCAAAAATAGCGGGCGTCCCAGATACGAGCAAAATAAGTACTCATCAAGCAGACCGCTCCAAGTAGCTGCGAATTTCCTCGCTCACCTGCAGCACCTGATCCTGACGTAAGGTTGGATAACTGGGTAAATTGAGACCGCGAGAACTCAGGCTCTGTGCCACTTCAAATATCTCGTCGGTTTGACAATGAGGCATGGTGTGCGCGGGTGGAAACAGTGGCCGCGTATCTATGCCACATGCCTTTAGCCAATCCCGAAGCCCCTGACACAGACAGGACTCCCGCAAAAGAATGGAGCACATCCAGTAGGAATGGCGCGTACCGGCTAATTCAGCGTGAAACGTCAGGGGTAAACCTTCCAATGCCTCACGGTACCAATGTGCAATCTGACGTTTGCGGGCAATGATGGTGTCTGCCTGTTCCAACTGCGCAAGCCCTATGGCCGCACAGATATTGGTCATGCGGTAGTTGTACGCCACTTCGTCGTGCCAATACTCGCGAGTCTTCGAAACTCCCTGATTTTTCAGGTAGCAGGCTCTCTCGTGAACATCCTCTTTCTGGCAAACGACCATTCCGCCTTCCCCCGTGGTGATGGTCTTGTTGCCGAAGAAACTGAAAGTCGCTACATCACCGAACGTGCCGACGTGACGACCTTTATAAAGAGAACCAAATGCTTCGGCGCAGTCCTCGATCAGCAATAGATTGTGCTCCCTGCACAGCGCGACGATTTCATCCATGTCACAAGCTTGACCATATAGATGAACCACCATCACGGCTTTTGTTCTTGCGTTGATACGCGCCCTGATATCGGCAACATTGATATTCCAGCTGGGTTCGGACGAGTCTGCGAACACCACACGGGCGCCTGTTTGCATGATCGTATTGATTGATGCTATGTAGGTCAGAGTCGGAGCAATGACTTCATCACCCACCCCGATCCTCAACGCAGCCATTGCCAGATGAAGCGCGACGGTGCCGTTACTGACCGTCGTTGCATGCTCCGAACCAATATAGCTGGCAAACTCGCGCTCGAAGCGCGAAATGAATTCGCCCCGTGAGGAAATCCATGTCGACTCAAGACATTGGTTAACATATTCCTTCTCACGAGCGCCTAAATAAGGCTGATAGACCGGAATCATCCAAACCTCCGCTATTCTTGACCATTGAAATACTTATAACCATGGGTCTTGGCCAACTGATCCCTGCTAGCTTCGCGCATATCTTCGCGCATCATCTCTTCGACCAAGTGCGTAAAGGGAATTTTTGGCGTCCAACCCAACTGTTCTCTGGCTTTTCCAGGGTCGCCCAACAGCGTTTCAACTTCCGTCGGACGAAAATAACGGGAATCAACGCAGACAATGCACTTTCCGGTCTGCGCGTCATAACCTTTCTCGTCAACGCCGCTCCCTTCCCAATTGATGTCGATATCAATGACCCTGGCGGCCAGCTCCACGAACTCGCGAACCGAGTGTTGCTCTCCCGTGGCAATCACGTAATCGCGCGGCACAGCCTGTTGCAACATGATCCATTGCATTTCAACATAGTCACGCGCGTGCCCCCAGTCACGTAGCGCGTTCATATTGCCCAGATACAAACACTCCTGCAGCCCAAGTTTTATACGGGCCAGTGCGCGAGTGATCTTGCGCGTTACAAAAGTTTCACCGCGCAGGGGCGATTCGTGATTGAACAAGATGCCGTTACACGCATAGATGCCATAGGCTTCCCGATAATTGACGGTCATCCAGTAGGCGTAAAGCTTCGCAACCGCATAAGGTGAACGAGGGTAAAACGGCGTCGTTTCTCGTTGCGGAACTTCTTGTACGAGCCCATATAGTTCGGATGTAGAAGCCTGGTAAAATCGTGATTTTTTCTCCAAACCGGCAATACGAATGGCTTCAAGAAGACGCAGTGCGCCGAGCCCATCGGAGTTCGCCGTGTATTCAGGCTCCTCAAAAGAAACCGCGACATGACTTTGAGCACCGAGATTGTAGATCTCATCCGGCTGCACATCACTGACGATACGAATAAGACTGCTGGAGTCCGTCAAGTCACCGTGATGCAAGGTCAAGTCATAACCTTGCGCATGCGGGTCATGATACAAATGATCGATACGTGCCGTATTGAATTGCGAACTACGGCGTCTTATGCCATGCACGGAATATCCTTTCTTGAGCAAAAACTCGGCCAGATAGGCTCCGTCCTGCCCAGTAATACCGGTAATCAATGCTACTTTTTTGGCATCCATATCTTCACCGCTTAAAAAATCAATTAGCTGACAGAGAACATCCGGAAAGCACCCACGCTTCCAACAGACGAAACTCTCCTGTCGTCGGGGAAACCCGAACAAGATCACTACTACAGAACTCAGTGACCCACTGACTAAAACCTAGCGACCAGCCACTTCGACACGACCATAAGTGTCTTCAAAACGAACAATGTCATCCTCACCGAGATAATCTCCGCTCTGGACTTCAATCAACACCAGATCCACCACTCCTGGATTGCCCAGCCTGTGCTTGCGGCCCGCCAAAATGAGCGTGGACTCATTGGGGTTGAGCACCATCTCCTGTTGATCATTGACAACCAGCGCCGTACCACTGACCACGATCCAGTGCTCACAACGATGATGGTGCATTTGCAGGGATAACGAGGCTTTGGGCCTCACCACTATTCGCTTGATCTTGAAACGTTCACCTTGCTCAAGCACCGTATAGGTGCCCCAGGGCCGGTGAACGGTGCGATGCAACAGATGTGAGGTATGGCCACTGGATTTGAGATGCCCGACAATATGCTTCACCTCCTGCGCATGATCCTTGTGAGCGACCAAAATCGCATCGGGCGTTTCAACGACCAGCAGGTCCTCGACGCCCACCAGCGCCATCAGACGGTCCTCACTGTAGACATAGTTATTGCGAGCCGAATGAGTGACCACCTCACCGGCGAAGCGATTACCTTGAACATCGGCGGGCGTCAGATGACTCACGGCATTCCATGAACCAATGTCGCTCCAACCAATATCACAGACAACGGTCGCCACCCTGCTGGAACGCTGCATCAGGGCACAATCGATCGAGACCTCGGGAACCGTTGCAAATGTCTCGGCATCCAGTGTCAGGCAGCGATGACCGGAAGCCGTCGTGGTTCGAGAGCGGGCGAGTGTCTCGACAGCTGCGCCAAGCACATCTGGCGCGTGCAGTTGCAACTCATCCAATAGACTGCCTATGCGAAAACAGAACATGCCGGAGTTCCAGTACCAGCAACCCGTTGAGACATAGTCCCGTGCCGTTTGCAGGTCGGGTTTCTCGACAAAATGTTTTACCGCAAAACCACCCCCGAGATCCTCTCCAGTTGTCTCGATATAACCAAAACCCACCTCGGGATGCGTCGGAGTCATACCAAAAGTCACCAGCCAGCCCTTATCAGCCAATGCCTTCGCATCGCTGACCGCGCGAGTAAACGCCGCGTCATCCTGGATCAAGTGGTCGGCCGCCAATACCAGCATTTGCGCATCGGAGCCGTAGATAGCCTGCAGTTGCAAAGCCGCAATTGCCACCGCTGCCGCCGTATTACGACCGAAGGGTTCGAGAATAAAACCCTGCCTATGCCCTTGCTGATCGATAGCCCGATATTCAGCTTGTGCCTTGAAAAGTAACTCCTGATTCATCACCGTCAGGATTTCAACAACCCCTTGTACTTCAGAGGCACGCAGAAATGCCTTCTGAATCAGATTTTGCCCGTCGGGCAGAAACATGAAAGGTTTGGGATGATCTTCTCGTGATAACGGCCATAGGCGGCTCCCCACTCCTCCAGAAAGAATCACGGAAATCAGTCCCATTCTTTAATCCCCGGAGTTCCGACAGTCATTTTCATTCCAGATCCCGATATTTTTTCTGCACCGATAATCTCAAAATGGCATGAGCGCACAAACTTGAATTACCCGCACTGTAAAACCGGCAATATCCTCTGAATTGAAAAAAAACAACACTCCTCAATTCCGTTAAAAAGATAAGAACCTTCCGATAAAATACATCCAACATTCCTACAGAATTATCGAGACACGACAGCTTGCCCGACACACCCGCCAATTCACCGCGCAACCCTGCCCAGCCGCAACCCTGCCCATGAGCAGCATGAAAGGTTTGCAACCATACCAAGACGGTATTTATTCTTTTGTTCTGGTTGCAGGTATCGTCCTGATCAAGCCAGGTGTGCTGGCCCGCCGGGATTGCAGGAGCACAACCGGATAACAGGAGATTATTCGAACCAACGAGTAACCTGAGGCGCTCCACGAACCAGCCACTGGCGTCATGCCGGACTGTCTTTGGGAACGCCTCGCCGGGGCTGCTACCGGGTATCGGCAGACTCCAGCTGGAATGGTTTTGGCATACAAAGAAGTTAATCTGTCTGACCAGAAAACACCGGCAGACATACTTCAGGATTTTCAATACCGCGCTCCTCCGCAAAGATTTTTATGAAAAATCTTGAACCGGACAACACTGGAACTCGGCTTGGAGACGATTATCAGGATTTCAGTTGACGGCGTCTACTGTCAAAAATGACAGGTATGTACGAGTAGTCCCACTTAAAGCGAGAACAGATAAACCTGCGTGGATGGCACGAAACATATGAGATCACGCTGAGTGGCGTCCTCAATATAGATTTACCTTAGATAAACTGGCGCCTACTTAGCGATCAACCTGACGTTCCAGTGAGTCGCCTCCTTGGGACCACTTCAAGTCGTCAGTGTCAGAGTTTCGTTATTTTTTCAGCACTCGGTTTGAAGGGTTGACCGCGACGCGGCGGATCCTGAAAAAAAATCCGAATGCAGGCAAAATACGCTATCTCTCTGCCCAGATAGGACACCTCTCCATGCAACTCAATACCGCCCATCTCATCGCCAACCCTTGCGACGATGAAGAAGACGATATGGCCATGCTTTGTTGCCACAGTGACACGGGGGAAATGTTTCTGATGACCCGCTATCCCGACGAGGATGAACTGGAGATCACCCTCGATGGCGAACCCTCCACCCTCGATGGCGTCAAGATCACGCTGAGCGCCACACGTCTGCTGATCGAAATCGCACCCGGCGATGCCGATGCGTTGAACGGCGATGATCACCTTGAGATCCGTCACAAGACCCCTGCTTCGGACCTGGCGGAAGTCGAGCAGACGCTGAAAAACATCCTCGACGGTACCGGTACCTATATCAGCGAATTGGGTTAGTAGCCTGAAACATTCAGGATCAGAATCGACATAAAAAATAGAGGATTGCTGGTTTAGAGTGCTGCAGTTTTTATTTCTGATCAGGAATCCCGAATGAGCAAGTGGCTTAAAATCTCAGCGCCGGTGGTGGCTGCGGCGGTATTGGTGGCGGTGTCCTGGCTGATCTGGGGGCACGGCAACGGTGATGCGCTGTGGCGGATTGTCAGCCAGCAATGTGTGCCTGATCAACGAGACATGAAAAACTCCGCACCTTGCCTGGTGGTAGACCTCGAACAGCACTATGTCCTGTTCAAGGATCGCCAGGGGCCTTTGCACCATCTGATCATTCCGACAGAGCGGATCACAGGTATCGAAAGCCCGCGGCTGCTCGAAGACAATGCCTACGCTTTTTTTGCCAATGCCTGGCAGCAACGTGGGCGCCTGGCCGCCGAAGCAGGCCAGCCGATCAACGACCAATTGCTGTCGCTGGCTGTCAACTCCCGTTATGGCCGCTCCCAGGGCCAGTTGCATATCCACCTGGCCTGTCTGCGTCCCGAGACGCGCGCGTTATTGGACGAACATGCCCCACAGGTCACGCGGGACTGGCAGCCTCTGGGCGTCAGACTGAACAGGCATGCATACCTGGCGAAACGCCTTGACGGCCAGGATCTGGTCCGGGAAAACCCGTTCAAGGTATTGGGTGACTATGTACGTCGGCAAGATGACAGCATTGCCCGCTATGGCCTGGCCCTGGTGGTAGCCCCTGGGGGAGACCTGCTGTTGCTGGCAAACCGCCTGAGCCTGGTTGATTTCAACCTGGGCTCTGCCGGCGAGATCCAGGACTATGGCTGCGCGCTGGCCAGGTAAACCTGAGAACCACGCAGTCTGGCCCCGCCCAAAGCGACAGGACGGGGTCATGTACAAGATAGGTGCCTCAATAATAATGTAGGACTTTTCCTCAAAATCCATAAAATCTCCCCTGGCCGTTAGTCGGCACCGCCGCGATGGATTAAAGTAACGCCCTCAGCCGCGATATTATTCGAATGCCGTCGGCCACCCTCTCCAGGAACACTCATCGATGGAACATCGTGAAGCGCTGCTGGCGCTGCGAACCTTTCTCTCAGCGCAGATTCTCGGCCAGGAAAAACTGATCGAGCGCCTGCTGATCGCGTTGCTGGCCGACGGCCACATGCTGGTCGAAGGCGCCCCCGGCCTGGCCAAGACCAAGGCCATCAAAGAGTTGGCCGAAGGCATCGAAGCGCAGTTCCATCGCATCCAGTTCACCCCTGATTTGCTGCCTGCCGATATTACCGGCACCGAGATCTATCGCCCGGAAACCGGCAGCTTCGTGTTCCAGCAAGGCCCGATCTTCCATAACCTGGTACTGGCGGACGAAATCAACCGGGCTCCGGCCAAGGTCCAGTCGGCCTTGCTTGAGGCCATGGCCGAGCGCCAGGTCAGTGTCGGACGCAGCACTTACGAGCTGTCACCGCTGTTCCTGGTGATGGCGACCCAAAACCCAATCGAGCAGGAAGGCACCTATCCATTGCCCGAAGCCCAGCTCGACCGTTTCCTGATGCACGTCAAGATCGGTTTCCCGGATGCCGCTGTCGAACGGCGAATCCTGCAACAAGCTCGCGGCGAAGCGCTGAACGGCGAAACCAAGCCCGAGCGTCGGGTCAGCCAGCAGGCGATCTTCGCCGCACGCAAGGAGATCCTCGGCTTGTACATGGCCGATGCCGTGGAGGAGTATCTGGTGCAATTGGTCATGGCGACCCGCACCCCGGCCAAGTTCGACCCGGAAATGGCCGAATGGATCGCCTACGGCGCCAGTCCGCGCGGTTCGATCGCTCTTGACCGTTGTGCCCGCGCCCATGCCTGGCTGGCTGGCCGCGACTTCGTCAGCCCGGAGGATATTCAAGCAGTACTGTTCGATGTGCTGCGTCACCGCATCATCCTGTCGTTTGAGGCCGAAGCAGCGGGGATTGACCAGGACCGGGTCGTGCAGCGGATTCTCGATGTCGTCGCCGTCGCCTGACCATGATTCCCCCCCTGCCCGCCGAACCCGGCATCCGCACCACACTCGCCGAGTTGATCGAGATGCGCCATCGCGTGCGCGAAGTGCAGCTATTCTCAACGCCAAGCCAGCGCAGCCCGTTGATCGGCCTGCATCATTCGAAACTGCGTGGACGCGGGGTGGACTTTGACCAGGTGCGGGTCTACCAGGCCGGTGACGATGTGCGGACTATCGACTGGCGAGTCACCGCGCGGACCCAGGAACCCCATACGAAACTGTTCCACGAAGAACGGGAGCGGCCGATTTTCATTCTCGTGGAGCAAAGCCGACAGTTGTTCTTCGGTTCGGGGCAGACGTTCAAGTCGGTGCTCGCCGCCCAGGCGGCAAGCCTGATCGGTTGGGCCGCGCTGGGCCACAACGACCGGGTCGGCGGGCTGGTTTATGGTGATAACGAGCACTACGAGATCAAGCCCCGACGCAGCAAACAGAGCCTGCTGCAGTTGCTCAATCGGCTGGTGCGGGTCAACCAATCGCTGCACACCGAAACCGCAGCAGATCGCGATGCGCTGGGCCTGGCGCTGATTCGTGCGCGCGAAGTACTGCGTCCGGGCAGCCTGGTGATTGTCATCTGCGACGAACGAGCGCTGAGCAATGCCGCCGAACAGCAGTTGAGCCTGCTATCGCGCCATTGCGACCTGTTGCTGCTACCGGTGTCCGATCCACTCGACCACGCCCTGCCCGCCGCCGGCCTGCTGCGTTTTTCCGAACGTGGCGCGCAATTGGAACTCGATACCCTGAACCCGGAGCTGCGTCGGGCTTATCGCGACCAGGGTGAAGCGCGGGTTGCCCGCTGGGAACTGCTGGCGCAGAAATTGCGGGTGTTGCTGATGCCCTTGAGCACTCAGAGCGAAATGGTCGAGCAGTTGCGCGACTACCTCAATCCGCAACGTCCGGGGAAACAGCCATGAGCGGGCTGGACTCGTTGCAACCATTGATCAGTCCGCCGGTCCAGGGTTTCTGGCCGCCGGCACCGGGCTGGTGGCTACTGGCGCTGTTGCTCCCACTGCTGGGCGTCGGCCTCGGGTATCTGCGCCGCTGGCTGGTGGGCAAACGCCCACTGGCGCTCGCCGAACAGCCGCTGGATCCGCTGCGACTGGCTGCGCTGGACGAACTCGCACGCCTGCCCAAGCCCTATGACGGCGCGCCAGCCGGTGCCTGGCTGCAGCAACTCAACGCGCTGCTCAAGCGCTTGTGTCGCAACGATTACCCTTATAGCCAGAGCCATACCCTCAATGGCCGTCAATGGCTGGCATTCCTCGACAACCGCTGCCCGGCTGCCGGGCTGACCCGCTGGATGGTGCTGGTGGAGGGGGCCTACAAGCCCGAATGCAAACTCGACGACAAGGCCATCGCCGGGTTGAGTCAGTCCATCGACACCTGGATTCGCAAGCATGTTTGAGTTCGCCTGGCCATGGATTTTCGCGCTGTTGCCGCTGCCCTGGTTGCTGCGCCTGGTGCTGCCGGTGGCCGACAGTGGCGAAGCGGCACTGAAGGTCAGCTTTCTCGCCGATCTCGAAATCCTCGCCCGTCGCCGCGCCCGGATCAACCTGCCGGGCTGGCGCCAACAGCTCCCCTTCCTGTTGCTCTGGCTGCTGCTGTTGATGGCCGCTGCCCGCCCGCAGTGGCTTGGCGAGCCGTTGCCGATCGCCGCCAGCGGCCGCGATCTGCTGGTAGCAGTGGATGTCTCCGGCTCCATGGAGTTTCCCGACATGCACTGGCAGGACGAAGAAGTCAGCCGCTTGAACCTGGTCCAGCACCTACTCGGCGACTTCCTCGAAGGCCGCCAAGGCGACCGCGTCGGGCTGATCCTGTTCGGTAGCAAGGCCTATGTCCAGGCGCCGCTGACCTTCGACCGGCGCACCGTGCGGATCTGGCTGGACGAAGCGAAGATCGGCATCGCCGGGAAAAACACCGCCATCGGCGATGCCATCGGCCTGGCCCTCAAGCGCCTGCGCCAGCGCCCGGCACAGAGCCGGGTGCTGATCCTGGTCACCGACGGTGCCAACAATGGCGGTGAGATCGACCCGATCACCGCCGCGCGCCTGGCGGCCGAAGAACAGGTGAAAATCTACCCGATTGGTATCGGAGCCGATCCGCAGCAGAGCGCCAGCCTGTCCATGCTCGGGCTCAATCCGAGCATGGATCTGGACGAAGCGAGCCTCAAAGAAATCGCCCAGATCACCGGCGGCCAGTATTTCCGAGCCCGCGACGGCAATGAACTGCAACTGATCCGCCGCACCCTCGACACACTCGAACCCGTGGCCCAGCAACCGACCCAAGCCCGTCCCGTTCACGCCCTTTACCATTGGCCGCTGGCCATCGCGTTGGTATTGAGCCTGCTGTTGGTGATCCGCGAGCATTGGCCGGACAAGATGCTCCAACGCTGGCTGGCCAGCCGCCACTTCTTAACCCAACATCCGCACTGGCGCCAGCGTCTCAATCGCCTGCGCTTGCGGAGGCGTCGATGATCGCCGAACTCTGGTCCACCCTCTGGCCGCACTGGTTCCGCCCCTGGTGGCTGTTACTCTTGCCCCTGCTCGGTCGGTTGCTGTGGCAACTCTGGCATCGCCAAAAACGTGCCGGGCGCTGGCAGATGATCCTGCCATCCGCCTTTCACCGCGTGTTGCTCGGCGGTGGCAGCGGGCGCGACAGCAAACTACCGTGGATCGCCCTCGGACTGGGCTGGACACTGGCCCTGTTAGCGCTACTAGGCCCCAGTTGGCAGCGTGTCGAACAATCGACCCAGAAACCCTCGGACCCGCTGGTGGTGCTACTGGAACTGACCCCGGACATGCTCGCCACCGATGTCCTGCCCAATCGCCTGGAGCAGGCCCGCCGCAAGCTGTTGGACCTGCTACGGGCGCGCAGCGACGCACAGACGGCGATCATCGTCTATGCCGGCAGCGCCCACACCCTGGTGCCGCTGTCCGATGACATGAGTACCAGCCGCAACCTGCTGGACACCCTCAAGCCCTCCATCATGCCCCAGCAGGGACACCGGGCCGACCTCGCCGTGGCCAAGGCACTGACCTTGCTCGAACGTGGCGCTCAGGGCCAGGGTCGCCTCTTGCTGATCGGCTCCTCTCTCAGCGAACAGGAGCGTGAAGGTATTCGCCGAGCCCTGGACGGGCGGCGTCACAGTCTATTGATCCTTGGCATCGGCACCCGTGACGGTGCGCCGGTCGTCCAGGACAACGGCGGTTTGCTCAAGAATGCCCAGGGCGCGATACAGGTCTCGCGCCTCGACGGCCGCCGTCTCAGGGCCTTTGTCGGCGAAGTGGGTGGCCGTTATCGCCAGGCGCGCCTGGACGAGAGCGATCTGCGCGGCCTGGGCCTGCTCGACGGCCCACGGCATTTGCGTGACGACGGCCAGGTCGTGCAACTCGACAGTTGGGTCGACCAGGGTTACTGGCTGCTACTGCCCCTGCTGCTGTTGGCCGCCTGTGCCGGGCGGCGCGGCTGGTTGTTCTGTCTGCCGTTGTGGTTTCTGTTCCCACAGCCGAGTCAGGCCTTCGAGTTCAACGACCTGTGGCTGCGACCGGACCAGCAAGGCCTCAAGCTGCTGGAACAGCAGCGTCCACTGGAGGCGGCCAAGCACTTCGAGGATCCGCAGTGGCAGGGCCTGGCCCTCTACGAGGCCGGCGACTATGTCGCCGCCGCCCGCAGGTTTGCCGAGGGCAACGATGCCAATGCCCATTACAATCGCGGCAATGCACTGGCCCGCAGCGGCGAGCTGGAGGCAGCCCTGGACGCCTATGAGCAGGCGCTGGAGCGTCAGCCCGACTTGCGC
Source organism: Pseudomonas agarici (assembly GCF_900109755.1). Taxonomy (GTDB): domain Bacteria; phylum Pseudomonadota; class Gammaproteobacteria; order Pseudomonadales; family Pseudomonadaceae; genus Aquipseudomonas; species Aquipseudomonas agarici. The sequence continues at coordinate 151,769 of NZ_FOAR01000007.1, read as the reverse complement.
CCGGCCTTGAGAAACAAGGCCCTGGTCGAGCAGATACTTGAGGAAAAACGCACCCAGCCGCCGGTTGAGCCGGACAAACTCGCCGACACCGCACGAACCGGTAGTGAGTCGCCTGTCGTTGACCACCAAGCCCAGCCCGGCAGCGTCCCCTCTGACCAGCAGACAAACAGCACCGCGATGCCGCGGGAGGACAACTCGCCCTCCGATACGGGACCGCCCGAGACCACCGTTGCGGCGACGAGTGAGAATGACGTACCGGGTAGCGAACTGGGCGACGAGCACACTACCCGGCCACCGCCGCGCAACGCCTCGCAGACCCTCGATGGCGAGCGGCGCCAGGCCCTCGAACAATGGCTGCGGCAGATCCCCGATGATCCGGGCGAGCTGCTGCGACGCAAATTCTGGTACGAACAACAGCTCCATCAGGACAAGACCCGATGACCACTCGCTTTTCCGTTCTCTGGCTGTGGCTGCTGTGCGGGGTCCTGCCAGCCCACGCCGATGGGTTGATCGCCAGCGTCGACCGCATGCGCCTGAACTCCGGCGAGTCGGTGGAGCTGACCCTGGAGTCCGCCGATGTCACCCAATTCGGCAAGCCAGACCTGGAGCCGCTGGCCAGCCAGTTCGAAGTGCGCGGTACGCGCCAGGTCAACCAGTTGAGATCCCTGGGCGGTGACAAACAGGCGACGACGCGCTGGATCATTACCCTGACCCCGAAGCAGAACGGCAGCGTGCTCATTCCGTCATTGCAATTGGGCGAGCTGAAGAGCCAGCCCATCACCCTGCAAGTGCTGCAGAGCGAGGAACAAGACGCGGCCAACAGTCTGGCGCCGGTGTTCATCGAGGCCAACCTCGACCAGGACAGTGTCTACGTCCAGGCCCAGGCGGTACTGACCCTACGGATCTACCATTCAGTGTCGCTGTATGACGACAGCAGCCTGAGCCCCTTGCAGGTGAGCGATGGACGCATCGAGCTATTGGGCGAATCACGCACCTATGAAAAGCTGATCAATGGTGTGCGCCATGGGGTGATCGAGCTGCGCTACGCGATCTATCCGCAACACAGTGGCAAGCTGACGATTCCGGCACAGGTGTTCAGCGCGACGCTGGTGGATATCGGCCAGGACCAGGTGCCGGCGGTGCCCAAGCCCGGCAAGCTGATTCATGTCAGCTCGGCCGAGATGACTCTCGACGTCAAGCCACAGCCCTCCACTTGGCCCGCCGATACTCCCTGGCTGCCAGCCCGCAGCCTAAGCCTGAGCGAAAGCTGGAGCCCGGAGCCCGAGCACAGCCAGGTCGGAGACTCACTGACCCGCAGCCTCACCGTCAAGGCCGAAGGCCTGTCCAGTGCCCAGTTGCCACCGCTGCCGACGACCAGCCTCAGTGGTCTGCGCCGCTACCCGGACCAGCCGCAATTGGACAATCAGAACAGTGAACGCGGGCTGATCGGCAGCCGTGAAGAGCGCGAGGCGCTGGTGCCAACCCACAGTGGCAGCTTCGAGCTACCGGCAGTGGCCGTGATCTGGTGGAATACCTACGAAGATCATATGGAACGCAGCAGCCTGCCGGCACGGACCCTGCAGGTAGCGAACAACCCAAGCCTGGCGCCGGACACCCCGGTCAGCGGAGTACCGGGAAACGTCGCCGCTGACGCGACGAACCTATGGATCTGGAAACTCAGCACCCTGTTACTGGCCTGCACCACCCTGTTCGGTTTCGGCCTCTGGTGGCGGGCGCGCCAGCAGCCGGCCGTGCACCGTGCCACACAGACCGGTCCGAGCCCACGCACCCTGCTCGATGATCTCAAACGTAGCTGCCTGGCCAACGACCCCCAGGTCACGCGCCAGGCGCTGGACGCCTGGGCTCGCCAGCAACCGGAAACCCTGGCCGAAATGGCCGCGCGTTTCGTGCCGCTGTCCGATGCTCTGGACGGCTTGAACGGTGCACTGTACAGCGAAACCGGCCTACACTGGCAGGGCGAAGAGTTGTGGCGGGTGATCCGCGCCATCCCGGCGGCCGAGCGGGCGCAGGATCCGGTGGGCGACAGTGGCTTGCCGCCGCTCTATCCCAAATAGCTGCGCACTGATCCCTCAACACCTGCATTTACCCGTAAACTTACTGGTCTTGCGCACCGCCACCTTGTCTTGAGCGGTCGCCACCGTCTTCGCGGAGTTTGCCTTGCGCCTGTTTCATACCTCCGACTGGCACCTGGGTCAGAACCTTCATGGCCAGGAGCGGGATTTCGAACACGCCTGCTTCCTGACCTGGCTGCTCGCCCAGCTCGCCAGCCAACAGCCGGATGTGCTGCTGATCGCCGGTGATATCTTCGACACCGTCAACCCGCCGGTCAAAGCCCAGGAACGCCTCTACGACTTTATCGTCGGAGCCCACGAACAGCAGCCGCTGCTGACCATCGTGATGATCGCCGGCAACCACGACTCCGGCTCGCGAATCGAGCTGCCCGCACCGTTGATGCGGCGCCTGCGTACCCATGCCCTGGGCCGGGTGCTGTGGCTCGACGACGGTCGGCTCGACAGCGAACGCCTGCTGATCCCGCTGCCCGACGCCCGTGGCAACATCGCCGCCTGGGGCCTGGCACTGCCCTTCCTGCGCCCGGCCGAAGTCACCGGCATGCAACTGGGCGACGACTACCTGCGTGGCATCGCTCAGGTCCATCGCTGGCTGATCGAGGCGGCTAATGCCAAACGCCAACCGGGACAGGCACTGATCGCCATCAGCCATGCGCACATGGCCGGCGGCTCGGTCTCGCAAGATTCCGAACGCAGCCTGATCATCGGTACTGCCGAAGCCCTGCCCGCCAGCCTGTTCGATGCCAGTGTCAGCTATGTTGCCCTGGGCCACCTGCACAAGCCGCAGAAGGTCAACGGCGAAGAGCGCATTCGTTATAGCGGCTCGCCGATCCCGTTGTCATTCTCGGAAATCGGCTATCAACACCAGATCCTTGATATCGTCCTCGACGGCGAAACCCTGGTCAGTGTCGAACCGCGGTTGATCCCGCGCGCCGTGAACCTGCAACGCCTGGGTCCGCTACCGTTCGCCGAGATGCTGGAAAAGCTCGCCGAATTGCCGAACGTCGACCTGCTGGCCGACCTGCAACGCCAACCCTGGCTGGAAGTGCGGTTGTGCCTCGACGAGCCACAACCGGACCTGCGTCAGCGGGTGGAAACCGCTCTGCAGGGCAAGGCTGTGCGCCTGGTGCGCATCGCCGCCGAATACGCAGGCGGCAGGAGCGACCGCGACGATGACCCTGAGCGGTTGATCGACCTCGACCAACTCAGCCCCCAGCAGTTGTTCTGCCGTGCCTGGCAGGACAGCTATGGCAATGCAGTCGACGAGCAGACCCTCAACGACTTTGCCGAACTCCTGCGGGAAGTTCAGTGGGAGGGCGAACAGCCATGAAGATCCTCGCCATTCGCCTGAAGAACCTCGCCTCCCTGGCAGGCCCCTTCGAGCTGGACTTTACCGCGCAGCCGCTGGTCAGCGCCGGTCTGTTTGCCATTACCGGGCCAACCGGCGCCGGCAAGAGCACTCTGCTCGATGCCCTCTGCCTGGCGCTGTTCGGTGCCGTGCCGCGCCTGAACAACGCCTCGCGGGACGCCAAGGTGCCCGACGCCGACGGTGAAATCGCTACCGGCGACCCGCGCACCCTGTTGCGTCGCGGCACCGGCGCCGGCTTTGCCGAGGTGGATTTTGTCGGTATCGATGGCCGCCGCTATCGTGCTCGCTGGGAGGCCAATCGGGCTCGGGACAAGGCCAATGGCAAACTACAGGCCAGTCGCCAGAGCCTGCGCGACCTCGACAGCGACCAGTTGCTGGCCAGCCAGAAAGGCGAATACAAAGCCCAGCTCGAAGCTTGCCTGGGGCTCAATTTCGAGCAGTTCACCCGCGCCGTGCTGCTGGCCCAGAGCGAATTCAGCGCCTTTCTCAAGGCCGACGACAACGAACGCAGCGAACTGCTGGAAAAACTCACCGACACGGCGCTGTATACCCGCCTCGGCCGCCGCGCCTTCGACAAGACCAAGCAAGCCCGCGAGACCTGCAAGCAGTTGCAGGACCAGGCCAGCGGCGTCACCCCCCTGCCTATTGAGGCGCGCGCCGAACTCGACGAGCGCTTCAACGCTGCACAGCAGCGGCTCGAGCTGCAGAAGGCACAACTGCGCCAGCTTGAGCAGCAACAAGCCTGGCTCAAGGACTTGCACCAATTACAGGACGTACAACGGGCCGCCGCCGAGCGGCTGGAAAGCGTCCAGCAAGAGTGGCAAGGGCTGGCCGACGAACGCCTGAAACTGACGCGCCTGGAACAGCTCGCCCCGCAACGGCATCAGTTCGCTCGCCAGCGCGAAGTCGATAACCTGCTGACGCCCCTGGCGGAGCAAATCGCCCACCACACCCAACAGCACAGCGCGTTGAGCGAACGCCAGGGCCAACTGGAGCACAGCCTTGCGGCGGCCCAATCAGCCTTGATAGCCGCACAACAACAGCACAACAGCAGTGTTCCCTTGCTGCGCCAGGCCTTTGAAGAGCAGAGCAGTCTCACTCGCCTGGCCAGGGACGCTCTGCTTGGCGCGCAAGCACAAGACGTAGCCGAACAGGCTTGCATTGAGGGCCAGAAGACGATTCAGGCTCTGCTCGATCAGCAACGACAGGTCGCCGGGCGCCTGCAGCGGGTCGCCGCTGAACTTGCGCAAAGTGTCCATCTGGCGCCCTTGAGTGACGCCTGGAATGCCTACCGCGACCGCCTGCAACAGTTGATGCTGATCGGTAACCGGCTCAACCAGGGCCAGGCGGAACTGGCGAGCCTGGCACACACTGCCGACCAGGCCGCACAAACGCTGAGCGAACAGAAACAACAACTGCAAGTGCTCTATCAGGAAGCCGCCGCCGAACCAGATGCCGTGGTCGAGCAGATCGGCATCCTCGGCGGCCTGCTACAGGACAACCGCAAGCAACTGCGCGCCATCGAAGACCTGACTCGGCTCTGGTCCGGCCAGCAGGAACTGGACAAGCGCAGCGCCGAGCTACAACAACGCCTGCTCCAGGCCCAGCAGGAACGCGAGCGCCTGACCCAGGAGGGGGTCAAGACCAAGGCCGAGCTAACGGTGGCTGAACAGACCTTCAACGTCACCCGCGAACTGCTGGAGCGCCAGCGCCTGGCGCGCAGTGCCAGTGTCGAAGAGCTGCGTGCGCAGTTGCAAAAGGACCAGCCATGCCCGGTCTGTGGCAGTCATGAGCATCCTTATTATCAGCCCGAAGCCCTGCTGCAGAGCCTCGGTCGTCATGATGAGAGCGAACAGGCCCATGCCCAGGCCTTGGTGGACCGGCTCAAGGAACAACTCGGCGAACTGCGTGCCGAAGTCGGTGGGCTGATCGCCCAGCAAAAAGAACTGCGGCAACAACAGGAACAACTGACGGAGCAGCAGCAGGCCCTGGCACCGAGCCTCGAAGCCCATCCGCTGGCGACGCAACTGCTTGACCTGGCAGCCGACCAGCGCGATGCCTGGCTCGCCCGGCAGGCTAGCCAGTTGAACCAGAGCCTGAGCCAGGACGAACAGCGCCAGAACGCCCTGCTCACCCTGCAACAGGATGCCGCGCGCCTGATACAGCAACTGCGCCAGACTGAAACCGCGCATCAGCAGGCCGCCCAACGGTTGAGCAACCAACAGCGGGAACTGAGCAGCGACCGCCAGCGCCTGGACGAAGAGTTGCAGGCCTTCAGCGCGCTGCTACCGGCGTCCACACTGGAAGCTCTGCGCAACGAACCGGCAGCGACCTTTATCCAGCTTGACCGGCAGATCGCCGAGCGACTGCAACAGCTTGAGCAACAGAGCGACGAGCTCGCCGAGCAACAACAACGCCAGCAGACCCTGGAGAAGGAACAGGACCGCCAGCAGAGTCGCGAACAGCAACTGGAAAGCGCCCGTCAGCAGTTCAAGGTCCTGGCCGAGCAACAACAGGCCAGCCAGCAGCAACTTGGCCAACTGCTCGGCGAGCACACCAGCGCCGAGCATTGGCAGCAGCAACTGGAACAAACCGTAGACCAGGCCCGCATGGCCGAAACCACTACCACCCAGGCGTTGCAGGAACTGCGCACGCAGCTTGTACAAATCGCCGCCGAGTGCAAGGCGCAACAGCAGCGCCTGGAGGCGCTGGAGCATGAGGCCCATGAGCTGGCCGGCAAGATTGATGACTGGCGTGCCGGTCATCCCGAGCTGGACGATGGCGGTCTCGAAAGCCTACTCGGCCTTGATGACAGCCAGGTCGACGAACTGCGCCAGCGCTTGCAGCACCATGAAAAAGCCATCGAACAAGCCAAAGTGGTGTTGCAGGAACGTGACCAGCGCCTGCTTGAACATCAGGCGCAACACAACAGCAACCTCGACGCCGCACAACTAGTCAGCGCACTCGCCGAGTTGCAGACACAGTTCAGCACGACGGAACAACTATGTGCCGAGCTGCGGGCCGAACAGAGCGAGGACCAGCGCCGACAGAACGTCAATCAGGCCCTGGCCGGGCAAATCGCCGCCGCCGATGGCGAGTACCAGCGTTGGGCGCGCCTGGATGCCCTGATCGGCTCGGCCACCGGCGACCGTTTCCGCAAGCTGGCCCAGGCCTATAACCTTGACTTGCTGGTCCATCACGCCAACGCACAGTTGCGGCAATTGGTACGTCGTTATCGCCTCAAGCGCGGTGGCAGCCTGCTCGGGCTGCTGGTGATGGACATCGAAATGGGCGACGAACTGCGCTCGGTGCATTCGTTGTCCGGTGGCGAGACCTTCCTCGTGTCGCTGGCGCTGGCGCTAGGGCTCGCGTCCATGGCATCGAGCACACTGAAGATCGAGTCGCTGTTTATCGATGAAGGCTTCGGCAGCCTCGACCCGGAGTCCCTGCAACTGGCGATGGAGGCGCTCGACGGCCTGCAGGCCCAGGGACGCAAGGTTGCGGTGATTTCCCACGTGCAGGAAATGCATGAACGAATCCCGGTACAGATCCAGGTACGGCGCCAGGGCAACGGGCTGAGCACTTTGCAAGTGAAATGAAGCCCCACGCGCAGGTCCGCCCACATGGCGGCAGCCAGCGTCACACCGGGTTTTACACCCCGGATTCAGCGCCGTGCTCAAACGCTCCGACAGACTGAACCTTATGTTCGGTTTGAAGGACCGGTGCCGCCATCTGCAGCGACATATCACTTGAAGCGTCGGTCAAGGAGGACAGGCTGACGAGCAATACCATCGCCACATACAAGCTGATAGCGATGTAGGCGCCGTGTCTGGCGGAAGTCAAAAGAGAGCTGGCCATGGTGTTCTCCACAGGCAAATGGCAGGCCTGTAGAGTCGATCATAACCGCTAGAATAAATAGTTAACTATTTAAATAGTCGCTATCAACACTATTAATCTAATCGCTGTGCGACGATCAGTTTCCCGGCAACTCAGGCGAAGGTCCGCGAAGGCTATCGCTGGTGTCGCAGACGGCGGCGGACAGGACAGGCGTGGAATAGAGAAACAGCAGCACGACGGCCAGACGCATAACCATGGTATTGATCCCTGTGTGGGGTGCAAGTCAATAAACAAGCGTCAGATTTAAACACATGGCCATATGACATGACGATAGAAATTCAATCGATAACTGCAAATACCATGACGCACACGGCAACGCCGGAGCGAATTCACTCTTTTGACCAGATAGTTCTCAAACCATCCAAACGAAGAGGTGCATTCGATCCGGCGTTATAGTGTGGTTAAGCGCTCAGTGCTGGGCTTTATGGTCCAGGGCGGCGTAGAAGTTGGCACTCTGTTGCAGGTATTTGGGGGTGTAGCTCTGGGTGTGGGCTTTTTTGTCGGTGATTTCGACGTTGGCACTGGCTGGCAGAGCCACGGTAGCCGAGATCGCAGAAGCGGCGATGATGGAAAAGAGGTTGAAGTTCATCGGGGTAAATCCTCAAATGTCAGTTGGCTTGCTTGCCCTTTCAGGCCGTGAGTCAAAAGTACATCCGTGGGTGACCACGTTGAAATTCATTGCATCAGTAGCCGATATCAGCGTCATTAATAGAAGTGCAAGTCCCCCGATAGCACGGGGGCCGCGGTCTATTGTCGCAGCAGGAAACCGAGGTAGCTCGGGGCATCGAACGGCAGGCTCTGCACGGTCTTGCCGAGCAAGCCGGTGTGGGTATCCCGCTCGATTACTACGATCTCGTTGCTCTTCTGATTGGCCACCAGCAGGAACCTGCCGCTCGGGTCCAGGGTGAATTCCCGTGGATGATCGCCTTCTACTGAACGCCGTTGCAACGCCTTCAACTCACCGCTGGCCGGGTCGATGGCGAACACCAGCAACTGGTTGGCGCTGCCGCGGTTGCTGACATAGAGGAACTTACCATCCTTGGAGGCATGCAGGGCGGCGGCGGCTTTGTCCGCAAGCGGCTGCTGGTCCGCCAGCTCGACCCGCTGTTTCTGGGTCAGCTTGCCGTCCCGGTAATCGAACACAGTGATCTGTGCGCTCATTTCCGTGGTCAGCCATGCGTGCATGCCATCGGCGCTGAACAGCAGGTGGCGCGGTCCGCTGCCCGGCGGCAATTGAACGAAGGCCGGCTTGGCCGGTGTCAACGGCATTTGCGGGTTGGCCTTGGGGTCATAGTGGTAGACAAAGATCTTGTCCGCGCCCAAGTCGCTGGCGAAAACGAAACGCCCATCCGGCGAGGACACCACCGAATGCACATGGGCCGAGGCCTGACGTTCCAGATTGACCAGGCTGGCCGGGTGGCTACTGAGCTGGATCGGCGGCGACAGCTTACCCCTGCCATCCACCGGCAACACCGCGAGGCTGCCGCCCGGATCTTCCAGCACCGAATAGTTGGCGACAAACAGATAACGCTGATCGCCACTGAGGCTGGCATGAGTCGGCTCGTTACCCAGGCTCGGGACCTGGTTGATCCGCTTGAGCCGATGGCTCTTGGGATCGATGGAATAGCTGCTGACGCGGCCAACCGGATCGTTCTGGCCCGGACCGTTTTCATTGACCACGTACAACCGACGCTGATCGCCGGACAGGGTCAGCCAGGACGGGTTGTCGGTCTTGACCACCTGCAGCGGCTTGGGGTCGAGCTGGCCGGTGCGACTGTCGAACTGCAGGCGGTAGATACCTTCGCTCTTGCCCTGGGTGTAGGAACCCACGAGCAACTGCTCGGTGTCGGCGACTGCCGACAGGATCGGCATGGCACCGATGCCGTCAGCCATCAACAACGGCCAACACTTACGTATCATCATCTTCTGGGTCCTTTTCTTCCTTGACGCTGAATGCGCTCATGCAGACCAGCCGATACTCACTGGAATCGTCGCTGACCGTCCAGCTTTGCAGCGCTTCATCGAAGCTCGCGGCGTTGAGCTGGGCCTGGGTGAAGCTCCAGCGCTTCTCGGCGCGGCCATCCATGCATTCGATCAGCAGACGGTGGTTGTCGAGAGTGAAGTTGAAGGCGTGCAGGCCGTCGACTTCGAGCATGTCACAGGTTTTGAGAGCATTGAGCAGGGTGTCGGTGGCGACGGTCATAGCGTTCTATCGTATTTGGGAAGGGACTCATGATAGGCGATATCGACAATAGGCAAAGCCATTCGTTGCAGTGATGGAGCTTGCCCACTCACCACAAAGCATCAGTGCCTGATCGCTCAATGGGAAAATAACGAGCCGCCCAGCTTGCCCGCCAATTTCTCCGGTTTGATCAGAAACCGCGCCAGGGCCGGCAGCAGCCACAGCGCGCCGAACATGTTCCACAGCAACATGAAGGTCAGCATCAGGCCCATGTCGGCCTGGAACTTGATGGCCGAGAAGATCCAAGTGCAGACGCCGATTGCCAGGCACAGACCAGTGAACAGCACCGCCTTGCCGGTGGATTTCAGGGTCTGGTAATAGGCTTCCTGCAAGGGCAGTCCAGCGCGCAGGAAACTTTCTAGGCGACTGTGGATATAAATCCCGTAATCCACGCCGATCCCCACGCCCAGCGCCACCACCGGCAAGGTCGCGACTTTCACGCCAATGCCCATCAAAGCCATCAGGGCGTTGCCGAGCACCGAGGTCAGTACCAACGGCAGGACGATGCACAGGGTCGCCGCCCAGGAACGAAAAGTGATCATGCACATGCTTGCGACACAGAGATACACCAGGATCAGGATGGTCAACTCCGACTCCTTGATCACTTCGTTGGTCGCGGCCTCGATCCCGGCATTACCGGCGGCGAGAAGAAACTCCAGGCCATCCTGATTGTTATCCCTGGCAAAGTCCTACACCGCATGCACCGCACGGTCCAGGGTCGCGGCCTTGTGGTCGTTGAGGAACACCAGCACCGGCGCCAGGGAGCAGTCGTTGTTGTACAAGCCCTCGGCCCGGGCGATGGAGTTGTTCAGTACATCGGGGTTGCGCGACAGGGTTTCCCATTTCAGGTTGCCCTCGTTCATGCCCTTGATCACCTGCTTGGACACGCTCACCAGAGAGATCGCCGACTGCACGCCCTCGGTGTTCTGCATCTTCCACATCAGTTCGTCGATCGGCGCCATGGCGGCATAACGCGAACAGCCTTCGACCGCGGTCTTGACCATGACCACCAGCACGTCGGAGCTGGTGGAGTAGTTGTTGATGATAAAGCGGTTGTCCTTGTTGTAGCGCGAATCGGGACGCAGCTCCGGCGCGCCCTGGTCAAGATCGCCGACCTTCAGGTTCTGGCTGTACCAGAGGCCGCCGCCAAAGGCCAGCAAGGCCAGGACGATGGACACCGGGGCGACCTTCGGGCTGGCAAAATTCGCCAACAGGCGCCAGAACGGATGCTCGCGGGTGGCGTCCTTCCTGCTGCGCTCGACGGCCTTGTTGCTGATGCCGACATAGGAGATCGCCACGGGCAGCAGGATCAGGTTGGTGAACACGATCACCGCCACGCCGATGGAGGCGCCGATGGCCAGTTCGCGGATCACCCCAATATCGATGATCAACAGGGTGATAAAACCCACGGCGTCGGCCAGGATCGCGATCATCCCCGGCAGGAACAATTGCCGAAAGGTCCGCCGCGCCGCCGTCAAGGGGTTGTCGGCGTCACCGGACTGCAGCGCGATGCCGTTGATTTTCTGCACGCCGTGGGAAATGCCGATGGCGAAAATCAGAAACGGCACCAGCATCGAATAGGGATCCAGGCCGAAACCCGCAGTGTGCATCAGCCCGAGTTGCCAGACCACCGCCACCAGCGTGGTGATCAACACCGCGATGGTGCTGCGCAGACACCAGGTGAACCCGTACAACAGCACCAGAGTAATGACAAAAGCCACGCCGAAGAACAGCAGCACCATGCTCAAGCCATCGATCAGGTCGCCGACCTTCTTGGCGAAACCGACGATATGGATCTGCACATTGGGGTTCTGCGCTTCGAACTTGTCGCGGATCTTCTCTTCAAGCTGATGGGAGAACTTCTGGTAATCGAGGGCCAGCAACTTGCCCTGATCACGCGGGTCCGGGTAAGACTCCAGCAACGGGATATCGACGATGCTCGACTTGAAGTCGTTGGCCACCAAACGCCCAACCTGGCCGGACTTGAGCACGTTGTTGCGCAGTTGTTCGAGGCTGGCGGTCGAACCGTTGTAGCTCTGTGGAATCACCTCGCCGCCGGCAAAGCCCTCCTCCGTCACTTCGGTCCAGCGCACGCTGGGACTCCACAGCGACTTGAGACCGGAGCGGTCGACGCCGACAAGGTAGAACACCTCGTCGTTAACCTGCCTCAGGGTCTCCATGTATGGTTGGGTGAAGATATCGCCCTCCTTGGCTTGCACTGAGATTCGCACCGTGTTGCCGAGGTTGGCGAGGTCGTTGCGGTGCTCCATCATCTTTTCAATGAAAGGATGATGGAGCGGAATCATTTTCTCGAAGCTGGTCGAAGGACGGATCAGCGTGGCCTGCCAGAACAACAACGCACTGACCAACAGGCAGATTACGATCACTGCCGGGCGGTGATTGAAAATCAGGCGTTCAAGAAAGGTCGCCTTGTCCTGATGATGGCTGCTCATATGCCCCTAACCTCCTGGTTATTTTGCTCGGTCTACCGAGCCTGCTCGCCACCCGTCGCCGAGGTGAGATGGGCGCCTCCCTGGCCGACCAGGATCAGGTTGCCGTTGCCGGCTGCAGTGACCGCCGATAGGGAAATACGGTCGGGACGATTGAAGACGCTGAATGTCATGCCGTCATCGGTGCTGCGAATCAGGCTGCCGCCGTTACCGACAATCACCAGTGAGCCGTCGTCCTGCACCGAGCCGCCGGACAAACCGAACTCCAGCGCGCCACCGCCAGCCTTCAGCTCGACCAGTTGCCAACTCGAACCGAAATCGCCGGAGCGGTAGAGATTGCCGCGCAAACCGTAGACCAGAAGGCTTGCCGGCTGGGCGGTGGCGATTACGCCGAAGAGCGAGCCCTGATAGGGACCGTCGAGGCGCTCCCAGGTTTGGCCCCAGTCGGCCGAGCGAAACATGCTGCCCTGCTCGCCCACGACAAAAAGCCCGGAATCCTTGATCGCGGCAATGGCATTGAGATGGTATTGGTCTGCGTTGTCGAGGCGATCACTGACATCTTCCCAGTGCCGACCACCGTCGGTGGTTTCCAGCAAGGCACCGTAGGCACCCACGGCCAAGCCAGTGCTGAGGTCCTTGAACCAGATGTCCAGCAATGGCGCTTCGCGCTTGAGGTCTTCGAACTGTTTGCTCCAGGTGGCGCCGCCATCGCTGCTGGCGAGGATTTGCGCATCATGGCCAACAGCCCAGCCATGCGGGTCGTCGACAAAATAGACCGCCGTGAGCATTTGCCGGGTCGGCACCTTGGCCTGGGTCCAACTAGCGCCCTGGTCATCGGAATAGAGGATGTGCCCACGATCCCCTACGGCGACCAGGCGGGCACCGGCATGCCCTACATCAAGCAGCAAGCTCTTCACGGCCTGCGATGATTCGATGGCATAGACCTTGTCGCCAGCGTCTGCCTCGGCGGCGCGGGCCGGTGCGCACAGTGCCGCCAGCCCTGGCAGAGACAACACCGAGGCCAACAACACCACACGACACCCTACCGGCGGACGGCAATAATCCTTCATAGACCTTCCTCTTATTATTATTGTTGTGATCTGTACAAACCTGCCTGATCGTCGCTCGGCGAGTTTTCGTACAACCCCTTCGGTCATCCAGACTTTCAGGGCGCCTTCGAAGGCGTTTTCATTATTGTCGGTGCGTCTGAAACCGGTAATCTAGGGTTGAAACTATCCTGTCGGGCCTACGCCAGGCTTTTGCTGACAACCTCGTAGACATCCGCCGACAGCTCGCCTGAGTTGCGGATGCGCTCCAGCTCGGCCTTCATCAGTGCCTGGCGGGCCTTGTCGTACTTGCGCCAGCGGGTCAGTGGCGCCAGTAGGCGCGAGGCGATCTGCGGGTTGAGGGCGTTGAGCTGGATCACCAGATCAGCCAGGAAGCGATAGCCGCAACCCTCCGCCGCATGGAAGTTGATCAGGTTCTGCCCGGCAAACGCACCGATCAGCGCCCGCACCTTGTTCGGGTTCTTCAGGGTAAATGCCGGATGCTCCATCAACGCCTTGACCCGTTGCAAGCCACCGGGCAGGACACTGGCGGCCTGGACGCTGAACCACTGGTCCATGACCAGCGGATTGTCCTTGAAGTGTTCGGCGAAGCTCGCCAGCGCCAGGGCCTTTTGTGCCTCGAACGGCGAATTCACCAACACCGCCAGCGCGGTCAGGCGCTCGGTCATGTTGTCGGCAGCCTCGAACTGCTCCAGGGTCGCGGCCAGCACCTGCGGTTTGCCGCTGAGCATCAGGTAGGACAAGGCGATATTCTGCAGCGCACGCCGGGCAAAATGTTCGTTCTCGGCGATATAGACGGTCTTCTTCGACCGTTCGCGATTGGCCTGATAACGCTGCCACAGGTCGTCGAACAACTGCTCGGCGAGTTGCCGGCGGGCAAACTCACGGGCACCGTGGATGGCATCGACATCTGCCACCTCACTGATTTCAGTGAGGTATGCCTCGCTCGGCAACGAGAGCATCTCGGCAACCATGGCCTGATCCAGCCGGTCGTTGGCCAGTACGCTGCGCAAGGCTTCGACCAGACGCGAGTCGAGCACCAGGGCCTGGCCTTTCTGATGCTGGCCGATCAGTTCCTGCAACACTTGCACCGACAACTGCTGGCCGGCGTCCCAACGGTTGAAGCCGTCGGTATCGTGTTGCATCAGGAACATCAATTGATCACGGTTGTACGGGAAGCTCAGCTTCACCGGCGCCGAGAAGCCGCGCAGCAGCGACGGCAACGGCTTGGCGGCGATGTCGATAAAGCTGAAGGTCTGCTCGACTTCGGTCACCGAGAGCACGCGACGGGTCGCGCCGGGAGCTGATTCGCCCGCCAGTTGCAGGGCGATTTCAGCACCGTGAGCATCCAGCAGGCCAAGCTCCACCGGAATCACGAACGGCAGCTTTTCCTGCTCGTCCGGGGTTTGCGGGCAGCTCTGGCGGAAGGTCAGGCTATAGGTTTTCGCCGCCGCATCGTAGCTTTCGCTGACGGCCAGGCGTGGGGTGCCGGCCTGGCTGTACCAACGCTTGAATTGGGTCAGGTCGATGCCGTTGGCGTCCTCCATGGCCTTGACGAAGTCGTCGCAGGTCACAGCCTGGCCGTCATGGCGTTCGAAGTACAGGTCACTGCCTTTGCGAAAACCATCGGCACCGAGCAGCGTATGAATCATGCCGACCACTTCCGCACCCTTCTCATAGACGGTCAGGGTGTAGAAGTTAGAGATCTCGATAAAGCTGTCTGGACGCACTGCGTGGGCCATGGGCCCGGCGTCTTCGGCAAACTGGTGGGTACGCAGGTAGGCCACATCCTGGATGCGCTTGACGGTGCGCGAGTTCATGTCCGCCGAGAACCCGGCGTCGCGGAACACCGTGAAACCTTCCTTGAGCGACAGCTGGAACCAGTCCCGGCAGGTCACGCGGTTGCCCGACCAGTTATGAAAGTATTCGTGGGCGACGATAGCCTCGACCCGCTGGTGTGCGGCGTCGGTGGCGGTTTCGGCGCGGGCCAGCACGGCGCTGGAGTTAAAGATGTTGAGGCCCTTGTTCTCCATCGCCCCCATGTTGAAATCATTGACCGCGACAATCATGAAGATGTCCAGGTCATACTCGCGGCCATAGGTCTGCTCATCCCAACGCATGGACTTCTTCAGGCTGTTCATGGCGTGCTGGCACTTGTCGATGTTTTCCGGTTCGACATAGATACGCAACGCCACGTCGCGCCCGCTCATGGTGGTGAAGCTGTCTTCGACGCACCACAGGTCACCGGCCACCAGGGCGAACAGGTAGGCCGGCTTCATGAACGGGTCTTGCCAGGTCGCCCAGTGCCGCCCGTCTTCCTGCGGGCCGTTGTCGAGCGGGTTGCCGTTGGACAGCAGCACCGGGTAGCGATGCTGCTCGGCGATCACCGTGGTGGTGAACTTGCTCATCACATCAGGACGGTCGAGGTAGTAGGTGATCTTGCGAAATCCTTCGGCCTCGCACTGGGTACAGAACATCCCGCCAGACTTGTACAGGCCTTCCAGGGCGGTATTGCTTTCGGGGTGGATCCGCACGCTGGTGTCGACGGTGAAGCTGGCACCGGTTGGCTGCAGGGTCAGGTGGCTTTCGCTCAACTGATAATCGGCGGCGCTCAGCTCGCGATCCGCCAGGCTGACCGACAGCAACTCCAGCTGCTGGCCGTCGAGTACCAACGGCGGCAGACCGGCGCCCTTCTCTTCACTGCGCGCAGGGTTACGGCGCATCAGCAGTTGCGCATGGACCAGCGTGTGGTCCTCGAACAACTCGAAGGTCAGGTGCGTCTCGTCGATCAGGTACTCGGGGGCCTGATAGTCCTTCAGATAGATCATCTGCGGTTGTTCGGTGCGCATGCGGGTGTCCTTCTACTGATGCACGGCGAGCTGGTAGGCCGTGTATTTACGGATATTGATCACGCCGGTGTCGAAGATCAAGTATTGGCCCTTGATCCCCATCAGCGTGCCCTCGGCAATCGGGTTCTTGTCCAGATTGAAGCTGACGATCTTGGTCGGGTAGGACTCGATGGGGTAACGGATTTGCAACGGCTCGAGATCCCGGACCGGCTGGATCGCCTGCAAGCCAAAACGCGCCTGTAAGGCAAGCAGGCCCTCGGCGCAGGATTCGAACAACTGCTCGCGTACCTGCTTGAGATCCACCTCCGGCGCATCGCCCTTGAGCAAGGCGCGCCAATTGGTCTTGTCGGCCACCTGGCTGCGGAACAGGTCTTCGACGAAACCGGACTGCTGGCGGGTCGCCACGCGCACGATCGGCAAGGCCTGGCTCGCGCCCTGGTCGAGCCAGCGGGTCGGCAACTGGGTAGCACGGGTGATGCCGACCTTGATTCCCGAGGAATTGGCCAGATAGACCACATGGTCAGTCATGCAGAACCGCTCGCCCCAGGCCGGATCGCGACAGGTCCCGGCGTCGTAGTGGCAGCGCTCCGGGCTCATGATGCAGGTGTCGCATTGTGCCAGCTTGGTCATACACGGGTAGCAATAGCCCTGGCTGAAGCTGGTTTTGGTCTTGCGCCCGCAGTGAATGCAATGGATGGCGCCGAGAAACTCCAGGCGCAGCTTCTGGCCGATCAACGGATTGACCGCCACCTCGCTGTCACCCAGGCGAAAGCTGTATTGCACGGTCGCCTCGTCCAGACGGACCGCCATCTTGCTGACTGCACCACGGCCAATCTCGATCAATGGATGGCATCCGACTTGAATAGGATATTGGGCACCGGTGCCGACTTCGAGGCACACTCCTGCGGGCCCATGTAGCCAGTGCGCTGCTCTTCGGGCAGGTTCTGGGTTTCCCAGGCGATCATCGCCTGCAACGATAGCTCGCGCTGTTCGGCGGTCAACTTGCGGCCATCGGACCACTTGCCGATTTCCACCGCCAGCTTCAGGCTCTCGTAGATATCGGGGGTGATGTTTTCAATCATTTCGCTGAAAGAGGACATTAAAGTCTCCAAT
Source organism: Pseudomonas agarici (assembly GCF_900109755.1). Taxonomy (GTDB): domain Bacteria; phylum Pseudomonadota; class Gammaproteobacteria; order Pseudomonadales; family Pseudomonadaceae; genus Aquipseudomonas; species Aquipseudomonas agarici. The sequence continues at coordinate 134,692 of NZ_FOAR01000007.1, read as the reverse complement.
TTTTTCAAGACATTCGAATCAGGCGGCCAGTTTACGTCGGGACCACAGCCCGCCCAACAAACCGGTGAAACATCCGATGAGCAGTCCGCCGACATGGGCACCATTGGCGATTTCGCCGAAGCCGATCAGCGAAATCAACCCGGAGAGGCACACCAACAACCAAATCAGCATCATCGCCAGCACGCCACGCGGCAGACGATAGATCGGGTTCGGCGACAGCACCTGATAGATCCAGCAATGGCCGAGCAGGCCATAGAGCACGCCGGACAGGCCGCCAAACAGGGTCGGGCCGCTGACGTAATATTGCGTGAAGTTCGACACCAGGCTGAACAGCAACGTCAGCCCCAGCAGATTGATACCGCCCTGACGCAGTTCGATGCGCTTGCCCAGTTCCCAGTACCACATGCCGTTCATGGCGATATGCAGGAAGCCGAAGTGGATCAGCATCGGTGTCACCAGCCGCCACCACTGCCCCGCCGCCAGGCCGTCGGCCAGGGGCGTGAATTGGATGTAGTCACCTCGCACCTGGAAATCGAGGAAGGTGAACCAGTGCAGGGTCTGCAAGTGGTCGCCGAGCAAGGTGAGCGCGGCAACGACCAGGCTCAATAGCATGATCGACGCGCTCATCGGGCTCTGGCGCACCTGCTGGATAAAGCTCGGAGGCTTGATGGGCGGCGCATCTGCTGGCACTTCCAGTTGATTGTGCGGATCACCCTCGGGAAAGCGCCGATACAGCGACAATACATCGGTGCTGATCGACTCCGGCACCCACAGCACTTGCTCACCGCCTTCTTCGTTGATCCGATGGGGGACCTGCAGACGTTGCAGCAACCGGATAAAACCGCTCAGGTCGGTGGTCAACGGCAGGCGCAGGACGGCGGACACACTCATTTCAGGACCTCAGGGCGTTCAACGTCGACCCAGACGAATTTGTTCGGGTCCAGACAGGCCTCCTGGTCCAGCCGGTAGGCCGCCAGCTTGCCGTAGAGTACTGCGCTGTAATCCAGGCAGGCCAGGTTGGGGCGAATCGGCGCCGGTTTGCCACTGCGCCAATAGTGACCGACAAACAGCATCGGCTCATCCAGGCCGTAGCGCAGCAAGGCGTTCTTTTCGGTGGAAGACAACGGCTTGCTCGCCACCCGCTCGGGCAGGGCATCGGGCTGGAACACGATATCGCCATAGGTCTGTGGGTCGTCTTCCCAGAACTTGGTGCGAAAGAAGGCTCGGCTCAGACCATCGCCACCGGTCAGGGTCAGTCCGTCCGGCAGGCGCATATCGGTACCGTGTAGCAGGCGGTTGAACACCGTACTGGCAAAACTGCCCTGCACCGCCGAGGCCTGGAGGAAATGTTCGTCGATACGCCCATCCGGATATCGCCGACGCAACGATTCGATCAAGCCGCCATCCCAACAGGCATGTACCACCCGGAAACGCCCGGCATCGAGGAATAGCGGCAGTTCGTAGAACCAGCGCAGGAAATCCTGCCAGTCACCCGGATGTTGTTCGAACTGGGTCAGGGTTTCCTGCAGCAGGCGGGCGTGGCGTGGCGTGTGTTCACGCACGAACTGCTTGGCGCTGCCCGGTGGCGTGGGCGTCATCCAACCCAACGCGTTGAATTCATGGTTGCCCATGATGCACAGCGCCTGTCCGGCCTCGACCATGTCGTGGACAATATGCAACGCCTCGCGAATACGCGGACCACGGTCGATGATATCGCCGAGGAATACCGCCATGCGCGACGGATGGCGCCAGAGGCCATCGAGCTTGTGGTAGCCGAGCATGTCCAGCAGATGTTCAAGGGTATGAGCGCAACCGTGTACATCACCGATCAGATCGTAGCCACGCGCGGGATCGAGCATCAGTCGCCTCCACCACCCAACCGGCTGCCCCAGCCGAGCTTGGTCCGACAGACTTCGTAGTAGTTGTGGCCCAACGGATGAATCAACCGCAGTTTCTGCGATTTCTTGCTGACGGTCACCGTATCGCCCGGCGCACAGGTGAAATGGTTCTGCCCGTCGCAGGAGACTTGTGGGTAGATCTGCATATCCTTGGACACGACGATTTTCAACTCGCTGTTGCCATCCACCACAATGGGGCGGCTGGACAAGGTATGGGGGTACATCGGCACAATCACAATGGCATCGAGCTTGGGATGCATGATCGGGCCGCCGGCGGACAGCGCATAGGCGGTGGAGCCGGTGGGGGTGGCGACGATCAGGCCGTCGGCCTTCTGGCTGCAGACGAACTGGCCGTCGATGTACAGCTCGAATTCGATCATTCGGGTCGACTTACCGGGGTGCAGCACTACGTCGTTCAGTGCGTCACCCTGGCCAATGGCTTCCGCATGGCGGCGTACTTCGGCTTGCAACAGGAAGCGATTTTCCACCAGGTAGTGCCCATCGAGGACCTTGGCCACTTCGACTTCCAGGTCGTCCGGACGGATATCGGTGAGAAAGCCCAGATTGCCGCGGTTGATCCCCAGCACCGGCACATTGTGCCGCGCCAGCGCACGGGCGGCGCCCAGCAGGCTACCGTCGCCGCCGACGACGATGACCATGTCGCAGACTTCGCCCAGCATCTTGCGTGACGAGGTCTGCAGGCCATGGCCCGGCAGGACTTCGGCGATGGTGTCTTCGAGGATCACATGCATGTGCCGCTCAAGTAGAAAGCGCTTGAGGCGGCGAACGGTATCCAGCACCTGCGAACTGCCCAGGCGGCCAATGATGCCGATATTGCGAAATTGCTCCATGGGGCTCCTGAAAAGGTTCTGCGGCAGGCAAAGGAACGATTATGGGCGAAACCCGGCCCGAGACAAAATCCTTTCAGCCACGAACCAACCCGCTATGCTCGCAGAATGATCCTGTTCCCTGGCTTGCTCAACCTTCCCAGACAGTTGCGTCACCCCCAAGTGCGCGATTTGGCCTGGGTCATTCTCGCGCCGCCGATGCTGCTCGATACGCCGTGGCCGCAGCGCCATCCACTGGCCGGCAGCGACTGGGTCGAGGCGCCGCAACAACTGGAACACTGGCTGCGGCAACTGGATCGCGACAGCAGCGCCTTGCAGCACTGGCTGGCCCTGGCAGCCACGCGTCGGCTCGGGTTGTACTACGAACGGCTCTGGCAATTCGCGGTGCGCCAGGCACCGGGAATCGAACTGATCGGCGCCAACGTGCCGATCCGTCGCGACGGTCATACCTTGGGCGAACTCGATATGCTGCTGCGCGACCGTGACGGCGTGCATCATCTGGAACTGGCGATCAAGCTCTACCTGGGACCGCAGCAGGGCTCGGGGGAAGATCCCGCACGCTGGCTCGGCCCCGGCTGCCATGATCGGCTGGATATCAAGCTGGCCCACATGAGCCAACACCAGTTGCCGATTTCCGCCCGTGCGCAAAGTCGCGAAGTGCTGGCGGCACTGGGCATCCAGGCCTTCAGCGCGCAATTGTGGCTCGGTGGCTACCTGCTCTATCCCTGGCCCGGCACCTCGCGGCCACCGCGTGGCGCACACCCGCTGCATCTGCACGGACGCTGGTTGCACCAGCGCGACTGGGCGAACTTTCGCCTCCAGAGCCCACCAGGGCGCTGGCAGCCCCTGCCCCGTCATGCCTGGTTGGCTCCGGCGCATTACACCGAGGACCAGGCCTGGACAGAACAACGACTGGATGACTGGTGGAATCAGCTCGATCCCCAGGCTCCGGCACAACTGCTGGTGCGCCTGACAAAAAACCGCGAAGGCAACTGGGAGGAAGCCGAACGGCTGTTCCTGGTGGCCGACCTCTGGCCGAATGTACCGGGAACCATCGACCCGGTCGCGGTCAGCCCACGGACAGACGCAGCGCCAACGCCGCCAGGGTCACCAGCAGCACCGGCAGGGTCAGGACGATGCCGACCTTGAAGTAATACCCCCAACCGATGCGAATCCCCTTGCGCTCCAGCACATGCAGCCAGAGTAGCGTCGCCAGGCTGCCGATCGGCGTGATCTTCGGTCCCAGGTCGCTACCAATGACGTTGGCATAGATCATCGCGTCCTTGACCACTCCGCTGGCGTGGCTGGCATCGATGGACAAGGCGCCAATCAGCACCGTCGGCAGGTTGTTCATGATCGACGACAAAAACGCCGTCAACAGCCCGGTCCCCATGGCCGCGCCCCAAACGCCATACCTGGCGAACCCGTCCAGCCAACCGGCCAGCCAGGTAGTCAGCCCGGCGTTGCGCAGGCCATAGACCACCAGGTACATGCCCAGGGAAAAAATCACGATCTGCCAGGGTGCCTCACGCAGCACCTTGCGCGTGGAAATGCGATGACCACGGGCGGCGATGCCCAGCAGCAGAGCGGCACACACCGCCGAAATGGCACTGATGGGAATACCCAGTGGCTCAAGGGCGAAACACCCGATCAAGAGAATACCCAGCACCCACCAGCCGGCGATAAAGGTCGCCTTGTCATGGATCGCGCTGGCCGGTGTGTCCAGTTGACCGAGGTCGTATTGCGCCGGAATATCACGACGAAAAAACCACAGCAGGATGCCCAGGGTCGCCGCCACGCTGACCAGGTTCACCGGCACCATGATCGCCGCGTAGCTGTTGAAGCCAATGCCGAAATAGTCCGCCGAGACGATATTCACCAGGTTCGAAACCACCAGCGGCAGGCTTGCGGTATCGGCGATAAAGCCGGCGGCCATGACAAAAGCCAGGGTCGCCGCCTTGGAAAAACGTAGCGCCAGCAGCATGGCAATCACGATGGGCGTCAGGATCAGCGCCGCGCCATCGTTGGCGAACAGCGCCGAAATCTGTGCTCCCAGCAACACGAAGGCAGCGAACAGCTTGCGCCCGCTCCCCCGCCCCCAGCGCGCCACATGCAGCGCGGCCCAGGCAAAGAAACCGGCTTCGTCGAGCAGCAGGCTGATGATGATCAGCGCGATAAAGGTGCCGGTGGCATTCCAGATGATCTGCCACACCAGCGGGATATCGCTGAGCTGGACCACACCGCTGATCAAGGCCAGAACTGCCCCCACCATCGCGCTCCAACCCACCCCCAGGCCCTTCGGTTGCCAGATCACCAGGGTGATGGTCAGCAGGAAAATCAGCACGGCAATCAACATGGGTAATGCCCTTTTTGCTCAACGGGACGGTTTTGGAAGGTCATCAGCAGCAACGTGCCGGGCGCTCGAGCATGCCTTGCAAACGTTGGATATCCGCCGTCAGCCAGGTTTCATTAGCCGCGAGCGTGCCCTGCAACAGGGCGCTGACCCAGGGCGGTAATTGCGGGTGCAGGCGATAAAACACCCACTGCCCCTGACGCCGGTCGGTCAGCAGACCGCCACTGCGTAATTGCGCCAGGTGACGAGAAATCTTCGGTTGGCTCAGTTCGAGAGCAGCCATCAGCTCGCAGACGCACAACTCGCCCTCGCGCAGCACCAGCAGCGCAATCCGGCTGCGGGTGTCGTCGGCCAGGCATTTGAAGAGCTCCACGGGAGAGATCGCAGGGGACATGGCAAAGTGCTTTAATCGATGGGAAATCGAATATACGAAATTCCATATATACAAGCAATCACTCTCCTCGGCCGAGCTACCGGGAAAAGCCTCGACGACCCTGCAAGCCGCCGGTATGGACAAACACCAGGCGTGTGCCCGGTTCGAAGCGCCCGGCCTGCACCCGCCCCTGAAGGGCCAGCAGGGCCTTGCCGGTATACAGCGGCTCCAGCGGCACGCCGCTTTGCCGTTCGCTTTCGGCGATAAACGCCAACAGTACCGGATCGACCTTGGCGAAGCCGCCTCGGCAGGCGTCGATCAGCTCATACCCGTCGTTCGTGGCGCCCGCCTCTGCGAGAATCCCGGCGATCAACGGCGCTACGCCATGATCGTCCGGCACCGCCAAGGCTGCATGCACCCATCGCTGGCCGGCTTCGGCCAGCACTAATCCGGCGGCGGTGGTGCCGGTTCCCGCCGCCAGCCACCAGCCGTGATAATCGGTCCAGCCGATCGCTGCCAGTTGCTCGCCGACCATGTCGGGCAACACCGCACAACCCTGTGCGCCCGCCAGTCCGCCGCCGCCCTCGGGCACTGCATGAAAACCCGGATAACGCGCCTGCCACGGAGCCCAAAAACCCGGCGCGTGGCGCTGACGATAGCCCTCGTAACCGAGCCAATGCAGTTCCATGCCGAAGGTGGAGAGATCGCTGACAGTTGGGGTGTCGACGGGATGACCGCGCAGCAGGCCGACCGTGGAAAAGCCCAAACGCTTGCCGGCGGCGGCCAGGGCGTGAAGGTGGTTGGAGTGGGCGCCGCCCAGACTGATCAGCCCATTGGCGCCCGTCTGATGGGCAGCCGCCAGATAATGGCTGAGCTTGAACCCTTTATTGCCGCTGATCAGCGGGTCGATCTGATCCAGGCGCAGCACCGCCACTTCGACACCGGCTTGGGCCAACCAGTCGAAATGGAGCCGTTCAAGGGAAGCGTGGGGACGCCAGTCGAATGAGGCCAGCATCAGCGCAGGTTCCATCAAGGAGGAACCGCCAGTCTATCAGCTGAGTGACCCATTCCGTGGCGGGTTGGCCTGCCCATGCTCGGTTGCGCAGCCGCCGTAACATCAACCACCGCCGCATGCCTGGCAAAAAAGTGGCAGATTTCACCGTTACAGCTCGGCGGCCAATCGCGAACCCTGATTGATTGCACGCTTGGCATCCAGCTCCGCCGCGACATCCGCGCCACCGATCAGGTGCACGTTCTGCCCGGCAGCCACCAAGCCGTCCTGCAATTCGCGCAAAGGCTCCTGGCCGGCACAGACGATCACGTTGTCCACTGGCAACAACCGCGGCTCGCCCTCGCCGATACGGATATGCAGGCCTTCATCGTCGATCTTCAGGTATTCGACGCTGTTGAGCATCTGCACACCTTTGTTCTTCAAGCCGAGACGGTGAATCCAGCCGGTGGTCTTGCCCAAACCATCACCGACCTTGGAGGCCTTGCGCTGCAACAGGAACACCTGGCGCGCCGGTGCAGTGGGCTCAGGCTTGATCCCCGCGACGCCGCCGCGTGCCTCGAGCCGGGTATCGATCCCCCACTCGCGCCAGAACGCCTGGCGATCCTGGCGGGTGGCAACACCCGAGTGTACGAGAAACTCCGACACGTCGAAACCGATCCCACCGGCACCGATCACCGCGACCCTGGCTCCGACCGGCTTGCGCTCCAGAAGCACGTCCAGATAGCTCAGTACCTTGGCATTGTCGATCCCGCGAATCGCCGGCAGCCGTGGCGCGATGCCGGTAGCGAGAATGATCTCGTCGTAACTCCCGGCCAGCAATTGTGCGACATCCACGCGGGTATCGAGACGCAGTTCGACATGGCTGGTCTGCAGTTTGCGCTTGAAGTAGCGCAGGGTTTCAAAGAACTCCGCCTTACCCGGCACCCGCTTGGCTACATTGAACTGGCCACCGATCTCACTGGCCGAATCGAACAGGGTGACCCGGTGCCCGCGCTCGGCGGCCACGGTCGCCGCCGCCAGGCCCGCCGGTCCCGCACCGACCACGGCAATCCTCTTGATCTGCGTGACCGGCAGGTAGTTGAGCTCGGTCTCATGGCAAGCCCGTGGATTGACCAGGCAGGAGGTCAGCTTGCCGCCGAAGGTGTGGTCCAGGCAGGCCTGGTTGCAGCCGATGCAGGTATTGATTTCATCCGCGCGACCTTCGGCGGCCTTGTTGACGAAATCTGGATCGGCGAGGAACGGGCGCGCCATGGACACCATGTCGGCGTCACCCTCGGCAAGGATCTGCTCGGCGACTTGCGGGGTATTGATACGGTTGGTGGTAATCAGCGGGATCGACACCGCGCCACGCAACTTGGCCGTGACCTTGCTGAAAGCCGCACGCGGGACCTTGGTGGCGATGGTCGGGATCCGCGCTTCGTGCCAGCCAATCCCGGTATTGATGAGGGTCGCACCGGCCCGTTCGATAGCCTTGGCCAACTGCACCACCTCTTCCCAGGTGCTGCCGCCTTCCACCAGGTCGAGCATCGACAGACGGAAGATGATGATGAAATTCGGCCCGACCGCCTCACGCACCCGCCGCACGATTTCCACCGGCAGGCGCATGCGGTTCTCGTAGCTGCCGCCCCAGCGGTCGGTACGCTGGTTGGTGTGGGCCACGAGGAACTGGTTGATGAAGTAGCCTTCCGACCCCATGATCTCGACGCCGTCGTACTCCGCGTACTGGGCCAGGGTCGAGCAGGTGACAAAATCGGCGATCTGTTTCTCGATCCCCTCCTCGTCCAGCGCCCTGGGCTTGAACGGGTTGATCGGTGCCTGGATCGCACTGGGCGCCACTTGTTTCGGGCTGTAGGCATAACGCCCGGCATGGAGGATCTGCATGCAGATTTTACCGCCCGCCGCCTGTACCGCACGGGTCACGATACGGTGCCGGTCCGCTTCCTCGCGAGTGGTCAACCTGGCGGCACCGGAGTACACCCCGCCTTCGTCGTTCGGCGCAATGCCGCCGGTCACCATCAGGCCAACACCGCCCCGGGCACGCTCGGCGAAATAGGCCGCCATGCGCTCGAAACCGCCGGGCTGTTCCTCCAGCCCGGTATGCATCGAGCCCATCAGGGTACGGTTGCGCAGCGTCGTGAAGCCCAGGTCGAGCGGAGCCAGCAGATGCGGATACGAGATGGCGGTCATGGTCACTCCAGGACAGGTATATGACTGGCACGGTAAAGAGCCGCCACCACCGACTCAATGGCTGAAACTGACAACTTATTGATCCAAATGCGCAGTGCCTCTTGGCAAGCCCGGTTATGCGCCCTACCCTAGTGGCCTGTGTGGTTAGTCCTGTTAGTCAATGGCCGTTGGTTCATGCGCAAATTTCTTGTCGCCAGCTTTCTCATCGCCCTGATCGCCGCGCTTACGCTCTACGGCGTCTGGACCCAGCAGCGCACGACCGGTCACTACCTGTCGGACCTGCGAATCAAACTCGCGGTGAACCTGGGGGTTCCCGGCGAGCATGGCAACCTGCTCGGCATCCAACCGGAGCTCTTCCCCAGCGACTACCAGAGCCTGCCACGCCTGCACCGCAAGCTGGCGGCCTACCTGCAACAAGCGCGCAACCAGGGTCTGCTCAGTGCCAGAACAGTGGTGGTGCTGCCCGAACATGTCGGCACCTGGCTGGTGCTGCGCGGTGAAAAGGACGACCTCTACCAAGCTATCAACCGACAGGAGGCGATGAACTGGCTGATGGTCAGCAATCCGCTGAAATTCACCGGCGCGGTCTTCAAGGCCAAGGGCCGCAGCCGTCTGGACGACGCCCGGCTGCGTATGAAAGCGCGGACCATGGCCAGCGACTACCAGGCGGTCTTCGGCGGCTTGGCGAAAGAGTTCGGCATCACTCTGGTGGCGGGCTCGATCCTGCTGCCGACACCGAGCATCGAACAGGGCATGCTTAAAGTCGGTCGTGGCTCGCTGTACAACGCCAGCCTGACCTTCGGTGCCGACGGTCGCCCCCTGGGCCAGCCGCAACGCCAGTTGTACCCGACCTTCGAGCAACGTGGCTATGTGCTAGGCGCCTCCGACCAGCCGCTGAATGTCGTCGATACCCCAGCCGGCCGCCTGGGCATCCTGATCGGCAGCGATAGCTGGTATCCGAGCGCCTACCGCCAACTCGACGCCCTGGGGGTGAAGCTGATCGCCGTACCGGCCTTTGTCGCTGGCAAGGGCAGTTGGGATAGCCCCTGGCGTGGCTTCAAAAGTGCGGTCACGCCGTCAGCAGTCAGCCTACGCCCCGGCGAGCTCAGCGAAGGCGATGCCTGGCACCGCCTGACCCTGATCGGTCGTGCGCCGAACAGCCAGTCCATCGCCGGGATCAGTGTGTTCCTGCGCGGCCAGCTCTGGGACCAGCATAGCTCGGGGCAGAGCTTCATCAGCTACAACGGACAAACCTTCACCCAGGACAACGCCAGCGGGCGTGGTGCCCGCCTGTTGAACCTGTGGTTGCCATGAAGCCGTCACCGATGCGCCTCGGCGACCTCTCTGTCAGCTTCGTCCACAGCCTGGCCGACGCGGTGCGCGAACTGGGCGAAGATCCCCAGGAACTGCTGGACCAGTACGAGCTGGATCCGGCGCGCTTGGCTCAACCTGGGGCACGCTTGTCGATTGCACGTTATATGCGCCTGGGCCAGGCGGCGATCCAGCTCACTGGCAATCCGGCGCTCGGCTTGCACATGGGCCGGCTCAGCCGCCTGAGCCACGCCGGACTGGCCGGCATCACCGCCGCTCAGGCCCCGACCGTGCGCGAAGCCGCAAGAGTCCTGACTCGCTTCGAAGCACTCTACGCCTCCAACTACCGCGGCCAATCGAGCTTCCATGAAGACGCTGGCGGCGCCTGGCTGCGTTTCTATTCCATCAGCCCGTACAACGCCTACAACCGTTTCGTGGTCGATTCGATCATTGCCGGCTGGCTCAAGCAATTATCGAGCGTCGCCGAGCAATCCCTGCGGTGCATACGGATCGATATCGAGTTCAGCGAGCCGGATTACGCCGCCGACTATCGGCTGCTCGGCGACAGCCCGGTGCATTTCGGCGCCGAGACCAATCAATTGCGCCTGGATCACGCCAGTCTCGGTTTACACAACCCGCAACACTGCCCGAGTACCTGGCATCACCTGCTGCAACTGTGTGAACGGGAACTGGAACAACTGACCCGCACTCGCAGCCTGCGTGAACGCATCACTCAGTTGCTGGGGCCTTTGCTCAACGGTGGCCGGGAGCCGGACCTGGAAGAAGTGGCGGCACACCTGAAACTGCCGACCTGGACCTTGCGTCGCAAGCTTGCCGAGGAAGGCACGCAATTTCGCGCGATTCTCAACGACACTCGCCGCGATCTGGCGATGACCTATATTCGGGATACCGAGCTGGCGTTTGGCGAAATCGCCTACCTGCTCGGTTTTGCTTCAGCCGAAGCCTTTCAACGAGCCTTCAAACGCTGGAACGGTCAGACTCCGGGCGAATTTCGCCGCAGTCAACGACATTCCGCTTGAGCAAAAAAAACGCCACCGTTTACAGCTCGGTAGCGTCATCAGCCGGTTCGACGGGATCCAGCTCGAAAGCGTGGAACTCCAGCAATTCTTCCTGATAATCGTCCATTGTGAAACTCCTTTTACTCGTGGATAAAAAGCGCCTGTGTAACTGACCTGCAGGGCCAGCATACGTTGCCCGTGTTAAAGAAAAATGAAACGCCCTGTCACCAGACGTTCTCCCGCGTAGAAAAACTAACAGATGAGTCAGGTTTTTTTCCAGTCATTTTTTATTCACACGAAATATGATCGCGTAGACAATCAATTGCTCGATTGCTGCAGGGTGGAGAAGCCGATTCGGGCGAGCCTGATGGGGCCACACTCCCCCCACAAGTCAGGCAGGCTGCGCGGAGCGCTTTATTGAGCCGGCGTGGCCGGCTCGGTGCTGGCAGGGGTCGGCTCCGCCGGTTTTTCCACCGTTGCCGATTCGTCCGGAGTCGTCGCAGGCGCTTGCGGCAACAGTTTCACCGGTTCAGCAATAGCCGGAGCGCTAAGAGCGGGAGCGACCGGCGTCGGCTCAACATGGCTCGGCTCGGCAGCTTTGGCCGACTCCGCCGGTGGCGGCACAGAGGCCTCGGGTTTGATCGCCGCCGGAGCGACTTCGGGCACGCCAAGGTCAGCCTTGGGTTTTTCGTCGGTGTGTTTTTCCTTCTTCACTTCAGGCGGCAGAAACAACTCCACCAAGGTAAAGAAGCGGTCATAGAACTTGGCCGAGGACACTGTTTCACTCGCTACCTTGACCATCGAATCATCGGTCGAGCCGATCGGCATCGACACCGAACCCAACACACCCACCCCGAGGCTCGCGGAGTTGTTGACCTTCTTCAGCGCATAACGGTCCTGCAAGGCATTGGCGAACATCGTCGAGTGATGATCGACGCCGCCGTCGGCCGCACACACGACACTGAAGCTGATCTGCAGGTGGGTATCGCCGGTCTGCTGGAAGCTTTTGTTGCCGGCAATCAGCTTCGGATCGCTGCTGGTGATGATATAGCCCTGACTGAGCAAGGCACGGCGGGCCGCCTCGCAAGACGCCGTATCGGTCACCGGATAGTTGCGCGAGAAGGTTCCGGAGTCGTCGAAGTTTTCGTGTTCATAAACGGCGGTCTTCGGCGAGGAGCAGCCCGCGGCGGCCGCCAGCACCAGTGCCAGCACCACGACACGCGAGTGGGTTGATATCGACATTGATAATCCTGAGTAAAACGGTCCGGGGCGTATTGTGCATCAGATCGCCAAGCCAGCGCGCACGCTTTAGTGCCTTAACTAATTTACGGCAGCGATTTTTCAGGAAAAAGACCTGCGCTGGGGTAGTCGATCAGTGCCCGTGTTTTGCACGGGCATGACGACTGGACGACCAGCGCCTCAAGAAGCTCCACAGCGCCGCACATCGTCCCTCGGCGACAGCGCTTTTTTACCGGTAAATTGGCTGGATGGTTTAAAGCGCACTGATCGCCAAGACCTGGTGCGCCCCGTGTTGTCTCAGTCGTCCTGTAGATTGCCCCTGAGCGTGGTGCTGCGGTAACGATCACGCAACCTGCCACGGCGCTGCAGCTCAGGGCTTACCAGGTCGGCAAACTCCTCGAAGCATCCCGGCGTATAGGTGGCGGCAAGCATGAAACCGTCGGCGCCGCCGTCGTCCATGTAATGCTCGATTTGATCGGCAATGTCAGCGGCGGTGCCGACCGCAACGGGCATACCCATGCCCATGGCATAGATCAGCGCCGCCTCACGCACAGTGACCGGCGCGCCGCCCTTGGCATAGATGATCGATTCGAACAAACCCTGGATACCGGGAATGGCAATGTCTTGCACGATGTCATCCAGGGAGTATTTGCTGAAGTCCGGCCCGAAGTGTCCGGATATCCAGGCCAACGCACCCTCCAGGGGAATATTGGCTTTGAGTTGCTCATACTTTTCCTGGGCTTCGCTGCGGCTCCTGCCAACCACCGTTTGCAGCCCGTAAATCAACTTGACACTACCGGCCGCGCGGGCGAACTTGCCTTCGCGTTCGCGGATATCATCGTGGTACTGGCGCATGCGCTGGACACTCGGATGCACCGCGAAGATCGCCTCGGCATGTTCGGCGGCAAAATCACGCCCGCGATCCGAAGAGCCGGCCTGCCACAACACTGGCCGACCTTGCGGCGAAGGACTGACAAAGGGTCGCGCATTGGAACGGAAATAACGTCCCTGGTGAGACACCTGCCGGATTTTCGCAGGGTCGGCGTACACCCCGCTGGCCTTGTCGGCGATGATCGCCCCAGGCTCCCAGGCGTCCCAATACTTGTAGCAAAGCTCCAGGTATTCCTGCATTTTTTCGTAGCGGTCTTCACGCTGGCTCATGTCTGCGCCATAGGCGTCCCATTCACTTTTTGAATACGAACTGACGACGTTCCACGCCACTCGCCCGCCAGACAAGTGATCCAGGCTGGACAGCCGCCGGACCAGCGAATAGGGATGTTCGAACGCAGTGGAAAGCGTCACGCCGATACCCAGGTGGCGTGTCGCGCGCGCCATGATCGGCACCAGCGTGGAGGGTTCATGGGTGGGAAATTGCACCGCATATTTTACCGTGGCATCCGAGCTGCCCTGGTAGTTGTTGTACGGCGCCAGTTCGTCGGCAATGAACACCCCGGTAAAAAAACCGCGCTCCATGGTGCGGGCCATGTGTTCCCAATACGGCGGCGTGCGCCAATCCCAGTTGACCTTGTCTTGGTCATGCCGCCACATTCCCATGGCATGGCTATTCATCCCATGCTGGATAAATCCCAACAAGTGAGCTTTACGTTTTGCATTGGACATTGTTAAACCCTATTGGATTGATTGACGCTCGTGCTGAGCTATCGGAGGAATGACCTGGTGGCCGAAATCGAGAGGCTCATCGTTGTCGTACAGCCAGCCAATCAGCAGCCTGTTGGTCCAGATCCTCCGAGCGTTGCTCGATGATGAAGGCGCTGATCACGCCCACTGCGGCACCAAGCCCGGCGAACGGCACCAAGTACCAGAACAACGGTGCGACAGACAGCAGGTAGATCAGCAAGACCGAACCGATAATACTGTTGAGCACCTTGAAGTTGATGCGCGTATAGGAGGCCCAGTCGTAGGACTCATCGGCGACGGCATGGATCTCCCGGGAGGCGCGCTTAATACCGTCATAGACGTAATACAGATACACCACCGAGATCAGTACGGCGAGCAACGTGGCAACGATGGCAAAGAGCATGCGGATGGACTCCGTAAGGTTTAAGAGGCACTGCTGATGCGCAGATCTACGTGGTTATGGGCTTCCAGTTGCCGTGCATATGCCTGGAAATCGAAGTGACGATTGCTGAGTAATCCGAGGGTGATCGGTACGATGGCGCTGACACCGGTAATGATCAGGATGCCTGCCAGCTCACCGTAGAAGTAACGCACGCTCATGCCGATGACCACGGCCAGAATGATCCCCCAACTGAAGCCCGAGGCTGTGGTGCGCCGCCAGGTGATTGCCAGCAGCAGCGGCACCAGAATCGAGGCGTTGAGCGACTGGGCGAGCAACACCAGGCTGACGAAGTCCCAGCCGGACATGACGATGGCACCGGCGACGATGCCGAACAGCACAATGCTCAATTTGGTCAGGGTAAACAGCGCCTTGCCGCCTAGCCGTGGAAACAGCGGCATGAGTACATTGACCGATACCAGGGAGGAAATCGCCGAAAAGGCTCCGTCAATGCTTGAGTAGCTGCAGTTAAGCACCACGAATACATACAGCGCGACGATCACCACCGGTAAGCCGATATGAGAAATGATGTATGGCCCGATGGAGGCGGAGTCGCCGCCGATGTCTGCCAGGTTGACTCCATAGCCCAGGCCGATCAGGCCGAGTATGCCGGCAATGATCGGGATCGGATAAAACAGCGCTCCCCCCCAGATGAAAGTACGCGACAGATGTCGGGGTTTTACCGCCCAGGCTTTCTGCCAGAAACTCTGGTCCGAGACCGATGCGCCCAGCAATCCCAGCGCCAGGGTAAGACCGAAGGCAGCGGCGGCGTCGTAACTGAAGATGCTCAGGTACTCGGGATTTTTTTTGGCCAGCGAATCGAAGACCCATTCCGGGCCACCGATCTTCGCCAGGGCGAACAGCACGATGACCGCTAACGGTACCAGGATCAGCAACGTGTTGATGGTGCCGGTGATGGTCGAGGTCCACAGCCCACCGAGGTAGGAGTAGACCGTCACGATCACCAACACCACGGCGAGCACCACGGCGGGTTTAAGGTCGAACACGGCGCTGGTAACCAGTACCGTACCCTTCAGGTTGATCAGGATCGAAAACAGCAGCGCCAGCAACATGATGACCGTGGCGATGGCTGCGGCGAAGCGGGACGACAACCGGCTGCGAATGTAATCCGGAATGGTGTAGCCATTGGGCACCACTTTGCGCAGGCGCAAGGCCAGCGGCGCCAGCAGGATAATCGCCACACCGTTGGGAAGGGTGAACCACAGCAACCCGGAGAGCCCCCAGGTATAAGCCGATGCGGCTGACATCACGATGGCCATCGACCATGTCCACACCGCAATCACTGCACCGACACTAAAACCTAGCCCTACCTTGCGGTTGGCGATGATGTAGTCCTTGGTATTTCGCACTAGTTTTAGCCGGACAGTGATGGCGATCAGCGTCAGGAAAACTCCCAGTCCAACAATAAGGGACCAGCCGAGGGTAGGTGGAAAATATTGGGTGGGCTGAAGCATGACATCCTCGCTGATATCCGAACCAAGTTCCGTCTGTGGAACGTTGGCCCGCGAGTATGCTCAGCAGGATTTGTCTTTCAAAGTAACAATTAATACTACCCTTATATTATTTTCCGCAGCGTTTCCACGGCGTCTTTTTCGTATCGAACCTGAACACACCGCCCTATCGCTGGGAGCAGCCGACGGGCGAGCGCCGACCTCCAAGTGCCCGATCAGCCCAACTTTCGCAGAATAGAACCATCGTTTCGCTTTCGCACTTTCCAGCCAGGCATCAAAGCGGCTGCATCTGAACGAAGGGTCTGCGGACCGACCATTGCCTTCGTGCCCGACAACGAGCAGCATCGACGCCACCCTGAACTATCGTTCACCCAGGACATTCGCGTGCCGGCAGCCGCATCGATTTGACAGGGGAGCCGGTGTCCATCTTGTTGGGCGAGTCCCGTGTGCAGATCAGCCGCATTCAGAACGGAAAATAATAATGACACTGAATCAACTGAAAGCTTTTTATTGGGCCGCGAAACTGGGGACCTTCGCTATCGCCGCGGATCGATTGCATGTCACTCAGTCATCCCTTTCCAAGCGCATTGCCGAGCTGGAAACGGATATAGGTCTACAGTTGTTCGACCGGTCCGGCAAACGGGCCGTACTTACCGGCGTCGGTTCGCTGCTGCTGGAGAAGGCCAGACGCATGATCGAGCTGGAAGAAGAGGTACGTTCAAGCCTGACCCAAGACATCATTCCAACGGGGCTATGCCGCTTTGGCCTCAGCGAGTTCTCGGCCACCACCTGGTTTCCCAGTTTCGTCCAGCGCTTAGGCGAGGAATATCCCACGCTGACGATTGGTCCCATAGTGGGTTTGAGTCGCCTGCTGGAAAGACTGGTCGAGCGCGGAGAGCTGGATCTTGCGGTCATTGCGGGAACGTCCGCTAACCATGCCATTGCCTCGAAAAGCGTGGCTGAGGTGAGTTTCTCCTGGATGTCCTCACCCTCGCGACTCGCCGCCGGAACCATTCTCAACGCAAAGCATTTGCAGGAACATCCGGTGATTTCCTCCACCTCGGAGTCGGGCCTTTCCTTCGCGTTCGAGAGCTGGCTGGCGGCGTACAATATCAAGATTGGCCAGACCATTCCCTGTAACAGCCTGACCGCCATTACCGGTCTTACCGTGGCGGGCATCGGCGTGAGCTTTTTGCCCACGCATTACGTGCAGCCCTTGATCAACAAGGACCTGTTGGTGGCCTTGCGCAGCGACCCTCCCCTGCCCGTGCTCAAATACAGCCTGATCTGGCGCCGCGATGACAACCGCAGACTGATCCAGGTAGCGAGAGATCTACTTGAACAGGAAATCAATTTCTCTCGCCCCAATACGCTGTGGGGCGCTTGATATACCGATTCGGCGGATGAGGCTGACATTCCTTTTTCGCCTATGAGCCGATGAATAAATATCGTTTTTCACACAGTAAGGGTCTCTCCAAACTCCCCTCCATAACAACGACGGCAACACCGTCTCTGGAGGCTATGTCATGGCTGGACCCTTGTCTCATCTGCGTGTACTCGACATGTCCAGGATTCTCGCGGGGCCGTGGGCCAGCCAGAATCTGGCCGATCTGGGCGCCGAGGTCATCAAGATAGAACGTCCAGGGCACGGTGACGATACGCGTGCCTGGGGGCCACCTTTCCTCAAGAACGCCGAGGGCGGCGAAACAAGCGAAACGGCCTATTTTCTTTGCGCCAATCGTGGCAAGAAATCCCTCACCGTCGATATCGCCACGGAAGATGGCCGCAGCATCATTGTCGAGTTGGTTCGCCAATCGGATGTGCTTATCGAGAACTTCAAGACCGGCGATTTGAGCCGATATGGCCTTGACTATGACACGCTGAAGGTCATCAACCCGCAATTGGTGTATTGCTCGATAACCGGTTTTGGCCAGAACGGCCCATTCAAATCGCAAGCCGGTTATGACTTCATGATTCAAGGCACCGGCGGGCTTATGAGCCTCACGGGCAGCCCTGAAGGACTCAACGGCGGCGAACCGATGAAGGTCGCGGTACCGGTGGCGGACCTGATGACCGGAATGTACGCGACCGTCGCGATCATGGCCGCCCTGACCCGGCGTGACCGCAGTGGCGGCGGCGAACACATTGACGTGGCGTTGCTCGATTGTCAGGTATCCATGTTGTCGAATCAGGCGCAGAACTTTCTGATTGCACAAACCGTCCCCAAACGCTATGGCAATTCTCATCCCAATGTCGTGCCTTACCAGGCATTTCCTACCGCTGATGGCCATCTTATTCTCGCGGTCGGCAATGATTACCAGTTCAGCAAATTCTGTGAGGCCGCTGGGGTGCCCTGGCTGGCGAAAGATCAACGCTTCATCACCAACGCCGCACGGGTCTGCCATCGCGAGGAGCTGATTCCCGAAATGGTCGCACTGTTCACGCAGCGCGGCACAGATGCCTGGATGGACCTGCTGAGCCCCATCGGAGTGCCGTGTGGTCCCATCAACCGACTTGACCAGACGTTCGACCACCCACAGGTCAGGCATCGGCATATGAAAATCGAGATGGATCATCCCCTGGCGGGCAAGGTTCCGCTCGTCGCCAACCCGATCCATTTCGTCGAGCACCCTATTGAGTACCAGCTCCCACCGCCGTTGTTGGGCCAGCACACCGTCGAGTTGCTACGCGACCTCTTGGGCATGAGCGAAGAGCGCATCGCCACGTTACGCGAGAGCGCAATCGTATAAGCGTTGCCGTCCGATTCCATCACGGGAAATCATTTTCATGCTGAGCAAAGCCTTTCAACCGTGCCCCCTGCCGCCCGACGCCGAGGCGTTACGCCCGCAAATCAGGGCGTTTCTGGACGAACACTTACGCGATTATTCCAACGTCGACCGTGCCTATTCCTGGATGGGATTCGATGCGGCTTTCACCCGCAAGCTTGCCGAGCGTGGCTGGATCGGCATGACCTGGCCGCGCCGTTATGGCGGCAGTGAAGCCAGTGCGTTTTCACGTTATGTGCTCGTCGAGGAGTTACTGGCGGTAGGCGCTCCGGTACTCGCTCACTGGACCGCCGACCGGCAGAGCGGTCCGTTGATTCTGAATGTCGGAACCGAAGCACAGAAGGAGCGCTTTCTGCCTGCCATCTGTCGAGGCGAATCGTTTTTTTGCATCGGCATGAGCGAGCCCGACTCAGGATCGGATCTGGCCGCCACCCGCACCCGTGGGTTGCGCACCGATACCGGCTGGCTGATCAACGGCACGAAACTGTGGACGACCAACGCCCATCACTGCCACTACATGATCGCGCTCGTGCGAACCACACCGGGATCAGAGAAACAGCAGGGCCTGTCCCAAATCATCATCGATCTGCACGCCGAGGGTGTCACGGTCAGCCCCATCCGTGACCTGGCGGGCGAATCGCATTTCAACGAAGTGGTGTTCCAAGAGGTGTCAGTGCCCCATGAAAACCTGATCGGCACCGAAGGTAACGGTTGGGCGCAGGTCATGTCGGAACTGGCTTTCGAGCGTAGTGGCCCGGAGCGCTACCTGAGTACTATCGCCTTGTTGCAGGAAATGCTTCGTTGCGTGGGTTCGGCCCCAGACGCGCAAGTGCAGACCGCCATTGGGCGCATCGTCGCGCACATCATCGTATTGAGACAGATGTCCCTGGCGATTGCCGGGCAGCTCGAACAGAAGCACAACCCGGCGATCGAAGCCGCCTACGTCAAGGACCTGGGGACCGAACTCGAACAGAGCCTTCCGGAGATCGCCCATGCCTTGATCGACCTGCAACCGAGCTTGGCCTCCCACGATTACGCGCGCGTACTGTCCTATATCACCCAGGTCGCGCCTTCATTCTCCCTGCGCGGCGGAACCCGCGAAATTCTGCGAGGCATCATCGCTCGCGGTCTCGGCCTGAGGTAATCGACGTGCGCGATATTCTTGAAGACAGCATCACTCGCCTATTGGGCGACTATGTGACGCCGCACCTGTTACAGGACGCGGAGCGCGGCATCTGGTGCAGTGCTTTGTGGGACGAAATCACCCATAACGGCTTTCCCGGGGCACTGGTCAGCGAAGCCAAGGGGGGCTCGGGCTGTTCATGGTCCGAGGTCTTTCCCCTGGTCGCGGCGGCGGGCAAATACACGCTCCCCTTGCCACTGCCGGAAACCCTGCTTGCGGCGTGGATACTCGATCAAGCCGGGCTCGACATACCGGACGGTCCGATCACGATTGCCGATCCCCTCGTCCATGGGCCAATCGAGGCGACAAGCGTCGATGGTGTCTGGCGCTTGTCGGGAGAGCTCGGACACCTTCCATGGGGCAACGCCGTAACGTTCTGCGTGGCTGAAGTGGCAACCCGTGACGGTGCACGGATCGCCTTGTTCTCGCCGTCCGACGCCGACATGCAGAACGATCGGAACATCGCTGGCGAAGCACGCGATCACCTGAAGCTCGCGGCAACGGCGGCATTGCTGATTGCCCCCTTGCCGCCATCGCTGCCACCCAATCCCCTGCGCTTTTATGGGGCAATGTTGCGCAGCGCGCAAATCTCGGGGGCCATTGAGAGGCTGTTGGAACACTGCCTGCTGTACGCCAGCGAGCGGGTGCAGTTCGGTAAGCCCCTCTCGAAGTTCCAGGCGATTCAACAGCAGATTGCCGTATTGGGCTGCGAGTCGGCGGCCTGTTTTACCGCCGCCGCTTATGCCTTCCAAACCATGGGCAGCCCCCAGGAGCAGATGGCGATTGCCGCCGCCAAGGCCCGTACCAGCGAGGCTGCGGGCAAGGCCGCGGCTATCGCCCATGCCGTGCATGGCGCCATCGGTTTTACCTACGAACATTCGTTGCAGTTTGCCACTCGCCGCCTCTGGTCTTGGCGCAGTGAGTTCGGCAGCCATGGATGGTGGTCACAACGACTGGGCCAGGCGATCTGCGCCAATACCAGCGCCAGCACGCTTTGGCCGGCGGTGACAGAAGGCACGCTAGAGCTATTGCAGGGCTGACCCGGCAACCATCCCAACCACGACGCCAGAGCCAGGGTGCGAGCACAACATGAATGATTTTCTGATCTACGAACAAGTCGATGGCATCGTCACGCTGACGATGAACCGTGCGGATGAGCGCAATGCCTTGTCCGAAGAAGTGCAGATGCTCGAATTCGTCGATGTCTGCAACAAGATCACCCGCGACGCCAGTGTGCGCCTGGTGATTCTGACCGGTGCGGGCAGGGCGTTTTCCGCCGGCGGCAACGTCAAGCACATGCGGGACAAGAAAAGCTTTTCCGCCGGATCGCCCCTGCAGATCCGCAACGCCTATCGCAACGGTATTCAACAGATTCCGCTGGCGCTCTATAACCTGGAAGTGCCGACCATCGCTGCGGTGAATGGCCACGCCATCGGCGCCGGCATGGACCTGGCGTGCATGTGCGATATCCGGATCGCCTCCGAGAATGCCAAATTCGCCAGCTCCTTCGCCAAGCTCGGTATCGTTCCGGCAGACGGCGGAGCCTGGTTGTTGTCACGCACCATCGGGCCAGCCAAAGCCTTGGAACTGATGCTGACCTGCGAAACCATCGACGCTCACGAAGCCAAGGCTATTGGCCTGGTCACCAAGGTGACGGCACATGACAGGTTAATGGCCGACGTCCTCGAATTCGCCCAACGCATCACCTGCCTGGCGCCGCAAACCTTACGGTTGACCAAACGCCTGCTGCGTGAAAGCCAGCACCTCAGCCTGGCCAGCTCGCTGGAGTTGGCCAGCGCGTACCAGGCGCTGGCGCATCACTCCGCCGACCATGACGAAGCCGTCAACGCCTTTCTGGAAAAGCGCACACCTGTTTTCGTGGGCCGTTGAACGGACGGCTCGATAGCAATCGCCATGATCAAGCAGAGGCTACTGATGAGTGACGTCAACCAAGCACTGTTCCGGCTCGATGGTCATCGCGCCTTGATTACCGGCGCCTCTGGTGGTTTGGGCCAGAGGTTCGCCCTTACGCTGGCATCGGCTGGCGCTGACATCGTCGTGGCGGCACGTCGCAGTGATCGCCTGGCCGAGTTGGTCAGCCAGATCCGCGCCATGGGCAGAATGGTCCAGGCAGTGGAACTCGATGTGACTGACTCGGCGACCATCAAGGCGGCATTCGACGAGATTGAGCAACATGGCCAACCGGTGGACATTCTGGTCAACAACGCCGGGGTCACCGTCAGCAAGGCGTTCCTGGAGCAAAGCGAAGCCGATTGGGATCATGTGCTGAACACAAATCTGCGCGGCACCTGGAGCGTGGCGCAGGAATGCGCTCGGCGCCTGGTGGACAGCGCCCGCTCCGGCAGCATCATCAACGTCGCCTCGATTCTCGGCGAACGTGTGGCGAGTCATGTCGGGCCTTACGCGGTTTCCAAAGCCGGTCTGATCCAGGCCACCAAAACCACCGCCCTGGAGCTGGCGCGCTACGGTATTCGGGTCAACGCCCTCCTGCCCGGCTATATCGTCACCGACCTGAACCAGGCGTTTCTGCAAAGCGAAGCCGGCCTACGTTTGCGCGACCGCATCCCTTCGCGTCGGTTCGGCCACCCACAGGACCTGGACGGCCCACTGCTGCTGCTGGCCAGTGATGCTGGCCGGCATATCACCGGCGCGACCCTGGCCGTCGATGGTGGCCATCTCATCAGCAGCTTGTGATGCCTGTGCGTGCCAGCCGGTTGGCAACCGCATCCGCGACTGCCAATGGCTCATCCATCGATCAGAAAAAAGGATTAGAGAGTGACTGCTACCTAACGGCCCGACCCTAGAGGAAACGCAATGACTACAAAAATAAAAGACATTGTTGACTGTTCATCCACCGAACATGACGACGGCAGCATCGGCGCGTTTTATCGCAGCATGAACCCCATGGCCAAACGAACATTCTGGGCGTGCAGCGCGGGGTGGGGACTGGACGGGCTGGATTTCATGATTTACCCGCTGGTCATTGGCTCGATCATGGCGCTTTGGAACGTCGACATGGGCGCCGCCGGTTTCGCCGTGACCGCCACGCTATTGTTTTCCGCCATCGGTGGCTGGCTGGCGGGTTTTCTGTCTGATCGCATCGGCCGCGTCAAAACCCTGCAATATACGATTATCTGGTTCGCTACCTTCAGCCTGCTGTCGGCTTTCGCGCAAAACTTCACCCAACTGACGATCTGCCGAGCGCTGCTCGGCTTAGGCTTCGGCGGGGAATGGGCCGCCGGGGCGGTGTTGATGGGAGAAGCTATCGGCGCGCAATACCGGGGACGCGCGGTCGGCTGTATGCAGTCTGCCTGGGCCATTGGCTGGGGCTTCGCGGTACTGGCCCAAGCGGTGCTGTTCAGTCTCATGGATCAGGAAATCGCCTGGCGCACCATGTATGTCGTCGGCGCGCTGCCCGCCGTGCTGGTGTTCTTCCTGCGCCGTTATGTCGACGAGCCCGTGCAGGCCGCCGAAGTCCGCCGCAAGCAGATCGAGACCGGAACCAAGCGCCCCTCGATACTGGAAATTTTCCAGCCCGACATCCTGCGCACCACCTTGCTGGCATCGTTGATGTCGACCGGCTTGCAAGGCGGGTATTACGCGATCACCACCTGGGTTCCGACCTTCTTGCGCAAGGAGCGGGAGCTGACCGTAGTGGGATCGAGTGGCTATCTGGCCCTGCTCATCGCCGGCAGCTTCGTGGGATACCTGGTCGGGGCCTGGTTGGCCGACCGTATTGGCCGGCGCAAATTGTTCCTGGTGTTTTCGGTGGCGGCCATTGTGCTGGTGCTGGTTTATACCAAGGTCAAGATTTCCAATAGCGCGATGTTGTTGCTCGGCTTCCCCCTGGGTTTCTTCTCCAGCGGCTATCTTTCCGGGGTTGGCGCTTTTTTGACCGAGCTGTTTCCGACGCGCCTGCGTGGCTCCGGCCAAGGCTTCACCTACAACTTCGGGCGTGGCATCGGCGCCTTGTTTCCAGCGCTGGTGGGTTACTTGTCGGCAAGAATCGGCCTGGCCGATTCCATTGCACTCTTTGCGGTGCTGGCCTACAGCTTGTTCTTTATCACGGCATTCCTGCTGCCAGAAACCCGTGGTCGGGTGCTTGATGTGGATGCCTGACATTGCCATAAGAGGACGCTGCCCCATGATGTATCTGGACCATCCACCGGTTCTGCTGGAAACCCGCTTGTTCAGTGCCATGCCAGCGGAGTTTCGCCGGGTCGACGTTGACTCGGCCTGGTCGCTGGCCAATAAAGGCGCGCAACGGGTCGACAGCTTCATCGAAGGCCCCTGCTTCGACAGCCAAGGCAATCTGTACGTTGTCGATATTCCCTTCGGACGCATCTTCCGGATAAACAACGCCAGGCAATGGACGCTGGTGGCCGAATACGATGGCGAGCCCAATGGGCTCAAAGTCCTGGCCGATGGTCGTCTGCTGATCGCCGACTATCGAAATGGCTTGATCGAACTGGACCCGGTGAGCGGTCAAACACGCCCCTTCCTGTCACGCCACAACAGCGAGTCGTTTAAAGGGATCAACGACTTGACCCTGGCCGCCAATGGCGACATTTATTTCACCGATCAGGGACAAACCGGCCTGCATGATCCCACTGGCCGTGTCTTCAGACTCTCAAGGACAGGCAAACTGGACTGCCTGTGCGCCACGGGCATCAGCCCGAATGGACTGGTGCTCGACCCGCAGGAAAAGGTCCTGTATGTCGCCATGACCCGCGACAACTCGGTCTGGCGCCTGCCATTGATGGCCGACGGAAGCGTCGCGAAAGTCGGGCGTTTTTGCAGCCTGTTCGGCGTCGCCGGACCCGATGGCCTGGCCATCGACGCCGAGGGCAACCTACTGGTCGCCCACGCCTCCCTGGGCCATGTATTCATGTTCGCCCCCAACGGCGAGTGCATTGCGCGCATCAAGTCTTGCGCGGGAAACATCACGACTAACATCACATTTGGCGGACCGGCAAATAAGCAGTTGTTCATCACCGAATCGAAAACCGCTTCGGTGTTGTTGGCCGACATGCCGCATCCGGGTGTGGCACCTGCAATCGACTCGACGCTGAGGGCTTCATAGATGGAATTCTCGATATCGCCTGAACTACAGACCTTGCAAGCTCGGGTACGCCGCTTCATCGAGCAACGAATTATCCCGCTGGAGCGCGATGCGCGCTGCGGCTCCCACGGCCCCAGCGACGAGTTGCGCCAACATTTGATCGGCCTGGCCAAAGCCGAAGGCCTGCTCACCGCACATATCGCACGCGCCTATGGCGGGCTCGGCCTGGACCACCGGGCCAAGGCCATTTTTTTCGAAGAAGCCGGGTATTCACCCTTAGGCCCGGTGGCGTTGAACATCGCGGCGCCCGACGAAGGCAATATGCACCTGCTTGAGGCCATCGCCACTCCAGCACAAAAAGAGCGTTGGCTGCGCCCACTGGCAGCGGGTGATATCCGTTCGTGTTTCTGCATGACCGAGCCGGACCCCGGCGCCGGCTCCGACCCCGGCATGCTACAGACCCTGGCGGTCCAGAGCGGCGAAGACTTCATCATCAATGGCCGCAAATGGTTTATCACTGGCGCGGACGGCGCCAGCCTGGGCATCGTCATGGCCAAGCTCGAAGACGGTCGCGCCACGATGTTCCTGGTGGACATGAAAACCCCTGGCATCCGCATCGAGCGTTCAATGGACTCACTGGACAGTTGCTTTCCGGGAGGGCACTGCGTGGTGGCATTCGATAACGTGAGCGTGTCGGCGAGCGCGGTGCTCGGGGAATTGGGGGAAGGTTTCAAATACGCTCAGGTGCGGCTTTCGCCAGCGCGCCTGACCCACTGCATGCGCTGGCTCGGTGCCGCTCGTCGCTGCCATGAAATAGCCTGTGGCTACGCCGCCCGACGCATGGCATTCGGCAAGCCGCTCGGCCAGCATGAAGGTGTCGGTTTTATGCTGGCGGACAATGAAATGGACATGCACTCCTGCCGTCTGGCGATCTGGCATACCGCCTGGGTGCTGGACCAGGGCCGGCTTGGCCTGACCGAATCGAGCATGACCAAGGTCCTGGCCTCCGAAGCCGCCTGGCGTGTGGTCGATCGCAGCGTGCAAGTGCTCGGCGGGCAAGGCGTCACGGGGGAAACCGTGGTCGCGCGAATCTTTGCCGACCTGCGTGCCTTTCGCATCTATGACGGCCCCTCCGAAGTCCATCGCTGGAGCCTGGCCAAGCGTATTTTTCGGCAATACAGCGCATGAACGACACGATGCGCATCGCCCTGCAAACCTATGTCGCGACACAGGCACGGGCAGTCCACGTGCAATTTCGCGAGCATTCGCTGTTGTCCGGTGGCGCCATCCAGGAAAACTGGCGGGTGATTGCCGACGTGACGGGCGGCCCCTATGCGGGTGTTCTCGCGCTGGTCATTCGCGCGGACTCACCGTCCGGCGTCTCTGTCAGTCATGGCCGGGCGCAGGAATTCCAGCTACTCAAGGCAGCGTTCGAAGCCGGTGTCACGGTGCCCGAGCCGCTCTGGCTGTGTACCGATGTCGGCGTCATTGGTCGACCGTTCATCGTCATGCGCAAGGTCGCCGGCCTGGCCGCCGGGCATGTATTGGTAAAAAACCTCGGTCTTGGCGGTGATCGCCAGGCGCTGACCTTTCGTCTCGGCGCCGAGCTGGCGACTATTCACACGATTCGCCCGCCGCGCCAGGATCTCGCGTTTCTGCCGAGGTACGAGGAGTCGCCCGCCTTGTATGCCGTGAACCGCTGCCGAATGTTTCTGGACCGGCATCACACTCCTCATCCGGCGCTGGAGTGGGGGCTGCGCTGGCTCGAAAGGCACGCCCCGGACTGCACAGAACGGGTGCTGGCGCATCGGGATTTTCGTACCGGAAACTACATGGTCGACGAGCATGGCCTCACGGCGATTCTCGACTGGGAGTTCGCCGGCTGGAGCGATCCACTGGAGGATCTGGGCTGGTTCTGCGCCAAATGCTGGCGTTTCGGCGCAACGGCCCTGGAAGCGGGAGGAATCGGCGAGCGCGCCGACTTCTATAACGGCTATGCCAGTGTCTCCGGGAAACCGGTGCCCACGGAGCAGGTGTACTACTGGGAAGTGATGGCGCACCTCAACTGGGCCATCATCGCCATCCAGCAGGCCGAACGGCACCTCTCGGGCGAAGAGTCGTCGTTGTTACTGGCTCTCACCGGCCATATCGTTGCAGAACTCGAATATGAAATCTTGCGCATGACGGAGGTCGACTGATGCGTGACGCACCCGATGGCGAACAATTGCTCATCACTGCCCAAGCGCTGCTACGCGATGAGCTACTGCCGACACTGGCGGCGGATCAACGTCATGCCGGATTGATGATTGCCAGAGCCATGGCCATTGCCATTGGGCAAATGCACAACGGTGATCGACATGAGCTTGAGGAGTTGGCGGTCCTGGACACGCTCATTCCCCTGCCTGGCGCGCCAGAGCTGCCTTGGCGAGAAAGACTGCGGGAGGCCAACCGTCAACTGAGCCTGTTGATCCGCCAGGGGTTCGCCGACCACGGCGAACCCCGCCAAGGGGTGTATCGGCACCTTCTGGATACGGCACGCCACAAGCTGCGGGAGAGCAATCCCGGTTATCGGCAGTAATCGACCCTCGTGGCAAAGCCCGCCTTGGTTGCACCGAGGCGGGCTTTTTTATCAAGATACAGCGGTAGTACTCTTGCTGACAGAAACGTTCGCGCTTGCTGATCTCGATCATCCGTGCCGAACCGCCGCCTTTGCGCCAGTTGTAATCCCAATAGCTGACGCCAGGATGTTTTTGCGCGCTGCGACTGCTTCTATCGCTGATCTGCTGCATGTCTTTCCAACGGGAAATACCCAGTGAGCTGGTGATCACGCTAAAACCATGTTCAAAGGCATACAAGGCAGCACGTTCAAAGCGCATGTCGAAACATCGGCCACGCTGGTGAGCGCGCCCCAGGACAATGCTCGTTTTCCAGTTCACGAACCGGGCGAGCGAAACAGCTCAGTTGCTGCCGCAAAAGTGGCGGTCGGTTTAATCACGCAAGGCGTGATGGCCGGATGAATACGATAGCTTCGCTGTTCAAACTGATCTACTACTTCCCTGCGGCTAGGAAGCACCCACTCCACGCGCAAGTGGATCAGCAAGGCCCACAGAATAAAGTCACTTCAGCAGCGACGTTGCGTTTCAAACCACTGTTCGGCCATTGAAACTAACGTAAAAATTTGCTGTCACAACCATTCATCGCAAGATTTCTAGGTAGCATCACTTATTACCAAGGAGAGGTTCATTTGGCGTTCGACGCTTTCATTCAAATAGCAGACATCCCAGGCGAAGCGCTGGACGAGAAGTACAGCAAGTGGATCGAAATCACCGGCTACAACTTCGGCGTTAGCCAAAGCACCTCTGCCACCGCTAGTTCCTCGGGCGGTGCTTCATCCGGTCGCACCACCCTGACCAACTTCACCTTCACCAAATACCTCGACAGTGCCAGCTGTAAGCTGATGGAAGCCAGTTACGCGGGCCAGCACCTCAAGGAAGTGAAACTGGTGCTGTGCCGCGCCGGCGCTGACAAGCTCAAATACTAGGAAGTGGTACTCGAGGAAGTCATCATCGCCGACTACTCACAAAGCGCCAGCGCGGGCATACCCATCGAAATCGTACAGCTCAATTACGGCCGCATTAAAACCACTTACACCCTGCAGAAACGTGTCGATGGCAGCGCAGGCGGTAACGTGGCTGGCGGTTGGGACCGCATCAATAATAAAAAGTATTCGTGAGGCAAGACCATGCCCGACGCACGATCCCTTATCAATTCCAGAACGCAGACTTTCGACTCTCTGAAAGCCAATCTTGCGCTGCCAAAGAATGTCAAAGCCAAGTTTGTTGCTCTCAACTCCCACATTTCGGGCTCAGTTGTTCTTGCTGGTGAACTGGTGAACTGGTGAACTGGTGAACTGGTGAACTGGTGAACTGGTGAACTGGTGAACTGGTGATTGTGGGGGACTCTTCAACCCCGTCGTCTACCGCTCAAGAAGCTTTCCTGATGGCAAAGGCTGCCGAGGTGCCTACGGCGTTGCTTGCTAACGAGGTGGAAGCTGATGATTTTTTTCTTGATAATTTTGAGCTGCTCAAACAGGCGATACCCTACAGCTAGGAATTACAACCGGCCCAGGTGCATTGGCCTGCACTGTAATAGGAGGTGCCGCTGGCAGATGGGTGGGCGGGGAAGGAGGTCAGTGGGTCGGTGGAAAAATTGGAGAATATATTTATGGAGCAGTTACAAAATGACAAGTATCTCTATAGGACTATTGGGTATTTTTATAATGGTTCCCATGATTGTCAATTTGATTGCGATTGCTATAATTGCTCATAACTACGTTGAGGTTATCGAAGGTCGGCTTCCAAATTGTTCTTCTGTAGTAACCATTAGAGAAGCATGGTCCGGTGGCGGCTTGCTTGGGAAAGTAATTCGAGGAGGCGTAATTGCGATAGTGATGATGGTGCCAAATCTCTGCGCAAAAAAGGCATTGTCGACATCGATGAGATGCGTAGATTACCTGCTCGCTATAAGCGGTTATTAATAATTCCTATGCTTATAGGTATTTTTCTTTTTGTAGCTATGATGGGATTAAGGGTCGCTGGATATTGGTTAGGGCTTTAGACGCCTTTGGGCACGCAGCAGGTGATCCTGATTCTGGCCATACTGACGACCCTTCTAGGGACAGCCACCCTGTGGTGGTTGGCCAAGGCACGCGATCCACTCGTGACTTCGACCCTTGAGGC
This sequence comes from Pseudomonas agarici, assembly GCF_900109755.1. Classification (GTDB taxonomy): domain Bacteria; phylum Pseudomonadota; class Gammaproteobacteria; order Pseudomonadales; family Pseudomonadaceae; genus Aquipseudomonas; species Aquipseudomonas agarici. Next base: position 105,112 of record NZ_FOAR01000007.1, on the reverse strand, counting down.
TGACCAGAAAGCCGGAAAATGAACATTCCGAGCCGGCTTTCAACGTTGGGTCGGACGTTCAACGGCGCAGGTTTTATATCAGCGCTTTAAATGCAAACGGCCACCGCCCTGTGACATCAACTCTGCCTCCGCATGCTCGACAGTCCTGACAACCGTGGCAAAACGCCGAGGCTCGATCATGGTCAGTACCAGCGCCAATGTGGTCAGTGAGCAGATGCTGAGGAAACCGAACACATAGTCCCAGTTGTAGCTGTCCAGGATGACCCCGATAACGAAGGGTACAAACGCGCCCCCCAGCGAGCCGCCGGTATTGACCACCGCGGCGGCAAACGGAACCTTCTCCTTGGAGGCCAGGCCCATCGGGTAGACCAGAAAAGTCGAATACCCGAGGTTCAGCAAAACACCCGCCAACATGAACAGTGAGGCCAGCAGCATGGGGTCGGCTGGCGAGTGAATCAAGGCGTACATCATCACCACCGTCGATGCCGCCGTCATCAACATCACCGGTTTGCGCCGCTTGTCGAAAAGCCGATCCGACAGCCAACCGCCGAGCAAATTACCGATGATCGCGCCCACCCACGGCGCCGAGGCGACAAACCCCATGCTCATGATCGAATAGTGTTTGACGTTCAACAGGTAGGTGGGCACCCACGTCATGATCGAATAGGCGATACCGACCATCAGGAAGTAGCCAAATGTACACGCCCAGTTGTTCCACGACAGCAGGATATCGCGATTGTTATCCAGTAGCGGCACATCGCGCGAACGAATGAAGCGGTCCAGCCAGCGCCTGTCCTTATCATCGCGCGGCCTCGATGCATCAGGTCTGTGGATTGCGCCGGTCTCCTGGATATATTCGACCTCGCGTTGCGAGCAGTATTTGCTTTGCGAAGGTTCGTCCTTGACCAGCCAGTACCACAGCGCGGCAATGAAAAATCCCGGAACGGCGAAGAGGTAGAACACTTCGCGCCAGCCATATAGCTGGATCAACAGTGCGCAGAGCGGTGGCACGAACGCCGGGGCTGTCTTGATCGCGGACATATAGAGGCCGGTCGCAAAGCCTTTCTCCCGCTCCGGAAACCAACGATTGATGATGGCGATAATACCGATACCGATCGGACCTTCGGCCGCGCCCAGCAGCGCTCGGGCCATCTTCAGTTGCAGGACGCTCTGGGTGAAACCGATCAACAACGTCGCCAGCGATGTCAGGATCAGCGAGCCGGTGAGCAATGTGCGAATGCCGACTTTACCGAAGTAATAACCGGCTGGGATCTGGACAACGGCGTAGGTGATATAAAACAGACTGGCCATGGCGCCGATGTCGGTATTGCTCAGTACATATTCTTGTTTGATAAAGGGCAGGACCACGCCGATATTCGCTCGATCAGCCCCCGCCACCATGTATGCCAGGCAATACAGAGTCGCTACCAGCCAGCGAAAGCGGCCCACCCGCATTCTGGAGTCATTCATTGTTCACCCCAATTTCTTGAATTTATTGTGCTTGGATGAGTCAGGGCCGGGGCAGCATGAGGGCGAATGATTCAGAAGTCTCGCCTGGGTCGATGACACGGTGCCTGCAAGGGATGCTATCGAACGAACAAGACTCGAAATAGTGAATAATCGGCTGGTCCTCGTAGTCGTTTAGGGACTCACCGCTATGGCGGTTATCTCGGTAGCGGCAATCAACGCCCATGCCGCGTACCGCCGCTACTCGGTCGTTGGAGGTGGCGTCGCCAAAGGCCTCGGATGCCATAAGTCCATGGCCAAGGCGCTGTGACGAGTCATAGCCGGGCTATGGCGAGGAACAGCAACGCAAGTCAGGGATTTATGGCGCCGAAATTGACTCATAGAACTCACCACACAGGCCACTAGCGACAGCTCGCAGGAACGGAGGGCGAAGTATTGGCTGGGCGGACAACCCTGTGCGCCAGGGTTCAGCCGGCGGTGAGTCGCGGTGGCAGGTCGGTACACTCAGCATTCGATGTACTGAAATGCAACGGATTGACCCCATAGTACCGACGGAACACTTTGGCGAAATGGCTGGCATTGGTATAACCCACCGCTGCCGCCACGTCGCTCACGCGACCTTGTTCGCGCAACAGTTGCGCCGCGCGTTCGATGCGCATTTTTTGCAGGCAGCCATAAACGCCGCTGTCGTAGAGCTGGCGAAAGCCTTGTTTGAGTTTGCGAGTGTTGAGTTCGACGCGCTGAGCCAGGCTTTCGATGGTCCAGTCGTGCTCGGGGTGTGCTTGAAGCAATGCGCGCGCCCGCTCGACCCGTGCCAGATCGCGCCCGCCTCTGTTCACGCCGTTAAAGTGCTCCAGATCCTGGATATGCGCGGTGAGCTGGCCGAGCATTTCATAGGCCTTGCCCCGCAGGAGCAGGTCCCGGGCTACGCCTTGGAGTCGGCAACCGAGCATTTCCTGGCCGATGCGCCGTACCACCTGGGGCGCCGGGAATTGGGCCAGGCGTGCGGCGTTATCCGAGGTGCTGGTCTTTTCCCAATTGCCGGTGAATTCGAATAGCTGTGTAGCCAGTTCGAGTAGCCCCGGACGGTGGGCGGCGAAACTGATATTGACCCCGCGCCAACGCGTGCCGGCAGGCACGAAGCCCACGCCCTTGACCCCACGGGTGGAATGAAACAGCGAGCAATGGTCCTTGCGCCAACTCAACGCCGGGGTATCGGCAAACTGCCGCCAGCCAGCACAGTTGGCGTGATAGGACACCGTCAACGAAGCCTCGCAAGAGGAGTCGAGGTGGCGGTCTTCATCCACCTGCCACTCGATCAGGCGGATGTCGAGCTCGTCCCCCACTTCCTCGGTCAACACTTTGGGCAGTTCATAGTCAGCGCAGTAATGATTAAGGCTCATGGAGAAGCTGCTCTTTGGGAACATAGTACAAATGATAACACTTATCAATTATAGTTCCGATCACGCGGACAATGACCCCGATCACACGCGCACTGCAAGGGCCATCTCCAGAAGATAGCGTCACTTCATCTACCCCAAGGCCTTCTCATGCTGCGCGCTCTATCCAGCCTGGCGATCCTGTTCGCCCTTACCCGCTACGCGTTGGCGGACAACGCCTTGACCTTGCCCGAGCTGCAAGTGACCGCCAACAAACGGCTACAGGCGCAGGACCAGACCGATCTCGCCTTGTCGGTTGCCACCGAGACCGATTTGCAGCGGGCCAATGTCTACAACAGCGGTGAGCTGGAGCGAGTGTTTCCCGAGTTGCTGGTACGCAATACCGGCGCAGGGCTGTTCCCCAGCCTGAGTTTGCGCGGTGTCTCCTCGTCCGATCCCTACAATGCACCGGTGGGTGTCTATGTCGATGGCGTCCCGCAATACCTGGGCACGTTCCAGCAGCAACTGCTGAACATCGAGCACATCGAATTACTCAACGGCCCCCAGGGCACGCTGTATGGCCGCAATGCCCAAGCCGGCGCGCTGAACATCATCACACGCCCACCCGACCACACCCCGACCGCAACGGTCCAAAGCCGCATCAGCAACTTGCACCGCCAGGTCGCCGTGACGGCCTCGACGCCGCTGGTGGACGACACTCTGTTTCTCCAGGGCGCGCTCTATCACGACGACGTCGACGGCGAGCTGACCCGCAGCCCTCACCACGGCGACAGCGACAACGGCGGCGGCAACCTGGCGCTGACCTATCGCCCGAACGCGGATTTCAACCTGAAACTGGCCTATGCCCGTGATCGGCTGACCTCCTACAACGAGCAATACTTGGCCGATGCCACCTATGAAAGACGCCGGGCTAGCGTCCCGTTATTGGAGTCGCAGTACACACGGCGGGTAGAAACCAGCAGTGCCACCATGGACTGGAGCTTGAGCGACGCGCTAAAGCTGACCGCTATCACGGCCCTGCAAAGCTACCGCCACGAGCGGCTGTTCGGCGACCTGGGTTTCCTCTGGCCGGAAACCCAGCGCACCATCAGCCAGGAACTACGCCTCGCCACTCAGGGGGCCGATCACACCTGGGATGCTGTCGGCGGTCTCTACTGGCAGAACAGTCGCAGCCATTCCCAGCGTGAACCGGACACTAGCGCGCCGTTGTTCGGCCTGTACGGCGCCGCCGACAGTCGTATCGACAACACCGAGAAAGCCGTGTTCGGCGAATTCACCTGGCACCTCGCGCCGCGTTGGGACCTGACCCTGGGCGTTCGTCACAGTGAGGAAAAGGCCGATACCCGATACGTACAAACCAACGCCACCTACACCCCAGGCTTCACCTATAAAGGTCACGACACCTTCACCAGCACCACGCCGAAAATCGCCCTGGGCTTTCAGGCCACGCCTGATACACGCCTCTACGCTTCTCTCACCCAGGGTTTCAAGACCGGCGGCTACAATCGGATCGGCGCCATGACCCCGGGTGCCGTGGCTTATTCACCGGAAAAATCCCTGAGCAGCGAAATAGGCGTCAAGTCGAGCCTGCTGGACAAACGCGTATGGCTCAACGCCGCGGTGTATCGCATCGATATTGATGACGTGCAGCAGTTTATCGGGGCCGCCGGCACCGGTACGCAATCGCTGGCCAACATTGGCAAAGCCCGCAGCGAAGGCGCACAGATGTCGCTGGACTGGCGCGTCGACGACGCCACCTCGATTCGTCTCGCCGGCACCGTCAACCGCAACCGCATGCTCGACTCCGAGCGCCAGGGTAACCATTTGACTTACACGCCCAACCGCACTTTGCGCGTGTCGGCCGAACGCAGTTTCTTCTTCGGCAATCAGTTGGGCGAGTTGCGTCCGAGCGTCGGCCTGAGCTACACCGGCAAACACGACTTCGATGTCGATAACCAGGTTGCCCAGGGGGGTTACAGCCTCGTGGATGCACGGCTTTCCTGGCTACCCACGCCCGACGTGGAACTGGCGCTGTATGGCAACAACCTGGGAAACAAGGATTACCGTACTTACTCCTACCTCTCCGCCGGTAACCCGTTCAGTCAGCCAGGTCAAGGGCGTGAACTGGGTGTCAGCAGTAAAATCGCCTTCTGAAGCCGCCCTGCATGAAGGGGCCAACCGGCCCTTTCTTTTATGCCTGGCGGTATTCCTTGGGCGACATCTCATGACGCTGGCGAAACAGGCGCGAGAGGTGACTACTATGGGAAAACCCGCAACGCCAGGCCACTTCCTTGATCGGCAAATCCGAACTTCTCAATAGTTTGCCGGCCTGCTCCAACCGACAATCAAGCACGTAGCTGTAGACGCTGGTGCCGAACAGTTCGTTGAACTGGCGCTTGAGCACACCGTGCCCAATGCCTACCATGCGACTGATTTCGGGGACTGTCAGCGGCTCCAGACAATGCTCTTGAATGTAGGTACGCGCCGCCAGCAACAGGCGCCGCTCGCGCCGGTTGATGCGCGGCGGCGCTGGCGTATCGAGGGACAACGGCGCTGGTTCAAGTTCAATACCTTCAGCCGTCAGGCGGCGCGCCAGCCCCCAGAGCAACTCCATGGTCCGAGCATGAGCCTTGAGACCTAGCAGCGGATTGTCCGGCACGCCGTCGGCCATAAAACACCCGGCAATCCGTTGCTCCTCGGCGGTCATGCGCAGGCGCAGCACGCCAGCCTGGCGCTGAGGATGGGAGAACCAGTGTCCGCTGCCCTTGCCACTTGCCATCAACGGTGCGAAGACCTCCAGCCACTCCAGGCTGAAATGCACAATCGCCAGTTTCAGGTCGTGATAGGCCGGAAAAAAGTCCATACCGGTGAACGGTTCACAGGCACAACTGAGGTAGCAATAACCCGAATCGTAGGTACACAGCTCAGGCACGCCTTCCATCACGAAATGGCCGTTGCCCTTGATCATCATCGCCAGAGATAAATGCCGATCCACATTGACCTGGCGACACACATCCCGAGCAGGAAAACCGTCCACCAGCCCAATGCGTACACCGTCGTGAACTTCGCTCCAGACGATGCCCGGCATGTACTGATTATGCTGCTCCAGCGTAGGGGCACTGGGACGCAAGGTGGTAACAATCGACATAGGGTTGTCCCTCAGTCATGGTGGGTGAAACGGCAATGCACCAGCGCGGGGGCCAAACGCTGGCGCAGCGGCCAAATGCGCGACAGTAATGCCAGGGCGCGTATATAGCGAGGCCAGGGCTCGCCGTAGGTCAAGGCTTGCACCACCTGTAGCCCCGGCACTTGGTGCACGAAGGATTCGAGCTCGCCCAAGGCGATGCCAAACGGCATCGGCGGAACCTGGTAGCGCGGCGTCATGGCCAGTCCCTTCAAGGTCTTGCGCGAGTACCAGGGCGGGATACAGTCGAAAAACAATTCGCCCTGCCCCAGACGTCGCACCAATCGTTGCAACAAATCCAGTACCTGGGCTGCCTGAAAATACATCAGCAGCCCGGCGGCGGTGACAAACACCGGCCCCCGCGTCTGCTGGCTGACCACCTCCAGCCATTGCCGATCCAGAGCCGAACACGCCAACAACGTATTGCGCGGATGGGCCGGGAGAAACGCACGACGCGTCTCGATCGCTTCAGGCAGATCCACCGAATACCACTTCACCCGACCGTTATCGACACGCCACAGCTGGGTTTCCAGGCCTTCGCCGAGGGCAACCACTGTGCCGTCGGGGTAACGCGACAGGAAATCCCGCACGCGGTCATCGGCATACCGCGATCGAATGCCATGGGCCGCCTGGGCCTTGCCGAAGCGGCCCTGAAAGTCGTAGTCGATGCGTTCGATCAGTTGCAGCAACACCGGGTCATCCAACAATGGATCAGCCCCTTGGGCAAATGCGGCACGGTTCCATACCGTCATCAGCATGGTCTCCGGAACGCCGGAAAGACCGGGTACCAGTCGCTGAGGTTGCACTGCTGAATTCATCCACGTTTCTCCAGATAGACCCGCTGCCGGGCGCATCATACGGGCAATGGTCGGAGGGATCTGCGCGCCACGAGAAGAACTGTAGCGCGGGGAAACATCCAAGTATTAATGAGAACAATAACTATTAACCTAATTGTGCTCATCGTAAACCCTTTGTGATCCTAATCGCTATCACGCCGCTTTATTCTGCGCCACCGATGTGTGCCGAGCCCGTCACGCAAGCCACCAGCCAACGGAGTGCCGGATGAAGAAACCAACCAAAGCCGCCAGAATGCCAACAGGGCAACCGCTGACAGTCATGAAGTTGCTGGCACTCGCTCGCGGATTGTTCGGCCTGGCAATCACTAGCGCCGTGGTTTCTACGTTGTTCGGTATTGTGCCGTTGTGGTGCGTCTACCAGATCGCTCGACAACTGCTGGCGGCGCAGCCGGACTCAACGGTTGTCCTCCACTGGGGCCTGGCGGCTCTGGGCGCGGTAATGCTGCGCTGGCTGTTGATAAGTGCCAGTCATGTGTGCGCCCACTTGGCCGCGTTCGAGTTGCTGCGTCAGTTACGCCGGCGCATCGCCCGACATTTGGGCGAGGTACCCTTGAGCTTTTTCGCTCGGCACAACAGCACCGACCTGCGCCGTATCGCTAACGATGACGTGGGTGCACTGGAAAGCTTTTTTGCGCATTTGCTGCCCGATGCGGTGTCCGCGCTCGTCACCCCGCCACTGACGTTGATCGTGCTCGCGGCCATCGACTGGCGCTTGGCGCTGGCCTGTATCGCCCCGCTGCCGCTGGCCCTGTTGGCGCAGACACTCATGATCAAAGGCGCCACGGCACGCATGGCGCAATGGCACCTTCTGCAACAGCGCATTTCCCGCAGTTTCAGCGAGTACCTGCGGGGCATCCAGGTGGTCAAGAGCTTCGGCCTGACCAGTCTGCGCTTTGGCACCCTGAGCCGCGACATCCATGAGGCAGCTGCCTGGGTAGCCGGCTTCGCACGTAAAAGCTCACTGTTCTGGGTGGTGTTTTCCGGCCTGCTGAGCGCTAACCTGATCGTCGTCGCGCCCTTGGGTGCCCTGCTGCTGCTCAAGGGGCAGATCAGCCTGGACACCCTCCTGCTGTTTTTATTGCTGGCTCCCGCCGTATTGATGCCCCTGCTGCGCCTGACCTACATTCAGGGCGAATTGATCCAACGCAACGCCGCCCTGGCCCGCATCAACCGGGTGTTGCAATGCCCTGCCTTGGAAAACAGCCCCACCGCGCACGTCCCCGAAGCGCCGTTGCATCTGTGTGTGCAAGATGTTCGTCATGCCTATGGCGAGCGCCAGGCACTGGACGGTGTCAGCTTCACCGCCCAATCCGGCCAGTTGACCGCGCTGGTTGGCCCCAGTGGCTCAGGCAAAAGCACCGTGGCCCAATTGGTCTGCCGCTTGTTCGACGCCGACAGCGGCCATATCACACTGGGCGGCACCGACCTGCGGGACTGGCCGCTGGACGCCTTACTGGAACAGGTGGCGACGGTCTTTCAGCAGGTCCATCTGTTCGATGGCAGCGTACTCGACAATCTGCGCCTGGCACGCCCCGAAGCCAACCTGGCCACGGTTCACGCCGCCGCACACGCCGCGTGTGCCCATGATTTTATCCAACGCTTGCCCCAGGGCTACCTGACACCCATCGGTGAGCGTGGCGCGCAGTTGTCCGGGGGAGAACGCCAACGCCTGTCAATTGCCCGTGCCCTGCTCAAGGACGCACCGGTGCTGATTCTCGACGAAGCCACCGCCTATGCCGACAGCGATAGCGAAGTCCTGATCCAGCAAGCCCTGGCCAATCTCTGCCGGGGCCGCACCGTGTTAATGATTGCCCACCGCCTGCATACCGTGACTGCGGCAGACAGCATCGTGGTGCTCGATCAAGGGCAAGTACGCGGTATTGGCCGTCATGCGCAACTGCTCGACACCTGCCCGCTTTACCAACAGCTCTGGCAGGACCACACGCGCATTCGCCACTGGCATCTCAACGTCTCCGGAGTACCGGCATGATCGGTCCATTGATGCGTGCCGGCGAGCGTCTGGCTGGCGAACGTGACGTTCGCCTGAGCCAAGGCCTGCGCCTGACGGCCCTCGAAGGACTGCTGAGCGCGGCGCTCTACCCGTTGCTGTATATGTTGCTGGACAACCTGTTCCACGGTCGCGCCGACTATCACGGCATCCTGGTGTTGGCCCTGGCGATGATCGCCTGCCTGGCGGCACGAATTGTGGTCGGCGCACTCGGCACTCCGCTGGTTTTTACCGGTGCCTACGCCATGATGGCCACTGCCCGCCTGCGCCTGATCGACCATTTGCAGCGCCTGCCGTTGGGTTGGTTCGGCCAGGCCAACAGCGGTGAAATCAGCGCACAGGTCACCAGCGACCTGGAACTGGTGGAAAACCTCTGGTCGCACTTTCTTGGGGTGTTTGCGTTGTCCCTGGCGCAACTGGCTGGCCTGATGGTTTTTCTGTTCTGGTTGCAACCGCTGCTGGCCGCATGGGTATTGCTGACCCTGCCCCTCGCGGGGCTGGCAATGTGGGTTGCAATCCGCAAGGCCATGCGCCACGCCGAGCGCATGCTGGCGAGCAACAACCGGACCCAGGCAGCGCTGCAGGATTACCTGCAGGGTATCGCGGTGATTCGCAGCTTTGGCCGTTTTGGCAGCGCCCTGCAGCGTTTGAACAAAGTACTGGACGCGCAGCATCGGACAATGATTGCCATCGAACTCAAGCCGGCGCCCTGGATTGCACTGTTCGGGCTGGTGATCGAGGCCGGTTATATCTTCACGGTATTGCTCGGTTGCCTACTGATCGAGCAGGGGCGCCAGGGGCTGGCGGACCTGTTGCTGTTTTACGTACTGGCCCTACCGCTGTATCGCCAGGCCCTTGACCTGGGTTTCGCCACCCTGCTACTGCGTTTCGGCCACCTGGCATTGTCTCGTACCGCACAGTTGTTGAGCCAGGCGCCCCTGCCTGAACCGGCCATCCCGCGTCGGCCTAAAGCTTTCGACATTCAATTGCAAAATGTCAGCTTCCGTTATCCGACACGCGAAAATCGCGTGCTCGACAGCCTGTCTTGCCACCTGCCCGCCGGATCGTTCACTGCGCTGGTCGGTCCCAGCGGCGCCGGTAAAAGCACCCTGGCCCACCTGGTAGCGCGCCTCTGGGATGTCGACAGCGGCCAACTGCGTATCGGCGGCATCGACGTGCGCGAGATCGGCAGCGCACGGGTGCAGGAACATATTTCCATGGTGTTCCAGGACGTCACACTGTTCTGTGGCAGCGTCCTGGACAACCTGCGGGTGGGCAACCTCGACGCCAGCGAAGCCGAGGTGATCGAGGCCGCACGCCTGGCGCAAGCCCACGATTTTATCCAGGCGTTGCCCGAAGGCTACGCCACGCGCATCGGCGAAGGCGGCGGCTGGCTGTCCGGCGGCGAACGCCAGCGCCTGTCGATAGCCCGCGCCCTGCTCAAGAACAGCCCGATCCTGCTCCTTGATGAAGCCACCTCCAGCGTCGACCCGTCCTCGGCAGCCGCTATCCAACAGGGCCTCGATGTACTGGTACGGGAACGCACGGTGCTGGTAATCGCGCACCGCCTGCACAGCATCCAGCACGCCGACCAGATCCTGGTGATGGACTGTGGACGCATTGTCGAGCGTGGACGCCACACCGAGCTACTGGCTCTGGGCGGTCTCTATAGCCACCTGTGGCGGCAACAAAGCCTGGCACGCCACTGGCACTTGAACACCTGAACCCCGCATGCCGCCCCGGCGCGGCACGAGTACTTGTCTGGATGGAGTCTCACCATGTACACATCGACCAGAACAGCCTCGACGGCAACCCCCACTGCCACTACGAAGCTCACCCCGACAGCATTGGTCGAAGCCGTCGCCCGACAACTGGGCCTGACTGTCGAACAGCTTCCCCTCGACGCCAACCTGTTGCGCCTGGGCCTGGACTCGATGCACCTGATGGCCTGGCTCAACCGTTTGCGCCGCCAAGGGTGCAACGTGACCCTGAGCCAACTCTACGAGCAATCGACGCTGCAAGGTTGGTGCGCCCTGTTGCAGGAGCCTGCGCCCGCGCCCCAAGCCCCTCTCGCGGCGCAACCGCTGCCACGCATGAGCGACGGCCAGCCCTTTCCGCTGACGGCGGTACAACACGCCTATTTTGTCGGGCGTTCCAGTGAACAGCCCTTGGGCGGCGTGGGCTGCCACCTCTATCAGGAGTTCGACGGCCAGGGCCTGACGCCTCAGGCCCTGGAGCCGGCCATCGAGCAACTGATCGAGCGCCACCCCATGCTCAAGACACGCTTCTTGGCCAACGGCAGCCAGCAATGGCAGGCGCAATCCAGTTGGCCGGGCCTCAAGGTTCACGACCTGCGCCGGTACGAAGAGACCGCTCGCGAACAATGCCTGCTGCACCTGCGCGAGCAACTGGGGCACCGTCGCCTGCGGGTCGAAGACGGTGAAACCTTCGACTTCCAATTGTGCCTGCTGCCTGAAGGCCGCCATCGCTTGCTCGTCAACATCGACCTGCTGGTGGCCGATGCGGCCAGCTTCAACCAACTGTTTGAAGAACTGATCGCCCTGATCGCTCGCCAACCGCTACCACCGACGCCCGGCGATTATGACTTTTGCGCTTACCTGGCCCAGTTGCAGCGTCACGAGCAACCCCGTATCGAACAGGCCCAAGCCTGGTGGCTGGCGCGCCTGGAGTCGTTGCCCCTGGCTCCGCAACTGCCCCTGGCCCAGGAGCCCGAACGCATCGAACAGGTGCGCATCAGCCGTCGACGCGGGCAACTGGATGCCCGCCAGTGGCAACGGTTCAAAGAGCATGCCGGCCAACACGGGGTGACGCCGACCATGGCCCTGGCCACGTTGTTCAGCGCCGTACTTGGCCGCTGGAGCGGGCAACAGCGGCTGTTGCTCAACCTCACCCTGTTTGATCGCCAGCCCCTGCATCCGGCGGTGGCCGGGATGATTGCCGACTTCACCAATATCCTGCCGTTGCCCGTGCATTGCAGCGGGCCAACCTTCGCGGAGTTGGCCCTGGCCAATCAGCGCAGCTTCGCCGAGGTCTACGAACACAGCGCCTGGTCCGGCGTACACGTGTTGCGCGAACTGAAAAAACACCAGCGCCACCCCCACGGCGCGCCAATCGTGTTCACCAGTAACCTGGGGCGCCCCTTGTATGGCGAGGCCACCGCCGACACTCTGGGTGAACCGGCCTGGGGCATTTCCCAGACGCCCCAGGTGTGGATCGACCACCTGGCGTTCGAGCATCACGATCAGATCATCCTGCAATGGGACAGCAACGCCCAACTGTTTCCCGCCGGCCTCACTGACACCCTATTCGAGGTTTACCTGGAACAGGTACTGGCACTGGTCGACGATCCAGGGTGCTGGGCGCGCCCGCTGCCAGAGCTGATGCCGTTGGCCCAGCGCGAGGTACGCCGACAGGTCAACGCCACCGCACAACCGCAGCCAGGCGGCCTGCTTCATGAGGGCATATTCGCCCAGGCCCAACGCTCACCCGACGCCATCGCGCTGATCCAGGGCCCACGGCAATTGAGCTTCGCCCGTCTCGCCGACCAGGCCAACCGCCTCGCGGGCGCATTGCAGGGCTTGGGCGTCGGCCCCGGTGACACCGTTGCGGTCAGCCTGCTCAAGGGCATCGGCCAAGTCATTGCCGTACTGGGCACCCTCCAGGCCGGCGCGATCTACGTACCCGTGCCACCGGATCAGCCGCTGGCGCGACGCCTGGGGATCTACCGCGGTGCCGAGGTCAAATGCGTCATCACCAGCGCCGATGAACCTGTCGAAGCCGAGGTGCAGCCGCGTCTGGACTGGCAACAGGCGATACTCGCCGATCCGCTGCTCTCACCGGTATCGGTCGATCCCCAGCAACCGGCGTACATCATCTACACCTCCGGTTCCACCGGTGAGCCCAAGGGCGTGGTGATCAGCCACCAGAGCGCGCTCAACACCTGCGTGGACATCAGCCGGCGCCACCATGTCACGCCACGGGACCGGGTGCTGGCTTTGTCGGCGCTGCACTTCGACCTGTCGGTGTATGACATTTTCGGCGTGCTCGGCGCAGGCGCTTCGGTGGTCCTGATCGAGGAACCACAACGGCGCGACCCATCGGTGTGGTGCGAATTGATCGTGCGCCATCGCATCAGCCTGTGGAACAGCGTGCCCGCTCTGTTCGACATGCTGCTCACCTACAGCGAAGGCTTCGAGCTGCCGGCACCGGCGTCACTGCGAGTGGTAATACTGTCCGGCGATTGGATCGGCCTCGACTTGCCTGGCCGTTATCACGCCTACCGTGCCGACGGGCAGTTCATCGCCATGGGCGGGGCAACGGAGGCGGCTATCTGGTCCAACACCTACACGGTGACGCGGGTCGAACCCCATTGGCGCTCCATTCCCTATGGCCAGCCGCTGGCCAACCAGTGCTATCGGGTCATGGACGAGCTGGGTCGCGACTGCCCCGACTGGGTGGCGGGCGAACTGTGGATTGGCGGTGCTGGCGTAGCCAAGGGCTATTTCAACGACAGCGAACGCAGTGCCCGCCAGTTTGTCGAGGTGCAGGCGCAACGCTGGTATCGCACCGGCGATCTGGGCTGTTACTGGCCCGATGGCACGCTGGAGTTTCTGGGCAGACGCGACAAGCAGGTCAAGATCGGCGGCTACCGCATTGAGTTGGGCGAGATCGACGCCGCGCTCAATCGCATCGAGGGGGTCAAGAGCGCTATCAGCCTGGCCCTGGGAGAGCGCGAAAAAAGCCTGGTGGCGTTCGTGGTGCCCCAGGGTGCCAGCCTCTACGGCCCGGTACCGATGGATCCGCGCACGCCCGCCGATTACCCCGACTGGCTGGCATCGAACGGCGTCAGTCCGGCCCCGGCGGACAACACGCCGTTGGTGGATTTCCTGCTGCAACACCTGGCGCTCAACCATGTCACGCTGAGCACTCCCACCGATCTCGACACGCTCATGCAGCACTACGGTTGTGCCGCCGATTGGCGCCCGCTATTGGGCCGTTGGCTGGCCTGGCTGGGTGCGCAAGGTGTCCTGCACAGCAACGAAGCGGGCCAATGGCAACGGGTCTCGACAATCGACAGGGCCCCAATCGACACGCAGCACTATGCTCTGAGCGAGGCGCTGAGCGCACACCATGACGGCTTGCGCGACATCCTTTGCGGCCAGCGTGATGCGCTCACCTTGCTCGATCACCCCTACTGGTCGCCGGAGCACCTGTTGCTGCAAAGCCCGGGCAACCGTGAAACCCTGGAACAACTGGGCCGCCATCTCGCCTGCCTGAGTCAACAGTTGCAACGCCCCGTGCGCCTGATCGAGGTCGGCGCACGCAGTGCCTTGGTCGGCGCGCAATGGCTGCAACGGTTGGATCCCTCGCAGCTGCAGTACACCGCTCTCGATGCTTCCCTGGCCATGGTGCTCAAGGCCCGCGAGCGCCTGTCCGGCTTCGCCCATGGCACAGCGCTGCGCGATCACTACGACGATCACTCGGCCTTGCTGTATAGCGCCGATGTGTTGCTGATCAACAATGCGCTGCATCGTCTGCAGCAACCCCAGGCCGCGCTGTCAAACTGGCTGGCGTTGTGCGCGCCGGGCGCGGCGGTGTGCGTGTTGGAACTGGCGCAAGCCGGCGCTCTGGCGTTGGTCAGCAGCGATTTGTTGGATGAACGCCAGGAGGCCGCGCAACAACTGCGAAGCCTCGAGCATTGGCGGCAGCTGCTGAGCGACGCCGGTCTGCGTCCGTGCCAGGCCAGTGTGCTGGGCGATGTGCAACGCCTGGTCCTACGCGCAGCCGAACAGCCCCAGCGTCCCGACCCTGCCAAGCTTGACCAGGCCCTGGCCAACCAACTGCCCGGCTACATGGTGCCCCAGCGTCTGTACTTCCTCGACGCTCTGCCCCTCACCGCCAATGGCAAGGTGGACCATCAAGCCCTCTCGCGCCTGTCCAAACCTGCTGTGCTCAGCCACGCAGAGCAGGCCGCCCAAGGCGCTACCGAACAACGGCTCGCCAGCCTCTGGCAACAGTTGCTGCAAACCTCGCCAATACACCGCCACAGCCAGTTTTTCCAACTGGGCGGCGACAGCCTGCTGGCCACACGCATGATCGGCGAGCTGGCCAAACAAGGCTATCGCGCACGTCTCGACGATCTGTTCAATTTCCCCACCCTGAGCGCCTTCGCCGCTACCCTGGTTGCCGACGACCAGGCGCCGGGCCTGGAGTTGCACCACGACCCGGCAGCCCGCTACCAGCCGTTCGCCCTCAGCGATGTGCAGCAGGCATATTGGGTAGGTCGTCGTCCAGGTTTTGTGTTGGGTGGCGTGGGCGCGCATTTCTTTGTCGAGTTTAACGTCGAAGACCTCGACCTAGCGCGCCTGGAAGCGGCCTGGCGGCGCTTGATCGAACGTCACGACATGCTGCGCGCGGTAGTCCGCGACGGTTGCCTGCAGGTACTGGAAAAGGTGCCGGCGTTTAGCCCCTATCGCCATCGGGTCAGCGCACTGGACGCCAGCGAAACCCTGGCGCTACGCGAGCGCCTGTCGCATCAAGTACTCGACCCTGCGCGTTGGCCACTGTTCGATGTACAGATTGCCGAAGATGCGAGCCAGCACAGCCGGGTGTTCATCAGCCTCGACAACCTGCTGCTCGACGGCATGAGCATGCAAATCCTCCTGGCGGAACTGGAATTGCTCTATGAACAGCCCGAGCGCGCGCTGGAAGAAATCGCCATTGGCTTTCGCGACTACCAGTGCCTGCGCGCCAGCCAGCCACCGAGCGCCAACGCCCAGGCCTATTGGCAGCGTCGCCTCGACACGCTACCGCCAGCCCCCCAACTGCCGTTGCGTCGGGACCCTGCCGACATCGGCGTGCCTCGTTTCGTGCGGCTGGCCGAACGCCTTCCCGCCCGCCAGTGGGAAGCGTTGCAAACCAACGCCCACCAACATCAGTTAACCCCGTCCGGCCTGTTGCTCAGCGCGTTCTGTGCAGTGTTGTCCGCCTGGAGCCGCGAGCGCGAACTCACCCTCAACCTGACACTGTTCGACCGCCAACCCCTGCACCCACATATCGATCGGGTGCTGGGCGACTTCACCTCGTTGCTGTTGCTGGCCTGGCAACCCGTTGGAACCTGGCTGGACAGCGCTCAACGCCTGCAACAACGGTTGTGGCGTGATTTGGCGCACCGTGACCACTCGGCTATTCGTGTCATGCGCGAACTGGCCAGCCGCCAGGGCTTGGCCGCGGCTCAGATGCCGGTGGTGTTTACCAGCGCACTGGGGTTCGACAATGGCCGCTTCATGGCGCAATCGTCGTGGCTCAAGCCGGTCTGGGGGATTTCCCAGACCCCGCAGATCTGGCTCGACCATCAGGTCTACGAATCAGAAGGCGACCTGTGCCTGAACTGGGACGCCGTCGAGGCGCTGTTCGATCCTCACACCCTGCAAGGTATGTTCGACCAGTACATCGCGCTGTTGCGCCAGTTGGCCGACCAGCCCCAGGCCTGGGCCTTGTCCCTCGAGAAACTGGTGCCGCTTAACGCCTGCGCGCCAGCGCCTCTGCGGCTCGTCACGCCGCAGCCTACGCCATGCACGCCTGCCGCCCAGGCTTGCGAGCAGACCGTGGAGCTGATCCGCCGGGCGTTTAGCGAGGTCGTCGGACTGAAGCTAGGCGATAGCCGGCAAAACTTTTTCGAGGCGGGCGCCAGCTCGCTGAAGCTGGTGCAACTGCATATTCGCCTGACGCAGTCGGGATTCCCCCATCTGCTGGTCACCGATGTGTTCGGCTACCCCAACGCCCACGCGCTGGCCGTGCACTTGCGCCCTGGCGCCGCGCCCGTGAACAGGCCACTAACGGATCGGCAAAGCCGGCTTGAACAACGCAACAGTCGACGCTTGCGTCGCATCGGAGGTGTTTGATGATGCGCTATCTGCCTTATTGGTGCTACTACCTGCATCAAGGCATGCTCACCGCTCTCATGCTGCAAGGGGTGGTGGGTTATTTCCGCCACCAGGGCCTGGATCTGGCCAGCCTGAGCTTGTTGTCGCTGACATTTTTGCCATGGATCGGCAAGTTCCTATGGGCGCCCTGGTGCGAACGTCACAGCATTGCCCTGCGCGGCAATCGCTACCTGGGCAGCCTGGTTATCTTGCAACTGAGCATGGCCGCGCTGCTGTTGCTGCTCAGTGCCTTGGCCCCCGAGCATTCGATCTATCCGATCCTGGCAGGGCTGATGCTGCTGGCGTTGCTGTCCGCCAGCCACGATATCTACGCCGATGGCATCACCATCACCACCTGTGACGCCGAAAGTCGCCCGTTCGCCAATACCGCCCAGGTCGGCGGCAGTTACCTGGGGATTGTCTTCGGCTCCTTCGTGTTCCTGTTCCTGGCCGAGCACTGGGGCTGGCGAGCCGGCTTTATCGGCATGGCCTGGGTGTCGGTGTTGTTGCTATTGCCAGTGGCGTGGTTACCGGTTCAGCAAACCAGCTTCGCTGCCGTCGAACAACCGCGCCTGGATTACGGCAGTGTTACCGCGCTGTGGCCGGCATTGTGCCTCACCGCGATTTACTACCTGGCCATGCGCGGCCTGATGGCGGTGCAAACCGTGCTGCTGCTGGACCAGGGACTGAGCCTGGCTGACCTGGGGCTGGCCTCCACGCTGTACAACACCCTGGCCAGTGCCCTCGGCGTAGTGCTCGGGGGCTGGATGGCCAAGCGCTTCGGCGCCTGGCGCTGCCTGCTACCGGCCATGGTCCTGCACGCACTGATCGCCGTGGCCGCTGCCTTGGGCGCGCGGGTGTATGACTTACCTATCTGGTTGGCCTTGTTCGCTGTGGTCAACGTGGCCGCCGCGATCAGTTTCGTCACGCTCTACAACCTGCTGATGGGCGTGGTTCGTCCTCATCAGCCTGCCTCGGACTATGCCCTGCTGCAATCGGTGGACGCCGCCGTGGCGATGCTCGCTTCGATGGCGGCGCTACAGGTTGCCTATCGCCTGGGCTATCCCATCTTGCTCGGCGGCCTGGCGCTGATCGCCTGTGTCTGCCTCTGGCCCGCCTGGCGTTTGCGTCTGCGCCTGCAGCGCAACCTGCCCGCGACTCCGTCTTCCCCATCTACCCATGAGGTCATGCATGCACAGCCTTGAAGCGCTCTATGGCGCCAGCGAACCCATCGCGGTGATCGGCCTGGCCTGCCGTTTTCCCGGCGCCCGCGACAGTAACGAATACTGGCAGAACCTGCTGGCCGGCCGCGAGTGCAGCCGCCGTTTCAGCCGTGAGGAACTGTTGGCCGCCGGCCTGGAACCGGCATTGATCGACCATCCGGACTTCGTCAACGTGGCGGCGGTGATCGACGCCGCCGACCAGTTCGACGCCACCCTGTTCGGCTATTCGCGCCAGGAGGCCGAGTCCATCGACCCCCAACAACGGCTGTTCCTGCAAACCGTCTGGCACGCTCTGGAGCACGCAGGCTTCGCGCCCCGTGAGGTGCCCCACAAGACCGGCGTGTTCGCCTCTGCCCGCATGAGTACCTACCCGGCGCGTGAGCAGATCCGCGTCACCGAGGTGGCCCAGGTCAGGGGCCTGCAAGCGCTGATGGGTAACGACAAGGATTACCTGGCCACCCGTGCCGCTTACAAGCTCAACCTGCGCGGCCCGGCCATCACGGTGCAGACCGCCTGTTCCAGCTCCCTGGTGGCGGTGCATATGGCCTGCGAAAGCCTGCGCAGTGGTGAGTGCGGCATGGCCGTGGCCGGCGGGGTGGCGGTATCGTTCCCGCAACAGGCCGGCTACCGGTATCAGCCGGGCATGATTTTTTCTCCCGACGGTCGCTGCCGCCCGTTCGATGCCGGCGCTCAAGGCACCTTCGCCGGCAATGGCGTCGGCGCGGTGACCCTGCGCCGCCTGGAAGACGCCCTGCGTGACGGTGACCCGGTGCTGGCGGTGCTGCGTGCCAGTGCGATCAACAATGACGGGCAGCACAAGGTCGGTTACAGCGCACCGTCGATCATCGGCCAGCGCGAGGTGATCAGCGATGCCCTGCAGCTGGCGGATATCGACTGCGCCAGTATCGGCATGCTCGAAGCCCACGGCACCGCGACGCCATTGGGCGATCCCATTGAAGTGCAGGCGCTGCGGGAGGTGTTCGCCACCCGCGCCGATATTGCCGGTTGCGCACTGGGCTCGGTCAAGGGCAATCTCGGCCACTTGGACACTGCCGCCGGCATTGCCAGCCTGATCAAAACGGTGTTGGCGGTCAGCCACGGGCGTATTCCGCCCAGCTTGCACTTTGAGCGGGCCAACCCGGCGCTGAAACTTGAACACAGTCCGTTTTATGTACCGGTGCAGGTGCAGGACTGGCCACACGGCCCGCGCCGGGCCGGTGTGTCCTCGTTCGGCATTGGCGGCACCAACTGCCACGTGATCGTCGAAGCCCTGCCTGATACCTTGCGTGCCGAAACAGCCGAGGCGCAGGCCAACGCGTTGCTGCTCAGTGCCGCCAGCCGCACTTCGCTGCAGCAACTGGCCGGACACTATGCACAAGCACTCGCCAGCAGCGAAGCGCCGGCCAACCTCGTGCATACCGCGCTGCACGCCCGCCAGTTGGACTTACCCCACCGCCTGGCGGTAGCCCTGCATGAAGAAACCGCGCAGGCGTTGCAGGCATTTGCCCAGGGCAACCATGACGCCTTGCTGTATGACGGCCAGGCCGGCCCAGGCGGCCAATTGTGGCTCTGCAGCGGCCAGGGCAGCCAGTGGGCCGGCATGGGTCAGAGCCTGTATGGCCAATCCGAGGCCTTCACCCAAAGCCTGGACCGCAGCTTCGCCGTGTGCGCCGCGCATTTGCAGCTCCCGCTCAAAGCGGTGATGTTCGGCGAGCACGCCGGCCTGATCGACCGCATGGACTACGCGCAACCCGCCATTGTCGCCCACGCGGTAGCCATGGCCGCCCATTGGCGCGCACTCGGGCTGACGCCGGACTGGTTGATCGGGCACTCGGTAGGAGAATATGCCGCCGCCGTGATCGCCGGTATTTACCGCCTGGAAGACGTGCTGCCGCTGGTCATCAGCCGTGGCCGCCTGATGCACCAGTGCGCCGCAGAAGGCGCGATGCTCGCGGTGTTCTGCGATGCAGCGCAACTGGCCCCCCTGGCCGACCAGCATGGCGTGGAAATCGCGGTGTACAACGGTCAGCGGCAACTGGTGGCGTGTGGCACGCGCTCGGGCATCGATGCGCTGGCCCTGGTACTGCAAACGCTACGGATTCGTTGCCACCGCCTGAATATCGCCGGCGCCGCGCATTCGCGGCTGCTTGATCCGATTCTCGATGAGTTCCAACAGGCCAGCTCGGCCTTGCGCGCACGCCCAGGCAACATCCCGCTGATCTCCACTCTCAGCGGCCAAGCGCTGACCCACGCCGAGCTGGACAGCGGTCTCTATTGGCGCCGCCACCTGCGCGAACCGGTACGATTCCACCAGGCCCTGGAACAGGCACTGCGCAGCGACATCAGCCTGGGATTGGAGTTGGGCGCCGATGCCTCGTTGACAGCTATCGCCAGCCATCTCCCCAAAACACAGGTGCGCTGGGTAGCCAGCGCCCGTCGCCATAAACCGGCGCCAGGGGTGCTGCAAGACAGCCTGCTGCGGCTGTTCGCCGCCGGTGTCACCCTGCCATGGCGTGAGTTGCTACCCAGCCACGGGCAACGCATCCAGGCCCCTCTGTATACGTTCGATCAACAACGCTACTGGTGCGACACACCCAGCTCTGCCTCACCGAACCAAGAGGATCGGCTGCTGCAGGGCGGGCGCGAAGTGGCGGTCCGCGAAGGTGCCAACCTCGACTTGCCGCGCCTGGAGCGCTTGTACACCTGCGTGACCCAACTGCATGGGTTGTATGTGGACCAAATGGTGCGCCAGTGTGTTGGCGATGGCATCGACCGCGGCGTCACCGCCCTCGACATCCTGCGCGGCGGGCGCCTGTTACCGCGCTATCGACAACTGTTGGTGCGCTTGCTCAACGCCTGCGTGGAGGACGGCTACTACCGTCACCACCACGGCCTCTATCACAGCGCCCGCGCGGTACCGGTGGCCGAGCGCACGGCATTGCTGCACACCCTGCGGGCCTGCTGCGAAGGCCTGGACGTGATCGCCGACACCGTGGAGCGGGCGGGCGAACAGTTGTGCGCGATGATGAACGGCACGGTTGAACCGGTGGCGGTGATCTTCCCGCAAAGCGCGTCCAGCGGCGTCGAGGTGTTGTACCAGCAGTTCAGCTTTGGGCGCTATTTCAATCAGATAGCCGCCGGTGTGGTCGCGGGACTGGTGCGTGAACATCAACAGGCCGAGGCTCGCCCGTTGCGCATCCTGGAAGTCGGCGGCGGTACCGGCGGCACCACCGCCTGGCTGCTGCCCGTGCTCAAGGACGTGGCCCAGGTGAATTATTGCTTCACTGACATTTCGGCGATTTTCAGCCGCCGCGCCGAAGAAAAATTCGCCGAGTTTCCCTTCGTCGAATACCGCCAGTTCGACTTGCAAAAGCCGGCCACCGATCAGGGCTTCCAGGCCGGGCACTATGACCTGATCGTCGCCGCCAACGTGATCCACGCCACCCAGCATGTCGGCCAGACGCTGCGCAACCTACGTCCGCTGCTCAAGCCCGGCGGCGCCTTGCTGATGCGGGAAATCACCCGCCCCATGCGCCTGTTCGACTTCGTATTCGGACCGCTGGTACTGCCTCTGTACGATGAACAGGCGCGTGGCGGCGAGCTGTTCCTGTCCACCGAGCAGTGGCGCCAACAATGCCAGGCCAGCGGTTTCGAACGTCTGCACTGGCTGCCCGACGATGGCAGCGCCACCGCGCGGATCAGCGAACATATCCTGCTGGCCCGCACTGGCGCTGCGCTCCAGGCCCCCCTGCAAGCCATCGGGCACGACAGCGGCGAGCCGATCCTTGGCCGGCAACTGGGTCCGCACCTGTATCAGGCGAACTGGTCCGATTGCGCAGGCAACCCTCAACGCTGGCAGCAACGCCTGGATGCCGTCTGCGCAACTCTCGCGGCGCGGCATGGCGAGCCGCGTCGGGCGCCACGGTTCAGCCATCCGCTGGCACTGCCCGAGGCACTGGACAGCATCGGCATCGAATGGCGAGGCGCAGTCCTCGGCGACGCCCAGGTAATCCTCCGTCAACGCGGCCCCGAGGGCCAATGGCACCCGTTACACAGCAGCGGCCCGACGCCCGCTTGCCAGGCCTGTCCCCACACGCACTACACCTGGCACTGGCAACCGCTGGAACTCAGCCGAGCCGCAGCCCCCTCACCCGACGGCACCCGCGTGCTGAAACTTGCCCCCGGCACGCTGACGAGCATGGCCGATGAAATCATCCGGGCCCTGGCCGATCCCGACGATCGACCCTTGCTGGTAGTGACCCGTAACGCCTGGGCGCTGCCCGGCGACCCGCCCGTGGTACCCGAGCAACGCGCCCTTTGGGGCTTGTTGCGGGTGGCGAACGCAGAGCAGCCGCAACGCCCGCTGGCGGTGATGGACCTGGATGGCGATGACCAGGCCACGCTGTCGCTCGGCATGGCCGCCGCCGGTAGCGGCGAACGCTGGATTGCGGTACGCGACGGCCAGGCTTGGGTACAAACCCTGGTGCCACAAACCCACAGTGCGCCGGCATTGCCGGCAAACAGCTTCAGCGACGGCGGCTGGCATCTGGTCACCGGCGGGTTCGGCGGGTTGGGACGCCTGAGCGCGGCCTGGCTGGCGGCCCAGGGAGCCCGACACATAGCCCTGCTCGCCCCGCGCTGTTCGGCCGACAGCGCCGCCTGGATCGAACAGTTGCAACACACCCATAGCGGCGAGGTGCGCTGGTTTGCCTGCGATGTCAGCGATTCGCAAGCCCTGGCGCGGAGCTTGGAAGCCTTACGAGCGAAAAGGCCCCTCAGCGGTGCGATTCATTGCGCTGGCCTGCTGGACGATACCCCGCTGGTCAATCTGTCGTCCGCACGTTTGAGCCCGCTGTTACAGGTCAAATGCCAGGCGGCGGCGCAGTTGCAAGAAGCGTTGGCCGAACAGGGTCGCTACCTACTGCTGTATTCCTCGGCGGCCGCCAGCCTCGGCGCACCCGGTCAAGGCGCCCATGCCCTGGCCAGCGCTTACTTGGATGGTCTGGCCGAAGCCACTGTCGACCAACCCCTGCGCACCCTCAGCCTGGCGTGGGGCGCCTGGGGCGAAGTCGGGCGTGCCGCCGAGCACGGCATGCACGCCAAACTGGCCCAGGCCGGCATGCTCACGCTGAGTACCCACGAAGGTCTATGGCACCTGGAACAGGCGATCATGCGCGGCACGCCGGGGTACCTGGCCATGCGCGTCGACCCTGCGCGCATCGATCCGCATCGACGCCTGTTCCCCCGCGAAACGCACGAGTCGGCGCACACAGATTCAGTTAAAACACCGCCTACACGCGAGGTTCCGTCAGCACCGGTGCTCAGCGGCGACCACGACACCGACCGTCCGGTGCTGCAGCACTGGCTCGAGACTTCGATTCGTCGGCAACTGCGCCTGAGTGCCGAGACTGGCCTGGCGCTGAATCAGGACCTGATGCAATTGGGCCTGGATTCGCTGCTGTTTCTCGAACTGAGCAGCGACATCCAGCGCCAGTTGGGCGTTCGCCTGGATGCCGAGCAGGCCTACCGGGATCTGAGCATCGACGGGCTGACCACGCTGCTGTTAACCCAGGCGCCCGGCGCAGCACCGATAGCGAGCCCAGCGACGATCGTCCTCGATCGACGGGCGCGTTTCGAGCCCTTCGCGCTGACGCCGATTCAGCATGCCTACTGGCTGGGCCGTACCGACCTGATCGAATACGGCGGCGTCGCCTGCCATGTGTTGTTTGAATGGGACAAAGCCTACGCCAGCTTCGATCCAGGTCGCTTCGAGCAGGCATGGAACGCGCTGATCCGGCGCCACGACATGCTGCGCATGGTGGTCGACAGCGACGGTCGGCAACGCATCCTCGAACAGACGCCATGGTATCGCTTGCCACGCCACGACTTGCGGGCACTAAGCCCGGATGCCCGACAACAGCGTCTGCTGGCGATTCGTGAAGACATGTCCTATCGCGTGCTGCCCGCCGACCGCTGGCCCCTGTTCGAAGTCAGCCTCAGTGAGTTGGACAGCGAGCATTGCCGCTTGCACATGAACCTCGACTTGCTGCTGTTCGATGTCCAGAGCTTCAAGGTGATGATGGATGACCTGGCAAAAGCCTATGCCGGCCAAGACCTGGCGCCCTTGCAACTGACGTTCCGCGATTACGTGATGGCCGAGCAAGCCCAGCGTGACACCCTGGCCTGGCGCCAATCCTGGCGTTTCTGGATGGACACGCTGGAGCGCCTGCCGGCAGCCCCGCAATTGCCCATGGCGACCGGCACCGCGGGCGGCCCGCCGCGCTTTCGCACCTTGCAGGCGAGCCTCCAAGCCCCGCGCTGGAGCCGCCTGAAGGGCCACTGCCAACAACTGGGCCTGACCGCTTCGGCGGCGCTACTGGCGCTGTTCGCCCAGACCCTGGAGAGCGTCAGCCGCCGCCCGGACTTCAGCCTCAACCTGACCTACTTCAACCGTCGCCCGGTGCATCCACAGGTGCAACAGTTGATTGGTGACTTCACCTCGGTGTTATTGATGGACTTCCAGCTCGGCCGGGGTGCCAGCTTGCGTGAGGTGATGCAGACCACCCAGTCACGCCTCTGGCAGCGCCTGGCCCACACCGCCGTCAACGGCGTGGAGGTGCTGCGCGAACTCGGCAGGCGTCAGGGCCAAGGTCGTCAACCGGCCATGCCGGTGGTGTTCACCAGCCTGCTCGGCATGTCACTGGACGGCCAGGCCATCGATCAGGCGATGACCGCCACCCTCGGCGATCCAGTGCATGTCTTCACCCAGACGCCACAGGTGTGGCTTGACCACCAGGTCATGGAGATCGACGGTGAACTGGTGTTCAGTTGGTACTGCATGGAGGAGGTCCTGGCCGACGGCCTGATCGACCGCCTGTTCCACACTTACAGTCAGTGGCTGCAACAACTGGCGGATGACCCCGCCGGCTTTGACCAACCGCCCGCGCTGCCCCGTATGGACTGGTCGGTGCAATTGGACAGCGAGCCGGTCGATTTGCAGGCACTCGAAACCCATTTGCGCCAGACACCCGGGGTGTATAGCGCCAACGTGAGTGTGGACCACCAGCAGCGCAAGCTGATTGCCCAGGTCGTGGCACACGCGCCGCAACCGGTGGACGGTGGCTCGGCACTGGTGGTCGACGCCCTGCCCGATCTGAATGACCCACAACGCACGGAGGTCGAACTGACTTGGCACGCTCTGGAACAGCGCGCTCGCCAAGGCATCGTCTTCACTTTGCGCAAGCACGGCCTGTTCACCCAGACCGGGCAGCGCCACGATCTGCTTCAGGTAATGACACGCCTGGCCGCCCGACCGCAATTCAGCGGATTGCTGGGTCAGTGGCTGACGATGCTCTGTCAGCAGGGCTGGGTTGCCTTGGAGGGGACGAGCTACGTCACGCTACAGCCGTTGCCCGACGCAGCAGCGCTGCCGCTACCGGATGCACCGTGGAGCCAGACTCTGGCGGGCTACCTCGACACATGCATCGAGTTGCACGGTGAGCTGCTACGCGGCGAACGCTCGGCCCTAGGCCTGTTGTTCGGCGACAACGATGCAGTGGTGAACGCCTTTTACAGCGACAATCCAGTGTTGCAATGCCTCAATCGCAGCCTGGCGCTCACGGCCAAAAAACTCGCCGGCAAACGTAACGACCTGCGGGTGCTGGAAGTCGGCGCGGGAACCGGCGCCAGCACCGCGCACCTGCTGCCGGCCCTGGAAACTCATCTACGGGAGTATCGCTTTACCGACATCTCCAGCCTGTTCCTGGAACAGGCACGGGAGCGTTTTGCCAACTGGCCGCAGCTGCGCTGCTCGCTGCTGGACCTCAATCAACCGGTGGACTTCAACCAGCACCCGCCAACAGGCTATGACCTGATCGTCGCGGTCAACGTGCTGCACGACGTGGTGCATGTGCCCCGCAGCCTCAAGCGTCTGCATAGCCTGCTGCGCCCTGCTGGTCATCTGCTGCTGGTGGAAGCCACCGAGCGTGACAGTGCGCTGCAACTGGCAAGCATCGGCTTTATCGAAAACCTCAGCCATTTCGAGGATGCTCGCGCTGACGACGACAAAGCCATGCTCGACTTGCGGCGCTGGCGGGAAGCGCTGCAGGCAGCGGGTTTCACCTGGCGGATGAATTGGCCGCAACGGGCCGATGACAACATGCGTCAACACTTGATCGTGGCGCAGGCCGAAAACCCCGCGCCGCTGGACCTGCCAGCCTTGCACGAACAGGTGCGGAGCTGGTCCGCGCCCTGGCCGCTAGCGCTCAATCGCGTGGAATTCGGCGACGATGCCAGGCCCGCGACAACGGCAGTACCGGCCACGCCTCGCCAGC
The DNA here is from genome assembly GCF_900109755.1 of Pseudomonas agarici. Lineage (GTDB taxonomy): Bacteria > Pseudomonadota > Gammaproteobacteria > Pseudomonadales > Pseudomonadaceae > Aquipseudomonas > Aquipseudomonas agarici. The sequence continues at coordinate 78,694 of NZ_FOAR01000007.1, read as the reverse complement.
CCGTACAAGCCGTTCCCGCCTTGTTTGAGGCAGTCGCGGCACTGTGGCAGGAACTGCTCGGTCAACCGGTACACGTCAGCAGCGACTTCTTCCACACAGGCGGTGACAGCCTGATCGCCACGCGCATGATTGCCCGCCTCAACCGCCTGGGTTACACCGCCAGCAGCCTGCGCAACCTGTTCGACAACCCGCGTCTGGAGGACTTCTGCGCCACGCTTGAGGCAAGCTCCGGCGCAGTCGACGATAACCCGCTGGCCCTGGCCCGTGGACGGCATGACCTCAAGGTGTTTGCCTTTCACGCCTCCGACGGTGAGATCGGTGCGTACCTGTCCCTGGCTCAGGCATTGGATTGCCAGGTGTTCGGGCTGCACGCCGCCAACGCGCTGCAGGCACACTCACTCAATGAACTGGCGACGCGTTATGCCGAGGCCATTGTCCGGCAACAACCCGCTGGGCCTTATGTGCTGCTGGGTTGGTCCTACGGCAGCTTTGTCGCCGAAGCGGCAGCCCGGCAACTGCATGCCAGGGGCGAACGGGTGCGCCTGGTGCTGCTGGACCCCGTCTGCCGCGAGGATTTCCGTGTCGACAACCGCAGCAGCCTGTTGCGGCTGATGGCCCAGGGCGCGAAAAAGATCGAGCTTCCCGCCGACCTCGAGCAATTGAGCGAGGCGCGGCAACTGGAGGTATTCATGACCCTCGCGACTCAAGCCACCGTGCTGAAAAACCAGCCATCGCCCGCCGAAGCGCATCAGTGGTTGCAGCGCATCGAACATTTGATGCGCCTGCTCGGCCAACATACCCGGCCCCACGCCCTGGAGCTGCCTTGCCTGTGGCTAAGCGCGGCCACACGCCCGGCGCACTGGTTGCCCGCCGAACACGACTGGCAAGACTGGGCCTCGCAAGCCCAACGCGAAACCCTCACCGGCGATCACTGGCAGTTGCTGCTGGACCCCGATCACCTGCCACACACGGTTGCCCGCATCACGGCCTGGCTGGCCGCACCTCATAAGGAGCCTCAAGCATGACCCATCCATTGAAAGTCCTGGTGGTCGGGGCCAAGTTCGGCGAGTGGTACCTCAACAGTTTCCTGGTGACACAACCCGGACTGCAACTGGCCGGCCTGCTGGCCAACGGCAGCCCACGGGCCCGCGCCCTGGCCAATGCATTCGGCGTCCCGCTGTACACCGACCTGGCGCAACTGCCCGCCGACCTCGACCTCGCTTGCGTGGTGGTGCGTTCCGGCGTAGTGGGCGGAGCCGGTGCTCAACTGACCGAAAACCTGCTACAGCGTGGACTACATGTGATTCAGGAACATCCGGTGCACCCGGACGAGATCGCTCGACATCAACAATTGGCGATCTCCCTCGGGCGCCAGTATCGGGTCAACAGCTTCTATCCGCATACCGAGGCCGGGCGTTGCTGGATCGACACCGCTCGCCGGGTTCGGCAATTGCTCACGGGCCAGTCACCCAGCCTTGCACAACTGACCACAAGCCGCCAACTGCTGTATTCGAGCCTGGACCTGATGCTGCAAGCCTTGGGTTGCGAGTTGACGGCACAGGCCAAGGTCAGCCTGGTAGACCGTGATACTCACTTCCACACCCTGGCCCTGGACCTGCCGGACTGCCGTGTGCTGTTGCGCCTGCAAAACTGGATGAACCCCGACGATCCCGACTTGCACAGCCTCGTCATGCACCAGATGAGCCTGGCTTGGCCCAGCGGCTACCTGTCGCTGGATGCCAGCTACGGGCCGGTCAACTGGACGCCGACGTTGCACAGCGACTCTCATGCCGATAACCGGCAAACCGCCTACGCCAGCGCGGCGGCTTACCTGGAGCGGCCAACGGCCCTACCCTTGCATCCGGCCGCGGCCAACTGGCGCAGCGCTCAGGAAATCGAAGGCCCGGCGGGGGTGGGCCACTTGTTGCAACGCGTGCGCGGTCATTTGACAGGCGAGCCGGTCGAGGCCGGGCTCAGCGACCACTATCAATTGGCTCTCGCTCGTCTGTGGCAGGACGTACTGCGTTGTGCCGGCCCAGCCGAGCTGCGTCCGGCCACCCCGCCGCAACTGATCGATGCCGCACAACTACGCGTCGGGAGCCAGGCGGCATGAGCATGTTGCGTCCCTACTTGAGCGGCGACGGTGCTGCCGGCCATTTATTGTTGTGTCCGTTCGCCGGGGCCAGCGGCGGCGCCTTTCATGGTTGGCGTGGTCTTGAGGGACTGGGCCTGGACCTCTCCCTGGTGGTCTATCCGGGCCGTGATCAGCGCATGCACGAACCCTGCCTGCGACAGGTCGACCCGCTGGCCAGAAGCCTGGCCGCCGCCGCTCAAGTCCAGGGCGCGTCGCAACGCAAGCCGCTCATCCTCTGTGGGCACAGCATGGGCGCCCAAGTGGCGTTCGAAACCTGCCTGTTGCTGGAGCAGGCAGGCACACCGCCTGCCGGCCTGGTGCTGTCGGCCTGTCATGCCCCGCACCAAAGCGGGCGGCGCCTGCTCAGCCACCTGGATGACTCGGGTTTTATCGAGCAACTCGTGGCGATTGGCGGTTGCAGCCAGGCGCTGCTGGATGACCGTGCCCTGCTGCAACTGTTCATGCCATTGCTGCGCGCCGATTTCCAGGCCACCGAGAGCTACCACCGTCCGCTGGAACCACAGCGTCCACGCCTGCGCACGCCCACCCTGCTACTCAACGGCAGCCATGACCCCGAGGCCGACGCCACGGAAGTGGCGGCTTGGTCGCATTGGCTGGACGGCGACTATCAGCAGCACGATGTCGCCGGCGATCACTTCTACCTCACCCAGCGCCCGCGCGCGTTTGCCGCCCGTGTCCTGAGTTTTATCGAACACAGCATCAGCCCTTTCCATTATTGACGGGAATCGACCATGCCGACTTCACCCTTATTGCCCTTTCTCTCCCTGACGCTGCCCCAGCGCCTTGAACGATGGGCACAGGCCCATGGCAGCCGCGTCGCGCTAGTGGCTGGCGAATCGCGCATCAGCTACACACAACTCGACCAGCGTGTCTCGCGCCTGGCCGGCGGCCTGGCCGCGCTGGGTATCCAGGCTGGCGACCGGGTCATGCTGCAATTGCCCAATAGCGTCGGGTTAGTCAGCGCGCTGTTTGCCGTGATGCGCCTGGGCGCCCTGCCGGTGCTGGCCATGCCCAGCCAGCGCGCTCAGGACATCGAAGCGTTGTGCAGACTGGCCGAACCGGTGGCTTACTTGATTCCCGAGCGCATTCGCGACTTTGACTTTCGCTCCATGGCCGGCGAGATTGCCCAGCGTCAGCCAGCGTTGCGCCAGGTAATTGTCGACGGCGAGCCAGGGCCTTTTACCGCATTGTCCAGCCTGGATGCAGCGTGCCCGCCGCTGCCGGTGGTGGCCGCGCAAGACACCGCTCTGCTGTTGCTGTCGGGTGGCACCACCGGCACGCCGAAACTGATCCCGCGCAGCCACGCGGACTATGCCTACAACTTCACGCATTCGGCGCAGCTATGTGAAATCGACCGGGACAGCGTGTACCTGGCGGTGCTGCCCATCGCCCACAACTTCACCCTGGCCTGCCCCGGCATCCTAGGCACGTTGGCCGCCGGGGCCTGCGTGGTGCTCGCCGAGAGCGCCGGTTGCGACGAGGCAATGCCGCTGATCGCGCGCGAACGGGTCACCCACGTGGCGTTGGTGCCGCCGTTGGCACAACTGTGGGCACAGGGCCGTGAATGGGAAGACAGCGACCTATCGAGCCTCAAGCTGCTGCAAGTGGGTGGTTCGCGACTCGACCCTGGACTGGCCCGGCAACTGGTGGATGTCCTAGGCCGCCGCCTGCAACAAGTGTTCGGCATGGCGGAAGGGCTGCTCTGCTTCACACGTCCTGGCGATTCACTGGAGGTAGTGCTCAATACCCAGGGCCGCCCGCTGTCGCCGGAAGACCAAGTGCGCCTGGTAGATACCGACCTGTGCGAGGTTGCCCCCGGTCAGGTCGGCGAGCTGCTGACCCGTGGCCCCTACACCATCAACGGCTATTACCGCGCCGCCGAGCATAACGCCCTGGCCTTCACCGTCGATGGCTTCTACCGCAGCGGCGACCTGGCACGCTGGACGCCCGAGGGCAATCTGGTGGTCGAGGGTCGAATCAAGGAACAGATCCAGCGGGGCGGCGAAAAAATCTCCGCTGCGCTGATCGAGTCACATCTCAACGCCCTGCCTCAGGTCGAATCCTGCGTGGTGGTCGCGGTGCCCGACAGTCTGCTGGGGGAGCGCATCTGCGCGTTCATCCTCGGCGAACCCGCCGCCACCGCGCAGGTGTTACGTGAGCAATTGCGCCAGGGCGGACTGGGTGACGACAAATTGCCCGACCAGTTCGAATGGCTGATGGCCTGGCCGCTGACGGCCGTGGGCAAGATCGACAAACAGCAACTGGCCGTTCTGGCCCAGTAACCGCAGGAGCCTCCCATGAATGCCATCAAGCCCGCGCTGCAATGCGCAAACCTCCAAGACATACGCCAGGGTATCGACCACCTTGACCGCCAGTTGGTCGAGCTGTTGGCCGCACGCCTGACTTATGTGCAGGCCGCCACACGTTTCAAGGCGAACCTGCAGGCCATTCCCGCTCCAGAACGCGTCAGCGCCATGCTTGAAGAGCGCAGGCTCTGGGCCGCCGACGCTGGATTACCGGTGGATGAAACCGAGGAATTCTTTGGTGACCTGATTCACTGGTTCATCAACCTGCAAATCAATCATTGGCATACCCTGCACCTGCAAGAGGCACAACCATGACGCGCACGCCTTCGTTCACCGGCCTGCTCAAATGCCTGAGTGCCGCCCGGGCGCAAACCAACATCACAAAGACACAGGTGCTGGCCTCCTTTTCCACGCTGTCACCCAAGGTCGATCAACTGGCGTTGTTCAGTGCCAACCACCGGCACATGTTGGCGTGTTTGTGGCACGTCCAGGCTCAGGGCGTATTTCGCCTCGGCCTGGGCCAGGCTCATGAGTTCAAGGGCCATCACGACGAAAGCTGGCAGGCCCTGGGGCAGCGCTGGCAGCACATGGTTGCGCAAGCCACGGTGCATGGGCGTCATCGTCCGGCGCTGTTCGGCGGCTTCGCTTTCGACAAGGGCAAACCGCGCACGCGCTTATGGCGTGACTTTCCCGACTCGGCCCTGACCCTGCCCCGCTTCGAATGGCATGAAAGTCAGGGCCAGACCCGCCTGGTGGTCAATGTGCTGGTGGGACCACGCACCGATTGTCGACGCCTGGCCCGGGCCTTGTTCGGCGAGTGGGCGGCTATTGGCGCGCGCTCGTTGCCTACGGCCAATGCCGATCAGGGCGCTCATGTCCGTCGGTCGATGCCCCATTTGTGGAAGCAGGATGTGAGCAATGCCGTCAACCTGATTCAGCGCGGCAGCTTGAAAAAAGTCGTGTTGGCGCGCTCGCAGAAGGTCCCGGCCTCAGAACCCTTGCACGTGGTCATGCAACGTCTGCTGGATAAACAGCCTCATGCCTATCTGTTCGCCTTTGCCCGCGACCGCAGTTGTTTTGTCGGGGCCTCGCCGGAATGCCTGCTGAGCGTGCGCGACCAATACCTGCACACCATGGCCCTGGCAGGCAGCGCACCCCGTGGCCAGGACGCCGTAAGCGACGAGCACTTGGGCGCGCAACTGCTGGCCAGCGAGAAAGACAATGCCGAGCATGCCATGGTGGTCGCCAGCCTCAGCGAGTGCCTGCAACGCCATTGCACCGAGCTGCAGGTTGCCCCACGACCGCACCTGCATAAGCTGGCACATATCCAGCATCTGTTGACCCCAATGACGGGCCTACTCAGGGCAGACAACAATCTGTTGAGTGTCGCCGAATGCCTGCACCCAACGCCAGCCGTGGGCGGTCTTCCACGCCAGGCCGCGCTGGACTATATCCGCCACGCGGAGCAGTTGGACCGTGGCTGGTACGCCGGCCCGGTAGGCTGGCTAAACGACAGGGGCGACGGAGAGTTTGCCGTGGCCCTGCGTTCGGCCCTGCTGGAGGGCGGTCGCGCTACGCTGTTTGCGGGATGCGGCCTGGTCGAAGGTTCGGACCCGGAAAGCGAGTATCGCGAAAGTGACCTGAAAATGCAGACCATGCACGAAGTACTGATAGCTGATTGAACGCGGCGGCGTTGGCATACACCTTCCAGAGACTGACCTCGGGGTCACCCTGGCAGGATCGATGATGGCCTCGACCAACGTAAGCCCCGCTGCCCTGGCGAGCTGCCCTCTTGCCAGGTCAGTAATCCGACGCGCCCGCAGCCTGGCCACCGACGATACTCACGCCCGAACTGGTGCCCAAGCGCGTGGCACCCGCCTCGATCATGGCCATTGCCGTCACGTAGTCACGCACCCCGCCCGACGCCTTGACCCCCATGTGCGGCCCGACGACGCGGCGCATCAAGGCAATGTCTTCCAGGGTTGCGCCGCCGCGACTGAAACCGGTCGAGGTTTTCACGAAAGCCACGCCCAACTCGCGACAAATTTCACAGGCGCGGGTCTTTTGCGCATCGTCCAACAAGCAGGTTTCGAGAATCACTTTCAACGGCACCGGGCCGCAAGCCTGCTGCACCGCTGCGATGTCGTCGTGCACCGTATCGAACAGTCCCTCTCGCAGCGCGCCGATGTTGAGCACCATGTCGATCTCGCCAGCACCCGCCGCAATTGCTTGTCGGGCTTCAAAGGCTTTACTCCCGCTCAGTCCGGCGCCCAGCGGAAACCCGACCACCGCGCAGACTTTGACTCGCTGCCCGGCGAGTAATTGCGCGGCATAGGGTACCTGGCCTGAGTTCACACACACGGAATAAAAACCATGGTGCCGCGCCTCTGCGCACAACACCGCGATCTGTTGACGCGTGGCGTCAGCCGCCAGCAAGGTATGATCGATAAACCGGGCAAGTGCTTGGGGTGTGATCGAGCTCATGAGGTTCGGTCCTGATGAAGAAGCCTGGGGGGTGACACTTAAGAAACCACACACTACATATGTTAATATAACATCAATAAATGTTTAAATCACAACATAATTAGTCGATGGAACGTCTGTGGAAAGCAAACAATCAGAACGCATCAAACTGATCCAGCAAGCCCTGCAGGACCAAAAGGCGATTCATCTTCGCGAGATGGCCGCATTGCTCGACGTCTCTGAAATGACCCTGCGCCGCGACCTGAATCGCTACCCGGACAAATTCCATTTGTTGGGCGGGCATATCACCCTGGCGTTCGACCCTGCCGACGGGCACGACTACAAGGTCACTGAACAAGGCAGTCGGCACGTTGAAGAAAAACGTCGCATCGGCAAGCTCGCAGCCGCGTTCATCAAGAGCGGCGACACGGTGTTCTTCGATTGCGGCACCACCGTACCCTATGTGATTGACTTCATACCTGATGAACTGGAGTTCACGGCTGTGTGCAACTCGCTCAACGTCCTGCTCAAACTGCAGCAAAAACCCAACTGCAACATCGTACTGTGCGGCGGCACTTTTCATCGCAAAAACCAGGTATTCGACCATGCGGACGAAAGCAGTATCCTCGACCGTATACGCTTGACCTGGGCGTTCATCTCAGCGGCGGGCGTGAGCGAAACCTTCGGCGTGACGTGCTTCAATTTCAATGAAGTCGAGGTCAAGCAGAAAGTCCTGCGCCAGGCGCAGCACAGCATGTTGCTGGCCGATCACAGCAAGTTCGACGCTGTGCGCACCGCGCATTTCGCCAACCTCGAACAGTTCAACGTGGTAATTTCCGACAAGAAACTGCCCAAGCCCTATCGCGAACTGATCGCCAAGAACGGCGCGCAATGCGTGGTTTGAATCCGGTCATTCGCCCCACGTTCGGCCTAGCCGGCGCCGCTCTTCAACCGACAAATATCCGGTAGTGACACTGAAGACGGCGCTTTGCCCACCCGCCAATGAGCGAACGTTGCCCTTGGCTTTTTCCGCCCGGTAGCCCTCGGGTTCGCAGGTAGCGGGCAGCACGAATGCGGCGACGCCCTGGTCGGCGTTGTGCAGAATCCAGCGTGTCGCGTGGGAGAACTGCTCAGGCCGGTAGCAGGTGTAGAACGCCGATCCGGCGGGATGATCGAGGAGAAAATGCGCATAACCTGACGCATCCGCTGGCACGCCTTCGAAGAAACAGACGATTTCCGGATCATACAAAGCTGGCGTGTCCAGGGTACTCAACCGTGACGGATCCTCGCTCAACCGCGCCATATAATCCGACCATTCAGGTGTCGGTTGCACATGGGCAGGAACGCTCTGACGCACGCGCGCGCAGGCTCCGCCGAGTGGTTCGAACAGACGCCCGCCGGGCACGTAGGCGTAGTTCATGTGAGCCATGTACATCAACTCCATGGCTTTGCCCGCCAGGTTGGTGACCTGCATGTCGATATCGAACACGCCCAGGCCGGCACGCAAGGTGATCGAGGGCATCGCACGGTAGTGATCGCCAAACCCTTGCACGTATTCATACTGTCCGCTCAGCAGCAGGTAGGGGCCAACGGCGTCCTCGCCGACCTCTAACCACGCTGTGTCCATTAGCGCGCAGGGCATCTCGCCGTGCAACGTGTGATCATCGTCCGGCGCCGGGCAGCCATTGCGCAACAGCCCGGCGTGAAACATGAAGCAGCCGTAGGTGCCGATCACCGTCGGGCTTGGTTTGGGTTGACTGAACATATTGCGCATGGTCAGGTCGCAGTCATCAAAGATCGCCGACCAGATCATCTGCCCCTGATACGGTAAGGCCACCACACGTCCACGGGCGTTTTCCAATGCCAGCGCCTTCACGCCACTGGGATAGGTCCAGGCCAACACGCGAAAATCGGCGGTTTCCAGCAGGGTCTTCTCAGCCCCAGTGAATTGTTCGGGAGACAACGCCAGCGTAACGCTTTTCATGAGGCCACCACTGTTCCGACCCCAGACAGCGTGGCACGACTGTGACGCAGGCACGAATAGGCGTAGACAACAATCACCACGAAGCACAGCAACGGCACGCTATAGGCGAGCTGCATGTTGCCGTGGGTGGCATCCGACAACAGGCCCTGGAAGACCGGAATCACCCCGCCGCCGACGATGCTCATCACCAACAGCGATCCGCCAACGCCGGTGTCCTCACCCAACCCGTCGATGGTGAGACCGTAGATGGTCGGCCAGCACGGCCCGAGGAAAATGCTGACCCCCACCGCCGCATACACGGCGGTTATGTTTGGCACCAAGATGGTGTAGGCCAGCAGCACAATGGTCAGCACGCCGTAGATCGCCAATACCTTGGCTGGATGAAGTTTGCGCATTAACAGATTGGCGATCATCTTGCCCAAAAAGTAGGCGGCAAACGTGGTGAGCAGGAACCATGACGCGCTGCGCTCATTCATCCCGCCCATCTGCATCGCCAGACGAATGGTGAAACTCCACACCCCGACCTGGGCGCCCACATAGAGGAATTGCGTCAGTACGCCAAAGCTAAAGCGCGGGTTGCGCGATAGTCGTGCAAGGCTCTGCCCGAGGCTGCGCGTCTTTACGTTCGCCGTGGCGTTGCCCCGGCACGCCGGGAACCGCGTGATGGCGATCAAGATGAACATCAGCACCAGGACAGCAATCATCCATTTGTACGGCAGCAGGGTCGACTGGATCATCTCCAGCTGCTGGACAGCCGCCTGCGAAGCGCTCATTTGCGTCAGTTGTTCACGCGTGGCGTCGGTGTCCTTGAACATGACGAAACTGCCGACATACACGCCGGCCATGGCACCGAACGGGTGGAAGGTCTGAGAGATGTTCAATCGACGGGTGCCGGTTTCACGCGGGCCCATCAACGTCGAATAGGTGTTGCAGGCGGTTTCCAGAAACGACAACCCGCACGCGATGACGAACAGCGCCATCAGAAACATGCCATACGTTGCCGTCGAAGCCGCAGGAAAGAACAGCGCGCAGCCCAACATATACAACATCAGACCGAGCAGAATCGTGCTTTTATAGCCCAAGCGTCGCACGACCATCGCCGCAGGCATCGCCACGAAAAAATAACCCAGGTAAAACGCCGACTGCACGAAGGCCGTCTGAAAATCGCTGAGCAAAAACGCCTTTTTGAAATGCGCGATCAGCACATCATTCATGCTCGCGGCAGCCGCCCATAGCGCGAAAATACTGCACAACAACAGGAACGCAAACCAGGGTGTGCGGTTGAGGTAAAAACCATCGGGGGTTTGTTGGAGCGGGACTTTTGTCATTGTTATTCTCCGTGGGAAATAGGGCGCGTCAGCGCCATACCGGCCGCGATCATCGGATTAGACGCCGTCAAGAAACCGCGTAAAGCTACCAGCGTCGGGGTACGAGCTTTGGGTGCCCAAGGCGGTGACCGAGCAAGCGGAATACGCCACTGCCCGTGTCATTGCCGCACGCATGTCGCCATCCCGATTCCAGTAATGAGCGAAGCAGCCAATGAACGCATCGCCAGCGCCGGTGGTGTCACGTGCGACGACCGAGCGACCCGGCACGTGAAACTCACCCTCCGCGCCCACGTATAGCGCGCCTTTTTCCCCAAGAGTAACGATGACATGGCAGATGCCTTGCGCGGACAACTCACGCGCAGCCAGCAGCGCCGTGTCGGGACCGTCGACAGGCTTGCCGGTGATCAGCGCCAGCTCGCTTTCGTTGGGGATCAAAAAATCGAGTTGCGCCAAATGCTCGCGGCTCAACCCCGCGACCGCGGGTGCGGGATTGAGCAACACCGCAATGCCATGGCGCTTGGCAAAATCAATGGCGTGGTAGACGGTCGCCAGCTCGATTTCCAACTGCAGGACGATAAGGCTGCACTCGCGCAGCGCCGCTTCGGCGGTATCGATATCGGCAGGCTTCAAATGCGCATTGGCGCCTTTGACGATAAGGATGCTGTTGTGGGAATCGCTCTGGACAAAAATCGGCGCCACGCCACTGGACACGCCCGCCACACGCGTCACGTAGCGGGCGTCGATGCCATGGCGCTGAAAATTGGCGAGGGTGTTATCGGCGAACAGATCGTCGCCCACTTTACTCAGCATCAACACCTCGGTGCCGAGCTTGGCGGCAGCTACTGCCTGGTTGGCGCCTTTACCGCCGCAGCCCATGGCAAAGCCTGGCGCCTCCAGGGTCTCGCCCTGGCGAGGCATTCGGTCGATATAGGTAATCAAGTCCACCATGTTGCTGCCGATGACCGCGATCTTGTTCATGGATATTTTTACCTTGTGCACGTTGTGGCAGGCACCACGACGTCATTATTTTTGTTATTTAAATAACATTTATTGTTACTATTCAACCTTTTTTATCAAAACCCGCAAAAAAAGATCAACGCGACAAGGATGTTGGGCACCGGAAACACTGAATCCCCTTCGATTGCCCGATGCGTGGCAGCGCGCAGTACTGCTCGAACGCTCCGATCACGCGTGGTCCGTATTCGGGTAACCATTTAGCGCTGCTCCGGGCTGAGGCCGGAAGCCGAGGGAGCGCGAGGAACAGACCGAGTCAGCCAACCCTTGTTCGATGAAAACAGTCAGCCCAAAATTGCTCACCTCGGCACTCTCAGGACACATTTTCTGTTCGACATCGAGTCAACGGAGGAAATCGGAACAGTCAATGAAACCTTACTAAGGACGGACCCGAACTATCCCTTTGCGGTCAACAACCCCGCGAAAACCTGCTGTTGAGTTCGGATGCAAAAATCGTTGATCGGCCTGCTGACGAAGCGGTTTGGCACGCGATCAGGGAGCTCATTCAGCTGCCGCCAAAAGCGTAATTTCACGATGTAGGTGGGCACTACGCCACTGCCCTTCACGAGCGGGCGCAGTGGGCTGGACATCACTCTCCGTTGCAGCACGAAGACGTGACGTCAGCCTGTTCGCCCGGGTCGCCAGGCGGCGCGTTTGCGGCGTTGATCGTCGAGAGGGGCGCCGTCTGATGTGCAAAAGCAATTCGTGGGGCGAGGCGTCAGGATTCAGGCCAGGACAATAGTGCGGCGTGTACCACCCGGCGGGACGCCTCCCTCGAAAAACCGGCTTTCGCCTGGACAGCCATGCCCTGGATCAACGTGACTATGAGTGAGGCGGCATCGTCGCAGGTCATGCCCGGTGGCAGTGGGCCCACCGCGACCGTTTCTTCGAACCGGTCCCGTAGCTTCAGTCTGAATCGCTCGCGGTTACGTGCAAGTTCCAATCTGATCAGCTCGGCGTCCGTGGAGCAGGCCAGCGCGGCGTTGGTTTCGAGACAGCCCGGCGGGGTTAGTTCAGCGCTGTGCAACTGCGTCATTCCGTAGAGCAGCCGCTCGGCGATACGACGCGGCGTCGGCTCTGCAAGTGCCTCCTGCCGAAAACCCAGAAAGTCACGATAATATCGCTCGACAACGCGCCGGAATAGCGCCTCCTTACTGCTGAAAGCCTTGTAGAGGCTGGATTTGGTCAGCCCCATCGCCTCGAGCAGATCACTTAGCGAGGTGCCCTCATAACCTTTCTCCCAGAAGACCTGAAGGGCAGCCTGCAAAACCTCATTTTCATCAAACTCTCGCGGACGTGCCATTTGCTTGCCTGTTTTCCTAGTGTGAATAGGGACCAATCGGTTCCGATTCCACTAGCTTACCGAACTTTGGCTACCGCGGGGTAGCGCCCGGCTTTCGCATCGAGCTACCCGAACCTCATGGACCCACCGCTGAAGCTGCGCTTCGGGTGGCCCGTGGCTCGCCTTGATCGGGCCTTAGGCCGGGTCCGAACCGAACAACCAGCCTCAGAGGGAACCACTGCGTGCCCACTAGGCGACGAGGAGCCGTCAACGGCATGTTGACATCCGTCCGACATCTCTGAATAATTGGATACCAATTGGTCCAGAATAGATTGTTGTTGCGCGCTCATTGCACCGAAGGTCGCGGCCTGCTTGTGGCACGGGTCGCCGAGGCGAGAATCAATCCTGAAGAGGCCCTGGATACGGGCCTGTTCACAGCCGAGGTTCGAGCACGCAAGCAGACATGGATCAAGCGTGGAATTCGGTCGGCACCGACCCTTGTCTTCAAGGAACACAAAACGGTGATGGGCGATCAGTTGATCGACGCCTTTAAGACCTTGATCCGCAAGCTGGTGGGTTAGCCAGCGAGCGCCTGATATTTTTTCGCCTAGAAATGTACCGATAGGTTCACAATGTTAAGAGGATCACTCCATGAAACTTAGCAGTGAAGTTGCCGTCGCCAAGGCTGTCGTCGCCAAACGCGGCAGCCCTGCGATGGGCATTAGCGTCGTTGGCGACGCAGCACATCTTGTCGGCTTCGCCTCGTTCATCGGCCTCATCGGCATGGCGAGCGATCTCAGCGCCTCCGTACCGACAGCCGGCCTGCTCACAGCCCAACATTCACATCGGCGTGCTGCCGCGCTTGCACTGCCGTTCGCCCACGGGCGGATGGTGACGCCGGAACTCCCGCTTGACGCTTTTTTTTAACTTTACTTGCCCATAAGGATCACATCATGTCCGATCGCATCTCATTCATCGTCCGCCTGCCTGCCAAGCCCGGCCATGTCGAGGAACTTAAGAAGGGCTTGCTCTTCGTCACCGACCAGATGGCCAACGAACCCGATTTCGTCACCACTTGGATTCATCACCCGGTCGACGATCCCGACACAATCGTTCTCTACGAAACCTGGGACTGCAGCATGGAATATTTCATGTCCCATCACATGAAAGCTTCGTACCGCGCCGACTATGAGGCGGTGCTGTCGAAGGTACTGCGCACAGAGCGCAGCTTCGAATTCCTCGTGCCGTTCAAAGAATATCCCAAAGCCACCTGATTCCTGCTTCCCAGGGTCTGTACGCAATGTTTGCCAGGCGAGCCGGCTTTCAACGCCGCATGAGCGAGCGCAGCTGCATGTCGGCCAGAGCCTAGGTAAAGCGGATCACTGAAAAGAAAGACTACGATGGTAAGAACTGAGGCGCTAAACCCGGACCCAGTGCCGGCCGGTTTGAAACCGACTCTCGATGCATTCAGCAAGAGCCTCGGATTCACCCCGAATAGGCTGGCGACTTTCGCGCAGAGCCCGATCGCGGTCCGGCGCAGACTGGAAGCGGCAGCAGCCTAGAACAATCCCGGAGAGGTAGGGATGAAGCACATGGCCCGAATACCGGGCCGGTTTATTCAACAGGAGATCAGCTATGACCAACACGAACGCAACGAAATTCAAAGAGGCGGCCTATCACGGTCTGCCGGCGGAAGACAATTATGGCTATGCACAGGCGATCAAGACCGGAAACATGATCTATGTGTCCGGCCAGCTCAGCCACGACGATAAAGGTGCCATGATCGCACCTGCCACGCTCGATGCAACCGGCAAGCCAGCCGACTTCTCGATGATGGCGCAGCAGATGCGAGTGACCTATGCAAACGCCGCGAAGATCCTGGCACAGTTCGGAGCCACCCTCGACCACGTGGTGGAAGAGACGCTCTATGTCCTCGATGTCGATGAGGCGTTCGCGGTGGCGGGCAAGGTGCGCAAAGAAGCCTACGCCACGGCGCGCCCTCAGTGCGCCAGCAATCTGATTGGCGTATCGAGATTGGCCTTTCCTGAGCAGCTCATCGAAATCGTCTTCAAGGCGGTGCTACCTCCAACATAGCCAGACGCGGATTGATATCCACTGGAACCGTATGCCCGTTCGAGCCAGTCTTTTCGGGTGAGATCGAAGATGCTGTCGGTGTCATGTGTGTGCGCTAGCGCACTGAGATCGATAAGGCGCAGGGGCCGCAGATCAAGATGAGGCTCGTCATAGTTCCCCTGACTCGCGCCCCCTGAAAATAGATCAGAAGGTGTAAACCCTTATTCAGGACGGGACAGTGGATTTTTTCAGACGCGAAAAAAAGCGGCCCATGGCCGCTATTTTCGTAGCTTCCGGGCGTTCAGTGGCCCTGATGGAAGCAAATATGGCGCAGCGGACGGGACTCGAACCCGCGACCCCCGGCGTGACAGGCCGGTATTCTAACCGACTGAACTACCGCTGCGTATCGCTCAGACTTGCGTCTGTTTGAAACCTTTAAACCCGTGATCGAAAGCCTTCGGTGGCTGTCAATCGCAGACCGGTCACTCGTTTACCAAGTAGTCGATCTGTACAAATATGGCGCAGCGGACGGGACTCGAACCCGCGACCCCCGGCGTGACAGGCCGGTATTCTAACCGACTGAACTACCGCTGCGCGTCGGTTGGAGACTCCTTGCGGAATTTCCGATTTTCTTGCCACTCTCTTGCGAGATGCTTTCTGACGAAAGACTCTGGAAGTGGTGGGTGATGACGGGATCGAACCGCCGACCCTCTGCTTGTAAGGCAGATGCTCTCCCGGCTGAGCTAATCACCCTTTGCTTCGTCGAGGCCGCGAAATTTACGCAGATAACGAATCTAAGTCAATAGCCTGCTTGAAGTTTTTCTGAAAAAGACCAATTAATGTCAGCACCACCGGCGCCCCGTCGGGACGAAAAACCCTGGCCACACGACCCACAGCCGTCTAGTCGCAATAAATCATTTTCTTGCTCATGCCACCATCGACCACAAATTCCTGGCCAGTGACAAAGCCCGCACTTTTCGACAACAACCATGCCACGATCGCCGCCACATCCTCGACCGTGCCGACCCGGCCCGCCGGATGCTGGGCATGGTCGATATCGCTGAGCGGCTCGGCACGACGCACCGAAGGATCACGAGCATCGATCCAGCCCGGACTGACTGCATTGACGCGAACTTCCGGGCCGAGACTGATTGCCAGGGCGTGGGTCAATGCCAGCAACCCACCCTTGCTCGCCGCATAAGCCTCGGTATCAGGCTCCGACTGCGCCGCTCGGGTCGACGCCAGGTTGACGATGGCCCCGCAATGGGCGCGAAGGTACGGCGCACAATGCTTGGCCAGCAACATCGGCCCGCTGAGGTTGACCGCCAGCACACGGTTCCAATGCGCCAGGTCGAGGCTTTCGAGGGTGATGTTGTGCGGATCGGCAATCGCCGCATTGCACACTAACGCATCCAACCGACCGAACCGCCCTAATACATCGGCCACACCCTGGGCCACTTGCGCTTCGTCGGAAACATCCATGGCGATGAAGCAGGCATTCTCGCCCAGGGCATCGGCGACTTTGGCGCCCCGAGCCTTGTCGAGGTCGCTCAGGACCACCTGCCAGCCTTCGCTGATCAACCAAGCGGCGATACCCAATCCGATGCCCCGCGCCGCGCCAGTGACCAGCGCGACGCGGCCGTTGTTGCCAACGCCGGCTTCGAGGGACAGCTCGATCACAGCGCGGCCAGACCGCGTGCCAGATCGGCTTGCAGATCCGCCACGTCTTCCAGGCCAACCGCAACGCGAATCAGACTGTCGCGAATCCCCGCCGCTTCACGCTCCTGCGGCGACAGGCGACCGTGGGAGGTGGTGCTCGGATGGGTGATGGTAGTCTTGGTGTCACCCAGGTTGGCGGTGATCGAGATCAACCGGGTAGCGTCGATAAAGCGCCAGGCACCCTCTTTGCCGCCCTTGACCTCAAAGCTCACCACGCCGCCAAAGCCGCGCTGCTGGCGCTGGGCCAACTCATGTTGCGGATGGCTCTTGAGGCCCGCGTAGTACACCGCCTCGACACCGTCCTGCCGCTCCAGCCACTCGGCCAGGGCCAGGGCATTGGCGCAGTGTGCGCGCATGCGCAAGTTCAGGGTTTCCAAGCTCTTGAGGAAGATCCAGGCATTGAACGGGCTGAGACTCGGCCCGGCGGTACGCAGGAAGCCGACGACTTCCTTCATTTGCTCGCCACGACCGCAAACCACCCCGCCCATGCAACGGCCCTGGCCGTCAATGTACTTGGTCGCCGAGTGCACCACGATGTCCGCACCGAGTTGCAGCGGCTGTTGCACGGCGGGCGTGCAGAAGCAGTTGTCGACCACCAGCAACGCCCCTTTGGCATGGGCGATATCCGCCAGGGCGGCGATATCCACCAGCTCGGCCAGCGGGTTCGATGGCGATTCGACGAACAGCAGCTTGGTATTGGCCTTGATGGCCGTCTCCCAGCCGGACAATTGCGCCAGGGGCACGTAGTCGACTTCGACGCCAAAGCGCTTGAAGTACTTTTCGAACAGGCTGATGGTCGACCCGAATACGCTACGCGATACCAGCACGTGGTCACCGGCACTGCACAAGCTCATCACCACGGCCATGATCGCGGCCATGCCGGTCGAGGTCGCAACGGCCTGCTCGGCGCCTTCCAGGGCGGCGATGCGCTCTTCGAACGCACGCACGGTCGGGTTGGTATAGCGTGAATAGACATTGCCCGGCACTTCCCCGGCAAACCGTGCAGCCGCATCGGCGGCAGTGCGGAAAACGTAGCTGGAGGTGAAGAACATCGGGTCACTGTGCTCCCCTTCCGGGGTACGGTGCTGACCGGCACGAACGGCCAGGGTGTCGAAGGCTACGCCGTCGAGATCGCTGTCCAGCCGACCGGCATCCCATTCCTGACTCATGCTGCCACTCCTTGCTCTGATCTTTGGAAGATACCAAACCGGCCCCTTGGGGCCGGTTCTTACTCAGTTGTTGTACAGATCGATGATCGCACTGACCGCCTGGGTCTTTACCTTAGACGCATCATTGCGCGCCTGCTCGATCTTGTTCAGGTAGTGCTCGTCGATATCGCCAGTGACGTATTGGCCGTCGAACACCGCGCAGTCGAACTGTTCGATCTTGATCTTGCCACCGCCCACCGCCTCGATCAGGTCCGGCAGGTCCTGATAGATCAACCAGTCGGCACCGATCAGGTCCGCGACATCCTGGGTGGAACGGTTGTGGGCGATCAGTTCGTGGGCACTCGGCATATCGATGCCGTAGACGTTGGGGTAACGCACCGCCGGGGCCGCCGAGCAGAAGTAGACGTTCTTCGCGCCAGCTTCACGGGCCATCTGGATAATCTGCTTGCAGGTGGTGCCGCGCACGATGGAGTCGTCCACCAGCATCACGTTCTTGCCACGGAATTCCAGCTCGATGGCGTTGAGTTTCTGCCTTACCGATTTCTTGCGCGCCGCCTGGCCCGGCATGATAAAGGTCCGACCGATGTAGCGGTTCTTCACGAAACCTTCGCGAAACTTCACGCCCAGGTGGTTAGCCAGCTCCAGGGCCGCGGTACGGCTGGTGTCGGGAATGGGGATGACCACGTCGATGTCATGCTCTGGACGCTCGCGCAGGATCTTCTCCGCCAGCTTCTCGCCCATGCGCAGACGCGCCTTGTACACCGAGATGCCGTCGATGATCGAATCAGGACGCGCCAGGTAGACGTGCTCGAAGATGCATGGGGTCAGGCTCGGGTTGCTCGCGCACTGACGGGTGTGCAGCTTGCCCTCTTCAGTGATGTAAACCGCTTCGCCGGGCGCCAGATCGCGAATCAGGGTAAAACCGAGTACGTCCAGGGACACGCTTTCAGAGGCGATCATGTACTCAACGCCTTCGTCGGTGTGACGCTGGCCGAAAACGATCGGGCGAATGCCATGGGGGTCGCGAAAGCCAACGATGCCGTAGCCGGTGATCATCGCCACCACGGCGTAGCCACCGACACAACGGTTATGTACGTCGGTCACGGCGGCAAAAACGTCTTCCTCGGTCGGTTGCAGCTTACCGCGCTGGGCCAGCTCATGGGCGAACACATTGAGTAGCACTTCCGAGTCGGAGCTGGTGTTGACGTGACGCAAGTCGGACTCGTAGATCTCCTTGGCCAACTGTTCGACGTTGGTCAGGTTGCCGTTGTGTGCCAGGGTGATGCCATATGGCGAGTTGACGTAGAACGGCTGGGCCTCGGCCGAGGTCGAGCTGCCGGCGGTCGGGTAACGCACGTGGCCGATGCCCATGTGGCCAACCAGGCGTTGCATATGGCGCTGATGAAACACATCACGGACCAGGCCGTTGTCCTTGCGCAGGAATAACCTGCCGTCATGGCTGGTCACGATACCGGCAGCGTCCTGGCCGCGGTGCTGGAGTACGGTTAGCGCGTCATACAGCGCCTGATTGACGTTCGACTTACCGACGATACCGACGATGCCACACATGCGACGCAACCCCTACTTAATGAATCTGAACTGAACAGCACTTACTGGGGCGCTTTGGCCGGTAAGAGATGTTCCTTGAACGGAAGGTCAGCAGGTACGCTGATCCCGCTGGCCAGCCACTGACTGCTCCACCCCAGGATGAGGTTCTTGGACCAGTCGGCAACCAATAGAAATTGTGGCACGAGTCGGGACTCCTGCCACCATGCATCCTGCTGTACCGGCCCCAGGCTGAGCAGCCCGACCGCCACGACCACCAGCAACGCGCCACGCGCGGCACCGAAGGCCATGCCGAGAAATCGATCGGTGCCGGACAGCCCGGTAACGCGAATCAACTCGCCGATAAGGTAATTGACCATGGCGCCGACCAACAAGGTAGCGACGAACATGATGGCACAACCCGCGATCACGCGAGCCGAAGGTGTCTGAATATAGTCGGCGAGGTACACGGACAACGAGCCACCGAACATCCAGGCAATGACGCCGGCGATGATCCAGGTAAGCAAGGACAAGGCCTCTTTGACAAAGCCGCGACTCAAGCTGATCAAAGCGGAAACGACGATTACCGCGATAATCGCCCAGTCAACCCAGGTAAATGGCACAGTGCAGCCTACGAACGGATAAGGCGGCGCATTTTAGCAGAGCGCCGCCTTGCTGGTAAGGCGATTGTCAGTGCATTTCGATACAAGCCGCCGCTTAACCGCGTTCAGGTTGGAATCTTACGACAAAACCGTTCAGCTTCTGCTGGCGACCGAGCAAGTCACGCAGGCGATCGGCCTCCGCACGCTCGATCAGCGGACCGACAAATACCCGGTTCTTGCCGTCTGCGGAGCGGATATAAGCGTTGTAGCCCTGGCTACGCAGGTTTTTTTGCAGGCTTTCGGCACTTTCACGGCTCGACAGGCTGGCCAATTGCACCGACCAAGTGATCGGCAGACCGTTGGGGTCCACTCGGCTCTGCGTGGTATCGAGCTTCGCCGGCGCTACCGCCACCGCTTGGGCTGGCGTCTGCGCGGGCGCGGTGGCGGGCTTGGGTGTGGCCGGCGGGGCGGCAGGCTTGGTCGCGGCGACCGCCGTTGGCGGCTTGGTGGCCGGAATCGGCATCGATGGCACTGGGGGTGGCGTGACCGCCATCTCGTCCTGCTCTTCCGGCACGGGTTCCTGGGGCAGGCTTTGCGGCTCGGGCACCGCTACCGGCTCGACCTGTACCTGAGGCATGGCCGGAGCCTGCGGCGCGGCGGGCGGATCGACGCGTATCTGACGTCGCTCGTCCTGACGGGAAAACAGCATCGGCAGAAAGATCACCGCCAGCGCCACCAAAACCAGGGCACCCACCATCCGCTGCTTGTACGCTTTATCCAGCAATGCCATATGCAGCTTCCTCCGTGGCGCGCCGGGCGAGCCATTCCAGCGCCTCGGCCACACAAAAAAACGATCCGAACAACAGAATTTCATCGTCAGCCGTCGCCAGGTCGCATTGCCCTTCCAGAGCCGCAGCGACGCTTTCGTAGGCCGTCACCGACGCTCCGCGAGCCTGCAAGGCAGCCTGCAGATCGACCGCCGGCCGGCTGCGCGGCGATTGCAACGGCGTCACCGCCCACTCTTGCACATAAGCATCGAGTGGCGACACCACGCCGTCAAGATCCTTGTCCAACAGCAGGCCGAACACCGCGAGGCGCCGCCCGCCGGGGACGCGGCGGGCCAGGCGCTCCGCCAGGTATTGGGCGGCATGGGGGTTGTGCCCGACATCCAGCATGAGTTGCAACGATTTGCCCCGCCAGTTGACGGTACGGCGATCCAGGCGACCGACGATACGGGTCGCCCGCAAGGCGGCGGCGATCCGCTCCGGCTGCCACGGCAAATCCATCAGGGCATAGGCCTGGAGCGCCAACGCAGCGTTCTCCATCGGCAGGTCGAGCAATGGCAGGTCACGCAGCTCCAGCACCCGCCCCTTGCCGCCCAGGCCGCGCCACTGCCAATGCGACTCGGTGATGCCAAGATCAAAATCGCGACCGCGCAGGAAAAACCGGCAACCCAGCTCCCGCACCCTGTCCAGCAGGGCCTGCGGCGGATTCAGGTCACCGCACAGTGCCGGCCGGCCCTGACGAAAGATTCCGGCCTTTTCATAGGCTACCGATTCGCGGGTATTGCCCAGGTATTCGCTATGATCGACACCGATACCAGTCACCAGCGCCAGGTCGGCATCCACCACATTGACCGTGTCCAAACGCCCGCCGAGCCCGACTTCCAGGACCACGACATCCAGTTGCTCACGCTCGAACAGCCAGAACGCCGCCAGGGTGCCCATTTCGAAGTAGGTCAGGGAAATCTCGCCACGGCCAGCGTCCAGCGCCGTGAAGGCCTCGCACAACTGCGCATCGCTCGCTTCCACGCCGTCGATCTGCACGCGCTCGTTGTAGCGCAGCAGGTGCGGCGAACTGTAGACCCCGACCTTGAGGCCCTGGGCCTGCAGCAAAGCGGCGACAAAAGCACAAGTCGAACCCTTGCCATTGGTGCCGGTCACGGTCACTACCCGAGGCGCCGGCCTGCCCAACCCCATGCGTTTCGCTACCTCTTGCGAACGCTCCAGCCCCATGTCGATAGCCGAGGGGTGCAATTGCTCCAGGTAGGTGAGCCAGTCGGCCAGGGTCCGTTGGGTCATACGGTTGCCGGCACCGGCGGGATAACGATGGAGTCCACAGGAGCGGCGACATACACCGGCGTCGGCAGCCCCATCATCTGGGCCAGCAGGCTACCCAGGCGCGGACGCAGTTCCTGGCGCGGGATAATCATATCGATGGCACCGTGCTCCAGTAGGAACTCACTACGCTGGAAGCCTTCCGGCAGCTTCTCGCGAACGGTCTGCTCGATCACTCGCGGACCGGCGAAACCGATCAGCGCCTTGGGTTCGCCGACGATCACATCGCCGAGCATCGCCAGGCTGGCGGAAACACCGCCGTAGACCGGATCGGTCAGCACGGAGATGAACGGCAGCCCTTCTTCACGAAGACGCGCCAACACCGCCGAAGTCTTGGCCATCTGCATCAGCGAGATCAGCGCTTCCTGCATCCGCGCACCACCGGAAGCCGAGAAGCAAACCATTGGACAACGGTTCTCCAGGGCATAATTGGCGGCACGAACGAAGCGCTCGCCGACGATAGCGCCCATGGAACCGCCCATGAACGAGAATTCGAATGCCGAAACCACCACCGGCATCCCCAGCAGCGTGCCACTCATGGAGATCAGCGCGTCTTTTTCGCCGGTCTGCTTCTGCGCCGCGCTCAAGCGGTCCTTGTACTTCTTGCCGTCACGGAATTTCAGCCGGTCCACGGGCTCCAGGTCCGCGCCCAGCTCGGTGCGACCTTCGGCGTCCAGGAAGATATCGATGCGGGCACGGGCACCAATACGCATGTGGTGGTTGCACTTGGGGCAGACGTCCAGGGTCTTTTCCAGCTCAGGACGATAGAGCACCGCCTCGCACGAGGGGCATTTGTGCCACAAACCTTCAGGCACCGAGCTTTTCTTCACCTCGGAACGCATGATCGAAGGGATCAGTTTGTCTACTAACCAGTTGCTCATGCTTTCTTTCTCCAATTCGTTTTCGGCCCGTCCAACAACCGGGCCCGCCTGTTTTCTAGCGGCGGTATGCATGGACGGTGGCAGGCTGTCGTCCGTCACATCGGCGATCAACAGGCGCGCACCGCCTGGATGAACGCTTTGATCTTGGCGGGGTCCTTGATGCCCTTGCTGCGCTCTACCCCACCGCTGGTGTCCACGGCATACGGCCTGACCTGGGCAATCGCGTCCGCCACGTTCTGCGCATCCAACCCCCCAGCCAGAATGATCGGCTTGCTCAATCCTTGCGGCACCAAAGACCAATCGAATGCCTCGCCGGTGCCACCGGGAACGCCCTCGACATAGCTATCGAGCAGTATCGCGCTGGCACTGGGATAGGCCTGGCACGCTGCGGCGATATCGTCGCCAGGCTTGACTCGTAGCGCCTTGATGTAGGGGCGGTGAAAGCCCTCGCACTGCTCGCGGGTTTCATCGCCATGGAACTGCAGCGTGTCCAGCGGCACCGCATCGAGGATCTCGCCCAGTTCACAACGGCTGACATTGACGAACAGACCTACGGTGGTCACAAACGGCGGCAAGGCAGCGATGATCGCTCGCGCCCGCTGGAAGGTCACTGCCCGTGGGCTCTGGGCATAGAACACCAAACCAATGGCATCGGCACCGGCTTCGACAGCGGCCAACGCATCTTCAATGCGGGTGATCCCGCAGATTTTGCTGCGAACGATGGACATGGCGGCAGAACCCCTAGGGTTTTTCGAGTAAAGTTCCGGATGGTAGCAAATGCTTTTCCAGGCGTCAGCCGGCAAGTTCCGAGAATCCCGTCAGGAAGTGCGGCCCGATATAACGCTGCGGTAAAGCGAACTCCTCCCGGTATTCCACCTGCACCAGGTACAAACCGAACGGATGAGCCGTTACGCCGCCTGTACGGCGGATACGGCTTTCCAACACCTCGCGCGCCCACGCCACCGGTCGCTCGCCGGCACCGATGGTCATCAGCACCCCGGCGATATTGCGCACCATATGATGCAGGAAGGCACCGGCACGGATATCGATGACAATCATCTTGCCATGCCGGGTCACTCGCAGGTGGTGGACTTCCTTGATCGGCGACTTGGCCTGGCATTGCCCAGCCCGGAACGCGCTGAAATCGTGGATACCCTCCAGATGGCGGGCCGCCTCGGCCATGCGCTGCTCATCCAGTGGCCGGTGATTCCAGGTGACTTCCTCATTGAGGTGCGCCGGACGGATCGAGTCATTATAGATCACATAACGATAACGCCGAGCGATGGCCTTGAAGCGCGCATGGAAATGTGCCGGCATAACCTTGGCCCAACTGACGCTGATGTCATGGGGCAGATTGATATTGGCGCCCATGACCCACGCCTTCAGCGAGCGCTCGGCCTGTGTGTCGAAATGCACCACCTGCCCGCAAGCGTGTACCCCGGCATCGGTGCGCCCGGCACACATCAGGGAAACTGGCGAAGCCGCCACTTTCGACAAGGCGTTTTCCAGGGTTTCCTGCACCGTGAGCACACCGCAGGCCTGACGCTGCCAGCCGCGATAACGCGAGCCTTTGTATTCGACACCCAGGGCGATCCGGGAAAAGCCGTCAGCCGCCATTTCGACAGCCGGGTTATCTATATTTGCCAAGGACTTACAGCCTGATAATTTGCGCAAAGGCGTGCATTATAAAGCGCGCGCCCGCGGGCGCCATGCATCGAGCGCTTTTTTAGTTCGATCAAACGACAACGGCAGCCCGAAGGCCGCCGTTGTCTTTAGCGCCAGCAGATCAACTTATGTCAGACGATTGAGCATTTCCCTGGCTTGGTTTTTTTGCACTTCGCTGCCTTCACTCAGGACTTCAGCGAGAATATCCCGTGCGCCATCCTTGTCGTCCATGTCGATATAGGCCTGGGCCAAATCGAGCTTGGTCGCCGCCTCGTCGGCTCCCGAGAGGAAGTCGAACTCCGGTTCGTCATTCCCCAGGGCCGCCTTATCGACGGTCGAGGTCGGTGCCACCGGCGATGGCTGCTCCAACCCTTGAGACAGACGCTCCAGCTCGGCATTGACATCATCGAGCTCGTCGGTGAAAGCATTCGACCCGGTATCAACCGCCGATTCGTCGGCCAACGACAGGTCGAAATCGTCCGCCAGCCCTAACTCATCCAGCGCATCGAGAGCCGGTAGTGCGCCCTGTGGCGCCAGGGGATCGTCGGTCAAGCCCAGCAGAAAGTCCTCGTGCGCCTCGATTGGGGCCGGCTCGTTACCCCCCAGATCCAGATCGAAGTCCAACAGGTCGTCGGAGCTCGCCGAGGCTTTAGTCTGTTGCCCCAGCACCGATTCGAAGCTCAGGTCGTCGTCGAGTTGCAGGTCATCCAGGCCCAGATCGGCGACCGGAGCCGAAACCACCGAAGGCGAAGCTGCCTCCAGGTCATCCAGACTGAGGTCGAAGTCGCTGTCGAACCCCTCCACCACTGGCGCTGTCGCAGGCGCCTGCGCAACCACGGGTTCCGGCGTCGCAACCGCGGCTGGCGGCTCATCCTGCAACAGTGCCTGGACAAACTGTTCGTCCAGCTCGGCCGCGACGGCCGCCGCGCCAAGACCGGCGACCGCCGCCGTGGCGATCATGCCGGGAAAGCGACTCTTGAGCTGCTCGACCTGGGCATGGTTATCGCCATTGGCGATCAGCTGTCGTTCTTGGACGACAAAGCCGTCACGATCACCCTGGCGACCATAAACCTCCATGAGTTTCAGCCGCAGATCGCTACGCCGCGGCTCGAGCTTGACCGCTTCTTCCAATAGATCGGCGGCCTGGTTCAGGTGGCCGCGCTCGATATGCAGCGCTGCCTGCCCCAACACATCGGTTGGGCGCTCAGCGATGGGAGCCGGCGCTTGGGCCGGCGTCAGCTTTACGCTGGGCGCAGGCACCTCCAGGCCCTCGAAACTGCTTTGCGGTAGAGACAGGTCTGCCGCGAAGTCACTTTCTTCAGACAGCGCCCGCGCCATGCGCTGGTGCTTTTCGGCTTCCTGCTGAGCCTTGCGACGACGGATCAGCAGCAGCATGAGCAACAACAACACCAGCACCACGGAACCGGCGATCAAGCCCAGCAGAATCGGGCTGGACAGCAAGTCGTCGAGCTTGCGCTCTTTGCCGGGCGCAACGTCGGCCTGAACCGGCTTGCTCGGCTCGCTTGGCGCAGGCGCCACTTGCGGCTTGGCCACCAGTTCGGCCGGCATTGCCGGCTGGCCGGCGGCGGGTGCGACGTCCGTACCTTGCGCTTGCAACTTGGCCAGTTGATCGTTCTTGAGTTGGATCAGTCGCTGCAGTTTGTCCAACTGGCTCTGCAGGTCGTCCATACGGCTTTTCAGCTCGGCATTGTCGCGACGGGCAGCATCGAGGCTTTCCTGCGTCACCGCCAATTTGTCGCTCAAGGCCTTGCTGTCGCCAGCCGCGCCCTTGCCGCCCTTCTTGGCGCTCTCGGCCGAGACCAGGCTCAGGTTATCCTTGTCGGCGCCGGGGGCTGGTGCCGCTTCACCGCCCTGGCGTCGGCTGGCATCCACTTGCTGTTTGCCGGTATGGGAAGAACGACGCCCCTGGCGCCACGCGGCATTCTGCGCGGCCACCTCGGCAATCGCCTTGGAGGGCGCCAGGCGGGTGCTTTGCACCGGATCCGGCAGGCGCAGCACCTGGCCGGTTTTCATGCGGTTGATGTTGCCATCGATAAAGGCATCCGGGTTCAATGCCTGGATAGCCAGCATGGTCTGCTGCACGGAAGCGCCATTGCGCTCCTGGGCGGCAATTTCCCAGAGGGTATCCTTGGGACCGGTGGTGTATTGCTTGACCTGGGTCGGCGCGGTGACTGGCGCGCTGGGTGCGACAACGGGCGCCGACTGGCCGGCATCGCCCGCCGGGGCATACTTCGACGGATCGAGCAGTACGCTGTAATCACGCATCAGCCGGCCACTGGGCCACTGCACCTGGACCAAAAACCGCACATAGGCTTCAGACAACGGTTTGCTCGAAGTGACACGCACCACGCTGCGCCCGGCGGGGTTCAGCACCGGGGTGAAAGTCAGGTCGTTCAGGAAGTCCTGGCGGTTGACGCCAGCGTCGCTGAACGCCTGGGGAGAAGCCAGGCTGGGAACGATATCGGAAGCGCTGAGGCCACCGACATCTTGCAATTCGATTTCCACCAGCAACGGCTGGTTCAGGGTCGACTTGAGGGTCATTTCCCCCAGCCCAAGCGCATGCGCCATACCGGAGGACAGCGCCGAAGCGGCCGCTATTGCTAACACCAGTTTGCGAACTTGAACCATAGCCTCTTCCTTTGTTAGTGCATTCCTCGGCCAGCGAGAAGGTGGTGTAGCTGCCTTGCGGCATGGCGTGCGGCCCTGAAAAACCACCGCAACACCCTGTTTTAGCCGATACCGCTGCAAGTGCCCGAGGGCAGCTCACCTTCAGCAACCAGCCTGAGCATAGCGTCAGGCTCGAATCATTCTGCAAATTGTCGCCAAGTATCTTTTACAGCGGGTCTTTTATCAACAATTCGGCCAATTGCACAGCGTTTAGCGCGGCACCTTTGCGGACATTGTCCGATGTCAGCCACAGATTCAATTCCGACAGATCATCAACACCGTGACGAACCCGCCCCACATAGACCACATCCTGGCCCACGGCGTCACCGACGGCGGTCGGATAATCACCGGCGTCCACCAGTTCGATGCCGTCCGCGGCTTCCAGCGCGGCGTTCACCGCTTGCAGATCGACATCAGCCGCCGCTTGCAGAGACACACTATAGCTATCGCCAAAAAACACCGGGGCTTGAACGCAAGTGACTGAAATTTTTAGTAAAGGTGTTGCGAGCAGTTCACGCAACTCGCTGACCAGGCGTTTTTCCAGGGCAACATGCCCCTCGCTATCCGGCTTGCCGACCTGGGCCAACAGGTTGAACGCCACCTGCCGATCGAAGAAGCGCGGCTCCAGCGGGCGCACATTCAACAGCTCAGCAGTCTGCCGGGCCAGTTCGCCGACGGCTTCGCGGCCCTGGCTGGACACCGCCAGGCAAGCGGTCAAGGTCACGCGCTGGAGATCGAGCAGGCCCTTGAGCGGTGCCAACACCACGGCCAGGGAGGTGGCCGCTGCGCTCGGACTGCACACCTGCACTGGCTTTTTCAGCGTGGCCAACACTTGGGCATTGGCCTCCGGCACCACCTGAGGCGCGAGCAAGGCGCCGGACAGATCGATAACCGTGCAACCGGCCATGGCGGCACGCGGGGCAAAACTGAGGGTTACCGCCGGACCGGCAGCGAAAAACACCAACTGGGCCTTGGCGAAATCGAACTCATCGACCTCACGAACACGCACGTTCTTGCCGCGAAATGGCACCGAGTGACCGGCGGACTCGCTGCTGGCCAGCACATGCAAGTCAGCCACAGGAAAGTCGCGCTCTTCGAGAATCTGCACCAAGGTCTCGCCCACCGAGCCGGTGGCGCCGATCACGGCAATATCAAAGGACTGTCTCATGGGTTTGATCTCTGGCAACGCGGGGGAGCGGCACTTTACCCGTGACGGCGCGGACAGGCAATTGAGTGCCCGCAGGCCTCACACGGTGATGGTGGCGAGCCGGCTTGTCGGAGCGACTGACACACCGGGGTCTGCGAGCTTAGGGCCGGCAAGCCCACCAGCCACAAACAAGCCACTGACGACAAAAAAGTAGCATTGCGCTGGCCGAAACCCAAAAAAAACCGCGACCCTGACGAGGCGCGGTTTTTTCGATCCTTCGGCGTATCAACGCTCCAGCAGGATCCGCAACATGCGCCGCAGCGGCTCGGCCGCGCCCCACAGCAACTGGTCACCCACCGTGAACGCACCGAGGAACTGCGAGCCCATGTTCAGCTTGCGCAGACGCCCCACCGGGATATTCAGGGTGCCGGTGACTTTGGTCGGACTCAGCTCCTGCATGCTGATATCACGCTGGTTCGGCACCAGCTTGACCCATGGGTTGTGCTGGCTGATCAGCCCCTCGATATCGGCGATCGGCACATCCTTGTTGAGCTTGATGGTCAGCGCCTGGCTATGGCAACGCATGGCGCCGATGCGCACGCAGATGCCGTCCACCGGGATCGGACTCTTGAAGCGACCGAGGATCTTGTTGGTTTCGGCCTGGGCCTTCCATTCTTCGCGGCTCTGGCCGTTCGGCAGCTCCTTGTCGATCCACGGAATCAGGCTACCGGCCAATGGCACCCCGAAGTTTTCGGTCGGGTAGGCGTCGCCGCGCATGGCTTCGGCCACACGGCGGTCGATGTCGAGGATGGCGCTGGCCGGATCGGCCAGTTGCTCGGCAACGGCGGCGTGGGTGGCGCCCATCTGCTTGATCAGCTCACGCATGTTCTGCGCGCCGGCACCGGACGCCGCCTGATAGGTCATGGCGCTCATCCACTCCACCAGGCCGGCTTCGAACAGGCCGCCCAAGCCCATCAGCATCAGGCTGACGGTGCAATTGCCGCCGATGTAGTTCTTGGTTCCGGCATCCAGTTGCTGGTCGATGACCTTGCGGTTCACCGGGTCGAGGATGATGACCGCGTCATCCTGCATGCGCAGGCTAGAGGCGGCATCGATCCAATAACCCTGCCAGCCGGCCTCGCGCAGCTTGGGGAAAACCTCGCTGGTGTAGTCGCCACCCTGGCAGGTCAGAATCACGTCGAGGGTTTTCAGCTCTTCAATGCTGTAGGCATCCTTCAGCGGGGCAATATCCTTGCCCACGGACGGACCTTGGCCACCGACATTGGAAGTGGTGAAAAACACCGGCTCAATAAGATCGAAGTCCTGCTCTTCCAGCATCCGCTGCATGAGCACGGAACCGACCATACCGCGCCAACCGATCAGACCTACACGTTTCATCGCAACTACACCTTTTACAAAAGTGGGTCACCGCTTCCAGGGATGAAAGAAACGGCGGGCCCGAGAGATTACAGATTCCGCAGCGCGGCGACTACTGCGTCGCCCATTTCCCGCGTTCCGACTTTGCTGCAGCCGGTCGACCAGATGTCGCCGGTCCGCAGGCCCTGGTCCAGCACCCGGCTCACAGCCTGCTCGATGGCAGATGCGGCGTCGTGCAGATTGAAGCTGTAGCGCAGCATCATCGACACCGACAGGATGGTCGCCAACGGGTTGGCGATGCCCTGCCCGGCGATGTCCGGAGCCGAACCGTGGCAAGGCTCGTACATGCCCTTGTTGTTGGCATCCAGCGAGGCCGACGGCAACATGCCGATGGAGCCGGTGAGCATCGACGCTTCGTCGGAAAGAATGTCGCCGAACAGGTTGTCGGTGACAATCACGTCGAACTGCTTGGGCGCGCGCACCAGTTGCATCGCGGCGTTGTCGACGTACATGTGGCTCAGCTCGATGTCCGGGTAGTCCTTGGCGACCTCCTCGACCACTTCGCGCCATAGCTGGCTGGAGGCCAGAACGTTGGCCTTGTCCACCGAGCAGAGCTTCTTGCCGCGCACGCGAGCCATGTCGAAGCCGACACGGGCGATGCGACGGATTTCGCTTTCGCTGTACGGCAGGGTGTCGTAGGCCTGGCGCTCGCCGTTTGCCAGCGTCTGGCTGCCGCGTGGGGCGCCGAAGTAGATGCCGCCGGTCAGTTCGCGGACGATCAGGATATCCAGGCCCGAGACGATTTCTGCCTTCAGGCTCGATGCATCGGCCAATTGCGGGTAGAGGATCGCCGGACGCAAATTGCCAAACAGGCCCAGTTGCGCCCGGATCTTCAGCAGGCCGCGCTCGGGACGGATATCCCGTTCGATCTTGTCCCACTTCGGTCCACCCACGGCACCGAGCAACACCGCATCGGCGGCACGGGCGCGGTCCAGGGTTTCATCGGCCAAGGGCACGCCATGTTTGTCGATGGCGGCACCGCCGATCACATCGTGGCTTAACTCGAAACCCAGACCGTACTTCTCGTTGGCCAGCTCCAGCACCTTGACCGCTTCGGCCATGATTTCCGGGCCAATACCGTCACCCGGGAGAATCAGAATCTGCTTGCTCATGTTTTCCTCATGTTATCTGTCGGTGCGCCCGTGATCACGGCACAACCTGGAAAAAATCTAGTGCTCGGCCCACGGCAGTGCGCCTGACGCATGTGCGGGCGACCTGTTCACCGAAGGGCTTTTTTTGCTCGACAACCTGCGTGAGCGTGGAGGCCACTGCAGCAACTCAAGCGTCACGAAACAACCACGGTTGGCTGGCCCGATGCTTGGCCTCAAAGGCCGCGATCGCGTCGCCGTCGGTCAAGGTCAGGCCGATATCGTCCAGGCCGTTGAGCAAGCAGTGCTTGCGAAACGCATCGACTTCGAAACGATAGACCTTACCGTCCGGACGGGTCACGGTCTGAGCGGCGAGATCGATCGTCAACTGGTAGCCTGGGGTCGCTTCGACCTGCTGGAACAGTTCATCGACTTCGCTTTCATCGAGAATGATTGGCAACAGGCCATTCTTGAAGCTGTTGTTGAAGAATATATCGGCATAGCTCGGCGCGATGATGCTGCGAAAACCGTACTCATCCAAAGCCCACGGCGCATGCTCGCGACTGGAACCGCAACCGAAGTTTTCCCGCGCCAGCAGGACACTGGCCCCCTGGTAACGCTCGGCGTTGAGCACGAAGTCCTTGTTCAAGGGACGCTTGGAATTGTCCTGGTAGGCGTAGCCGACATCCAGGTAGCGCCACTCGTCGAACAGGTTCGGACCAAAGCCGGTGCGCTTGATCGACTTGAGAAACTGCTTGGGAATGATCTGGTCGGTATCGACGTTGGCACGGTCCAATGGGGCGACGAGACCGCTGTGCTGGGTAAAGGCTTTCATGGGGTTTTCCTCAGATCAATTCGCGAACGTCGATAAAACGACCGTTGACGGCAGCCGCCGCCGCCATGGCGGGACTGACGAGGTGGGTACGCCCGCCAGCGCCCTGGCGCCCTTCGAAGTTGCGGTTGGAGGTCGATGCGCAGTGCTCGCCGCTTTCCAGGCGGTCGGGGTTCATCGCCAGGCACATGGAGCAGCCCGGTTCACGCCACTCGAAACCGGCCTCGAGGAAAATCTTGTCCAGGCCTTCCGCTTCCGCCTGGGCCTTCACCAGGCCCGAACCCGGCACCACAATGGCCTGCTTGATGGTCGAAGCCACCTTGCGCCCCTTGGCGATCGCCGCCGCCGCACGCAAGTCTTCGATACGCGAGTTGGTGCAAGAACCGATGAACACGCGATCGAGCTGGATATCGGTGATCGCCTGGTTGGCCTGCAGGCCCATGTATTTGAGCGCCCGCTCGATGGAGCCGCGCTTGACCAGGTCGGTTTCCTTGGCCGGGTCCGGCACGTGCTGATCAACCGCCAGGACCATTTCCGGCGAAGTGCCCCAACTGACTTGCGGCTTGATCTGCGTGGCGTCGAGCTCGACCACCGTGTCGAACACCGCATCGGCGTCGGACACCAGGTCTTTCCAGGCTTCAACAGCCAGGTCCCACTCGGCGCCTTTCGGTGCGAACGGGCGACCCTTGACGTAGGCCACGGTCTTTTCATCGGCGGCCACCAAGCCCACGCGAGCACCGGCTTCAATGGACATGTTGCAGATGGTCATACGGCCTTCGATGGACAACTCGCGGATCGCACTGCCGGCGAACTCGATGGCGTGGCCGTTACCGCCGGCGGTGCCGATCTTGCCGATCACAGCGAGGACGATGTCCTTGGCGGTCACGCCAAACGGCAACTGGCCCTCAACGCGCACCAGCATGTTCTTCATTTTCTTCGCCACCAGGCACTGGGTGGCGAACACATGCTCGACCTCGGAAGTGCCGATACCGTGGGCCAAGGCGCCGAAGGCGCCGTGGGTCGAGGTATGGGAGTCACCACAGACAACGGTCATGCCCGGCAAGGTCGCGCCCTGCTCCGGGCCGATGACGTGCACGATGCCCTGGCGCACGTCATTCATCTTGAATTCGGTGATGCCATATTCATCGCAATAATCGTCGAGGGTCTGGACCTGCAGGCGCGACACCTGGTCGGCGATCGCCGTGATACCGCCTTTGCGTTCAGGGGTGGTCGGCACGTTGTGGTCGGGGGTGGCAATGATCGAGTCGACCCGCCAAGGCTTGCGCCCGGCCAGCTTGAGACCTTCGAACGCTTGCGGCGAGGTCACTTCGTGGATGATGTGACGGTCGATATAGATCAGCGACGACCCATCGTCGCGCCGTTTCACTTCATGGGAATCCCAAAGCTTATCGTAAAGCGTTTTGCCGGCCATCAGACGTTTCCTCATCAGCGTGTTTCTATGCCCCGGTCTATTGATCACTGTTCTCAATAACCCTTTGGCTTGTGAGGTCGATCCTAGGGCGTTAGAGTGAATAACTCAAATTCATAATTTTTATGCTTTGGATAGCCTAACGGAATACCATCATGGACCTGGCCAACCTCAACGCCTTTATCGCCATTGCCGAGACGGGCACCTTCTCCGGTGCCGGCGAACGCCTGCACCTGACCCAGCCGGCCATCAGCAAACGAATTGCGGTGCTGGAGCAGCAACTCAAGGTGCGCCTGTTCGACCGGCTGGGCCGCGAGGTGGGCCTGACCGAAGCCGGCCAGGCGCTACTGCCCCGTGCCTACCAAATCCTCAATGTACTGGATGACACCCGCCGAGCGCTGACCAACCTCAACGGCGAAGTCAGCGGACGCCTGACACTAGCCACAAGCCATCATTTGGGCCTGCATCGCCTTCCCCCGCTGCTGCGAGCCTTCACCCGCCGGTATCCCCAGGTGGCGCTGGATATTCAGTTCCTCGACTCGGAGGTGGCCTATGAGGAAATCCTCCATGGGCGCGCCGAGCTGGCGGTCATCACCCTGGCACCCGAACCGCATCATCTGGTCCGCGCGGTGCCGGTCTGGGACGACCCCCTGGATTTTGTCGTCGCCCCCGAGCACCCGTTGGCCAGAAACGGCACGGTCAGCCTCAGGGACATTGCCCACCAACCGGCAGTTTTCCCCGGCGGCAACACCTTTACCCACCATATCGTCCAGCGTCTGTTCGAGGGTCAGGGTCTTACACCGAATATCGCCATGAGCACCAACTACCTGGAAACCATCAAGATGATGGTTTCCATCGGCCTGGCCTGGAGCGTACTACCGCGCACCATGCTCGACGATCAGGTGGTACGCATACCTTTACCGGGCATACAACTGAGTCGCCAGCTAGGCTATATCTTGCACACTGAACGGACGTTGTCGAACGCCGCGCGGGCCTTTATGGCTTTATTGGATGAACAGACGGATTTGCCAGCCTTATCGGCATAAGTCGGAGCTGGCTGACCCCATCAGGTCTTTGCAGCAAAAACATTCCTTTCATCCCAAGGACTGCTGTTGATGCCCAAGCATGCTAGCCGTATTCCGCCATTGCCACGCATCCATGCCCTTGACCCCAACGAATCGGAAAAGAGCTGGGAAAGCGCACCACAATTATTGGCCGCCCTCAATGGTGCGCGTCTCGGGGCCTGGTATTGGGACATCGAAAGCGGTCTGATCAGTTGGTCCCGTGGCACTCAGGCGCTGTTTGGCTTCGACCCCCACCAGCCGCTGCCCAAGGACCTCGACTACCTTGAACTGCTGCCGGCCGAGGACCGTGCCCGTACAGTGCGAGCCTTTCATGCCGTGCTGGCCGGAGAGCCACTGGAACAGGCGATGCGTCATCGCATTCAGTGGCCGGACGGCAGCCTGCACTGGCTGGAGGTCAATGGTAGCCTGCTGCCGGACAAGAGCGGCAAGCCACGGATGATCGGCGTGATCCGCGAAATCACTCACCAGCGCCAGCGCGAACACGCCCTTAGCAGCTCGGAAAAGCGCTTTGCCACGCTGTTCCACCTGTGTCCGAACATGGTGTTGCTGACTCGCGAGGAAGATGGCCTGATCAGTGAGGCCAACCAGTATTTCGAAAGCCTGTTCGGCTGGCCGGCGCGCCAGGTAATCGGCCTGACCACCGTCGAGCTGGACTTGTGGGTGCATCCCGAAGAGCGCGAGCGGTTGGTCAAATCCCTGCGGGCCAAGGGCGAGTCGGTTAGCCAGGAAGTACAACTGCGCGGTAGCAACGGGCGAATTCACGACGGCATCCTCAGTGCCCAGCGGGTCGAACTGGAAGGGCAGGCCTACCTGCTCAGCACCTTTCTCGACACCACCGAACAGAAAAATGCCGAGCAAGCGCTCAAGGACAGCCAGGAACGCCTCGATCTGGCGCTGAATTCGGCCCAACTGGGGACCTGGGACTGGCATATCCCCAGCGGCATGCTCTATGGTTCGGCGCGGGCGGCGCAGTTGCACGGTCGGGAGCCACAGCCGTTCCATGAGCCCTTCGACGCGTTCTTCGACAGCGTTCCTACCGAAGAACGCGACAATATGCGCCAGGCCTATCGCAGCCTGCGCGAAGGCCCGGAGGGCAACTACCAACTGACCTACCGGGTGCAGTTGGAAAACGGCACCTCGCGCTACCTGGAAAGCCGTGCCCGGCTCTACCTCGACAGCGAGGGCAACCCGCTGCGCATGGCCGGCACCCTGCTCGATATCACCGAGCAGGTCGAGCGCGAAAGGCGCCTGCAGGCGTCGGAAGAGAAGTTCGCCAGCCTGTTCCAGGCCAGCCCCGATCCGATTTGCGTGACCCTACAGGACAGCGGACAGTTTATCGAGATCAACTCGGCGTTCACCCAGACCTTTGGCTGGAACATCGACGAGATCCGCCATCGCAGCGCACAACAGATCGGCCTCTGGGACGACTCGGACAAGCGCCTGTACCGCATCCAACAGCTAATCCGCGACAAGGCGCTGAACAATGTGGCGGTCATCGTCCACCACAAGAGCGGCCAGGCCCTGACCTGTGTGATCATCAGCCGGCAGATCGTGGTCGAGGAACAACCCTGCATCGTCACCACCCTGCATGACATCACTCAGCAGCAACGGGCCGCGGCCGCGCTCAAGGCGAGCGAGGAGAAATTCGCCAAAGCCTTTCACTCCAGTCCCGACGCCATCATCATCACCGAGCGCGATAGCGGGCGCTATCTGGAGGTCAACGACGGTTTCTGCCGGCTGACCGGCTACACCAGCAGCGAGGTGATCGGGCGTACCGTGTATGAACTCGGTATCTGGGCCGACCACAAACAGCGTACCGCCCTGCTCAACGAACTCAAGGAAAGGGGCCACGTCCACCATCGCGATATGCTCGGGCGCAACAAACGCGGCGATGTGCTGACGGTGGAGCTCTCGGTCGAGCCCATCACCCTCAACGAAACCGCCTGCCTGCTGCTGACCGCCCGCGATATCAGCCTACTCAAGAACGCCCAGGCGCAGATTCGTCATCTGGCCTACCACGACTCGCTAACCAACCTGCCCAACCGTGCTCTGTTGATGGATCGCCTGAGCCAGCAGATCGCCCTGCTCAAGCAGCACCACCTGCGCGGCGCCCTGCTGTTCCTCGACCTGGACCACTTCAAACACATTAACGATTCCCTCGGTCATCCGGTCGGCGATACGGTGCTCAAGGTGGTCACCGCGCGCCTGGAAGCCAGCGTGCGCACCGAGGACACCGTGGCCCGTCTCGGCGGTGACGAATTCGTGGTATTGCTCAGCGGCCTCGATGGCTCGCGTAGTGAAGTCACGCAGAAGGTCCGCGATCTGGCGGACACGATCCGTGAGCTACTGGCCGAGCCGATGTTTCTCGACGGCCACCGCTTGCAGGTGACCCCGAGCATCGGCGTGGCCCTTATC
Source organism: Pseudomonas agarici (assembly GCF_900109755.1). GTDB lineage: Bacteria > Pseudomonadota > Gammaproteobacteria > Pseudomonadales > Pseudomonadaceae > Aquipseudomonas > Aquipseudomonas agarici. The sequence goes on along the minus strand of NZ_FOAR01000007.1, from coordinate 42,270 downwards.
CCAGACCACGGCTCAACCCCTGCCGACCTGCTCAAGCGCGCCGATATCGCGCTGTATCGGGCCAAGGACTCCGGACGCAATATCACCCAGATGTTCCACAGCACCATGCAGAAGGCCGCCAGCGAACGCCTGCGCGTGGAAAACGACTTGCGCCAGGCGCTTTCCCGGGGCGAATTCAGCGTGCACTTCCAGCCCCAGGTCGACGCCCGCGACAACAGCATTGTCGGCGCCGAAGCCCTGGTGCGTTGGCATCACCCCGAGCTGGGCGCGCAATCGCCCACCGAGTTCATCAAAGTGCTGGAAGACAGCGGATTGATCCTGGAGGTCGGCACCTGGATCCTCGATCATGCTTGCGAGGCGTTTGGCGTGCTGCTGCGCGACGGGCTGATCCCACGCTCCTTCAGCCTGTGCGTGAACATCAGCCCGCGCCAGTTCCGCCAGGCCGACTTCGTCGAGCGCGTGCAACACACGCTGGTGCGGCACAACGTGCCGTCATCGATACTCAAGCTGGAAATCACCGAAGGCATCGTGATCCAGAACATGGAAGACACCATCAGCAAGATGCGTCGCCTGAACAAGATCGGCGTCAGTTTCGCCATGGATGATTTCGGCACCGGCTATTCGTCACTCACCTATCTCAAGCGCTTGCCGGTGGACGCGCTGAAAATCGACCAGTCGTTTGTCCGTGATGCGACCCATGACCCCAACGACGCGGAGATCATCCGTGCGATTGTCGCCATGGCTCGCAGCCTCGGGCTGACGGTGATTGCCGAAGGCGTGGAACTGGCCGAACAACTGGTATTCCTTGAGGGGCTGGGCTGTCACCTGTACCAGGGCTACCTACACAGCCGGCCATTGCCCATGGAGGAATTCAGGAAGCTGCTGACCAGCATCCCCTGAAACACAGAACCCCGCCGAAGCGGGGTTCTGGTCTTGTGGGCTTGCGCTTAGTGCTGCAAAGCCGCTTGTTGCGCGCCGTTGATCGGGATGCGCTTGGCTTTCGCCTCTTCCGGCACGACCCGCAACAGGTCGATATTCAACAGGCCGTTGCTCAAGCCAGCGGCCTTGACCTCGATATGGTCGGCCAGGCGGAACGATAACTTGAAGGCGCGCTGGGCGATACCCTGATGCAGGTAGCTGACGCTTTCAGCCTTGGGCTCACGTTTGCCGCCACTGACAGTCAGCACGCCTTTTTCGACTTGCAGCTCCAGGTCTTCTTCCTGGAAACCGGCTGCCGCGACGACGATGCGGTACTGATCTTCGCCGTGTTTCTCGACGTTGTATGGGGGGTAGCTGCTGCCCGGCTCATTGCGCAGCGCGGTTTCGAACAGATCGTTGAAACGGTCGAAGCCGACGGAAGAACGGAACAGTGGAGCCAGGGAAAATGCAGTAGTCATGTCAATCTCCTGAAGTTCAGCGAGTGGTTTTAGCCGCGACCCGAATTCGGCATCGCGTACTCCTTAGATAGGAGCACCGCCATGCATTTCAAGAGAGTGTGCAGATTTTTTTCAAGCGACTTCAGGCAGCGGCGCATTCACCAGGCGCCCGACCGCGTCGCAATCGGTCTCCCGGCGCACGGTATTGAACAGCTCGACGGCCTGCGGGTAATTGCGGGTCAACATCGCCAGCCACTGCTTCAGGCGGCCGGGCGCCTGGCGTGGCGTCAGTTGCGTGACCACTTGTGCCCAGAAGTCGCGGATCAACGGTTGCAGGTCGGCCCAGCTCATCTCGACCACCTCCTCGCCAGCCCGCGCCGCCACGATCTGTCGGGCCAGGTCCGGGCGTGACACCAGGCCGCGACCGAGCATGAAGTCCTCGGCGCCGCTGACTTCGCGGCAACGCCGCCAATCTTCCACCGACCAGATATCGCCATTGGCGAACACCGGCACCTTGACCACTTCCTGTACCCGCGCCACCCACTCCCAATGAGCCGGTGGCTTGTAGCCGTCGACCTTGGTTCGTGCGTGCACGACAATCTGCGATGCGCCGCCTTCGGCCAGAGCGATGCCGCAGACCAGCGCACCATCCGGGCTGTCGAAGCCCAGGCGCATCTTCGCCGTCACCGGGATATGCGCAGGCACCGCCCGGCGCACCTGCTCGACGATACTGTTGAGCAGTTCCGGCTCCTTGAGCAGCACCGCCCCGCCCCGGGACTTGTTCACCGTTTTGGCCGGACAACCGAAGTTCAGGTCGATGACCTGCGACCCCAGCTCACACGCCAATGCCGCATTTTCCGCCAGGCACACCGGATCGGAACCCAGTAACTGCACCCGCAGCGGCACGCCGGCAGCGGTCCGGGCTTCGCTCAGCAATTCGGGGGCGAACTTGTGGAAATAGGCTGGCATCAACAGCGAGTCATTGACCCGGATAAACTCGGTGACACACCAGTCGATGCCGCCAACCCGAGTCAGGACATCGCGCAGGATGTTGTCGACCAATCCCTCCATGGGCGCCAGGGCAATTTGCATCGGTACTCTCATCGAAAAAAGCGGTCACAGAAAAAGGGCGGCAGTTTACGGGCTTCTTGCGTAAACCGGTACCTCCTCAGACCGGCTGCACCGCCGAACCATAGCCTTCGAGAAACTCCGCCGGCATGCGCTTGGGCCGGCCACTGGACAGCTCGATGCAAACAAAGGTGGTTTGCGCGCGCAACAGCGTCAGGTTGTCGCTGGGACGGACCAGTTGGAACCGGCGAGTCATTTTCAGGCGCCGGTCCCACTCGACGATCCAGGTCGCCAGTTGCAGTTCGTCGCCTTCATAGGCTGGCGCCAGGTAATCGATCTCGTGGCGCACCACCGCCATCGCTCGGTCCAGCCGGCGATACTCGGCCAGGTCCAGCCCCAGGCGCTGCGAATGACGCCAGGCACAACGTTCCAGCCAGGTGACATACGCCGCGTTATTGGCGTGCCCGAGGCCGTCGATGTCCTCGGCGGCCACCTGCAGGTCGAGGGTGAAGGGTGTCGCCAGATCCCAGCTCATGTATCACTCCCGGTCAATTCAAAGACCGGGGCAGTGTAACGGATCCAGCCCAAAGTGCTCATTGCGTGCCACCTCGGACCAGAGGTGCAACCTGTCAGAGCGCCGCCGACTGGGCGGCGTGCAACAAAAACGGAATTCAGCGCGAAAAGGTCAAACGCCAGACAAACAAAAGGGCCATTCAATAAGTGAATGACCCTTATAAAATCCCGCAAAGCGGGCAATCGTGGCGTCCCCTAGGGGACTCGAACCCCTGTTACCGCCGTGAAAGGGCGGTGTCCTAGGCCACTAGACGAAGGGGACACAAACCCTTCTATACAGCTGATCGGCACTCAATACCGATCAATTCAAGGCCAGTGTGGCCAGGCCCTGAACTGTAAATTTGGTGGAGCTAGACGGGATCGAACCGTCGACCTCTTGCATGCCATGCAAGCGCTCTCCCAGCTGAGCTATAGCCCCAGGTTTTTCGCCTCGCGGCGGAGTGACGGCAATTTGCGCTATCACTTCTGTAAAGCTGGCGTCCCCTAGGGGACTCGAACCCCTGTTACCGCCGTGAAAGGGCGGTGTCCTAGGCCACTAGACGAAGGGGACGTAACCCTTGTGTACCTGATCGGTGTTGATTCCGATCTTTCGGTACAAGCCCCAGAGCAGTCTAGCCTACCCTGCGACCTCTAAATTGGTGGAGCTAGACGGGATCGAACCGTCGACCTCTTGCATGCCATGCAAGCGCTCTCCCAGCTGAGCTATAGCCCCACATTCAACACTCACGCCACAGCGCTATGGCTGCCCTGTTTGCGTGTTGTCTTGTGGACGGGGCGCATATTAAGTGTGACCTACTTCCCTGTCAAATTTTTTTTAAACAATTTTCAAAGAAATTTTCCGGGATAACAATCACTTACCGGCCTCTGCGAAAAACCGGGGGGTGGCGGCCACGCCTCCTGCCAATGAAACCGCAGTGGCGTGGCGGCCACGGACTCAGGCAATCGTGCCCAGCAGCTTTTCCCACTCCTTGTTTTCTTTCTTCGAGACGCCACCCAGCAGGTCCAGCGCCTGGCGCAGGCGGAAGCGCGTCAGGTCGGGGCCGAGGATTTCCATCGCATCAAGCACCGACACCGAGCTCGCCTGCCCGGTAATCGAGGCGAACATCAACGGCATGGCATCACGCAGTTTAAGCGCCAAAGCATCGACCACTGCCTGGATGGTGGCGGTGATGCTGTCCTTTTCCCACTGGCGCAGACTCTCCAGCTTCCACAGGATCAATTGCATCAGCTTGCGCACCTCATCCGCTGAGAGCTTCTTGTGCTCGAACAGTTTGGCGTCCAGCGCCAGGCTGCCGGCGAAGAAGAAATTCGCCAGTGGCGCGACCTGGCTGAAAGTCTCGACGCGGCCCTGGACCAGCGGCGCGATCCGCATCAGGTACTCAGGATTCAATGCCCAATGGCGCACGCGACTGGCGAACTGTTCCACCGACAGTTCGCGCAGCCACTGGCCGTTGAGCCAGGACAGCTTCTCGATATCGAAAATCGGCCCGCCGAGAGAGACACGGGACAGGTCGAAGTGGTCGACCATTTCCTGCAGCGAGAACTTCTCGCGCTCGTCAGGCATCGACCAGCCCATACGACCCAGGTAGTTGAGCATGGCCTCGGGCATAAAGCCCATGCGCTCGTAGAAAGTGACCGAGGTCGGATTCTTGCGCTTGGACAGCTTGCTCTTGTCCGGGTTGCGCAGCAGCGGCATATAGCAGAGCTGCGGCTGTTCCCAGCCGAAGTATTCGTAGAGCAGGATCAGTTTCGGCGCCGACGGCAGCCACTCCTCGCCACGCAGCACATGAGTGATGCCCATCAGGTGGTCATCGACCACGTTGGCCAGGAAGTAGGTCGGCAGGCCATCGGCCTTCATCAACACTTGCATATCCATGCGATCCCAGGGGATCTCGACGTCGCCGCGCAACATGTCCGGCACCACGCAGATGCCCTCGGTCGGCACCTTCATGCGGATCACATGGGGTTCGCCAGCCGCCAGGCGGTGGGCCACTTCGTCCTTCGACAGCAACAGCGCACGACCATCGTAGCGTGGGGTCTCGCCACGGGCCATCTGCTCGGCGCGCATCTGGTCCAGCTCTTCGGCGGTACAAAAACAGGGGAAGGCATGACCCATGTCGACCAATTGTTGGGTGTACTGCTTGTAGATCTCGCTACGCTCGCTCTGCCGGTACGGGCCGTGCGGCCCGCCCACGTCCGGGCCTTCGGCCCAGGTGATGCCCAGCCAGTTCAGCGCATCAAAAATCTGCTGTTCGGACTCGCGGGTCGAGCGCAACTGATCGGTGTCTTCGATCCGCAGAATGAACTCACCGCCATGCTGCTTGGCAAAGCAGTAGTTGAACAAGGCGATGTAGGCGGTACCAACATGGGGGTCCCCAGTAGGCGATGGCGCGATGCGAGTGCGAACGGTGGTCATGGGCGGTCTCGAAATAGAGATAAAACAAAGGGCGAATGGTAACAGGCCGACATGCCTCGTCTCCAGCATGGACGCCGGACAGAAGGCACATAAGCCAGGCTGCCCGGTAAAAATGGCGCCAGGCCGCTAAAATCGGGCGGGTGGTGCAAATCGCCATGACTCCGTCGACGCCCACGGGCTTCTCGTCTCGCCCCTGGTATGTTGCATGGCGCGGAGCGGCTCCTGCGACCAGCATTTAACCCGCAGAAAGCAAGCGGCGATCGACCAACACATCAAAACCTACTTTGCCGCCATTGGCCTTGAGCAGAATCGGCCATTTCTCAAATGCATACTTGATCAAATTGGCTGAGTCTTTCTTAGCCAGATCCACAGCCATGGCGTAGCGAGTCATATTTGGAAAACGCGAACTCTGCAAAGCGCCAGGCGAACCTGCCTTGGCGCTATCCTTTGCGAGTTGCCCATGGGTTGGCGAGCCGATTGCACAACGCTTCGGACTGCCCCAACTGACATAGCCCGACACAAGCCCATGTTCGCGCAATTCCCGCACGCGTAACCTGCCCTCGGGTGTCCATACACTGATCGCAGGCACCTGCGCCCAGGTGCTGTATTGCTCCTCGGACAATTCAACATAATTGGAATGGGCATAAAAATCCTGAACGGCATGTAACGCCTGGCCTAAAGAAAAGAAAGCTTTCTGAAGTGCCGCTTCATACGCCATCATACTTCCTTGCAGTTCTAGCTCTTTTGCAAAGTTCGCTCTGGTGCCCACCTCACTCAACAATTGATCAATGTACTCTTCGGCGCCAGAAAAGTCGCAGTTGTCAAAATGGGCCTTGGACTGCATCTGATGCCCGGTATCTTGCCAGTACATTGCGGCACGCAAAGACCCAACGTACCTATTAGCCACCAGGCTTGAGAGCGCGCTTTCATGACCGGGAAACTTGAAACTCGGCTCAGGCGAGCAATTGATACAAACAACCATCGTATTACGAGCATCAATGACTGGAACACTCCAGATGCGAACTCCAGGTGGATGATCTACTCCTGAAGAAAGCGGTGAATCAGTAGCCGCCGCCCCTGTAGACAAGAACCCGAACAAACACAGAAATAGCATTACTTTGTGCGGTTTAGCATCGATGTTCATGGTATTTCCAACCCTGCTGTTAAATGGACCACCAGAGCATCGGGAGAAGCTGATCTCTCGAGTAACCTCGGGATGGTGCATAAGGTATAAGCAAGAAAACCGAGTCCTGCCGGCCAATTCATGGCAAAAGGCAGCATAAGCTTTGCTACTGGATCGATCAGCTCAGTCCCGGAGTTGCCGTGTCCGAGCAGTAACCCGCCAGACGGCGGCGTCCAACCGTGCAAAACCGGCACCCGGCGGCGATCCGGCTTTCTGGGTTTTGGGGGCAACGCCTGCCCTGCGAGAAACCATGTCGTCGGGCGAGAGCGGGCTTGCCCGCAACGGCAACTCAGGAGTAGTTTGCCGCCATCCACTGACCGAAGGCGGAGAGCCGCATGTCCAACGTAGTTCTGGTGTTGACCGAAACCGTCGACGAATACTTGCCGATTATCGAGCACCATGGCTTCGAGCTGATTCGAGCACCGACGGCCGTGCTGCGAGCCGAAGCCATCGCCGCTCACGGCCAGCGTATCAATGCCGTCCTGACTCGCGGCCCGCTGGGCCTGTTCGCCGATGAAATCGCCGCCTTGCCCCTGCTGGAAATCATCTGCGTGATTGGCGCCGGTTACGAAAAGGTCGACCTGCACGCCGCCGCGCAACGCGGCATCGTCGTGACCAACGGTGCCGGTACCAACGCCTCGTCGGTAGCCGATCACGCCATGGCCCTGCTGCTGTCGCTGGTGCGCGATATTCCCCGGGCCGATGCGTCGGTACGCCGTGGCGAATGGCGCAAGCTGATGCGCCCGTCCCTGGGCGGCAAGCGCCTGGGCATTCTCGGCATGGGCGCGGTCGGCGTGGCGATTGCCCAACGCGCGGCCCTCGGTTTTGGTATGTCGGTGAGCTACCACAACCGCCGCCAGCGCGAGGACATCGGCTATGCCTATTGCGCAACCCCGGTCGAACTCGCGCAGGCCTCGGACTTCCTGATCGTCGCCACGCCGGGCGGCGCCGGCACCCACGGCCTGATCGATCGACAAGCCCTGGAAGCCCTGGGACCGGAAGGATTCATCGTCAATATCGCCCGCGCCAGCGTCGTGCGGACCGCCGACCTCGTGAACGCGCTGGAACAAGGCCGGATTGCCGGGGCCGCGCTGGATGTCTTCGATGACGAACCGAATGTACCGCAGGTACTCAAGGGATTGCCCAACGTCGTGCTCACCCCCCATGTCGCCGGCCTTTCGCCGCAGGCCTCCGAAGCCACGGTCAAGCTGGTGGCGGAGAATCTTCTGGCATATTTTGCCGGTAAGCCGCTACTCACGCCCGTCCCCCTTCCCGGCTGACCGCCAACTCGCCGTTGATCGGGACCGCCGATGCCCCGGAACCCTGCGACGCGCCGGGGCACTACCTAGTGACCTGTGTGATGAGTTCTATGAGTCAATTTCGGCGCCACAAGCCCTGGCCGGCGTTGCTGTTCCTCGCCATAGCCCGGCTAGACGGGTCACAGCGCCTTGGCCATGGACGCGTGGCATCCGAGCTTGAGCTAACGAACTCACCGTACAGGCCACTAGCAATCGAGCTGAACTCCGCCGAGGAATGCCAGTCAGCTTGGTGAGTGCCTTCAAACGCGCACACTGACAGTGCCATCCCCCCTACATAGGCAGGAGTTTCGCGGCCATGGTCGATCTTTCCAAAGAACCCCAAAGCGCGATCGAGGCCCACGGCATCATCGGCGACATGAGCAGCGCCGCGCTGATCAACGACCGTGGCAGTGTCGATTTTTTCTGCTGGCCGGCCTTTGACAGCCCCTCGATCTTCTGCGCCCTGCTCGACAGTCCGCAGGCGGGGATTTTCCAACTGGCTCCCGACCTGCCCGACGCTCGCCGCGAACAGATCTACCTGCCCGATACCAATGTCCTGCAGACCCGCTGGCTGAGCGCCGGAGCCGTGGTAGAAATCACCGACCTGCTGCCCATCAGCGACGACGAAGACGACCTGCCCATGCTGCTCCGCCGGGTGCGGATGGTCAGCGGCCACGCTACCTTCCATATGTGCTGCGCCGTGCGCCATGACTATGCGCGCGCCGCGACCCGCGCCCGACTCGACGATCATGATGTGTGCTTCGATGCGCCCGACCAGCCCAGCCTGCGCCTGTGTGCCGACCAACCGTTGCAACTGCGGCACAACGCCGCCGTCGCCACCTTCCGGCTGGAACAGGGGCAAAACGCCGAATTCCTCCTCGGCGGCGCCGACGATCCGCGAATCAAGGTCGGCGGCGGCGACCTCGCCTTGCAACGGACCCTGACCTTCTGGCGACACTGGATCGGCCGCTCCAACTATCGGGGTCGCTGGCGCGAAGCGGTCAATCGCTCGGCCCTGGTGCTCAAACTGCTGACCTCGCGCAAGCATGGCGCCATCCTCGCCGCCGCCACATTCGGTCTGCCGGAAAGCCCCGGCGGTCAACGCAACTGGGACTATCGCTACACCTGGATCCGGGATGCCTCGTTTACCATCTACGCCTTCATGCGCCTGGGCTATACCGAAGAAGCCAATGGCTTTATGCGCTGGCTGCGTGGGCGCGTCGGCGATTGCAGTGACCAGCCCTTGAAACTGAATATCCTCTATGCCATCGACGGCACCCAGCAATTGCCCGAAACCGAACTCAAACATCTGTCCGGCCATGGCAATGCCCGCCCGGTGCGCATCGGCAACCAGGCCTATGACCAGATCCAGTTGGATATCTTCGGCGAGTTGCTGGACGCGGTGTACCTGACCAACAAATACGGCGAAGCGATTTCCCAGGAAGGCTGGCTGCATGTCAGCCAGATTGTCGATCAGGTCTGCGCAACCTGGGACCACGCCGATGTCGGGATCTGGGAAATGCGCGGCGAGAAACACCATTTCCTGCACTCGCGACTGATGTGTTGGGTCGCCCTCGACCGCGCCATCCGTCTGGCCTCCAAGCGCTCGCTACCGGCACCTTTCGCCCGTTGGGACAAGACCCGCCAGGCAATCCACAGCGACATCTGGAACAACTTCTGGAATCGGGAGCACGGGCATTTCGTCCAACATATCGGTGGCACCGGCCTCGACGGCTCGATGCTACTGATGCCGCTGGTACGTTTTGTCGGCGCCACCGACCCGCGCTGGCTGGCCACCCTGGAGGCCATCGAGAAAAGCCTGGTGCGCGCCGGCATGGTCTATCGGTATCGCAACGACGATCATCCCATCGACGGCCTGCCGGGCACCGAAGGCGCCTTCGCCGCCTGCTCGTTCTGGTACGTCGAGTGCCTGGCTCGCGCTGGCCGCGTGGAACAGGCGCATCTGGAGTTCGAGCAACTGCTGCGCTATGCCAACCCGTTGGGTTTGTATGCCGAAGAGTTCGATCCCCAGGCCCGGCATCTGGGCAACACCCCACAGGCCCTGACCCACCTGGCGCTGATCAGCGCGGCGTGTTTCCTCGACCGCAAACTCAGCAGTGATATGACACCGTGGCAGCCGTGAGACATACCTCGTCGATACCTGTCTGGTATGTGATGTGAAGTTCCAGGAATTCGATCCCCTCGAACTACATGATCGTGTAAATATTTATTTGATTATACGAATGCTTATCATATAGATTATTAAATATGCATTTCACTATCAATCAATAATCCCCGCGTGATGCCAAGGTCACCCAACAGGGCTTGGGCTGGAACCCGCAAGCGTCTAAGCTGGGGAATCCCTCTCTTCAGCCTCGGATCGCCGCGTGAAATTCAATTTGCCGAAAGTGGCCACCGCCCCCTTCTGTCCCTCCGAAGTGAACGGCTCGATTGCAGTCGACGGCGCTGCGCCGTTTTTTAAGCGCGTCTTGCGCTTCGCCGGGCCTGGACTGCTGGTGTCCATCGGCTACATGGACCCCGGCAACTGGGCCACGGCGATTGAGGCCGGCTCGCGCTATGGCTACAACCTGCTGTTCGTGGTGCTGCTGGCAAGCCTGGCGGGCATGGCCGTGCAATGCCTGTGTTCGCGCCTGGGCATCGCCACCGGTCGCGACCTGGCGCAACTGTGCCGCGAGCGCTACAGCCCCCGTTCGGCGCGAACCCAGTGGCTGCTGGCGGAAGTCTCGATCATCGCCACGGACCTGGCTGAGGTGCTGGGCTGTGCGCTGGCCTTCCACCTGCTGCTGGGCTGTTCGCTGACTTTCGGGATTGTCCTGACCGCCTTCGATACCCTGTTGATCCTGGCCTTGCAGAACCGCGGATTCCGGCGCCTGGAAGCGATCATGTTGGTGTTAATGGCGACCATCGGCGGGTGTTTTTTTGTTGAGCTGGTGCTGATCAAACCCTATTGGCCGGACGTGTTCAACGGCTTCAAGCCGTCCATGTCGGCGCTGACCGACGCCGCGCCGCTGTATCTGGCGATCGGCATCCTCGGAGCCACGGTGATGCCCCACAACCTCTACCTGCACACCTCGATTGTCCAGACCCGGTTAATCGGCAAGGACCGGGCCAGCCGTCAGGACGCGGTCCGCCTGGCGCGGGTCGATACCATCGGTTCACTGGCCCTGGCGCTGCTGGTCAACGCGGCGATTCTGATCCTCGCGGCGGCAGCCTTTCATCAGTCCGGGCACACCGATGTCGTGGAGATCCAAGACGCCTATCACCTGCTTGATCCACTGGTCGGCGGAGCCTTCGCCAGCACCCTGTTCGGCATCGCCCTGCTGGCGTCGGGGCAAAGCTCGACCTTTACCGGAACCATCGCCGGGCAGGTGATCATGGAAGGTTACCTGAACCTGAAGATTCCCTGCTGGCAGCGCCGCTTGATCACCCGTGGGCTGGCCCTGATCCCAGCCTTTATCGGCGTCTGGCTGATGGGCGAAGGCGCGGTGGGCAAACTGCTGGTCCTGAGCCAGGTGGTGCTCAGCCTGCAACTGCCGTTTGCCCTGTACCCGTTGATCCGCATGACTGGCGATGAACGCCTGATGGGCGAGTTCGTCAACCGTTGGTATACCCAGGGCCTCGCCTGGGGGCTGTTCGCTGTAATCAGCGGGGCGAATATCTGGCTGATTGCGCAGGTGTTCAGCGAGTGACGCAACAACGCCCCGACTTCCGTCGGGGCGCCTTTCTATCAGTGTCTCAATCAATGCCTCACGGACAGATGTGGTCGCCGAGCAATGTCCAGGCGCTACCCGGTGGTTGAGTGTTTATCCAGTATTTGGCCTGATACAACTTGCCCTGGTGAATTACCTGGTTGCCCGCGACATAAGGCCGTCCAGTCTGCCAAGGCACCGGCAGGTGGCTGATCAGGGTAAAGGCATCGGTTTTGTCCGGCGAGATACCACGGCTCGACCAGCCGGCTCGCCAGACCACCCCGTTATGCTGCACCATATCGCCGCCGACATAAGTCCTGAGCGTATCCCATTGCGGGTAAAGCCCGGCGTTCGGGTCGGTCGGAATACAGCCTTCTCCGCCACCGGATCCGGCGACCACCCTCACCTTCTTGGTTTTTGTGTCGTTGCGCCCCTGCGCGTCACGCACAGTGAGTTGCACCATACGCTCTCCCGCGGTGGCCGGCGCGGTGGCGTTGAGACGTTGGCTGCTGGAATTGGCGGGGGTGAAACCAGGCAGGACCCATGCATAAGTCAGTTGGTTGCCCGTCGAGGCCGCCGCCGAAAACTCAAGGGGCTTACCGGTTTCGACCTGCTCATGGGCGCTGATGACGGCCACGGGAGCGGGACTGGAAGGCTCGGCGCTGACATTGACAGTCTGGCTATCGCTGAGTTCGTCACTGTTGGTCACCGTCAGGCGGAAGCTGAAAATCATGCTGTGCCCCACCGCCGGAACCCGTGCCTGCGCCTCCCGTGACGAACTGCCGGTGATGCTGACCTCCGGCGTCCCGTCCGTCTGCTCCCAACGATAGCGCAACGCCCCACCCGCCGGGTCGGAAGACTGCGAGCCATCGAGCAGGACCACCTGTGGGCCGGTCACGGCCGAAGGCTCAGCCCTGGCCACCGCATAGGGGGGAAGGGCTTCCACCGGATCCGGGTAGAAATTCGCCACTACCGGCGCCCGCAATGCCCAGACCCTGGCGTTGTCGCTGACATTCACAACCCCCAGGGGCGCTTCCTTGTAAGTGCGATAAGGGTTCGACCAGTAATTGATCACGCTGCAACGGGAACAGTAAGGCGCCATGATCGTTGACCAACGAATGTCGCCCGAGGTTTTCTGATGGCCGGAACCAAAGGGAAACACATTGCCCTGTGCTTCTTCGGGCGTGTGATCGGCACCGAGATTGTGGCCAATTTCGTGCTGGACCGTCGTACCGTCCGAGAAACATGTCCAGTCAACCGCCCCGTAGGCCGTTTCCTTGCTCGAATTCAACGTAGCCAGGCCGCAGTAGGAGCGGATATCCGCCACCAGCACCACCAGGTCCGCACGATGCTCATCGCGTAGCGCCCAGGTCGGTGCCCCCAGATCCGGGTCGGATCGGCTCTCGATCTTGTCCAGCAGCCGATCGCCGTCCGCCTGGGGCAGTTGGTCGTAATTGACAATGTAAGTACCGGCACTCTCGAAGCGGGTAGGAATGTCACTGTTGACGAAGGATTGGTTCGACTCCTCGATCACCAGGGCGGCCTGGGCTTGCAGGCCCGCATTGCCACCGAGCTTCTCTACAGCCAGTGGCGTGGCGACGATCATCACCCGGATCGTGCTGATTCCGTCACGCGGGCGTGGCCCGACCTCCGACTCCATCGTTGCCGCACCTGAGTCCTTGCGAATGACAAGCTCGCCCTGTTCATTCGCCTCGTCGAAGCGTCCCCTCTTCGTCTGATCGACCTTCACCAGGACCTGCCCGCCATGATTGAGTGGCAGGATTCTGTAGACTTCGCCGCCCACCCGGACGATCCCGGTGATCTGATCGGCGTTACGCACCAGAATCACCGAATTCAACTCATCGACCAGTACCTCGTGCTTGGCCCCACCTGGGTCGTTTGCGCCCGGCGCGGAGATTTCCCCTCGCCAGATGGATCCGGTAGCGGTGGTACGGTAGAACAGCTTGCGTGCGGTAACAACACGACCATCGCCCAACGGAATCCGAACCACGTCGAGTTGATCGGACAACAGGTCCGCATGGGTCTGCACCCGATGTACCGAAGTAAACATCTGTACTCCCAGGATCGCCGCCAACGCCGGATCATTCGTTTGTCGCATCTGTTGTGGGGATTGCGCGGATTCGATGGTCAACAGGCTATCTGTCGCCCAGGCGACAGGGGCAACGGTCAACAGACAGAGAATCCACGCGAACAAGCTGTAGCGTTTCCATGAGCCGGATCGCGCACCGGACAGGTGACAAGTCATAACACTCTCCCATTCGAACGGACAAAGCGCCGCCTTGGCAGTTCGTACATTGGTGTTTTGGTGGGGGTGCTGATGACGATCGACTACGCGCTACACCATGATGGATGCGCTGGCACGCACCCTACGACTCAAACGCCTGCTCGCCGGCATTCGAAAGCCGTTTCAACACGACGGGAAGCTGACTGGATCACTACGCCTACTACCTTCCCAGGTGAAACAGACGTCCGGCCTCGACCAGTACCCTGGACAGTAAAGGCCTGTTGCACTGCACAGGAGAGTCTAGACATAAAATCGCCAGGCAAACGAGGTTGCCCGACAATTGTCACAACACACCCAGCAATGCCCACACCCGCCGTGCCTCGGCATCGGAGGAAATCAACTCCGACAACAGCTCGTTCAACGGCTTGTTGCCCCACGCCACCGCCTTCTTGACCACATAGGGTACCGGGCTGTGAGGCTCGGTCTTGGCCAGGTAGTCGGCAATCAGCAACAACTGCCGGTAAGCCTCCTCGCGACTGCAAGGAGCAGCCGGGCGAGATGCCTGCTGCGTGGTGGCGGCAGCTACCGGCTCATCCTCCTCGACATCGGTAGGGGTCGGTACCACGGGCGGCTCAGGTTGCTGGGGGTGCATGGCGATAAACTCCTGGGTCAGTGTGCTCAAGGCCTGCATGACGTCACGCAAAGGCCCGCAAGTCGGGGCGAGCTCCGCCAAATAATGGTCGACCCACTGCTCCAGCGCTTCCAACTGGTGCAACGACGCCAGCAACAGATTCTGGTTGTGCAGCCACCAGGACAGCGGCGTGGCGCGAATCAGTTCGTTGACCTTCTGCTGCTCCAGCCGTGCCGCCTCGACGATGGCCTTGGCGCTCTTGTTGTCCCCAGTCAGCACTTGCCGGCCCTGCAACTGCTGCCAGCCATACAGGCTCATTCCGGAAAAATCGTTGCCGCCACCGGGGGCAAACAACGGCACCCGCGTATGCAGCACCTCGGCATAGCGCCGCACTAGCCAGTCCACGGGTGTCACCCGCCAGGACCGGTCGCCCTCCTCGGCCTGCGGGTGCAACTGGTCGGGGTAGCGTTCGCACAACCCCAGCAGCAACGCCAATGCCGCCCGCAACCCTTCAAGCCCATGCCGGTGCAACCAGGCCTCACCGAGCCAGGCCGCGACCATCAGGTCTTTGCTGCGGCTGCGCAGGATCTCGCTGGCCAACTGTTCGACGCCGGCCCACTCGGCCCGCTTGATCTCCTTTTCCCAAACCCCATTGGACAGGCTGGTGTCATCCTCGCGCCGCAGTTCGCGTAAGCGATCGTAGTCGGCCTCGTAGCGCAGGTTCTGCCCACACGGCGCCTCTGCGCAAATCGCCACGAGCAGCGGTTCCACCAACAGCGACAATCCGCTGCCCGACTGATTCATAAGGCCCCCGGATGGCTGCTCACGGTGCTGGCCGTGCCAAAATTCGAAAAAGGCGACGCCGGCGCCCGCACCGGCAGCGGCACCAGCGACAATGGCAGCTTGCCGCCCTGGGTCATCAGCGACAGGCGGATAAACATGGTGGTCTGGCTGTCACCGTTGATCGAACCGCGCACCGGCAGGCGCAAGGTCAGGGGGAAGTCACTGTAGTCCATGTTCGGCTGCCGTATCACCGACAGGTGTGAACGCATCATCCGCAACAACGACCATGGTCCACCATACTCCCAATCGGCTTCCAAGTCGGCGACCGCCAGGCTCGGTTGCAGCGGATCGCTGACCGGTCGCTCGGACCCATTGCGCGCCCAGCGCAGCATCAGACGGATCGGTTGCCCGAGCATCCAACGCAAGCGCTGTTGGGCCTCTCCCGGATAGTTGATCTGCTGGCTGCCGGCATTCAGGCTCCAGGCGATCACCTGATCGGCGCCGCGCTCCTCCTCGCGGTCGGTGCGCCAGCGTACCTCCATGTCAAAGCCGATCATCCCGCTCGGGTCTCGCCGGAACAACGGTCCGAGCCAGACCCGCGCCTGTTTCAAGCGTTCGAGGAAATCCGCCGCTGCCAGCCGTTCGGGCGACTGGCTCAGCAGCAGGCCAGCCTGGGCCTTGGGCAAGCGGGTGTCGATCAGCTCAAGCAGATGCTGGACCCGCGCCGGTTCGGCATCCGCCGCCTGCACACCGTGGGAAAACGGAAAACGCTCGGACAGGTACTGGTTGAAGTAACCGGCCAACTCATTCCAGGCGCTGATCGCTTGTGCCTGCTGCAACGCCTGGCAGCGACGCATGGCCTCCTGCTGCAAGGTCACCGCCCGCAACGCCAACTCGCCAGGGTCGGCCGGCAGGTTGGCCGACGAGAGGATCTGGGCACAACTGCCGGCGTCCATATCGATAAAATCACGACTGACCAGTTGCTCGATCAACGCCGGTGAACTGGCCGGGTTCTGCTCCTTGTACTTGAGTAATTCATCGTGCAGGGAATTGAGGCGCGTGAATCGCTCATAGTCCCCCACCCCAAGGTTGCGCTGCTGGACCCGGAGCCACTCAAGCGCCGGCGCCCGCGCCTCGGCAATATTCTGCATGGCGGTGAACTGCTGCTTGAGATCGAGCTTCAGGTCCGGCACATCGTTGGCTCGGAACAACTGCAAGCCGAGGTTCTTCGAGCCATCCCAACTGTCGATATCGACCCGCTCGTGGAACACCGCCTGCGCATTGATCTGCTCCAGGCCGCTGCTGACCTCGGCCAGCGCCCGGCGGTTGAGGGAGTTTTGCAGGTTGCTCGCCAGGTCTGCCCGCTTAAGCTCGATAAACGCACTGTGTACCGCCAACGCCTGATCGGTCTTGATATTGAACGCTGCCGTCCCCGCTGCCTGACCGCGATTGCCTTCAACGCTCAGCCACATGGCCTTGGCTGCAGCATTTTCGGCGACACGCAGCATCGGTCCGCGATAGGCCGGCGGGATGCGCGGCATGTCCTCGCTGGCGTAACTCTTGTAGCTGGCAAAATACGTCAGGGCATTGTTCAGGTCGTCGCTGTCGAGGCTCTGATAGCTGCTCCCGGCACTGTCGTCGGTACGCATGGCCATGGCGACAAAATCGCGCCGAAACAGCGCCGCGATGGCGTTGTTCAATTGCAGGACATGCTCCTGCAACACCAGTTGGCCGCTGCCTTGCTGGATCAGCAGGTTGCCCCGAGAACCGGCCTTGGCGATCCACTGGTCGCGGAAACTCTGCCGCAGCCTCGCCGCCTGATCTTCCAGGCTCTGCTCCAGCGGTGCGCCGAGCAAAGCACTCTGACGTACCTTGTCCATCAGTGCGCTGTAGCCGGGGACCAGATCCTGGCCCTTACCGCGACTCCAGGTGGAGTTGGTCAGGCTGACCACCGCCTGCAGGTCCTCGATCATCGCCTTGAGGTCTTCCAGCTCCGTCAGGGAGTTCACCGCACCGGACTCCAACTGGTCCAGGTGCAACTTCAGGTAGCCCGCCTGGCGGACGAAGTTTTCGGCCAAATAGTACTGATCCAACCAGCGCCCCATCAGCTCCTTAAAGTTTTCGCCGATGGTCAGGCGCTCGGTCGGCAGGTCCAGGCGTATCAGGTTCGACAGGTCCATCTTTGCCAAGTGCTGGTTATAGAATGCCGCCCGCTGGAGCGTCCCGGCATTGAGGTTGAGCCCCAGGGCCAGGTTGCCCAGGGACGCCAGCTCATCCAGCGGTGTTTTGTGGTTGTTCACCGCCTTGGTAAACAACAGGTATTGCTGTTCCAACGCCGTAGCCCGCTCCACCAGATCCTTGGATTTGACGTAGGTCTGCCACTGCGCCGGGTCTTCGCCTTCCAGGTTGGGACGCCGGTCGGTGTTCTGGATTGCCCTGAGTTGCGTCAGGTTCATCTGCAACAACTCACCCAGCGGCAGCACCATATGCTTCATGGCCATGTCGCGCAGCATCCGGTCACGCTCATGATCGAGGTAGGAAAACCAGGAACTGGGCAATACCAGCGAGGTGAAGTGCCAACGCGGCGACTGTTCCATAAGCTGCCAGAACGCCTGTACATTGCGTCGGGTCGGCCCCAGCCGGTGATTTTCGTCAACCACCGTGACATAGCCCTTCTGCGCGCCCTCCAACAACTGCGCCAGCTCACGGGCATCCTTGAGCGAATCCTGCCAGACCCAGACCATCGCCACCGCCCAGACCAGCCCGACCAGCGCCGCCGTCACGCCGACCACCCGCTGCCAGCGCCGACGCAACCGTAACAGACGTGGCACCACTTGGGCCAAGCCCTGTTCGGCAGCGATCCGCCGTTGCCAGAGCGACCGGGAGAAGGTGCTTTGCAGCAGTGGGACATCGCCGGCGCAAAGCGCCGACGCCGAGCTCGACGCCTCGCTGGCGGTGAAATACACACCGCGAAACTGCGGAGCCTCGTTCTGTGCATTGCCCTGGAAAACCGGATCGAGCAGGGTCTGCAGGTTGCCGCGCAGGGCCTCGAAACGCTCCGGCAGGCCGTACAAGTCTTCACCCAAGTGCCCAGACAGCGCGCCGATTTCGCTAATCGCCTCCACCAGCACCCGTGTCACCTGGTCCAGTGCCTGGTCGCTCCATTCCGATTGCCAGAGGGTTTCCGGAGCAAATGGTGAAGTCCAGCCAAGGATCCGCTCGCGGGACGCCTTGGGCAACGCGGCGATCAGTTCCTGGAAGCCGGGGATCTGCTCCATGTCGGTGACCAGCACATACACCGGTAGACTCAGGCCCAGGTACTGCAATAAGTCGATAAAACGCCGGCGGGCCGCGATACCCAGGGCCGCTGCCTGCTCATCGTCCCACAGGCGACTGGCCGAGACGGTCCAGATCACCCCGTCCAGCGGGCGCCGGGCACGTAAGCGCAGGATCAACCCAAGCAACCGCCACCAACTGCCACGCTTGAGCTTGAGCCCTTCATCCGGCAGGAACAACGCCTCTGGCACCACCAGCACCGCGCCATCGGGATCGGACCACCAGCGCCCGAACCAGGCCGGCTTGTCCGTGGGCAGCAGATGCCAGCTGGAACACAGTTGCGCGCCCCGGACATCGTTGCCGAGCATCAACAACCAGCGCAACTGATAGCGGTCCCGCACGCCCTGTTCCTGCTCCATCTGCCGAACGGCGCCGTAGAAACTGCGAATCGCCGCGCCGCTCTGGGTGCGTAACCACCAGATCGCCAGGGCCAGCAACGCCAGCACCAGCAGCACGCCGACCACCCCGGTGAGAATCGCCGGGGTACTCAAGGGTTCTGCTCCGCCGATGCATCGACACGGTCTTGCCGCATCGCCGATTGCACCTGCGCGTTGATGTCGTACCAAAAGTAGTGGCTGAGGCCGATCAGCAGCAGCGTCCCCACGAGAATCGCCAAGGCCAGGCGCAGGCCGTCCGGCAGCGATTGGCGAGTCGGCAGCCGCCGCGCCGGCACATTGCTCGGGCGCTCGAGGCAATCGCTGACATCGACATAATCCGGCTCACGCTGCCAGGCGAAGGCAAACAACGCACGGCGCCACTTTTCATGCACGACCAGCCCGCTTTCTCCACGCAGGCGCCCGTGAAAACCGAGCATCAAGCATTGCAAGTAGACGTTGGCGAGGTCGCGACTGGCGGGCACTTCGTCCGCCAGGAGTTTCTCGATTGCCAGGGGAATCTGCTCGCCGGCATGGCGCGAGGCATACAGCAGCGACTCCAGGGGATCGCTCTGCCAGGTCGGTTGCCCCGGCCAGGTGGCGTACAACAGGGTTTCATCCACCAATGCGACAAAGGCATACACCGTGGCCTTGACCTGATGCTCGGCCGAGTCACCGACACTGGCAAAGGCGCCGCGCCAGAGCTTGCGACTGATCTTCGTGGAAAACTCCGCCACCGTGCCGACCTGCCGTGGCACATCCTCGTCGTCCTTGTTCAAGCCGCTCCAGGCCTCCAGCCACTCCAACCAGGCCTGGCGAAAGGCGCTGCTCAAGGGTGACTGTTGCAAGCCCGTTCCGATGTTTCCATCTGGCATTGCCTTCCCCTTCCTTGACTACGATGCTTCACTGGCCTGCTCGACGAACAGGACGATCTGCCACGGGTTGATCGCCAGCTTCGAGGCTGGCGCGATAATACGCAGCGGTTGTTCGGGATCGAACCACTCGCCCTCGGCCTCGACGACAAACAGCCGGGTGTCGCTGCCGACGCTGTAGGCTACTTGTTCCTGGCGACTCATGACGTGGTGACGTAGTCCGGGCATGCGTTGTCGGGCCAGCACGGTCAGGTGGCTGTCGGAGGCAATGATGGTGCGCTCCAACCATTCGATCGCCGCGCTTTCGCCGGCGCCAGCAGGCATTCGCAGGCCGATCACCAGACGCTGCCGGGGCTGGCGCTCGGGCAGTTGCAGGGAGAACATTTCACCGGTCTGCTCGAACGGCAGGCAGCGATAACCGACACGGATCAGTTCCAGGTCCAGTTCAAGCCAGTTCAGTACCTCTTCGTAACCGCGTCGCAGATCCAGGTAATCCAGCGGCATGAACGCCGGCACCCCGGCCAGCGGATCGAGCAGCGACCAGCCCCCCGCCATCCCCAACAACACCCCGTGCAGCGCTTGAGGGGTGGCGATGCGGCTATTCAGCAGGCCTTCGACTTCCGGCAGGCGAGCCCAGAGCGCACCCAGTTGACGGCGGATTTGCGCGGCATCCTCCTGACTGCCCGCCTGCTGTGCCTGGCGCAGGCGGCCGGCGAGAAACAGACACTTTTCCCGGGCCCGCGCACACAGTGCCGCCACCCGCCGCCCCAAGGGCGACTCCGGCAGCAATCTTGGGCTAGGCGGGACATAGGGCACCTGAACGAAACCGCCGCCCTCCTTACGGATACGCAGCAGCGGCAAACAGATCGAATCGGCCCTTTGGGTGTCGGTGCACAGGTGCGGATTCGGCCGCCAGACCGTGACCGGTTGCGGGTTCTGTCCACTGGTCAAGTCCGGCAACGCCTCGCTGGTCAGCGATTGCAGGCGCCCCTGGAGCTCGCGCAATTGCCCAGCCCGCCAGAGCGGCGTAACCGCCAGGTAGACCGTGACCATCGACTGAGTCGAGTTATCGATAGCCTCGCCGACCTCCAATTCAAGGCGCGCGCCGTCGGCGGCGTCGAGGCTCACCGGCAAGCCGTCGGGAAAGGTGGCTTGCAGGGACAGGATACGCACCTGCCCGGCACACAGCGCGGAGGGATCGATCTCCAGTTGTTCGACCCCCCAGAACCACGGATTGCCCGCCTGGACCAAGTGCGCGGCCAGGGCTTCGCCTCGCAGGCCCTGCAACTGGAAGTGCTGGGGCAGCAATTGCATACCCTCGTACCAGCAGACCGCATCAGGTAACAGACTCATAGGCCTCCCCTCGACATCCGATAGTGCACCTGAGCGACGCGCATCAGTGATCGGTCGGATTCAACAGACTCATTTCCCGGCTGTTGAACTTCAGCCAAGCCTCCTGCTGATCATCCAGCCTGAGCCGGTGCGCACCGGGAGTGTTATAGCTGGCGAACACCAAAAGTCCAGCCGCCTTCTCGCCCCGCAACGGGAAGTCCTGCTCGGCGACAAACTGTCCGGGAACCAGCTCCAGTCCCCACACACTGACTTGCTGGCGATAATCGCGCTGAAACTGCTCACGCTCGCCGAACCACTGCTTGGCGCTCATCCCCACCACTTGCTTGAGCAGGTCGGGGTCCTTCACCGCGACGAAATCCACGGCGATCGGTGTGTTGTCGTTGGCCAGAGGCGCCACGTCCAGGGTGAGCCTCGCCATACCGACCCTGGGCTCGAAAAACGAACAGCCTGACAATGCCAGTACCACTACCAATATAAGAATTTTTTGCGACAAAATTGAATTTTCCCTTTCTTGTGTAGGTCACATAGTGTTTTGCCTTGCTTTTTTATAGACCTGTTCTAGCGTCTTGGGTAGTTCGTCATCGCGACGAATTGGAGGGACCGACGAAAGATTGGCGGGATCGTGTGCTCCACCCCCTGTCTGGCTTTCGCGGTTCGGCGAGGGAAGCGATCACGGGTAACCGCTGCATTGCGCCCGCTCAACGCATCGGAGTCAGCCCACATGGCCGAAAGTACCCAGCACAAGCTCGACCGGATTCGTCCGCCGCGCGTCCAGATCACCTACGACGTGGAGACCGGTGGCGCCATCGAGAAAAAAGAATTGCCCTTGGTCGTCGGCATTCTCGCCGATCTGTCGGGCAAGCCTGTCAACCCGCCGGCGAAACTCAGCGAGCGACGCTTCGTCGAGATCGATCGCGACAATTTCAACGAAGTCCTCGCCTCCATTGCTCCGCGCTCGGTGCTACAGGTCAAGAACACCCTGGCCAATGACGACAGCAAGCTCAATATCGAGCTCAAATTCGGCCATATCGACGATTTCGATCCGGTCAAAGTAGTGGAGCAGGTCACTCCGTTGCGCCGCCTGTTCGAGGCCCGTCAGCGCCTGCGCGATCTACTGACCAAGCTCGACGGCAACGACGATCTGGACAAGCTGCTGCGCGACGTGATCGCCAACACCGAAGGCTTGCAGCAGATCAAATCGTCCGCCCGCGTGCAGGACACCCCGGTCGCCAATGAAGACGGCGCCGCAGCCGAAGAGCCGCAAGCCTGATCGTCGACCCACCCACGGAGGATTTGTCATGCCCAGTTCAGCCAGTGCCGAAAATACCAGCAGCGAAGGCAGTACCCAGACGTTATCCCTGTTGGACCAGATCATTGCCGACGGGCGCATGGCCCATGACGACAGCCAACAGGAATATGCCCGCGACATGCTCGCGGAGTTCGCCACCCAGGTCCTCGACGAAGGCATGGCGATCGACAAAGACACGGTGGCGATGATCAACGACCGTATCAGCCAGATCGACCAACTGATCAGCGCCCAGCTCAATGAGATCTATCACCACCCGGACATGCAGAAGCTCGAAGCCTCATGGCGTGGCCTGCACATGCTGGTGCAGAACACCGAGACCAGCTCGCGGCTGAAACTGCGGCTGCTCAATGTCAGCCAGAAAGAACTGCAAAACGACCTGGAAAAAGCCGTCGAATTCGACCAAAGCTCGCTGTTCAAGAAAATCTACGAAGACGAGTACGGCACCCTCGGCGGACACCCCTACAGCGTGCTGGTAGGCGATTACACCTTCGGTCGTCACCCCCAGGACATTGGCCTGCTGGAGAAATTGTCGAATGTCGCGGCCGCGGCCCACGCGCCGTTCATCGCCGCCGCCAGCCCGAAGCTGTTCGACATGACCAGTTTCACCGAGCTGGCCGTACCCCGCGACCTGTCGAAGATTTTCGAAAGCCAGGAGTTGATCAAGTGGCGTTCCTTCCGTGAAAGCGAAGATTCGCGTTATGTCTCCCTGGTGCTGCCGCACACCCTGCTGCGCCTGCCTTACGGCCCCGACACCAAGCCGGTCGAAGGCATCAACTACATCGAAGACGTGAACGGTTCCGACCACAGCAAGTACCTCTGGGGCAATGCTGCCTGGGCCTTGTCCCAACGCATCACCGAAGCCTTTGCCAACTACGGCTGGTGCGCGGCGATCCGTGGCGCCGAAGGCGGTGGCGCGGTGGCGGGCCTGCCGGCGCATACTTTCCGCACCAGCTCCGGCGACCTGTCGCTCAAGTGCCCGACCGAAGTGGCGATCACCGACCGTCGCGAGAAGGAGCTCAACGACCTCGGCTTTATCGCCCTGTGTCACAAGAAGAACAGCGACGTGGCGGTATTCTTCGGCGGCCAGACCACCAATAAGTCCAAGCTCTACAACACCAACGAGGCCAACGCCAACGCGCGGATCTCGGCGATGTTGCCCTACGTGCTGGCGGCGTCGCGCTTCGCTCACTATCTGAAAGTGATCATGCGCGACAAGGTCGGCAGCTTCATGACCCGCGACAACGTGCAGACCTATCTCAACAACTGGATCGCCGACTACGTGCTGATCAACGACAACGCGCCCCAGGAAATCAAGGCGCAATACCCGTTGCGCGAAGCCCGGATCGACGTCACGGAAATCGCCGGAAAGCCCGGTGCCTACCGAGCCACGGTGTTTCTGCGGCCGCACTTCCAGTTGGAGGAGCTGACGGCTTCGATCCGCCTGGTCGCCAGCCTGCCACCACCGGTCGCGGCCTGAGCCTGTGCCCACCGGTCTCCGGACCGGCGGTTTTTCCTCTTCCTTCCAGTGACAATCCTTTCAGGAGTTTCAGGCGATGGATGCAATCATTCTCGACCTCGGCGGCGACATCAAAGGCGACAGCTTGCTTGAGGGCTACAAGGACAAAATCGAAATCATGTCCTACAGCCACAACGTGGCGATGCAAGTGACCAACGACGTCAGCAACTCGGAACGGACGTCGGGCAAGCCGCATATCGGCGAATTCACCCTGACCAAGTTCGTCGACACCTCGACCCCGTCGCTCAATGAATACTGCTGTGCCGGCAAACCGATCCCGGAGGCGAAAGTCACCATCGGCCGTAACGCCGCCGAAGGCAGCGGGCAATTGCTGCCGTTCATCATCTACACCCTGAGCAACGTGGTGCTGTCCAACGTCAGCGTCAGCGGCGGTGCCGGCGGCAAGCCCGTGGAGACCATCTCGCTGAACTTCACCAAGATCAAATGGGAACTCACCGCCCAGAAGGATGACGGCACCAAGGAAGGCACCGCCGCCTCGACCTGGGACATGGCCGCCAACAAGCTGGTTAAGTAAGGGAGCCGGGCGGCCATGGCAGCGACCGGCATACTTGCCCCGCTATTTGAGCGCCTTGCCGGTGGCGAGGATCAGGCGCAGGCGCTGGAAGCCTTCAATCACCAGGCACTGGCCAACTCGGTGCGCAGCGAACTGCTGCGCCTGTTCAACACACGCCGGGCGGGCGCGGCCATGACCTCGCCACCCAGCATTCTCGACTATGGCATCGCCGACTGGACCTCACTGCAAAGCCAGCGTAGCGACGACCGCCGCAAGCTGGCCCGGGAAATCCGCCAGGCCGTGGAGCACTTCGAGCCTCGTCTGGCCCTCGATGAAGTCGATGTGCGTGCCGTGACAGGCCAGCCCCAGCAACTGAGTATCGTCCTGCATGGTGCTCTGCGCAGTGGTGATCGACATTGGCCCGTGGCCTTTGTCATCGAGCAGACCCAGCAGGGTCTCGAGGTCAGCCATGAGCGATTCGATTGACGCTGAACTGCTCGATTATTACCAACGGGAGCTGACCTGGCTGCGGCATGCCGGAAGCATCTTTGCCCAACAATACCCCAAGGTGGCACGCCGGCTGGAGCTGTCGCCCGGCGAATGCCCCGACCCCCATGTCGAACGCCTGCTGGAAGGTTTCGCCCTGCTGACCGCACGCCTGCAGCGCCGGCTGGACGATGACTATGCGCAATTCAGCGACGCCCTACTGGAACAACTCTATCCCCTGGCGGTGCGCCCTTTACCCTCCTGTGCCATCGTCCAGTTCCAACCGGACCCGAGCAAAGGCAATCTGGCCGCCGGCTATCGTCTGCCTCGGGATACGCCACTGTTCGTCACCACCCGCCAAGGTGACAGCATCCATTTGCGCACCAGCGCCGAGGTCAATCTGTGGCCCCTGGAGATCACCGAGGCGGTGTTGCTCGACCGTGATGAAGCCCAGGCCCTGACCGGGCTGAACCAGGCACGCTCGGCCCTGCGCCTGAGCTTTCGCTGTCAAGGCAAGACCCTCTGGTCAGAGCTGGCGGCGCACCAATTGCGTTTGCACCTGGGCGCCTCACCGGTGGTCAACGCCACGCTCTACGACCTGCTCGGTGCCCATGCCACCCACGTACTCGCCGGTCCGCCCGGCGCCCCGCCACAACCCCTCGACGGTTTACCGCAGATAGTCGGTTTCGCCAGCGACGAAGCTTTATTGCCGGAAGAAGACGGCGTCCATCCGGGCCTGCGCCTGCTGGCTGAATACTTTGCCTTCCCGGATAAATTCAGCTTCTTCGATGTGCCTTTCGGCGGTGGCCGGGACGACAGTGACATCCTCTATCTGTACCTGGTATTCGACCGCACGCCTGGCAGCCGTCTGCGCCTGCAGGCCAGCGATATCGTCTTGGGCTGCTGTCCGGCGCTCAATCTGTTTCCGCGCACATCCGAACCCCTGCGCCCGGACGGCACCCGTAGCGAATACCGGCTGGTCGCCGACAGCCACCGGGAAAACAGCGTGGAGATCCACAGCATCCGTGGCTTGCGTGCCATGACCCCACACGGCGTGCAGAAGGTTGCGGCCTACTACGGCAGCCAGCATGCGCTGGGCGAAAGCCACCTGTACTGGCATGCCCGGCGCATCAGCGGGCTGACGCCCAACCGGTTGGGCAGCGACCTGATGCTGAGCCTGGTGGACACCCGGTTCAACCCCCGCGAAGACGCACCGCAATACAGTGTCACCGCCGAACTGCTGTGTACCAACCGATACCTGGCGCAAAGCCTCGGCGCCGGTACGCCACTGGGTTTCGAGCGCCCCGGCCCGGTGGCCTGGGCACGCCTGCGCAATCCGCCCAGCCCGCAGAGCCTGCCGCGCCTGGATGGCGAGTCGCGCTGGAAACTGGTGTCGCAACTGACCCTCAATCACCTGTCGCTGGTGGAAGGCCCGCGAGCCCTCGACGCCCTCAAGGAAATCCTCGAACTGCATAACCTGCGCGACGAGGCCAGTGTCCGTCGGCAGATCGAAGGACTGCTGGGAATGACCTGCGAGCGGGTGGCCGCGCATGTCGGCGAAGATGCCTGGCGCGGTTGGCGCAATGGCCTGGAAGTGCGCGTGCAATTAGATCCGCAACGCTTTGTCGGCCATAGTGCGGTGCTGTTTAGCGCCGTGCTGGCACAGTTCTTCTCACTCTATGCCACCGCCAATCGCTTCGTGCGCACGGTGCTGGTCCAGTCCGACAAGGAGGTCAAGACATGGCAACCCCAACCCGGCCAGCCACTGTCCCTCTGAGTCGACAACTGCGCGACGCCCCGCAGGCCTTCGAATTGTTGCAGGCCCTGTTGTTGCTCGAATGCGAATGTCCGCAGGCGGTGCCACTGGGCACCGGCACCGCACCCGACGCCGAGGCCATGCGCCTGCGCGGACCGTTGACACCATTGTTCCCCAGCAGTGAAGTGCAAAGCCTGAAGGAAACCGAGGGCCGGCAACCGGTGTTGACCACGCCGGTGTTCGGTCTCGGCGGCCCCGATGGGCCATTGCCCTACGCCGACCAGGAATGGTTGCAACAACGAGCCCGGCAGAAGGACCACGCCCCTGCCGAGTTCCTCGATCTGTTCCAGCACCGATTGATCAGCCTGCTGTATCGGGTGATGCGCAAGCACCGGGTCGCCGTGGGCTTTGCATTGCCCGCCGCCACCCCTGTACACCGCCAGTTGCGCGCCTTGACGGGCTTGTTGCCCAACGCCCTGCATGATCGCGGTGCCTTGCCCGATGCGGCGGTACTGGCACGCAGCGCGCTGTTCGCTGGCGGGCGACGGTCATTGGCGGGGTTCGCGGCGGTGGTACGCGGGCATTTCAACATACCGGTGGCGGTCGAGGCCTATATCGGTGCCTGGCGGGAGATCCCCTCGGCCAGTCGCAGTCGCATGCTACCCGGTGGCCGCAATCTGACCCTGGGGCGCGATGCCGTCGCCGGCACACGGGTCTGGGATGAACATGCCGGTATCCGCCTGACCCTGGGCCCGCTGCGCAACCGCCAGGCTGCGCGCTTTCTCCCCGACGGCGAGGCCCATCCGGCCCTGGCCGCTCTCGCCGGCCTGTACTTCGGCCCTGACTTGGACTGCAACCTGACCCTGCTGATCAGCGACGCCGGGCCATTGACCCTCGACAGCGGCGCACCGCCGCAACTGAGTTGGAATGGCGGCCTGCAAGCGCAACCCACTGACCATGTGCAACGAATCGAAACTCGCTTGCGCCCACAGGAGATCACCTGAGCATGGAACTGGGCAGCCTGATCGGACGCCTCAACGCCGACAACCGTCGCGCTCTGGAAAAGGCTGCCCAGCGCTGCCTGCAACGGGGTCATCACTATGTGGAAATCGAGCACCTGTTGCTGGAACTGCTGGAGATCGAAGGCGGTGACTTTGCCTGGCTGCTGCCGCGTTTCGGCCTGGAGCGCGATGCCTTGTCGGCGCAGATCAACCAGGCGCTGGAACTGTTCAAGTCCGGCAGCACCCGCACCCCAGCCCTGTCGGCACAGACCATCGGCCTGCTGGAAGATGTGGTGGTCCAGGCCAGCGTGCTCGGCCTCGATAGCATTCGCTCGGGGTTGTTGCTATTGGCCCTGCTCGATCGCGATGAGCGGCGCAGCCTGCTGCTCAACAGCGCCTCGTCGCTGCTGAAGATTCCTCGCGATACCCTGCGCGCCAATCTGCTGGAATGGACGGAGAACTCTCGCGAACACAGCGGGCCGAAACGTTCGACTGCCGCTGCCAAGGAGAAGCCCGCCCAGCAGAACACGGCGCGGGACTCAGTGCTCGACCAATACACCCAGGACCTCACCGCCGATGCCCACGCTGGGCGCATCGACCCCATCGTCGGCCGCGACGGCGAGATCCGCCAGTGCATCGATATCCTCCTGCGGCGCCGGCAGAACAACCCGATCCTGGTGGGCGCGCCGGGGGTCGGCAAGACGGCAGTGGTCGAGGGCCTGGCCCTGCGCATTGCCGCCGGCGACGTGCCACCCTCGTTACAGGAAGTCAGCCTGCGGGTGTTGGATCTGGGCCTGTTGCAGGCCGGGGCCGGGATCAAGGGCGAATTCGAACAACGCCTCAAGGGGGTGATCGATGCGGTTCGCACCGCCGATAAACCGATCATCCTGTTTATCGACGAAGCCCATACCCTAATCGGCGCAGGCGGCGCGGAAGGTGGCAGCGATGCGGCCAATCTGCTCAAGCCGGCGCTGGCCCGAGGCGAATTACGCACCCTCGCCGCCACCACCTGGATGGAATACAAGAAATACTTCGAGAAGGACCCGGCCCTGGCCCGGCGTTTCCAGTTGGTGCAGGTTGAAGAGCCCAACGAAACCACTGCCGTGGAAATGCTCCGGGGCGTGGCCGCCAAGCTGGAACAGCACCACGGCGTGCAGGTGCTGGATGCGGCGATTCACGACGCAGTCAAGTTGTCCCACCGCTACATCTCCGGACGACAACTGCCGGACAAGGCCATCAGCATTCTCGACACCGCCTGCGCACGGGTCGCTCTCGGCCAGCACGATATTCCGCCACCATTGGAAAGCCTGCGTCATCGCCAGCAGAGCCTCAAGGAAGAACTCGACCGCTTGCGCCGCGAACAAGCGACGGGGCTGGATCATCGTGAACGCATCACCGTGCTGGAAAGCGAATCCACCGACAATCTGCAAGCCATTCACGAGCTGGAAATCCGCTGGGGCGAAGAGCGCGAGGCCGTGCGCGAACTGTTGGAAAAACGCCGTGAATTGCTCGCCTTGAGCGACAGCCTGGACAACGGCAAATCCGACGAAGAAACCGACAGTCGCATCGACACCCTTGCCGCCGAACTGGTGCGCCTGGAAGCCGGGCTCGATGCCATTCGCCAGGACGATCCACTGGTACCCGAACAGGTCGATTCGAAAACCGTGGCGGCGGTGATTGCCGGTTGGACCGGGATTCCCGTGGGCAAGATGCTCGCCGACGAAGCCCATGCGGTACGCACCCTCGGACAACGCATGGGCCAGCGGGTGATGGGCCAATCGGCGGCTCTGGGAACCATAGCCCAGCGTTTGCAGGCCTATCGGGCCGGGCTGACCGATCCACAAAAACCGGTGGGGGTATTTCTGCTGCTTGGCCCTACCGGCGTGGGCAAGACCGAAACCGCTTATGCCCTGGCGGACGCCTTGTATGGCGGCGAACGCAACCTGATCAGCATCAATCTTTCCGAGTACCAGGAAGCCCATACCGTCAGCCAACTGAAAGGCGCCCCGCCCGGCTATGTCGGTTATGGCAGCGGTGGCGTACTGACCGAAGCCGTGCGGCGCAAACCTTATTCGGTGGTGCTGCTGGATGAAATCGAAAAGGCCCACCCGGACGTGCTGGAAGCGTTCTACAACGTCTTCGACAAGGGCGTGATGGAGGACGGCACCGGGCTGGTGGTGGACTTCAAGAACACCGTGATGCTGGCGACCAGCAATGTCGGTGCGCAATTGATTCTCGATACACCGATTGCGCAGTTGGGCAACGATGCCTTTAACGAGCGTCTGCGCAAGGTGCTGGTGCAGGCCTTCCGACCGGCGTTCCTGGCACGCATGACAACAGTGCCTTATCGGCCACTGGACGAGACGACGCTGGAAGCAATCGTCCTGGCGAAACTGGAGAAGCTGCGCGAGCGCTACAAGGCGGCCACCGGCAAGCAGTTCGAGTTTGATGCGGGGATTGTCAAGGCGGTGTTGGCCAAGTGCAGCGCGGCGGGTGCCCGCGATGTCGAGAACGTATTGATGACACAAGTGACCGGAAAGTTGGCGGAATGGGTACTGGAGTGAAGACTAGTGGCCTGGACTCTATACAGGGACTTACAATGTCGTTTTATTACCAAGTAACCAACGTAAAGAATCTATTCAGCATCAAACTATATGGCCTGGCTCCGCGAGTGAATCGGCCTGCGGGCCTGGCGCAGGGGGCTACGGCCCAAGATCGCACGGCCAGCGAAGCGGGAAAAGTAGAAAGTTTTGTCCGAGAATTCCTTTTCAAAATTCTTAAAGATGGGCATAGCATAGAGAGCATACTACAAGCAGCGAATCCAGGAATCATCTTAGAACCGCCGCTGATCACAGGTGAAATAGACTATTCCACGACTCCACCGACGCGCATTGACAATCTATGGCTCGATGCTAACAGCCAAGAATATATCGAGCGTTACTGCAAATTCCTTGGAAAAGGCACTGTCAACAAGAGCAGCTTCAAGGCCCTTAAACTGGACACTTACACTAACTACAAGAAAGCCTACGCCTCTCTGGCAAGAGCCTTCATTGCAATCAACCCCGATCATTTTCTCACGCAACTAGCCATACGCCACGTCAGAACCTACTACGAAATAGAATTCATGGTCGCTGGCACGAACATCTACTTCTTCGATCAACAAAACATGATCATAAACTATGGAGGTTATGTAAAAACCATTGGCGGGGGGTTGTACGAAAAAATGGCGCTACTCAGGGTTCACCAAAGCAACCTTGGAAAATTATATCCAGACTCCGCACAAGGCAACGCCGTCACCAGCAAAAACAGCGTACCCGCGACAGCCATCGAGTTCATCATTGGTGCTTCACTGGAAAGTGTCAACACCGGAACGATATTCAACAATGGAGAATGGCATGCGCTGTCAACGATAAGTTTTACCAAACTGTCCGAGCATCTGCCCGCGATAACAAAATCATAAATACAACAAAAACAACAATACAAAAAATGCGCTGAGAGAAAAAATGACCTCCATCAGAATCCTGACATGGAATAGCACCGGGGAAAGTCCGGCCAAAGCCATCAGCCTTGGTAATCAGGCGGTGAATCCGGGAGGCTACTTGGGTCATCCATTTATCGATGTCTACCTGATTCAGGAAGCCCAACAAGCCCCCGGCGGGGATATCAGCAACTACCTGACGGGGCTGGCAGGCTACACAGTCCATCACATCCAGGAAAACCTTGGCGGCGGTGGAAAGGGTTATATATGTGCCACTCGTGACCTGAGCGTTACCGTGACAACGCCATTGACACTGTGGAATTACGCGGCTGATCCTCTTTTCATGTTATGGCCCGGCCGCAACGCCTTGCAGGCATCCAGCTGGACACCTCCTGCCAGAACCCCAGCCTATACACTGGTGACCGTCGGCGCGATAAACATTCTATTGATTACCTGGCATGCGCCCTTGGGCGTATCGACCCTGCCGATCATCGTCGGCTCGATGACCGGCGGCGCCTTGATCGACGCTTACCTGGCATTCGATCACAGCCAACTGCTTAGCAACCCAATGGTGGCGGTGGGTGTCGTTCCCGACTTCATCGTGATTGCCGGTGATCTCAATGCAAAGCCGGCCGCCTTGGGTAAAAACTATTTCGGCTATACGCCGCTGGACGATTTCGACGGCGTTTCAAATAACCTCGACCACATCCTGGCAACCTCTCCGGCACATATGCACTTTCATTTTTCCCAAGACTACAGCTACGGAACAGCCAGCGTTCATGACATCTTTTGCGCCCGCCTGCACTGGTGATAATTGATGCCCCGCTCAGTCGATAGCAACACCAGTGTGTCACTCAGCGCTTCGTCACTGTCGGCGCTTTATCCGCAATCCCTTTGCGGCGAAGAAGCCCTGAACCAACTCGGCCAATACCACCTGCTCGGCCTCAACGACGGCCCCTCCCTCACCCTGAGCAGCGCCATCGCCAGCCACGTCACCACAACCTTTCATCACGACGCGCTGATTCGCCCACTCGATGCGCTGGTCGCCGAAATCCGCCAACTGCCCGCCGATGCCACCGCCGAGCGCTACCAACTGGTATTGCGCCCCTGGCTCTGGTGGCTGACGCTCGCCAGCAACAACCGCGTGTTCCAGAACCTCAGCACTTCGGATATCGTCACCACGATCTTCAAGGCCCATGCCTTCAGTGACTTCAAACTGTCGCTCAGCGCCAGCTACACCCCGCGCGCATACTGCATCCAGTACGGCGAGACCGATTTCGCCTTTGTTTCGCGGCTGCTGGAGGAAGAAGGCATCTTCTGGTTCTTCACCCATGAAGACGGCAAACATACCCTGGTGCTGGCGGACAGCAATGATGCTTTCCCGCAGATTCCCAACGGACCGAAAGTAGCGTATCTGGGCCAGGAAATCGGCGTGCGCGAACTGCACGGCATCCGCTGTGGCCAACAATGCCTGCAGGCCGTCGCCGGGACCTATCAGACCACCGACTACGAATTCACCACCCCGACCACGTCGCTTTATGCCCAGGCCGAAGCCGTTGCCGGACCGCGCACGGTGTATGAACACCCCGGCGGCTACACGGCCAAGGCGCGTGGCGACACCCTGAGCAAGCAGCGGCTGGACGCCCTGCGCGGCCAGGAAAAACGCTTTGTCGGCGAAAGCGATTGCCGCTGGCTGGTGCCGGGTCACTGGTTCACCCTCACCGGCCATGATGACGCCAGCCTGAATATCGACTGGGTAGTGACCTCGGTAACCCACGAGGTCGATCACGAAAACTACCGCAATCGCTTCGAAGCAATTCCCAAGGCGAGCGCCTTTCGCCCGGCGCGCAACACGCCAAAGCCCCGCATGCACACACAGACCGCCCTGGTGGTGGGCAAGTCCGGCGAGGAGATCTGGACCGATGAATACGGTCGGATCAAGCTGCAATTTCCCTGGGACCGCGATGGCAAGCATGATGAAACCAGCTCCTGCTGGGTGCGCGTGGTCCTGCCCTGGAGCGGCAAGGGCTTCGGCATGCAGTTCGTGCCGCGGATCGGCCAGGAAGTGATCGTCACCTTTATCGACGGTGACCCGGACCGGCCATTGGTCACCGGCTGTGTCTATAACGGCGACAATGCCCTGCCCTACGCGCTGCCGACGAACCAGACCCAGTCCGGGATCAAAACCAACTCGTCCAAAGGTGGTGGTGGCTTCAACGAACTGCGTTTCGAGGACAAGAAGGACGCCGAAGAAGTCTTTCTCCAGGCCCAGAAAGACTTCAAGATCAATGTGCTCAACGACACCACCGCGACCGTCGGCCACGATGAAACCCTCACCGTACAGAACGCCCGCACCCGCACGGTGAAGGACGGCGACGAAACCGTGACCCTGGAAAAGGGCAAGCGTAGCGTCACTCTCCAGACCGGCAGCGATACCCTCGATGTGAAGGACAGCCGCACGGTGAAGGTCGGCGCCGACCAGACCCACAGCACCGGTGGCAATTACCAACACCAGGTCAGCGGCAACTACAGTCTCACCGTGGACGGCAACCTGACGATCAAGGTGACCGGCACCCTGACCCTGCAGAGCGGCGCCAGCTTCGCCATCAAGAGCGATGCCGACCTGGCGGCTCAGGCCGCGACCTCCATCAGCCAGAAGGCGGGTACTTCGCTGAGCAACCAAGCCGGCACCTCGCTGGATAACAAGGCCGGTACCAGCATGACCAACGACGCCGGCATCAGCCTGACCAACAAGGCCGGTGCCGAACAGACCGTGGACGGCGGCGGCATGTTGACCATCAAGGGTGGCCTGGTGAAGGTCAATTGAGGAGCGCCCATGAGTGACTCGAGCAAACTGGACCTGATACGCGGCGACAGTCGTCTCACCGGTCACCTGCTGGATGAGCGGCTGACAGGACCACTGCAGATCGAGGAAGCCGGACGCCCCCAGGCCAGCCTGAACTACAGCCAGGGCGAGTTGCAGGGGTGGTCGACGCTCTATCACTCCAATGGCAAGATCTCGGCGCAAGTGCCCTATATGGCCGGCAAAACCCACGGTATCGCCAGTTTCTTCAGCGCCGAAGGCGACTTGCAGCGCAAGGCGGCTTATCGCCACGGCCTGCTGCACGGCGAGGCGAGCAACTACTTTGCCGACGGTGGCGTGGCGCAGGTCGAGCACTATCGCGATGGCGTGCGTGATGGCCTGTACCAGCGCTTTCACCAAAACGGCCAACTCGCCCTGAGCAGCCGTTATCGCAACGGCCAGTTGCTCGATGCCGGGCAAGCCTACGCCGAGGACGGTCGTCCGCTGGATGTCGAGGGCAAGCCGATCTCGCGCTGGCGCTGGTGGTGGTTGCGCCGTGAAGGTCAGGAAGAGATCTGAGCTTCAGGGAATCAGCATTTGTACCTGTCCCGGCACGACGATCTTGATCACCCCGCCCCACGTACACATCACGCAGCTGTTGGCATCCAGTGCCGGCATGCCGCCCAGCAGCAAGGTCGGCGGACCACCGGGAATCCACGGTGTGGCGGTGGCCGGAATGCACGGCATGGGCGTCAGCACGCCGAGTGCGGCGGCGGTCGCGGCGGCCACCATGGGATTGGCGATGCTCTGGCACATGCCAAACGTGCCGATATTCACCAGCGGGATGTAATCCATGATAGTCGCAGCCGGCATGCTGCTGGTCAGGGTCCGATTGATCGGCAGTACGTTGAGCAGACCCGGCGCGGCGCCGAAGCTGCATTGCAAGGTGGCGCCGCTGCACACCTGGGGACTGCCCATGGGGATCTCCTCTTCGTGTTGGCTGTGAGACAGTGCCAGCGTAGACCAGAACAGGTGGTTAGCGATTACACTGTCATTTCCTCCGCGCCCCGGACGCCCCATGGATATCGACCTCGCCCGCACCTTTCTCGAAATCGCTCGCTACGGCAGCCTGGTGGCCGCCGCCGAGAAACTGCATGTGACCCAGACCGCGATCACCGCCCGGGTGCAGAAACTCGAAAGCCAGCTCGATGCCACGCTGTTTGTGCGCAATCGTGCTGGCGCCAGACTGACCGCCGATGGCGAGGCTTTCGTGGTCTACGCCAACCAGTTGGTGCAGACTTGGGAAGCCGCTCGCCGCGATCTGCCACTGCCGGACGGTTTCAACAACGTGCTGCATATCGGCGGCGAGGTCAGCCTCGGCAACCCGCTGATCCTCAGTTGGGCCAAAGCGCTGCGCGAACAGATCCCGACCCATGCGCTGCGCACGGAAATCCGCGACGGCGAGCAGTTGCTGCGCCAGCTCGAACTGGGTGTGCTGGATGCCGCGCTGGTCTATCAGCCGGCGTACTGGACAGGGTTGCAAGTTGAGCAATTGTTGGAGGAAAAACTGATCTTGGTGCGCTTGACGCAACAGCCCGAACCCTATGTGTATGTCGACTGGGGCGAGGGCTTTCGCCGTCAGCACGACGCCGCCTTGCCAGACAAGGCGCGGGCCGCCGCCAGTTTCAACCTGGGGCCGGTGGCCTTGCAGTTCATCCTCGGCAACGGCGGCTGCGGGTATTTCCGCGCTCGGGTGGTGCAGAGTTATCTGGACAGCGGCCTCCTGGAGCGAGTGCCCAAAGCGCCGGAGTTCAGTTACCCGACCTATCTGGTGTACGCCCGCGAGCGGGACTCGGCCACCTTGCAGAAGGCTTTCGAATTGTTGCGCGAGATCGTCAAGGCCGGCAGTGACTGGTCCCAGCGCTGGGACTCGATGATCTGAGCTTCAGGCCAGGCTGATCAAGCGCACAGGCTTAGTCGCGCTCGAAAAAACGCTATTGATAATTACTCTCAATTGATCTACCGTCGCGTCGCCGCGCTTGCGGTGGCCTTCGTAAGGATTACCCTCTCCCGACGGAAAGGGTATCGAGAGTGTTTTTGTGACAGACCCCGCTGCACGGCTCCAGCTCTATCTCAGCCATCGACCCGCCTTGATCAACTATGCCAAGGCGGTGGTGGGCGAACGCACGCAGGCCGAGGATGTGGTGCAGGATGCGTTTCTGCGCTTCAACGATCGGCAGCATGATCCGGTCGAACAACCGACCGCCTACCTGTACCGTATCGTGCGTAATCTGGCGCTGGATACCGTGCGCCGCCAGGCCAGCGAAAAGCGCCAGATCCAGAGCCCGCCGTCCTGGTTGCGACCGGCGAACCCGCTGTCTCCCGAACAACGCGCGCTGCACAGCGCCGATGCCAGCCAAATAGCCCGCACCCTGGCCGGTCTGCCCGAACAGATGCGGATCGCCGTCGAGATGCATCGCCTGGGTGGATATACTCTACAGCAGATCGCGGCCCACCTCGGCGTCTCGCTGTCCACCGCCCACCGTCTGGTCAAGGAAGCCATCGTCCACCTGGCCGCCAGCCTCGAGCCCCATGACCGGGCGCCGCTCGTGTCCCGCAAGGAAAGCCCCCATGCCTGACTCCTCGCCCCTCCCGCCGGTATCACAGGCCAGCCTTGAACAGGCAGCCGAGTGGCTGTTGCGCCTGGAAACCGCGCCGGAGTGTTTCGATGATTTCGATTTATGGCTGCACAGCCAGCCGGAACATTTCGTCGCCTGGGCACGCGTCAACCAGGCAGTGGTTGCGTTGGCTGAACAGCCAGCCACCGGCACCGGACACTGGCCGGCCACATCGCCGCCCAGGTCCAGGGCGTCCACGACATTGCCACGGCCACGCTATCGCCTACGTCGGCGCTGGCTGGTGGCTGCCTGTGCGAGTGTTTGCGCCGTGGCTCTGGTGCTGTTACTGAACCCTGAGTGGCACAGCGACTACAGTACCGGTACCGGGCAGACGCGGCTGATCTCGCTGGCCGATGGCAGCCAACTGACCCTGGCCCCGCAAAGTGCCGTGGATGTGAACTTCGCGGGGCCCCTGCGACAGGTGAAACTGCTTCGCGGCGAAGCGTTCTTCGAGGTGGTCCACGATGTCACCCGGCCCTTTGAAGTGCAGCACAACGATACGGCGGTCCGCGTGCTGGGCACCGCCTTCGACGTCGCGCAAAACGAGGCGGGACTCAAAGTCGAAGTGCGTGAAGGCGCGGTCGGGGTCACCCACCAGGGCCAACCCTATCGCCTGAGCCCAGGCCAGCGCCTGTGGATCGAACGCCGCAACGGGCGAGTCAGCCAGACACAGATCGCCACTCAGGAAATAGGCGGTTGGATCGACGGGCCGCAGTTCTTCGAAAACGCCAGCGTCGCCCAGGTGGTCGAGCAATTGCGGCGTTATCAGCGCGGCTGGATCGTACTCGACGAAAATCTGGCCGGCCAGCGCGTCACCGGCCTCTACGACCTGCGTGATACCCAGCGCGCCTTGCGGGCCTTGGTGGCACCGTTGGGCGGCGAGATCAGCCAGTATTCGCCACTGCTGAGCGTGATCCGTAAAAAATAATTATATCCGCGCTGAAAAAAACGCCCGAGGTGTTCGTCTTTGTTGCTTTTATATTGCGAATGAGTCGCAATATATTTTGCCTGGAGACGAGGAAGCATGCGTCAACGATCACAATCGCGCCCGATAGCCGGGCCGGCCAAACGCCCTCACACCCCGCTCGCCCTGGCCTTGCTGGCAGCGCTGCTGGGCACGGTCGGGCTGGGGAGCGACGGCGCGCTGGCGGTCGAACAGAGCTGGCCGGCCGATAACGCTCTGCGCTCGTTCAATATTCCCGCGCAACCGCTGACCACCGCCCTGAGCGCTTTTGCCCGCCAGGCCGGCCTGCAGCTGGGGCTCGCAGCGGGTCTGGTCGACGGCTTCCAGGCACCCGCCGTGCAAGGCAGCTACAGCCCGGAGCAGGCACTACGCCTGCTGCTCGGCAACACACCGATACACTGGACGATCGATGATCAGCGCAGCCTGATCCTGAGCCGCAGCCGAGCGAGCGAGCCTGGCAACGATGCAGTGGCTGACGACCTGGACGACTCGCAGTTGCTCGGCGCGGTGACCATCAAGGGTGGCAAGACCAGCCGACTCAACGGCGATGCGGCGCGAGTTTACAGCGCCGCACGCTCTTCGGCGTTCATCTCCGCGCAAACCCTCAACCGCTTTCGTGGCAGTTCGGTCGGCGACATGCTCAAGGGCGTGCCTGGCGTGCAGGTCGGTGACAACCGCAACGGCGGTGCCCTGGATGTGAACATCCGGGGCATCCAGAGCCAGAGCCGGGTCCCGGTGACCATCGATGGCAGCCAGCAGGCCATCGACGCCTATCGCGGCTACGGCGGCATGCAACAACGCAGCTATGTCGACCCCGACCTGATCAGCGAAGTAACCGTCAACAAGGGCCCCAGCCTCGACGCCGACGCTGCGGGCGCCATCGGTGGCATCGTCAAGATGAAGACCCTGCAGCCGGCCGATATCCTGAAAAAGGGTGAAACTGTCGGCATCCGCCTCAAAGGCGATATCGCCAACAACAGCAGCGAGCGTCCCAGCGAGTACAACGCCAAGCCGCGCCATGGCGGCAACAGCCTGGCTGATCTCGACAGTCACTCGGGCAGCCTGGCCTTCGCCAGTACCAGCGAACACTTGGACGTGGTCGCCGCTTACTCCCATCGTCAAAGCGGCAACTACTACGCCGGCAAGCAGGGTTTCAAGAAATACCAAGTGTTCAAGAATGTCCGGCGCTGGGACCCGGCGACCCACCAATATGTCACCCGCACCGAGGAGCAGAACGGCCCGGCCAAGGTCTTCAAGGCCGGCGACGAAGTCCTCAACACCTCCAGCGACAGCGAATCGGCGCTGCTCAAGATGACCCTCAAGCCGACCACGGAGCAGTCGCTGGAGCTGGGTTATCGCTACACCGATAGCCAATTCGGCGAGGTGATGCCCTCGCGAATCATCCGTAACACCAGCGGTACAGTGCCGCAATGGGCGCCTGGCAAGATGCGCATCAATGCCTACACTGCCCGCTATGCCTTCAAGCCCGAGGACAACCCACTGGTGGACCTCAAGGCCAATCTCTGGTTGACCCAGGCCAACAGCCTGATGTTCAACGGTCTGAGCACCGTGACGCCACTGGGTGGCTCGCCCAGCGAGCCCGATCAACTCAGTGAGGACGGCTATCGCGATGCCTTGCGCAACGAAACCAAGAACACTCGCTGGGGCTCCGACATCAGCAACACGTCGCGCTTCACCACCGGCGTCGGTGATTTTGCCTTCAGCTACGGCGGCTCCTACCAACATGAAAAGCTCGGTCCCGGCGACCATACTCCAGTGTTGCAATCGGATCTCGACCAGAACCGCTTTATCCGCAGCGGCGAACGCCAGGAAGCCAGCCTGGTCAGTTCGCTGCAATGGAATCCGGTTCAACGCCTGACCCTGACCGCCGGCGGGCGCTACAGCGAATTCCACAGCAAAGACCACAACCGCCTGGCCACGCCAAGAACTTTCGGCGAGCGCCC
The DNA here is from genome assembly GCF_900109755.1 of Pseudomonas agarici. Classification (GTDB taxonomy): domain Bacteria; phylum Pseudomonadota; class Gammaproteobacteria; order Pseudomonadales; family Pseudomonadaceae; genus Aquipseudomonas; species Aquipseudomonas agarici. The sequence continues at coordinate 2,583 of NZ_FOAR01000007.1, read as the reverse complement.
GGTGCGCTGGACCTGGTTGCTCAGGGGAGGCAAACGCATCGGCTACGTGTACTGGGCGCCAGACCAGAACGGTCAGTTCACTAACGCCTCGCTCAATGCCACGCCTTATGAAGGCGGCACGGTGGCGGGCAGCGGCTACGACAGCTTCGACGCCAATGATCCGCAGATTCAGCAATACCCGACCTCCTACAGCTACGCCAAACCCATCGAACGCCGGGCCCACGCCTTTACCCCCTCGATCAGCGCGAAGTTCGACCTGACCCCCGACAGCTTCGTCTACGCCAGCTACACCGAAGGCGTGCGCATGCCGAGCCTGTTCGAATCGTCCCTCGGCCTGTTCACTGCCGCCGTTCCTGGCGCCGACCTGAAACCCGAACGCAGCAAAGCCTGGGAGTTGGGCGCCAGTACGCTGCGCAACGACTGGTTGACCGAGGGCGATACGGCGGCGTTGAAACTGGCGTACTTCAATAACAAGATCCAGAACTACATCACCCGCGATTATCTCGACATCTCCGCGGGCAACCTGCAGAACGTCGACAGTTTCACTGTGCGCGGCCTGGAGCTGCAGTCGAGCTACGACATGGGACGGCTGTTCGCCGACTTCTCCGCCACTTACTACATCGACGCCAAGACCTGTGCGCCGAACCTGGCGCAGCAGATGCGCAACGACGGCACCCCCAATACCCCCAATTGCGTCTCCGGCGGCTTCCCCGGTTCCTACACCAACACCCAGAACCCGCCGAAATACTCGCTCAACAGCACCCTGGGCACACGTTGGTTCGATAACCGCCTGACACTCGGCATGCGCCTGGTCTACAACAGCGCGCCGACCGCCAAGCTGAACAAGGACTGGAACGAAGGCATCACCACCAACCAGATCTACTACCAGACTTCAGCGGTCTACGACGCCTTTGCCAGCCTGGAAATCTTCAAGGACACCCAACTGGATTTCACCGTGCAGAACCTGACCAACGTCTACTACGTCGACCCACTGGCGCAAAGCTTTATGCCAGCGCCGGGCCGGGCCTTGCGCACCGGTCTGACCATGAAGTTCTGAGCCCTATCACCCCTGACAAGAACGGGCTGCTCTTGGCGGGAGCGGCCCCTGTACCGAGAACACTGTGACTGACCTGATGATGGCATCGACCACCTGCGGTACGCTCCAACGGCGTCCCCCCAATTACCTGCAAGGCGACGGCACCCGGCGCTGGAGTCTGGCGATCTTGGCGACTCTGGGGGTCTATGCCGCCGTGGCGGCATTTCTCCTGTATGACGCGCCGATTCCGACGGCCACCGCGCCAGCCGCAATGATGATCGAACTGGCGCCCGTGCCGGTGGCCCAGGTGGTCCCGGAAGACCTGCAGGTCGCCCCTGACAAAACCGTGACCATGCCATCGAACGCAGCAATGCCGGCCAAGCCCAGGGCACTAGCGAAACAGGCAAGATCACAGGCTCAGAAACCCGTGCCCAAGCCCGTGGCCCATCCGTTGCAGAGCACGCCGCAGCCCGCCAGGGAAACCCTGGTCTCGCCTTCCTCCACGGCGCAGCCAGCGCGCCAGAATGATCAGGACGATGCCGACCAGACCTCCCCCGCCGCTGCCTCGACCGCCACGGCGCCGCCCAAGACTGAGGCCATGCCGGCCGAGCGCACGGCGGCGAGCCAGTCCTCCAGAGGCGCTGCCGACCCGGCGTTGCGGGCACAGTGGGAGTCGCAGTTGCTGGCGCATATCGAACGTTTCAAGCGTTACCCGCAAGGTGCCCGCGAGCGAGGTGATCGCGGCACAGCCTATCTGCGCTTCGAGATCGACACCGAGGGCCAGGTGCTGTCGGCGCGGATCGCCAGAAGCTCGGGGCTTGCCGAACTGGACCAGGCGGCCCTCGACATGATCCATCGCGCATCCCCCGTCCCACGCCCCCCGATGGGGAGCGCGAGCCGCTTCACCGTGCCGGTGGTGTTTGCCCAGTGAAATCCATTCAACAAGAGCCGCGAATCGACATGAACCCACCCGCCGCCCATGGCCCTCACCGACGCGGACACGATAGAGCTTCAACGTCGAGTTAGTCAGTGCAAAATCGCGGGCACCGATCAGCGGGAGGAGATAGGCCATGGGGTCGATCCGATCCGTCGGCCAGCGTTTGATCGCCAAGCGTTGGCGGCGCATCGGCGGTAGCCGCCGAATGGGCCAGTCCTTCCCGGCCACCAGAGCGGGTATCCGTCGGGGTCCGACAGCACGCCAAAACGAAAAACCCGCCAAAGCAGACTGTGTGAAAACCTAGCAATCTGCGCAGTGCTCGAAGAAAATGCTCCGTATCGAAAGATACGGAGCATTTTTCGTTATGGCTTACATCCAGGGACAGTCCCGCAGCCAGACCAGCCTGTTTCCGGTATCGCTGGAAGAGTTGATCCCCGAGGATCACCTCGTTCGCGTTATCGACCTTTACGTCTCCAAACTGGATCTGGTGCGACTAGGCTTTGATAAAGCACTTCCCAAAAGCACCGGCCGGCCTTCTTACGATCCAGCCGATCAGCTAAAACTTTACCTCTACGGTTATTTCCAGCGGATCCGTTCATCACGGCGCCTC
>NZ_FOAR01000006.1:225407-245923 GCF_900109755.1 Pseudomonas agarici | reverse complement strand
CCCTTGGGCGGCTCTTTGTCTTTTCCAGATGGGCTGTTCGGTGGTGGTGGTTCCTGCGGCCCAAGTGCGCCTCTGCGAGGCTCTGTCGCTTGTAGGTCAGGATGTTTTTTCAATGCTTCTTCGTGCTTGAGCATCCACTGGCCAAGCTTTGCACCTCGCTCGCTGCCTCGCATTTCGGTTGCGAGCACCCTTGCGTTTCCACGACCTCGCGTCAGATAAGCAACGATTGCTCTTAGCAGGAGAATTACTACGGCCTCATGAGAGCGTGCAATATCCCACGCACCTTGTTGTGCTGCCATGCTGTCGTCGGAAAAGGAAATCAACGGATTATCGGTTCGCTCTCGAGGGCCGTTCCAAGCGGTGGAAACCCCACGAATGTAGCCCGTAGCTATCGGCTTAAGGCCTTCTGTGAAGAACTCAGCAATCGAGGCCAGCCCCAGTACACCAAGAATCCACGTTCCCGCCTGCACTCCGACCACGGCTCCTGCTGTTGCGCCTGGGAACGCGCCGATGCCGCCTGCAAGTAATCCGATCCCTCCACCTATCGTGGCGCCAGTTAACGCACTGCCGATAATGATCATGGCCATATCGACCACTGCACTAATCATCTCATCAAGGATGCTTCGAATATCAAGGTCAGAAAAGCGCTTCAGGATGCTGTTGGCTGCCTCTTTTTCGCCCAAATCACACGCTCGGCGGACACATCTGACCCGGCGATAAATCAGATCGATACTAGGTACATTCATGGAGCTGGGTGGGCTGAGAGGATTCATGCCCTTTCCGCGTTCCCCTAGGCCACGCTTACTAAATAGGCGTTCGGCATAAGCCTCGATATCGAGCCAACTGGGGATCCTTGTCCATAAAGGCATTCATCGCTCCTGCGCTCGGGGGAGAATTGGGAAAGCTAAACTTTGTGCCATGCTCTGTCAAAAGTGATTTCAAGGGATCCAAACCTTTAAGGCAGCGGCAGTCGAAAGGCTTGTGCTAGATGATTACCACTCTCCTGAGGTTCAGGCAGGGCGACGCAGAGTCAGGATACCCACGTCGGACGTCTACAAATTTACCTGCTAGATGACTTCGCCAGACGCATATCCACCAGGACCTTCAAGAGCTGTTCAAGCGCATGTGCTACAACGCGCTGGTGGGCAACAGTGACGACCACCCGCGCAACCACGCCATTATCTGGACCGCAGGCCAATGGCGCCTCTCGCCCATGTATGACGTACTTCCCATCCTCGATGAAGGCCCGGCCCAGGCACTGGCCATGGCCGTTGGTCGCGAGGGTACCCAGATCAGCCGCCGCAACCTGCTCAGCCATCATGAGCACTTCGCCCTTTCACGCGAACACGCTGAACAGGTGCTGGATGAAAGTGATCGGCTGGGAGCAGGCATTGAAGGAATACTACGGCCAGTGGCTGCAAGGGATAGATCTGCGGATGGCGCAGGAGGCCACCAGCGCCGCACGGATGCGCTAGTGGCTGTGGTTAGTTCTATTAGTCAATTTCGCCGCCACAAGCCGCGAAACCCTTGCGGGTACCCACCATAATCAGAAGTCGAAAAACACCGTCTCGCCTTCGCCCTGGATACGAATATCAAAACGGTAAGCCCGCTTGCCGTTCACTTCGCAGCGCTGGGCAATCAGGGTTTCCCGGCGTTGCGGTTGCTCGATCAGGTTGATCACCGGGCATTTCGCGTTAGCCTCGGCCTCATCGGAAAAGTACAAGCGGGTCTGCAGATGGATATTGATCCCTCGGGCAAACAGCGAGACATTGATATGCGGCGCCATCGGCACGCCGGCTGCGTTGTTCACCACCCCAGGCTTGATGGTTGCCAGCGTCCACTCTCCCGCATCGAAGGTGGTCGCTGTGCGACCAAAGCTGTTGAAGGCTTTCTCGGCATCGAAGGCCGTGTCGTAGATACCTTCGTGATTGGCCTGCCAGAACTCCAGAAAGGAGTCGCGCACCAAGTGGCCATTACCGTCATAGACATTGCCGAGCAACAGGATATGTTCGCCGGGGGCACCGGGCTTGGCCATTTCGTTCCAGATTTCCTCCGGGCGGCGCGGGTTGCCAGCCGCCGCCAGCGCCAGGCCGATATGCACGTAGGGACCGGCGGTCTGCGACGGGGTTTCGGCGAGCAATTGAACAGGCATGGTCGGTCTCCTCAGCAGTTTTCGAAGTGGGTCTTGCGCTGGCCGCGCAGCACGATGTCAAATCGATACGCCAGGCAATCCATCGGATTGGCGTTGCCCATGTCGAGCCGGGCAATCAGGCTCTGCACCGCTTCGACATGGGCGATCGATTTGACGATGGGGCACATCGGGATCAACGGATCGCCTTCGAAATACAATTGAGTGATCAATCGCGTGGCAATTGACGGGCCGCTAATGGACACGTGGATATGGGCTGGACGCCAGTCGTTCGGACCATTGCGCCACGGGTAAGGTCCAGGCTTGACGGTGCGGAAGCTGTAGTAACCATCACGGTCGGTCAGTGTCCGGCCAACGCCGCCAAAGTTCGCGTCCAGGGGCGCCAGATACCGGTCATTCTTGTGCCGATAACGTCCGCCAGCATTGGCCTGCCAGATTTCCACCAGGGTATGGGGAATCGGCTGGCCATATTGGTCGCAGACCCGGCCAGCAACAATGATGCGCTCGCCCATCGGCAAGCCGCCATAGTTGAAATTGAGCAGCAGGTCGTTATCAAAATGACCGAATTTCAGGTGGGAAAAGTCAGGGCCGGTGCTTTCACTGACCGATTGCGGGATGCTTACCAGTGCCTGACGTGGCGAGCGGGCAATGGACGTCTTGTAATCAGGGGTCAAGGCTTTGGGGTGCCAATTGCGGTCACGGATAACAAAACGACTGTTGTCTGCTTCAGACATGTCGATCTCCTGTTGTTTTTTTGAGGCCATTAGGCATGAATCACGTGCTGAAAGCGTGCCCCAATAGAGACCCATTAGCTATTGAAAAGCCGGGCCTCAGGCATAACTAAATGGTTATGGATAAAGCCCCTTATGGTACGCCTGCCCTACTTCCCGCAGCATCTCCATCGACCATTGTGCCGCCAATGACAACGGCAGGCTGGCATTGCTCGAAATGCCCACCGAACCACCCGGCTCGCGCTGGCCCAGATCGATTTCGCGCAGCTCGCCACACGCCAGGTCCAGGCGCACGGCATCCAGCGGCGCGATCCACAGCGCCTCACTGGACAGCACATAGCGCCGGCTCAAAGCCACCGACAGGGTTTCCAGGCGCTGGCGCGACGGGCGGATACCGCACTGCACGAACAGACTGTCGGCAAACTTGCGGATGGTGGTACCCGCCAGGGGCAGGACAAGGGGGAAGTTCTCCACGGCACTGTGGTCCAGCGAAGCGTTCAACAACGGATGATCGGGCCGCGCCACCAGGGTCATGGATTCGCTGTACAGGTGCTCGAAGGTCAGCCCCTGGATCTCCGGGCTGTCGGTCATGCGACCGACCACCAGATCGACATCGCCGACCCGCAACTGCGAGAGCAGATAGGCACTCGGCCCAGTCACTACGCTGACCACCAACGCCGGATGCCGTTCGTGCAACCGCCGCACCACCTCCGGCATCAACAGGCTTTCCACGGTCGACAACACCCCGAGTCGCACCACACCCGCGGCGTACTCGCCCTCGCGCAAGGCCCGCACTCCTTCACGCAGGGTCTGTACCGAAGGCCCGGCGTAACGCAGGAAGGCTACCCCAGCCTCGGTCAGACTGATGCCGCTTTTACCGCGCACGAACAAACGGCTCTCCAGCAGGGCCTCCAGCTCCTTGAGGGTCTTCGACATCGCCGGCTGGCTCACTGCCAAGATATCCGCGGCCCGCGCCAGACTGCTCTGGCGAGCCATTTCGAGAAAACACACGAGGTGACGAAATTTGATACGGGTGTCGATATTCACGAGATGGCGGCTCCAGTGTGGATCGGGACAAGCACAATTGTGTCCTATATTCGTTACCAGCGGCGGCCCATGAACCAAATCCCCAGGCCGACTTCTATTTTCATGGTCAGACGACCGGACTGGCTGCTAGTACGCCCAGCAACAACACTCATCTGCACCACAAACAGAGGATTCCCACATGCTTTGGAAAAAAGGACGGCGCAGCGACAACGTGGTGGATGCTCGTGACGACAACAATGCCGGCGGTGGCGGATCGCGCTTCGGCGGCAAGGGCTTGAGCCTGACCGCCGTGGTGCTGATCGTGGGCATTGGCTTGCTCACCGGCCAGGACCCGATGCAGATTCTCGGACAGCTCAGCGGGCAATTGACCGAACAGCAATCGGCGCCCATCAGCCCGCAAACCCGACAGTCACCGCCGATCAACGACGAGCAGGCGGACTTCGTCCGGGCCATTCTCGGTGATACCGAAGACACCTGGGGCCAGATCTTCCAGCAGGCCGGACGCCAATACCAAGAGCCGATACTGCTGCTGTTCCGCGGTCGAGTCAGCTCCGCCTGTGGCCTGGCCTCTTCGGCCACCGGACCGTTCTATTGCCCGGCGGACCGACGGGTCTACCTGGACCTGGATTTCTTCCGCGAAATGTCCCAACGCTTCCAGGCCGCCGGGGACTTTGCCCGCTCCTACGTGATCGCGCATGAAGTCGGTCATCACGTGCAGACCCTGCTTGGGGTTTCCGCCAAAATGCAAGCCGCTCGCCAACAAGGACGCAAAATGGCGGGCGACAGCGGCCTGCTGGTACGCCAGGAACTACAGGCCGACTGCCTGGCCGGTGTCTGGGCCTGGCACGCGCAAAAGCGCCTGAACTGGCTGGAACCCGGCGATATCGAAGCAGCCTTGAAGGCCGCCAATGCCATCGGTGACGATCGCCTCCAGCAGCAGGGCCAGGGGCGTGTAGTGCCGGACTCCTTCACTCACGGCACCTCTGCTCAACGGGTGCGCTGGTTCAAGACCGGCTTCGCCCAAGGGCAACTCAACCAATGCGATACCTTCGCCGCCAAGAGCCTGTGAACCAACAAAAACACGCTTTGGCTCGTTGTTGCGCGGTGATCGAACCGCCCGGCATTGGGCATAACGGCGACGGCGTACCGACGTCGCCACGGGGGACCTCAAGCCGACAGCAATTGCCGCAACGCCAGGCAATCCTCGGCATGCCAATCCGTCAGCTCCGGCCACGGGTTATCCGGCAGATTAACCAATACGGTCCGTGCTCCCGCCGCCCTTGCGCAATCCAGGTCAAAGCGGTAATCACCAACCATCACCATCTCGGCGGGCGTAACGCCCCAGGCTGCGGCCAATTTCAACAAACCACCCGGATGAGGCTTGGGCGGCGCGTCATCGCGCCCCAGCACATCCGCCTCGGCAAAACAGTCGGCCAGGCCGATGGCCTTTAGCGTTACATGCGCCAGCTCGCGGGCATTGCGCGTCAGAATACCCAGGCGATAACCCCGCCCGGCCAACTCGCGCACCAACTCCACCGCACCGATCGCCGCCTGCGAGCCCAAGGCCAGATCCCGCTCATGCGCCAGCAACCAGGCCTGCTTGGCCGCCGCTTCGTCGCTCGGTAACGCCGCCAGGTGCATCAGGATGTCGTCTTGCGGCGGAATCGACAGCGCCGCGCGAATGGCGGCAAAATCATGCACGGCAATGGTCAAGGTGCCATCCATGTCGAATACCCAGTGACGAACCTCGGACAGACTCATGACCAATCCTTGCGATGGCGGATCAGACCTTCCTGGGTGACCGATGCCACCAGCACGCCAGCCCGGTTGTACACGCTGCCCCGGGAAAAACCACGGGAGTTACCGGCCCAGGGGCTGTCCATCGCATACAGCAGCCAGTCATCGGCACGCAGCTCGGCATGGAACCACAGAGCATGGTCGAGGCTGGCCACCTGCATATCCTTCTGCCACACCGACTTGCCATGGGGCAGCAACGAGGTGGTCAGCAGATCGAAGTCGGACGCATAGGCCAGCAGGTACTTGTGCAGCGCCGGTGAGTCGGCCAGCGTACCGTCGGCGCGGAACCAGACGTACTTGATCGGATCCGAGGGCTGTGGGTTGTAGGGGTCTTTCTCAGTCACCGGGCGCACTTCGATCGGCTTGGGGCACAGCAACTTGTCACGTATGTGTTCGGGGATCAGGTGGGCGCGTTGGCGGATCATTTCCAGCTCCGAAGGCAAGTTCTCCGGCCCCGCCACTTGCGGCATGCTGCTCTGGTGCTCGAAGCCCTGTTCGTCGTACTGGAACGAGGCACTGCAGGTAAAAATCGGCTGGCCCTTCTGGATCGCCGTCACCCGGCGGGTACTGAAGCTACCGCCATCGCGCACGCGGTCAACCGAATACACGACCGGCAAACCGGCATCCCCAGGCCGTAGGAAATAACCATGCAGAGAATGCACATGGCGAGCCGCCTCGACGGTTTGGCTCGCCGCCGACAGCGACTGGCCCAACACCTGGCCGCCAAACAACTGGCGAAAACCCAGGTCCTGGCTGCGCCCGCGAAAGAGGTTTTCCTCGATGGGCTCCAGGGTCAGCAAGTCGACCAGATTTTCCAGTACTTGGCTCATTCAAACGCTCCTCACACAGGGCGACACGGTTCACTTAAAGGCAACATCAAGCCATCCGTGCTTGTGGTGGCAGAGCCTTGAACAACTCGCCACAGGCCTTGAATGATACTCCGTTTGCCCTCCTCGGCGGTGCAGCGGATCGGCCAACCTCAAGGGGTTATCCGTGCAGGGTTTCCAGCCACTGGTCGCGGCTGATGCGGTACAGCACGTGCTTGCGCAGCGGATGGTCGCCGGCCAGCTTCGGATGTTCGAAATCCGCCGCGGGGTCGTACTGCATGCCGATGGCCTGCATGACTTTTTGCGAAGGGGTATTGGGCTCCGTGGTAAAGGCCACCACCTCCTCCAGCGCCAGCCGCTCGAAACCGCAGCGCAAGGAAGTCCACGCGGCCTCGCTGGCGTAGCCCAGCCCCCAGTGTTCGCGAGCCAGGCGCCAGCCCATTTCCACCGCCGGAGTGAAGGCCGCCTCGAAGTTCACGTGAGCCAGCCCGGTCAAGCCGATAAAGGCACCATTGTCCTTACGCTCCAAGGCCCACAGGCCGAAACCATGCTCGGCGAAATGCCCGCGAATCCGCCCGATCAGCGCGGCACTCTCCAGGCGACTCAGGGCGACCGGGAAATATCGCATCACTTGAGGATCGGCGCACATCCGGGCAAATTCCGCCAGGTCATCATCGCGCCACTGGCGCAGCAGCAGGCGCGCGCTCTCAAGTTCCAGTATCGGCTCCATCAATCCCCCTCAGGATTCCTCGCAAAGCTGTTTCCCTGCTCGTCAGTGTATCGCGCTGATAAGATCCTTCGCTCATTTCCCACACGAATTCGCCATGCCGTTGCCTTTGATCTACCACGATGACTACAGCCCCAAGTTTCCGGCGGAACATCGCTTCCCCATGGACAAGTTCCGCCTGCTGCGCGATCACCTGGTGAACAGCGGCCTGACCCGCGACGCGGAGCTGCTGCGCTCGCAGATCTGTCCCGTGGATATCCTCGCCCTGGCCCATGACCGTGGCTATATCGAGCGCTACCTGGCTGGGGAGTTGTCCCGCGAAGACCAGCGCCGCCTAGGCCTGCCCAGGAGCCCAGCCCTGGCCCAGCGCACCGTGCGCGCGGTCGGTGGCTCGCTGCTGGACGCCGAGCAGGCCCTGGAGCACGGCCTGGCCTGTCACCTGGCCGGCGGCACCCACCATGCCCACCACGATCACCCGGCAGGATTCTGCCGTTATGCTTACCAAATTATGTAAACAAACCTTATTAGACGAGAAAAAGTAGTGCCCTTGGAAAATTTATGTTTCTAAAATTGGAAATAAATAATCGACATTCAACGAGATGTTTACAAACTTAGAAGTCGCCCCAGTGCCCTCAGATACAACTGAATCGCCTTTCCTCGACGCCCTATCTTTAGTGGATTATTTAGACGCAAAAAAAGCCCATCGGATGATGGGCTTCTCTTTCGAGTGTCTCCGAGAGAAGGCTTTCGCCCTCGAACCTCAGAGCTAGCCTTTAAATCTTATTGCTTAGGATAGGTCTAGCCAATTTTTGCCGTTGAGTTTTGGCTTCAAGCCTACTCTTAAGGCATGGCACCGACTCACTTGGGCTGGAAATATCTTTGTGGTTGAGGCGAGGATGAGGGGCGGTGAGCCGTGACCAAGACAATGCGCAAATATTACGTTTTTGCCTATTCCTTATCTTGAGGGGGAACGGTGTCCTGCTTTCATGGGGCTCGTTCAGCCCATTTTGCTTTCATGCCCCCGCATCTAATCCACAGCACATTGCCCTCGGGCGGAACAACACAAATTTTTCGAACTCTCCGCATGCTCACGTTAACAATTTAAAAATCATCCCAACCCCAATACTCAAAAACAAGCAATTGATATTTTGTAACAACATTTTTCTTTGACGATCAATTTCTTGAGAAACCCACAACCTTACACAGAAAAACACCTAAAAAGTTGTCGTCGACACATACTACTTTAGCTATAGACAGTATTGACTTTTGACAAATTTTATTATCTAACATAACTTTCTGGAAACCCTGTTAATATTTGACTCTCACAGTGTTACAATCGCGTGATAACAAGAACACTCGCGAAGGGTGTCGAGTTTAACATTATGGAAATTTCTATCGAATTCCCATGAAAAAAACAGCGACTTGTATTAGACTTCCATCGCATCTAATTATAAATATGTTGGATCTCTCTAAAACTCTATCATTTGCTTATTACGCACTGCACGCGGCAGTTGAGACCGCGCTTTTTTTGTAAAAGGATCAATAAAATGCCTGATAAAACAACGCGCCTGACCATCCTCATCGACTACCCAACCAAGCGGCGGCTGGAGTCCCTTTCTGAGGAAGTTGACCTTACTATTTCCCAGGTCATTCGCAAGCTTATTCGCGATCACCTTCGACAATATGAAAGTAAAATCGCTTCTCCTGTACAAGAACCGGACCGGGAAGATTCTTCACCGTATTCTTGATATACGAATGGACTTGTTGCCTTTATCACAAATAACTTGGCCGGCGGCCGGACCTGAACTTGATTGATACGCGCCCATCACCTCAATATATAACCGCCCTCGCCAAGTATTTGACTCATGGAGATTCAATCCTGTGAAACAACAATTACTCGCTTGTCATGCGCTTTTAAAAAAAAACCCTAGTGAATTTACTGTCTCTTCCGACGCCTCACAATCCTGCACTTTATTCTTTTCAATCACTGACACAACACAACGTGCACAGGTTTTTCATATTACAGCTGACAGCTTCGAAAAGGCTTGGCAAGCGGGAGCTCACGAACTGCAACGACGATACGACCAAGGCGTTTCTCAGGGAACGCATAACCCCGAACGTTCGTGGATTCGTGTCGAACGTGCGTTCAACGTGATGCCAATCACCTGGGCTAAACTCAACGAAAGCCTCAAACGCCACAAGCGCAATTACTTCAGGCAAGGCATCGCCTTGGACAGTGATCTGCGAGTGGCAATGACCGAACAGGAACTGAACGCCAACGCCATCCTGTATGGCGGCAGCGACATTGCCCACGCTACCTTGAACCCGAAGAATTTCGCCGCTTACGCCCGGCGCCGGTTTGCTGGAACCCACGCTGCTGACATCCTCGCCGGCCTGACGCCGGAAACCTGTGTATTCGTTTTCAACACCACAGGCGTATTCTGCGCCGAAGATGGCGAGGCCCATACACTGAATGGCAACGGGCTGGAAACCGGCTGGCGCACACTGGGAGCCCTTACCCCAGACTCAGTGCGGGCCTGCATTGACAGTGCATCCAGGTACCTGAGCACACAAGTACAAGACAGCGGACAGTTCATCTACGGCTACTTCCCGTGCTTCGACCGGGCGATCAACACCTACAACACCCTGCGTCACGCCAGCACCACCTACTCAATGATCGAGGCCTGGGCGCTGACCAGTGATCAACACTTGAAAGAGGCTATCGAGCGCTCGCTGGAGCACCTCACTAACGTGCTGATCAAGCCCTACTTGCTGCCGGGTGGCAGCGTGGCGGCCTTCCTCACCGACACCGGCGATGAGATCAAACTGGGCGGCAATGCGGTGTGCCTGCTGGCACTGGTCAAGTACTGCGAGGTCACCGGCACGCGCCACCACCTGCCGCTGCTCGAAGCGCTCGCCAACGGCATAGCCTGGATGCAGGACGCTGAAAGCGGGGCTTTTGTGCATGTACTGCACGCCAAGGACCTGAGCATCAAAGCGCCGTTTCGCATCATTTATTACGACGGCGAAGCCGCTTTCGGCCTGATGCGCCTCTATGGGCTGACCGGCAACGAACGCTGGCTGGCGATAGTCGAAAAAGCCTTCGACTACTTTATCGAGAAAGAACATTGGCGCGAGCATGATCATTGGCTCAGCTACTGCGTGAACGAGTTGACCCGCTACCGCCCCGACGAAAAATACGTTCGCTTTGGCCTGAACAACGTTGCCGGTTATCTGGACTTCGTACAACGGCGCATCACCACCTTCCCGACATTGCTGGAGTTGATGATGGCCGCGCAGCAGATGCTGGCGCGCATCGCCGAGCAACCCGAGCTGCGCCACTTGCTCAACGACATCGACTTGCATGCGTTCTACCGCGCCTTGCACCATCGCGCCCGCTACCTGCTCAATGGTTATTTCTGGCCGGAACTGGCGATGTATTTCGCCAACCCGGCACGCATCGCCGGGGCCTTTTTTATCCGTCACCATGCGTTCAGGGTGCGCATCGACGATGTGGAGCACTACCTTTCCGGGCTGATTGCCTATCACCGTTACCTGCTGGAGGGGGCGCCCCAGGTAGATGCGGTCGAGCATGAAAACCTGCCGGACCGAACCTGGAACGCCCACACACTGGCCCAGGTGACCCTGGGTACCTGGGCCCGCCAGCCGCCGATCGGCTGGTGCGCAACCGGTTTGACGCCGTCCATGCAGCTCTTTAAACCGCAACGAATACTCAGCCGTCCCCCCCCCAGCAAGATTGGCCCGAACGAAGCTCAATCGGCGCAACGCTGGGCCCAGGCCAACCCCGAACGCCGCCCGTCAGCGGTCATGTGTGTGGACCCCGCGCCGTACCTCGATAGCGGCTTACCGGTATTGCAAGTTGCCGATACCGGCGACGCCACGTTGCAAATGGGTCGCCACGCCCGGCGAAACTTCCCCGGGCAGGTGTTCGGCGTAACCGGCAGTTTCGGCAAAACCACAGTGGTCGCGATGCTCGCCCATGCACTGAAGCACTGGGGCGGCGTGGGGCAAACCGAGGCCAACGCCAACCTGCCCCATGGCATTGCCTGGAACCTGGCAAGCATGCCTCACCCGGCAAAGTTCTGGGTGCTGGAAATGGCCGTGGGCCGCATGCCGATCAACTCCGAGCTGGTGCGCCCGCACATTGCCGTGGTCACCGGGATCGCCCCGGCGCACCTGGAATATCACGGTACACTGGAAAACCTTGCACGCAAAAAGAGTGCGATCTTCCGCTCAATGGCGCCCGGTGGGCACGCGGTTCTCAGCCGTGACATGCCGTACTACGAGCTGTTCGCTTCCGCCGCCGAAGCAGCCCGGCTGCACGTAATCAGCTTTGGCGAACACACCGAGGCAGACCTGCGTTTGCTCGATTGCAGCAGTGAGGCCAATCAGGTGAACGTCCGCGCGCGTTGCGCCGGCAAACTGCTGAGCTTCAGCCTGCAGGCACGCGGTCGGCACATGGTGCTCAATGCCCTGACGGTATTGGCGGCGCTGTCTGCGGCTGGGCTTGCAGCCGAAGACGCGTTGCAAGCACTGGGCGCCTTCATGCCGGTGGAAGGTCGTGGCAATACCCTTTCGATAAAATGCGCCGACGGCCACTTTCAGCTGATCAACGACGCCTACAACGCCAACCCCGGCTCCATGGGCGCGGCACTGCGCTCCATGGCCGATCTGCCCATCGCCCCGCGCCACCGCGTGTTGGTACTGGGGGATATGCTCGAACTCGGTGCCGACGCCCAGCGTTACCACCTGGAACTGGCCGACGCGCTGCGTGCGGTGACGCCACGGCATGTGGTGCTGTGCGGTCCGCTGATGCATGAGCTCTATCTTGCGTTGCGCGGCGAGTTGTCGGTGCAGTGGTTCGAGCATGCCAAGGCGTTGACCCAGGCGTTGGCGAAAGAATCAGGCCAGTGGTTTCAGTCCGGCGATTGGGTGATGGTGAAAAGCTCAGGCGGGACGGGGCTCTCGCAGCTGTGTGAGTGGCTGACCACCCACGAACAGACGGCGCTGTCCTAGCCCGCGCAACGGGCGGCGATCTTCAGCCCGATGTCGTTGCGCAATTGATGAAAGGCCTTCGGTACGCCCTGGGCCTTGATCAACTGCGCCGGGTGCCCGGCACGCCTCAGGGCCTGATAAAAACCTTCCTGCAAAACAAACGGCGCGACCTGATCGTCCACGCTGCCGATCACAAACAACTGCCGTAAGGGTGCTACGGCAATGCCATCGACGTGCTGGACAGGGTCATAAGGGTGCAGCAACCCATTGGTATCGCGACCTGGTTTGGAGGGCAGGCCCTTGCTCTGACGAATCATCTGGGCACGCTGTACCAGCGAGAAAGCGCCCGAGGTCATCACCGCGCATTTCACGTCGGTACGGCCCAGGGTCAACAGCGCGGCGGCCGCCGTGGCGCCGCCGCTGTGGCCGAGCAAGACCCACTGCCCGATACCATAACGCGTGCGCAACTCATCCAGTGCCCCATCGAGGGCCATGAATTCCCGCACCTGACGCCGTTGCCCGTGGTCGCCGCTGGAGCCATAAGTACCCGGCCGCGCCACGATCACCACGGGCACGCTAGCACGTTTGCTCAGCGCCCGCGCCTGGGCGGTTTTGGCGGCCTGTGTGTTGCCATTGATCGCCTCGGGTGCGCGGTGCATTTCAGCCGTGCGGTCACCGTGAAACATCACGATCACCACCGGCGCCTGCTTGAGGGCACCGCCGGCGAAGTAACGAATGCACGCCGTACCCTGTGCGAACTCGACCCACAGCGCCGAGTCCGGCTCAGTGCACCTGGCCCGGTCGGCGGGCGTACTCCAGCGCAACGGCGTGGTAGCGTCATCCAAAGCCTGTGCCCACGGCGAACAAGCCAGGGCCAACCCGAGCAGCGCCCAGGTACCGAGCTTTTTGCCCATCGCCACCCCCTCCCCTAGCGCTCGCGCAACGCCTCGCGCGCGCGGTTCATGGGTTTGATCAGGTAGTCGAGCACAGTTTTCTGGCCGGTCTTGATGTCTACCGAGGCGATCATCCCCGGCACAATCGAGAACGACTTGCCGGCCTTGTTTTTCAAGGTGTCGGCATCGGTGCGGATGAACACGCGATAGTAGAAAACCTCCGGCTTGACCTCGTCCTGAATGGTGTCAGGCGAAATGGTCACCACCTTGCCGTCCATCCCGCCATAAATCGCGTAGTCATAGGCGGTGATCTTAACCTTGGCCACTTGGTCGGGATGGATGAAGGCGATGTCCCTTGGCGAGATGCGCGCCTCGATCAGCAACTGTTCATCCAGCGGCACGATCTGCATCAGGCGACCATTGGGCGGGATGATCCCGCCAATGGTGGTCACCTCGATGCCCTTGACGATACCGCGTACCGGCGAGCGCAGGGTCAGGCGGGTGACCGAATCGGAACGCCCGCGCATGATCGACGACAGGGTCTCGACATCTGCGTTGGCCTTGGCCAGGTCTTCACCGGCGCGCACCATGTAATCGGAGCGAGCCTGGGTCAACTTCAATTCCAGCTCGGCTTTCTGGCGCTTGAGGCGCAGCACCTCAACGTTACTGGCGGCGCCGACCTTTGCCAGGTTCTCGGTAATCTCCAGCTCGCTACGCACCAGCCCCAAGGAAGAACGCACACCGGCCAGGGACTCCTCCAGGCCTTTGCGACGAGTATTGAACAGGTCGGTTTCAGCACTGATCAACGCCGGGTAACGCGCAAGCTCCGCCGGGAAGACCAGCGACTTGCCATTCACTTCTGCCTGCAAGCGCGCCACGCTGGCCAGCGACGCCCGGTACTTGGAAGCACTTTCATCGAAATTGGATTCGGTCTTGGTCGGATCGAGCTTGGCCAGTGTTTGACCGTTCTTGACGATGTCGCCCTCGCCCACATACAGCTCGGTGACGATACCGCCTTCCAGCGACTGAATGATCTGCTCGCGGGACGTGGGAATGACCTTGCCGCTGCCGGTGGACACTTCATCCACTTCAAACACGTAGGCCCACACGCCAAACGCCATCAGCATGACCAACACCCACAGCACCACGCGTGTCGAGCGCAGCACTGTGTTGTCATCGACACCCTCGCGTGCGTGCACGGCGCTTTCGTCTTCGCTGGCGAGCAGGGGAATTCTTTTCGGCTCTCGGGTTTTCACTGGGTGTTCCCCTTGGGTTTGGAAAGCCGGGCAATCGCGTTGTCCTTGCTGTCATCCACAATGATCTGGCCGTTGTCGACCACGATGATGCGGTTCACCAGGCTCAACACACTCATGCGATGGGTGGCGATGATCAGCGTGCGATGGGCGGCCCAGCGGTCCAGGTTGTAGATCAACTGGCGCTCGGTGGCTTCATCAAGGGAAGCGGTGGGCTCGTCGAGCAGCACGATATGCGGCTGGCGAATGATCAGCCGCGACAGCAGCAGCGACTGGCGTTGCCCGCCCGACAGCCCGAGGCCGCCTTCGAGAATCATGTGGTCCATGCCATCGGCAAATTTGCTGATGAAGTCGGCGGCGCCGGTCAGGGTCAGCACCTGGAAGATTTCCTCATCCGACGCATGGGGGGCGCCCATGATCAGGTTGTCACGCAGCGTGCCGTGGAACAACCGCGAGTTTTGCGTCATCAGGCCCACGTCGCGGCGCACATCCGCCGGATCGATATGCCCGAGGGCGACGCCATCCAGGCCGATGCTGCCGGCTTTCAAGTCGAGCATGCCGGCCAGGGCCTGCAACAAGGTGGATTTGCCCGCGCCGTTACGCCCCAGAATCGCAATACGCTCACCCGGCTTGATCTGCAAATCCGTCACGCGCAGGGCCGGCACTGGCGCATCGTCGGCGTATTGGAATGTCGCTTGGTTGAGCACGTAATGCCCTTTGATCACCGGCAGATGCACACGCCTGCTGCCTTCGGCGTGATCCACCGGCAGTTCCATGATGTGGTTCAGGCTTTGCAGCGCCACCTTGGCCTGCTGCCAACGGGTCAGCACCTGGGTGATCTGCGACATCGGCGCCATCATCCGTGAAGCCAGAATGGACGCGGCCACCAGGCTACCAGTGGTCATGTCGCTGTCCATGACCATCGGCGCGCCGAACACCACCACCACGGCAAACACCGAGCCCTGCACATTGTTGCTCCACGCCACCAATTTGTTGGTGAGCATGCGCAGGCGCAGACTGGCGTCGCCGCAGGTCGCGTTGTAGTGGTTCCATTGCTGCTGAAAGCGCTGCTCGGCTTGCAGGGCCTTGATGTCGTCCAGACCCTGCACGGTTTCCACCAACATGGCGCTGCGCAGCGACGCTTCACGCATTGACTCACTGGCCAGCGCCGCGAGTTTCTTCTGCGCCAACAAGCCCGGCACGATCAAAAACAGCACCGCCACCAACGGCACCGCCACCAGCGGCCCGGCGATCAACCAGTAGATCACTAGGAACAGCAGGAAAAACGGCAAATCCGCCAACGCCGTCGCGGTGCTGGAGGTGATCAGCTCACGCAGCTGCTCCAGCTCCTTGAGCTGAGAGATAAACGACCCGGTGGACTTGGGCCGCGCACTGTTGCGCAACCGAATGGCGTGGCCGAACACCAGGTCAGAGACGCGCAGGTCCGCGCGCTTGCCAAGCATGTCGGTGATGCGTACGCGAGTAATGCGCATGATGAAGTCGAACACCAGCGCCAGCATCACGCCGCCAAACAGCACATACAGGGTGGGCATGGATTCGGCCGGGATCACGCGGTCGTACACCTGCATGGAAAACAGCACCCCGGCCAGGCCAAGCACGCTGGTGACCAGTGAGGCGAGCATCACGTAGCCGTAGGGCCGCAGGTCGCGCAGCACAATGCTGCTGAACCAGCTCTTTTGATACGGCTTGATGTAGTCATCGACCCGCGTGTCGCGCACTGCGCCCATGGGCCGCAGGATCACCGCCTTGCACGCATGCTCCAGCAGTTCGCGGCGGCTGAGGCGGCTTTGCAAACCGCCATCGCCGCTGTAGGCGATACCGACGCTATCGTCTTCACCAAGGGCTTCCAGCACGCCGACCTGGCCGTCATCAAATTGCAGCACCAATGGCAACTGGCGCTGCATCAAAATCGACGCAGAAAAGTCGGCGATCACACAGTTCAAGCCGGCCTGGCGCGCCATGCGCCGCACCACGTCTTCTACCGATGTGCTCTCGGTCCACTGCGCCGCGAGCCGCACGCTTTGCGCCGAACACTCCAAGCGGTAATGCCGGGCAACACCCAGAATTGCCTCCAGCCACACCTCATAATCAAATGCCGGCAGCGCGGTGAAAGGCGTCTGGGTTGCACTCAGGTCATCGTCAAGTTTCACAGCTTCATTCATGGCCGAATCTCCACACCCTGCAGGGTGCTGTTGTCCAGATGGAACGCCGTGCGCAGCCCTCCGGTGTTGTACAGGCAATCGATATTCAAGCGACGCAGATCGGCCGCGGTGTTTTCCCGGTCCATGCGCGCCTGGTGGATTTCCTGTTCGGCGTTAAGCAAGTCAAGCAGCGGCCGCGTGCCCAGTTCGAGGTACTGCTGGCGGTAGAGGTCGCGGGTTTCGGAGATGCTGCGTTCACGAAAATCCAGGGTCGAGAGGCGTTGTGACAGGCTCCCGATTTGGTCCCGTGCTTCCAGCAAACCTTGCCGAACCGCCAGGCGCGCAGCGTCGTTGGCTGCCTCGGCGGAACGCAGTGCCTGTTGGGCTGCGGATTTACGCGCCGTGATTGCACCGCCCTGATACAGCGGCATCTTCACGTTGAGAAACACGCCATAGCGGGTGCGATCCCGGCCGTCGGGCAGGTTGCTGTTGTCGTTGTTGTCCAGGTAGCGCGTGATGGACGGGTCCAGCGATACCGTCGGCAGCGCTTCGGCACGCGCCTGCGCGATAAGCGCCAAGGCATCCACGCGCTGGGCCTGGGCGATCAACAGCGTGGGCGTGACCGCCTCATCGGGCACCACCCCCACGCAGGACTGCTCCAGCGGGGCAGGAAATGCACCGGAGACGCTCACCGGTGACTGCGCGCCGAGCAGGCTGCTCAAGGCACTGCGCCAGCGATTGAATTGTGCGCGGTACTGTTGCTGAGTTGCCATCGAAGCTTCCACCCGCGAGCGCGCCTGGATCAGGTCGGAGCGGGTGCTGGCGCCCATGTCGCTGCGTTTTTTGGCCAGCTCGGCAATCGCCGAAATGCCGTCGATCTGCTCACGGGCGAGGGTCACCAGGCGCTGCGAGCGTTGCAGCTCAATCAGCGCAAACGAGGTGTCGCGAGCCACTTGGTCAATCGACAGCAAGATGGCTGCCTGGCTGCCGCTGACCCGCGCCAGAGCGCTGTCCACCGAGCTTGAGACCTTGCCGAAGTCGTAGAGCATCTGCGACGCCGACAACGAAAACGCACGGCTTTGACCATTGCCACTCAGGCCACTGTCGTAACCCGAATTGAAGCCGCCGCTGACTTGTGGGTAATAACCGGAACGGGCGATGTTCACGTTCTCGTTTTGTTGGTAAAGCTGCCCGATCGCCTCGGCAATAGCCGGGTGCCATTCCACCGCCAACTGAACGGCGCGTGTGAGGTCGAGGTTGTTCGGGATGTTGCGTTGCGGTGCCACCGGTGCGCTGACGCCCGTTGGCCCTCCCGGTAAATTCGTGCCCAGGTTGCTGGGGCTGATGATGTTGACGCGTTCTTCGTCGTCCAGAAGTGAAGCGGCCATAACCGGCTCAATCCCTGGCGCGATCATTGCGCCTGCCAGAACCGCGGCAGACAGTTGTGTGGCGAAACTCTGATGCCTCACTGCAATTCACCTGACTGTTGTCAAACCGGATGGGGACAACAACCGCGTGTGGCACCTATGTGCCACACGCGGTTGCTGCGCTACCGTTGGTGATGAGAACCGGGCTTTTCAGCCCGGTCTTTGGGGGTGGCGTTACACCACGTTGATACCGCTTTGCACCCAGAGCTGATGGGTCTGGTCTTCCTGGCTGGTGTAGATCACGTACTCAAGACCGTTCTCCACGTGGGTCACTCCGGTAGACCAGTCGCCGGTCAAGTGCACGCTGTCCTGATCGTCGCCCTGGATCATCAAACGCTCCGACTCAGGCCCGCTAATGGACACCAGGTCCTCCAGGCTCAGGGTTAGGTCAACTGCGCTGACGTCATTGAGGTCGATGCTGTGCACACCGCTGACTTTGCCGATCAGGTCGGTGAGGTTGATGGCCGCATCGCCACCCTCCCACAGCAACCCGTTCGCACCCACGCCAGACTCGACATGAGTGAAGTCGGTGTCATCGGCCACCACGGCATCGTGGTGGTCAGCCCCAACGTTGGCGCCGTCATCCGCCGCTGCGTCCACCGCACTGTGAGCGGCGGCAAAACCTGCGCCCTCAGTGGCCGGCACACCCGGGTTGGCGTCGTCCCAGACCAGGTCGCGGTCTGGCGAGTCGATGCGGATGTACAGGTCGGCGGTGTCTGACTGCCCGGTTGGCGTGGTGAGCTTGTAGGTGAACTTGTCCACCTGGCCAATCTCATCCAGCGTCAGGCCGGCATGCGGGGTGTAGACGTATTTGCCGTCGGCAAACACCGTCAACGTACCGTGCTCACCCTCGACTTTCGCCCCAGTCTGCCCAGGAATCACATAGACCCCGTTAACCAGCACACTCAACACCGTCAGCGGCGAACCCAGCACATCCGGCCCGGACAGGCTGTTCGCCAACAGATCACCAGTGGCATTGGCCATGTCCCCCGCCACAAACTGCGTGAGGGCGGTGGTGGTCAGTTGCTGTGCAATCGTGATCGCACTCAGCGACAACACCGAGCCGGTCGAACCGGTGACACGATACGAACCGGCATCCAGCCCGGTAAACGTATGCGTCGCCTCAGTCGTGGTCTGCACCGTGGTCCACGTACCGCCAATCAGCTTCTGCAAGTTCACGGTGGTGGTCGGCAACAGCGTAATGCCGGTGGCGCTGACATCGATTTTCAACACGGCTGTGGAATCTGCCGCCACGACGATGACTTGCCCTGTACCCGTGCCGGTACCCAGCGCCGGCAGGTTGTAGGTCAGGGACGGTGCCGTCGTCTCGGTCACCAGGTTGACGATCTCGATCTGCGCGGAGCCCAGGTCATCGTTGGCAACCGTATTGATCACCCCTGGCGCCGATGGATCGGCGTTGTTCCACGTCACGTCCACACTTGGGCTGTCGATGCGCACATACAAGGTGGCCGACGCCGAGCCGCCTGCGCCATTGACCAGGTGATACTCGAAAGCATCCACCTTGCCGATGTTGGCGACATCGCCATTCGGGGTGTACTTGTAGTCGCCGTTGGCAAAGATCGTCAGCTGACCATATTGGCCTTGCAGCACCGTACCAACGGTGGCATCGGCATCGACGAACTCGCCGCCGACTTCGACTTGCACCTTCACCGGCCCGCCATTGCCTGGTACATCCGGTTGACCGCCAACGCCTGGATCGGTGATGACGTTGCCGGAGATTTGCGCACCCGCTTCGCCGGTGAAGTCAGTCAGGCTGTCGTTGGTGACGCTCAACGTGGCCGTCGCACCCGCACCAACACTCACTAGGTTAGGGTCAAGCTTGAGGGTGAAACGATATTGCCCGGCTTCCAGCCCTTCGATCTTGGCGCTGGAGCTTTGGCCGAACAGCCCCAACAGATCGAGCAGGCCCGAACCGTTGCTGCCTTGTTGAACCGGCAACCAGCCACCGGCACCGTCGCTCACTTCCAGAATCGCAGTGAAACCACCACCCAACAGTGAGACAAGATCCGCTTGGGCAAACTGCAGGTTCAGCGTGCCGGTGGAACCTTCGGCTACACCGAACTCCTGCACCTTGGTGTGATCGCCGAGGATGATCCCGCCGACCCCCAGCAGAGTGAACACGCGCATATCGGCCAGGTTGGTGTTCGAGGTGACGGGTTTGATCGTCACTTCGCCGGTGGCGAGGTCGTCGAAGGCTTCTAGGTCGGCGTCGGCATCGGCATCGGCATCCGCGTCGGCATCGGCATCGGCATCCGCGTCGGCATCGGCATCGGCGTCCGCATCGGCATCGGCATCGGCATCGGCATCGGCGTCAGCATCCGCATCGGCATCGGCATCGGCGTCCGCGTCGGCGTCGGCGTCCGCATCAGCGTCAGCATCAGCGTCAGCGTCAGCATCGGCATCAGCATCAGCATCAGCATCCGCGTCGGCGTCCGCATCGGCATCGGCATCGGCATCGGCATCAGC
>NZ_FOAR01000006.1:223294-224389 GCF_900109755.1 Pseudomonas agarici | reverse complement strand
GATGCTGATGCTGATGCCGATGCCGATGCCGATGCCGATGCGGATGCCGATGCCGACGCCGACGCGGATGCTGACGCCGATGCCGATGCCGATGCCGATGCCGATGCTGATGCCGATGCCGACGCCGACGCGGATGCTGACGCCGATGCCGATGCCGATGCCGATGCCGATGCTGACGCCGATGCGGATGCGGATGCGGATGCGGATGCTGACGCTGATGCGGATGCGGATGCGGATGCTGATGCTGATGCTGATGCGGACGCCGATGCGGATGCGGATGCGGATGCGGATGCTGATGCGGACGCCGATGCGGATGCCGATGCTGATGCTGATGCTGATGCCGATGCCGATGCTGACGCCGATGCGGATGCTGACGCTGATGCGGATGCGGATGCGGATGCGGATGCTGATGCTGATGCTGACGCTGATGCCGACGCGGATGCTGACGCCGATGCTGACGCCGACGCTGATGCCGATGCCGATGCTGATGCGGATGCCGATGCTGATGCTGATGCTGATGCTGATGCTGACGCGGATGCTGATGCGGATGCGGATGCCGATGCCGATGCCGACGCTGATGCTGACGCTGACGCTGATGCGGATGCCGATGCCGATGCGGATGCGGATGCGGATGCCGACGCTGATGCGGATGCGGATGCGGATGCGGATGCTGACGCCGATGCCGACGCTGATGCCGATGCCGATGCCGATGCCGATGCCGATGCTGACGCTGATGCTGATGCGGATGCTGATGCCGATGCTGATGCTGATGCTGATGCCGATGCCGATGCCGATGCCGACGCGGATGCTGATGCTGATGCCGATGCCGATGCCGATGCCGATGCCGATGCTGATTCTGATGCGGATGCCGACGCTGATGCGGATGCCGATGCTGACGCTGATGCCGACGCTGATGCGGATGCGGATGCGGATGCGGATGCTGATGCTGATGCTGATGCCGACGCCGACGCCGATGCTGACGCCGATGCCGATGCCGACGCTGATGCCGATGCCGATGCTGACGCTGATGCTGATGCGGATGCTGATGCTGATGCTGATGCCGATGCCGATGCCGATGCCGATGCCGATGCTGAT
>NZ_FOAR01000006.1:0-221820 GCF_900109755.1 Pseudomonas agarici | reverse complement strand
GCATCAGCATCAGCATCAGCATCAGCATCAGCATCAGCGTCAGCATCAGCATCGGCATCGGCATCGGCATCGGCATCAGCATCCGCGTCGGCATCCGCATCCGCATCAGCATCAGCATCCGCATCCGCATCCGCGTCGGCATCGGCATCGGCGTCAGCATCCGCGTCGGCGTCGGCGTCAGCATCAGCATCAGCATCAGCATCAGCATCAGCATCGGCGTCGTTGTCATCTATATCAACCGCAACCACGGTAGTCGGAACAGACTCGTTCCCCGCCGCATCCGTCAGCGTGACGCTGAGGGTTTCGCCGTTGACTTGAGGCGGGTCCAGGGTGACCTGGAAGTTGCCGTCAGCTCCTACCGTGCCGGTACCGATCACGTTGCCGTTGGCATCGGTGATGGTGACAGTGGTATTGGGTTCACCCTTACCGGTGAGAGCAGTGCCATCAGGGCTGACTTCCAGCCCGGTAGCGGCAGCAGGCGCGGTAGTGTCACCCGCCACAACCGTAGCTGGCGTCGACTCGTTGCCCGACGCATCCTTGAGGACCACCTGCAGGGTTTCGCCATTGGTTTGCGGCGTGCCCAGGTTGACCTGGAAATTACCGTCGGCACCGACAGTCCCGGTGCCGATCACATTGCCGGCAGCATCCTTGACCGTCACGGTGGTGCCGCCTTGGCCCTTACCGCTGAGGACCGTGCCCGCGCTGCTCACTGACAACTCGCTCGCCGGCCCTGGTGGAGTGACGGGCGGCGGCGCATCGTGATGACCGCCCCCACCACCGCCACCGTCGATGGCCGCTGCGGCACCGCCCACAGCAAGAATCCCCAGCCCCCACAACACCCAGCTCGGGATCGAACTGTCGGCGGCGATGGCGGCCACGCCCAAGTCGTCGAGAGTAGAAATCTGCGTAAAGTTGAAGCCCGAATACGGGGTGGAATAGTTGCCCAGCAACAGTGCTCCATCGGCGTTTTCCAGAACCAGTTGGTTCGTCGCACCGTCAGCACCCACCACAAAAAAATTCTGAATAGTGACGGTTTTTCCGGACTTCAGAGTGACCACCAAATTCTGGCCGGACTGTTGAAAGGTTTGAACGCTTTCCAGTCCGAAGGGCAATTTTACAATGCTGGTTCCTTTAAGGCTGGTATTGCCAAAGGCATGTTCCGTCGCCGTCCCCGTCGCCTTGTCGACAACTATTATGTTTTTCATCTTTCACCCGTTTCTATCAATGAACACGCAGAGTTCAGCGCGAGCGAATGCCCACGGCGGTTATGACTGCCGAGCACTAAACATGTTATTGCGTTATTTAAGGGCTGTTCAGAATCCGCGCGGGTCAACCCACGCCGGTTTCTTCACGCGGTTGCACGTCGACCCACTCAGACGTGCAACGTGTTGGCGCCGATTCAGGAGAGGGGCTGGTATGCCCGCAAGCCCAGAGATCAAGCAATCGGGAGAGATGGCGTGCCGCGAGACGGACTTTTACAAGCTCTCGGGCAGCTTCGGTCGATGTGGTCGAGTGCCCGGGGATACCCGATGTACGATTCCTTTCGTTAGCCATCTCTGACGCACCTGCACAACTTTAAAAAGTACAACGCTTGGGCGGGAGCCGTCGATACATGGCGCCGCCGACAACGCCCGCGAGGCCGATACTAACGAGGCAAGAGTCAACATAAAAGGGAAAATTAAACACGCATTAAACATGAGCATTTAAACAGAACACTCACCGCACACCGATCGCACATCACTTATTAATCCATTATTACAGAATGATAACAAAGCACTCCTCCTCTACGAGCCGAGTGACGATACCGTTATAAAAAACAGGCTCCATTCATAAACATTATAAATTTGTAAAATCATATTTCAACGACGCACACACCTTCGAAAAGCTCAAGCCAAATAGTTAGCGGATTAGTAATAACTGAAGCTTATGTATTTATATAAGGCTCATTAATTTCGGGATGCAGAGATGCCTCCGCAATTTGCGGAAGAGGAAGGTATTCCTAAAAAGAGGGGTGCGAGCGGCAGGCGCAGCAAGGCCATAAACGAGGGAGGAGCGCTGTATCAACCAAAAACCCAGGGACCCGCCCGACGCGGCACCCCGTAAAATCGTCAGATTGCGCAGGGCCGTTTCTCAATCCGGTTTGGGCATATGAGCCACATAATCACGCTTGATCGTCTTCACGAAACTCTCCGCCATCCCATTGCTCTGCGGACTGCGCACAGGTGTTCTTCGCACCGTCGTCGCAGCGGAATTCGAAGCCGTCCGAGCACCAACGGGTATCACTGGTCATGACTGCGATTCGGCCTTCATGCCTGCGCTGGACGCCGGGCTGCTTTACGTGTCGTTGTAGCAGCAGATTGTGATCGCGCATCACGCGATAAACCCGCTTCACATTGATCGGTGGCAGCGACTGGGCTTCACGCTCACGGCGTAACAAACCCCAGACACGGCGGTAGCCATAGCTCGGTAAATCGCTGACTTGCTGCTCGATCTCGGCGACCAATTGCGTGTCGTTCACAAGCCGGCGTCGCCGTACTATGGGCGATACCGATTGCTGGATCCGAACCGTTAATTGCGAGCGCGACACACCGAGACATTTACTGACCAGTTTCACTGGTCGTCCCCCGGCAACAAGGGTGAGTGCGCAATCCATTTTCGCGACCGAGCGATCTCCACGGCCTCTTTGAGAACTTCCGCTTCCATCGTCTTCTTGCCTAGCATCCGCTGTAATTCGCGGATCTGTTTGAGCGCATCGCTTAGCTCGGACGCTGGTACCACGGCCTCGCCAGCACTGACCGCCGACAGACTTCCGTCCTGGTACAGCTTGCGCCACAGAAACAGCTGGTTGGCATTGATGCCGTTACGCCGGGCTACCACGGACACGCTTTGTCCGGGCTCAAGGCTCTCGCGAACCATGGCCAGCTTCTGGTCGGTGCTCCAGCGCCGCCGACGTTCCCGGCCGAGCAACTCGCCACCCTTATCATTGCTGTTAGTCATGAACATACCCGTTTGCCTATCCCCCTATCTTAAGGGGGGAACGGTGTCCTGTCTTTCATGGGGCTCGTTCAGTTAGGATCAAACGCGATACCGCTTTTGCTCCGAACTATCGATGGAAGTGAAGGACAGAAATCACTTCCATCCATTATGAAATCTTTCTCTGGTCTTTTACTCATCGGGATGAGCCTCCACACGCAATTGTTTTTGCATTTGCAAGGACACAGCGGTGGCTTTTTTCTTGATGTGACGCTGGTTATATACAGTCGCCATTCCGGGTGTTTGGGACCACCCCATCAACCTAGCATTGCGAGAAAAATTTCCCCGCACGCAAAGCCCCCAGCGACTGGGACATTCCACTGCCCATGGGCATGGGCGATGCCGACTACCTGCGGGTGGTGGATAACGCCCTGAATTACCTGCTACCGCTCTATCAGCCGGATCTGGTGCTCTACGACGCCGGTGTGGATGTCCATAAGGACGATGCCCTGGGTTATCTGAAACTGACGGACGCGGGGCTGGCGGCGCGAGACGAACAGGTCCCGCGCCATTGCCTGGGCCGGGACATTCCAGTGGTCGGGGTAATCGGTGGCGGCTACAGCAAGGACCGCCAGGCCCTGGCGCGGCGCCACGGCATCCTGCATCACAGCGCGCAGCGGGTCTGGACGTCATCAGGCTGTCACTGAATCGTGCTTGCTTACCCACAATGCCTGTGGAACCGCCTGTGGATAACCTGCGTGAAATGCGCTACAACACCTACGGAATAAGGGCTACAGACCGCTGTATGTTTTTTGTACAAGCCTCCTGAAAGCGCCGACAGTCCTGTGTTGGAGCGGGCTTGTCCACGAACGTCTCATCGCTGTTTTACCGACACCGCCTATTTTCGTTCTTCGTGGGCAAGCCCACTCCCCCAAAGAAAACGTAGAATGCCTGCCTACCATGCCACTTCGCAGCCTGCCATGACTCGCCCAACGCTCGACTCGCCTCCCCACGTCGCCATTATCGGCGGCGGCCCAGCCGGCCTGATGGCCGCCGAAGTCCTGAGTCAGGCGGATGTCCGGGTCGACCTCTACGACGGCATGCCTTCAGTCGGGCGCAAGTTTTTGCTGGCTGGCGTCGGCGGCATGAACATTACCCATTCCGAGCCCTACCCGGCATTTCTCTCGCGTTATGCCGAGCAGGCCTCACGGATCGCCCCGATGCTGCGGGCCTTCGGTGCCGATGATCTGCGCGACTGAATTCATGGCCTGGGGATAACTACCTTTGTCGGCAGTTCCGGACGAGTCTTTCCCAGCGATATGAAGGCCGCTCCGCTACTGCGCGCCTGGCTCAAGCGTCTGCGCGATGCCGGGGTCGTTATCCACACCCGCCATCGCTGGATGGGCTGGCAGGATGACCAGTTGGTTATCCACAGCCCGGACGGCAAAAAACACGTCCAGGCCGATGCCACGCTGCTTGCGCTGGGCGGCGGCAGTTGGGCACGCCTGGGTTCCGATGCGGCCTGGCTACCGCTACTGGAACAGCGCGGCGTGCGCGCTGCCCCATTGCAACCGAGCAATTGCGGATTTGAAGTCCAGGCCTGGAGCGAACTGCTGCGCGACAAGTTTGCCGGTGCCCCGCTGAAAAACGTCGCCATCGGCCTGCGACATACCGCTCCACGCCTGGGCGAGTGCGTGATTACCGCCAGCGGGATCGAGGGCAGTCTGATCTACGCCTTGTCCGCGCCGATCCGCGAGCAGATCAACCAAAACGGCTCGGCGATCATCGAAATCGACCTGCTCCCCGGCAAGACCCAGCAGCAGATCCAAGCCTCGCTCGCCAAACCACGCGGTTCACGCTCCATGGCCAAGCACTTGCACAACCAGCTCGGTATCGACGGGGTCAAGGCAGCGTTGCTGCGTGAACTGGCGGATGCCGCCTGCTTCAGCGACACCGCGCAACTGGCGAGCGCGATCAAATCCCTGCCACTGCAACTGGTCGCCTCCCGCCCGCTGGACGAAGCGATCAGCAGCGCCGGTGGCGTGCCTTTCGAAGCCATGGACGAACAGCTAATGCTCAAGGCGTTGCCGGGCGTATTCTGTGCCGGCGAGATGCTCGATTGGGAGGCGCCGACCGGCGGTTATCTGCTGACCGCCTGCTTCGCCAGCGGGCGGTTGGCGGGCAAAGGCATACTGGAGTGGTTACGGCGGGCCTAAGCCTTTTGCCCCTGCGCTCGGCCTGACGCCAGGGGAGCCGGTTGGCCTGCTCCCACAAGGTAACGCGCGCCTCAGGGCTTGCGCTTACGCGGCCCGGTGTTGAACACCGGCACCTTGCGCACCGGCTTGACCGATGGCGCCACGTCTTCCGGCTTTTCGCCGCTGTCCACCCATTTGCCCAGATTACGTTTACCACCACCGCCCGCGGCCTTCGGCTTTTTTGGTTTCTTCGGTTTTTTGATCACTTGCCCGGACACATCGGTTTGCGGCACTCGGTGTTCGGGCTCGAAATCTGCTTCTTCGCGACGGCTCAGCGCCTGGCGCGTCAGCACCTCGATGGCCGACAACAGATTGACTTCATCGGCACACACCAGGGAAATCGCCTCGCCGGTAGCGCCCGCACGACCGGTACGGCCGATACGATGAATGTAATCCTCGGCGACAATCGGCAGGTCGAAATTGACCACCAGCGGCAGGTCTTCGATATCCAGGCCACGGGCCGCGACATCGGTCGCCACGAGGATCTGGATCTCGCTGGCCTTGAAACGGTCCAGCGCCCGTTGGCGGGTCGCTTGAGGTTTGTCGCCATGGATGCCGTCGGCGTTCACACTCAGGCCCTGGAGTTTTTCCACCAACTGGTCGACGCCGTTGCGAGTCTTGGCAAACACCAGCACCTGCTTCCACTTGTGCTTGCGCAACAGATGCACGAAGAGCTCCGGCTTGCGCTTCTTGTCGACCGTCACCAGCCACTGTTTGACCGTGTTAGCCGCCACGTTGCGCGGGCTGACTTCAATGCTCAACGGATCGTTGAGCGTTTGCCCAGCCAACAGGCGGATGGCATCGGAGAACGTCGCAGAGAACAACAGGGTCTGGCGCTTTTTCGGCAAGGCTTTATAGATATTGCCCAGCTCTTCCTGGAAACCCAGGTCGAGCATGCGATCAGCCTCGTCGAGCACCAGGACTTGCAACTGGTTGAACTTGAGCGCGTTCTGGCGGAACAGATCAAGCAGGCGCCCCGGCGTGGCCACCAGCAGGTCGACGCCTTTGCGCAGCTTCATCATCTGCGGGTTGATACTGACGCCGCCATACACCGCATACGTGCTCAGCGGCAGGTGCTCGGCGTACTGGCGCACGCTTTCATGCACCTGCTCGGCGAGTTCGCGGGTCGGTACCAGGATCAGCGAACGGACCGAGTTAGCGGCGACCTTCAGTCCTTCCAGGGTCAGCAACTGCAACAGCGGCAGGGCGAAACCGGCGGTCTTGCCGGTGCCGGTCTGCGCGGCGGCCATCAGGTCGCGGCCAGCCAGCACGGCGGGAATGGCCTGGGCCTGGACCGGTGTCGGCGTCTTGTAGCCGAGAGTATCCAGGGCCCGGGTCAGGGGCTCGATCAGGCCGAGAGTCTCGAATGTCATGCAAGTACCATAGAAAGAAAAAGTGTCAACGCACAGGAGCGATGCGCGGCAGTTTACCTGCTCAAGCCTCTTTCGGCTTGCGCCACTGTGGTAAACCGATCAACACCACGGCGCTGATGATCACGCCCATGGCGATGCACTCGTGCCAGCCGATGTGTTCGTCGGCAAACAGGATGCCCAGCAACACCGCCACCGCCGGATTGACATAGGCATAACTGGTCGCCGCCGCTGGCCGCACATGCTTCAACAGGTACATGTAAGCGTTGAAGGCGATGATGGAACCAAAGACGATCAGGTAGAGCAGCGCCAGCCAGCCTTCGGTCGAGGGCATCTGGGTCAGGCGCTCGCCCCTGACAAAGCTGGCCAGCAACAGGACCGCGCCGCCCACCAACATTTGCGCCGCACTGGCCATGCCGCCCGGAGGCAGCGGCAGATGCTTGCTCCACACCGACCCGAACGCCCAGGTCGCCGCCGCCAGCAGCAGCAAGCCGGCACCCAATGGGCTGCCTTGCAGGTTGGACCCCATGTTCAGCAGGGCGATACCGATCAGGCCCAGCACGATCCCGGCCCATTCCAGAGCGGTATTACGAGCGCCCCAGAAATAGCCGCAGAGCAAGGTGAACAGTGGCACCGTGGCAATCGTCAGCGCCGCGACACCCGAGGCCACGCCCGTGTACTCGGCCAGGGTCACCGCACCATTGCCGAAACTGAGCAGTAGTACGCCGATGGCCCCCGCCGCTTTCCATTGTCGCCAGGTTGGCGCCGGTACACCGCGCCAGCGCTGATAGGCATACAGCAGGCTGCCGGCGATTACGAAACGGATACCCCCCATCATCAACGGCGGCCAGGACTCCACGCCGATACGAATACCCAGGTAGGTCGATCCCCAGATGAAGTACAAGGCAAAGAAGGCACCGATCAGCGGTAACGGAAAACGGCGTGGGGTTGGCATGGAAGGCTCTGGGCAGGACAAGGAAACGTTATTCTAGAAAGGTCATCGGCAAATAATAAGTTACAAAATCGCGTTATCACGCCAGTACACTTTATAAAGCATGGATATCTCGGGCGCAGAACCAGGCTTGGTCATGCAAGAGCATGGCCCGGAGTTTGAGGTGATGGCGAGTAAGGACTTGAGGTGCGAGGCTGATAACAGCCCGTATTGCATGCTCTATAGCTACGACACTATCAATGACACAGCCTTGATACTGAATCAGGTGCAAAACGTCGGGATTGGCCGGTGCATTACTGCCTGGTCAGAGACATCGACTGACGCTCGTCTCCGACCTTGCTTCAGGCGCGCTGATATCGCTTCAAATGCTCCCCCACCTTCGCCGCCGGCACTTTCTGCAATTTGCACAGCAGATCATGGGACAGCTCCCGCAGCCCATGCTTCTCGCGCAGTTCACTGGCCAGGTGCGCCAACAAGTTAGCGGCCATCTCGGCATCGGCCATGGCCCGGTGCGCCTGACCGGTGTGCGGCAGCCGCGCATGGGCCGTCAAAGTGCCCAGTTTGTGATTCGGTGCCGTCGGCATCAGACGTCGCGCCAGCAACAGTGAACAGGCAAAGTTTTGCAGGCGCGTGCGCTTGATCCGGCCCATCTCGAAGTCCCAGAACTTCTGGTCGAATGCAGCGTTATGCGCCAGCAGTGGCGTGATGCCAACGAATGCGTTGACCTCGTTCATCACCCGCTCCGCCGATGGTGCGGTGCGCAACATGGCGTTGCTGATGCCGGTCAGTTGTTCGATAAAGGCCGGCACTCGTACCCCGGCATTCATCAGGCTCTGGTAACGGTCGACAATGCGCCCTTGTTCCAGGATGACCACGGCGATTTCCGTTGCCCGACAGGCACTGCTCGGCGAGATCCCGGTGGTTTCAAAGTCGATGACCGCAATACGTTCCAAAAGCCCTGCCCTTTTCGATAATCGGTTTCAGTTTTTCAACAACAGCGTGCCTTCGATGGGCACGTAGCGGCTCGCTGCGCGGATCAGCGAATTGGCCGTCAGCCCCGGCACGCCATAGGCCACCGCCTCGACCCCGTGCTTGTCGATGATCCGCTCAAGCAGCAGGTCGAAATCACCGTCACCGGACGCCAGCACCACTTCGTCGACATTCGGCGCCACATCCATGATATCGATGGTGATGCCCACATCCCAGTCCCCCTTAGCGGAGCCGTCGCTGCGCTGGATATACGGTTTGAGTTTCACCGTGAAACCCAAGTTGCGCAGAATCTGCTGGAATTGCTGCTGCTTGCTGTCGCCACGGTCGATCGCATAGGCATAGGCCTCGACGATCTGTCCGCGCTGACTGATATCGGCCCACAGGGCGGTGTAATTGAAATGACAACCGTAAGCCTGGCGGACGGTGTAATAGAGGTTCTGGACATCGGCGAACACCGCGATTTTCTTCACCGTGAATCCTCATGGCGCAAGCGCGCACTGGCCGGGGTGACAGACACTCGAAAGCGAGTAGGCGCCCAGTATGCCAGCCCAAGGCAATTTTCAGCGAACAATCAGCCATGCCAGCGCAGTCCGGAGCGCAAAGGCGCTCCGGACCTTGGGAGGTCAGACGTAAGAATCGTCGTCGGCGAAAGAGGAAGAACTGTCGTCGCTATAGCCGCCGTCGAGGAAACCGCCCTGGTCGCTGTTGCCCCAGGCGTCGTTGTTGGCCATGCGCCGGTCATCTCCCCAACCATCGCTGTGGTTGCTCATCGGGCTGGGCTCAATGATTTCTTCGATGATCTGCGGCTGCTGGTGGTGATGGAACAGGCTGCTGATACCTTCGGCCAACATGACCCCGCCGGCGACGCCGGCTGCGGTTTTCAGCGCACCGCCAAGGAAACCGCTGCCAATAGGACTGGCCGCAGCCGGCTGCTGCGGCGCGTAATTGGGCTGAGGATTGTAATTCTGCTGTGGCGGGGCATTAAACGCCGGGCGTGTCGGTTCACGCCAGCCGCCACCGGAGTTGCTCGGCGCCGGAGCGGGTGCCGGATTGCGACTGCCACCGCCAAAGATGCTCGACAGGAAACCGCCGCTGCTCGGTACTGGCGCCGTACTTCGCGCGCGAGCCTCTTGCAAATCGGCCTGGGCTTGCTGCAATTGGGCCTGGAGCTGCTTGTTCTGCTCGTCGAGACTTTTGAGCGCATGCTCTTGCACCAGGATCGACTGAGTCATGTAGTACGTCGCAGCCGGTTGGCGCGTCAGATGCTCCTTGATCCGCGCCTCCGCCAGGGCGTCACGCGGGGCTGAATCCTTTTCGGCTTGTTGCAACCGTGAAAACAGTCCATCGATCAGGGTTTGCTCTTCGCTGTTCATGGCGACCTCATTAGATTGCCGGGTAGAAATCGGTCGCCCTGGCCGATCCGGTCAGGGCGTGCATCAGTTATGGGGCTGTTACAGGAAGTTTCAATGATCCTTACCTAACGTTTACATTTGAATGTCGGCCCACCTCATCGGTTAAAGTATCGCTTTGCTTTGACCTTCGATAGCGAGCCTATGAACCCGCTCACCATACTGCGCGACTCCCTGTACTTTTTTCGGCACAACCTGGGCCAGATCGCCCGCCTCTGCCTGCCGCTGGTGATCTTCGAAGCCGTGCTTCAGCGACTGCTGGACATCGCCATCGGCGCCCCTGTATCGCCTGCCTACGATCTGCTGGCCGGGCTGCTGGTGTACCCGCTGTACACCGCGGCACTGATCCTGTTTCTCGATGCCCGCAGCCGAGGCGAAACTCCGCGCAATCGCGATCTGCTGGCCATGTCCTTGCGCCTGTGGCCGCGCATGGCGCTGCTAGCGGCGATCAATACCGTGGCCATCGTGCTGGGGCTGTCGTTGTATTTCATCCCCGGTATCTGGCTGACCGTGGTGCTGGCGTTCGCCGAGTACTCATTGGTATTGCGGGGTCGCGAGCCGCTGCGGGCGATGAAGGAAAGCTTCAATCTCAGTCGCGGGCATTTCTGGCGGACCTTCAGTTGCATCCTCTGCGTCATGGGACCACTGTGGCTGCTCAAGGGCTTGAGTGCCAATGCTTACCCCGAGCCGCAAAATCCGCTTCTGACACTGATCATCGATAGCACTCACAGTTTCCTGCAACTGTTTACCAGCGTTGTACTCTTCCGGCTGTATATGCTGATCAGCCAAACAGCCGACAGGGACTGAGCGGGCCCCCTCCCGATAGAGGGTTAGGCGGCGACAAGGCTGTCGGCTATGCTCCCACACCTATTGCAACGTCATAAGCCGAGCCCATGACCCGTTTATTACGTTACACACTATTGAGCATGGCCCTTTTTGCCGGTCTGCTTGGACTGTTCATCTACAACCTGAGCTGGCATCCCGACAACAAGCAGGCGCTGCCGGTCAGTTGCACCGCCCAGGCCCCGGTGCTGGTCGCTGGCCAGGCCCTCAAGGCAATGACCTGGAATATCCAGTACCTGGCGGGCAAACGCTATGTGTTCTGGTACGACATGGCCGACGGCAGCGGCAAGGATGAACGCCCCACCCAGGAAGACATGGCCTTCAGCCTTGACGAAGTGTCGCGGATCATTCGCGACGAGCAACCGGATATCGTGCTGCTGCAAGAGGTCGATGAAAACGCCAAGGCCAGCGCCTATCAGGACCAGTTCAAGCTGCTCCAGGAGCGTGTGGCGGACCTCTATCCGTGCAGCTCGCAGGCCTTCGATTGGAAGGCCGACTTCGTCCCCGACTGGCATATCTTCGGCAGCGTCGGGCGCAAGCTGGCGACCTTGAGCCGCTATCGGATCGAGCATGCCGAGCGGCTGCAACTGCCCCTGGCTCCAGCCAACCTGATCCAACGCCAGTTCCAACCCCGCCAGGCGCTGCTGCTCAACTATCTGCCGCTCAGTGATGGCGGACAATTGGCGGTGATCAGTACCCAATTAGCTCCCTTTACCCAGAACGACACCCCGTTGCGCCAGGTACAGGCGATTGCTCGCCTGCTGGATAAGTTCGAAGGCCAGGGCACGCCATGGCTGATCGGTGGCGATTTCAACCTGCTGCCGCTAGGCCAATACCTGCGCCTGCCGCCGAGGTGGCGCGGCAGCTACTCGGCGGACAGCGAATTACATGTGCTGTGGGACAAGTACCCAATGATCCCGAGCAACAACGAAGCCAGCGGCATCGACCGCGAACACTGGCTGACCCATTACCCCAACGACCCCGACGTCAGCGGCCCGGACCGAACCCTGGATTACTTCTTCTACAGTGCCAAACTGAAGCGGGTCGAAGCGCGGGTACGGCAGGACGATACCTTGAAAATCTCCGATCACCTGCCGGTGATTGCGCGGTTCCTGTTGCCGGTGGCGCACTGACTGCCCCGGGTTACGCTCGCCGAGAAATAACGCCTGCATTTCCAGATTTATCGCCCCGCCCCTACTGAAACTTGCACGAACCGTTGTCGCAGCGTTACGTGTTTGAAAGGCACCATAAAGCTCAAACACCACCAAAGGCAGAAACTTGATCAGGAATTTTTTCTTCCACGCCCTGCTATTGCTCCATCAATAACCAAGAGGTTAATGATGCCTCATTTTATTTCAGTGTTACTCGCCCAATCTTCAAGCAAAACTCACTGTCGACCGACTGGTGATGAAGGTCGCCCGTCCCGCTTCTTTTCGAACTTCGATCGTCAGTTATTTTATAAAAGGCCTTCAATCAGGCTCCAACAATAAAGGAAAAAGCCATGTCTACTTTACCACTGCTACCTGCCGAACTCTGGAACGAGCGCCTGTTTACAGGAGACTGGCAGTTGGGGCCATTGCCTGCGACAGTTGTTGTCGAGCCAGCCAGCGGAGCACCACTTGGATCTATCGGCAACGCCGATGCTGCACTGGTTGCCCTCTCTTCGCAGACCGCTAGCCAGGCTCAGAAGCAGTGGTATGCACTGCCCCACTCCGAGCGGGCGCAGGTATTTCGTCGTGCTGCCCAGGCCTGCGAGACGCACCATGACGAGATTGTCGACTGGTTGATCCGTGAGAGCGGATCGACACGGCCTAAAGCGATGTTCGAAGTCAACCAGATGCTGCAGATTCTCAATGAGAGTGCGGCCCTGCCATCCCGCAGCCAAGGTGAAGTACTACCCTCGACTCCCGGGCGCTTGAGCTTGGCACGGCGTAAGCCTTTGGGGGTGATTGGGGTTATCTCTCCCTTTAACTACCCGTTATGTTTGGCAATTCGGGCGGTTGCCCCGGCACTTGCAGTGGGCAACGCCGTGATACTTAAACCTGATCCGAGAACTTCGATCAGCGGCGGTTTCGTGATCGCTCGGATCTTCGAATTAGCCGGGCTACCCAAGGGATTGTTACATGTACTGCCAGGGAGCGCAGAGGCAGGTGCCGCACTGACAACAGATCCACACATTGCAATGATCCAATTCACCGGTTCGACAGGTGCAGGGCGCAAGATTGCCGAAGCAGCCGGGCGCCATTTAAAGAAGGTTTCGTTGGAGCTGGGCGGTAAAAACTCGTTGATCATCCTCGACGACGCCGATCTTGATCTTGCGGTTTCCAACGCAACATGGGGCACCTACCTGCATCAGGGGCAAGTGTGCGTGGCGATCGGTCGTATTCTTGTTCACCGTAGC
This sequence comes from Pseudomonas agarici, assembly GCF_900109755.1. Taxonomy (GTDB): domain Bacteria; phylum Pseudomonadota; class Gammaproteobacteria; order Pseudomonadales; family Pseudomonadaceae; genus Aquipseudomonas; species Aquipseudomonas agarici. The sequence goes on along the minus strand of NZ_FOAR01000006.1, from coordinate 208,627 downwards.
CTGTACCCGGCCTTTCTTGCACGATTGGTGGCAAAAGCTAAGAGTCTGACCGTGGGCGATCCCGCCAAAGGTGATTACGCCCTGGGCCCGCTCATCAACGCCCAACAACGCGATCACGTCGATCGCTTGGTTAAGGCGGCGGAACAGGCCGGTGCGCGCATCGAAGCTGGCGGCAACTACGAGGGGTTGTTTTACCAACCGACTGTCTTGAGTGGTGTCGATGAACGCAACCCGATCTTCAAGGAAGAAGTGTTCGGTCCCGTGGCGGTGGTAATGCCATTCGACAGTGATGAGGATGCGGTCAGACTCGCCAACAACACCGAGTTCGGCCTGGCCGGCGCAGTCATTTCAAACGATGTCGGCCGTGCGCTGAACCTCGGCGAGCAATTGCATGTCGGCTTGCTGCACATCAATGACCAGACGGTGGTAGACGAAGTTATCAACCCCTTCGGTGGCGTTGGAGCATCGGGTAACGGCAGCAGCATTGGTGGTCCGGCCAACTGGGAAGAGTTCACCCAATGGCAATGGATCACGTTGAAAAGTGAAGCGCCGCGCTATCCGATGTAAATCTCAAGCCTGATGAGAGCACTTTGGAGGGGAGAGCACTTCGCCCCTCCACGCCAAATAGCAAGAGTCATGAAGCTACAGGCTGTCATATCCCTGAGTTATCTCACGCAGCACTGCTATGCACCATTGCGCGGCCGGCGACAGCTCCAAGACGGGGTTGCGGCACACCCCGACCGATCCACCCGGCCCTCTGATACCCAGTTCCACCCATTCGCCTTTATTCAAATCCAGACGCACCGCATCCATTGGTGCCAGCCACAGGGCATGACTGCACTGCACGTACCGTCGACTCAGAGACACGGATAAGGTTTCCAAGACCCGACTTGGTAGATTGGCGTTATATTGAGCGAAAAGGCTATCGGCAAACTTACGAATAGTGGTGCCCGCCAAAGGCAGCACCAGTGGATAGTCCTCAAGTTTTTTGCATGCGCACGGGTCGGTAAACAGCGGGTGGTCACTACGAACTACAAGCGTCATCGATTCGTTATAAAGATGTTCGAACGCCAACCCCTGAATTTGAGGGCTGTCTGTCATACGTCCCACCACCAGGTCCAATTCTCCCTCTCCTAATCGGGACAGCAAGTACGCACTGGGGCCTGTGATGACCGTGACGATCAGCGACGGATGACGAGCATGCAGCCGACATACGACCTCGGGAATCAACACGCTCTCGACTGTCGAAAGCACTCCAAGCCGTATGGTGGTTGGCTCGTGAACACCAGAGCGCAGGCTGTTGACCCCCTCGCGTAAGGCCTGCACGCTCGGCCCGGCGAAGCGCAAAAAAGCCACGCCAGATGGGGTCAGTGCAGCCCCGGCCTTGCTCCGTACAAACAAGCTGACACTCAGTAGTGTTTCCAGCTCCTTTAGGGTCTTGGACAACGCCGGCTGGCTGACGGCTAATTTATCCGCAGCGCGCGCCAAACTCCCCTGCCGCGCCACTTCAAGGAAACACACCAAATGACGATATTTAATCCGTGTGTCGATGTTCACTAAGGCACTAACTCCTTTCATATAGCGGCCCGAAATGAACGTCGCGCTCTAGTGGCCTGTACGGTGAGTTCGTTATCCGAGCATCGCATAACAGCTATTTAGGAGGCAGTGAAAACTATGCAGGAAGATATTGCATAAAACGAATCCAAGAGCAGACAAGACCGAATTCGAGCATTTGCATCCATAACCGTCTGAGTAAGGGTAGGTTCTTTTTTTTCAATAGTTGAAACTATCTTTATCGAGAAATATAGGCGCTAGTGCGTAGCCGATACGTGCACCTAAAATAATAACAACGAGGCCGTATGAATAATTTATCCAAGCCGTTAAATTTCAATCGTTCCCCTTTGAAAAATACCTATACATTGAGCAGCATGGCAGTCAACACATTGTCACTTGGCATTGCGTTACTATGCTGTTGCGAGGTACAAGCCAACAATGGCATCCAACTTCCGGGATACGGTGCCAAAGCCATGGGTATGGGCGGCGCGTCCATCGCGCTGCCCCAGGACTCCGTGGAGTCCGCTAACAATCCTGCAGGCATGGCATTGGTGGGTGATCGAACGGACATGGACCTGACCGTCCTCCATGCCGACGTCAATTCCGAAGTGAATGGCCAGCATTACGGCACCGACCCCGTAGTTCCGGTGCCCGCAGGTGGCATCAACTTTACAATCAACCCAGATGTGACGGCTGGACTTTCCGTTTTTGGGCAAGGGGTTAAGCTCGATTACAAAGAGCCGATCTGGGGTACTAAGGACATGAAGTCTGAAATCAATCAGGTGATCATGGCGCCCACTATTACTTACCAATTCAAACCTGGGCATTATATCGGCTTCTCCCCCCGCCTTGCTTATCAGTATCTTGATATCGCCGGCTTCGAAGGATTCGGCTTCAACTCACCTGGCTCCGATCACGCGTTCGGTTATGGCTTCGCCGTTGGTTATATCGGTAAAATCCTCGACAATCTGCAGCTGGGCTTGACTTACTCCAGCAAAATCCGCTTTCAGCAACTTGATCGTTATAAGTCGCTGGTCCCCAATGGCCGGATCGATACGCCACAGCAAGCGGGTTTAGGTTTGAGTTACATGGCCACCCCCGACCTGACTCTGGCCTTCGATTATTTATGGATCAACTGGGCTGGTGAACGTGCTTATGGAAACAGCATGGTCGAAGGTGGGCCAATGGGTGCAAGCAATGGCCCAGGATACGGATGGCGTAACCAACGGATCTATCGCTTCGGTGTAGCCTATGAATTCAATCAAAAATGGACGGTACGCGCAGGCACTTCGCTGGCCAGTAAATTGATTCCGGACAGTGAAAGCACATTCGCGACTACCTCTCCACTTATGGATACCGACCACTATAGCGTGGGGGCAACATACAATTTGGATAAAAACATAGAAATAAATGGAAGCTACACCAGAGCCCTGAACGCCACCGTGCATGGAACTGGAGCCAGTAGTGGCGTTGACGCCAGTGTCTCGGTCGACTACTTGAATATTGGTATGGGTTACAAATTTTAGATTAGAAAACAAAGGCCCAATGATTTTAGTTAAACCATTGGGCCTTTGCCGATGTCGTTAGCCCTTGACGTATTCGCTCGCCTTGCTATGCGCCGAATGTTCTTGAACACGCCGTCCCCGAGTTCCCATCATATGATCGACGCCCTTGTCAGCAACGGCCATAGCAGTTGCGTTGGTATTGGCACTGATAATCACCGGCATCATCGAACAGTCGAAAACGCGTAGGTTTTGGACCCCTATTACTTTCAGGTCTGCATTCACCACCGACATCGGGTCGTCTTCCAGACCCATCTTGCATGTACCGACCGGATGGTAATTACTCTCGGTGGTTTGGTGGATGTAATCCATCAACTCTTCATCCGATTGCAGGTTCGCGCTTGGTGAAAACACCTCATCTATCGTTGAAGCAAAGGGTTCGGTCGCGGTAATTTTTCTGAGGTACTTGAGAGCCTGCAAGAGGCGACGACTGTCTTCCGGATTGCTGAGCCAGCCAAGATTCATTTCAGGATGATCCGCAGGATCTGCCGAGCGCAGCCGAACCTGACCGCGCGATAGAGGCTTGACCAAGTTCGCCAATAACGTGACCGCATCGGTCGGCTCGCGCTTGATCGATGGGTACATGACACCAACGCAGTAAATCTGTATATCGGGGTCAGCCTCGGGATCATCGAGGTTCACGAACGCCATGCTTTCCGAGCCGGTCGAGCCGATAGGACCACTGTTTTTAAAGGCGAAATATTGGATTGCATTTTTAAGCGCTTTCACCCCACGATCTTCACCGAAATAGCCAATCGGCCGTTTGGTCGTGGCGGATAGAATGGCGACATGGTGGTCCTGTAAGTTCTGACCGACTCCCGGTAAATCAACGAGCGGCTTGATTCCATGCTGCTCAAGATGTTCTCGTGGACCGATACCAGACAACATCAGCAACTGTGGTGTTACCAACGCACCTGCTGTGAGGATGACTTCTCCGGTGGTGGTACGCTCATGTGTCACTCCATTTACCACATATTGCACGCCCACTGCGCGCTTACCCTCAAAGAGAATGCGGTTTACACGCGCAGAAGTTACTAAGGTCAGTCGTGGATCATCTATGATCGGAAGCAGGAATGCGTCCGCCGCACTGCAACGCTTGCCTTTGTATATCGTGGATTGAGTGAGGCCAACACCGTGCAAATTGCCAGCGTTGAAGTCAGCAGTGAAGGGAACGCCTAGGTTTTGCATGGTGCGCAGAAATAAGGTATCGGCTTCGATCAGATAAGGAGCGTCCGATACTTTCAGCGGCCCATCACCACCATGAGCTTCGTTCTCGAAACGCTGGTTACTCTCTTGGCGTCGAAAATAGGGAACCATATCATCCCAGCCCCAACCGGCACCATCAGTGGCCTGATCCCATCTTTCGTAATCCAGGCGTGAGCCTCTTGCATACAGCATAATGTTGACTGAACTTCCACCACCCACAACGTTACCCTGAGGTATCTCGACAATCCGCCCTCCAAGCGAAGCCTGCGGCGTCGAAGCGATGCGTTTAACAAAGGGAGAGCTACCAGAAAGCATTTTAAAGCTGGCGGCAGGTATTTTAATAAGAGAATTGTTATCGCTAGGCCCCGCTTCCAGTAATAAAACTCGAGCATCATGTTCCAAAACAAGTCTGTTCGCAGTAACGCAACCGGAACTGCCAGCGCCAATAACAATATAATCGAAACGGTCTTTAATTATTATTTTATCCTAGCCATTAGTTGAACACAGCTCATTAATCCCAGGGCACAGCATTGTAACGAGTAGCTACCTGGAGATTTTTGCGACCCAAGTCAGCTAACAACATCCTTGCGCCATTTCGGCACAGAGATGCAAAAATTTTTAGCCGTTACAATTTCTCCATAACTGAAAAAAATAGCATCGCACAGCGCTCCCCGGATCGGCAGTGAAAATTATGCAGAAAGACAATGCATAGAACAGGACGAATAATTCTCGTGACCCGCTCAATTTGAGAAAACTTTGAGTACCTGGAGCTCGCATCCGTTTTCATCTAAAGACACTTCCGACTTATCGCCTCCAACAATCTCCATCTTCGATCTTCCATAGAAATATAATTCTATGCAGTATCGAAATGCAGTAACCTCATTAGCTCTCAAACAGGGAAGCGGGCTTGCCAACGGCAGCTTTTTATAATCAAATCAATAGCTAATACGGCCTATCCGGAAATTTTCACCATGATTGCTTTCGACAAACTGGATCTCAATCTAATTAGAGTATTTGATGCGGTTATGGAAGAACACAGTGTGCTGCGTGCCAGCCAACGCCTGCATCTGAGTCAATCGGCTGTCAGTCATGCGTTGTCCCGTTTACGAGAAGGCTTGGGCCAGGAGATTTTTGTGCGCACGGGGAAGGGGATGACACCCACCAGCTATGCGATAGAGATCAGCGGCCCGCTTCGTGCGGCATTACTCAACATGAGTAAAACCCTAACCCAGGCGGCCTCTCCCTTCGAACCAGAGAAGGTGAGCCGCTCCTTTGTGATCGCGGCCAACGACTACATTTCGGCAACGCTTCTACCGCAACTCAATCATCAATTATCGACAGCGGCCCCGGGTATCGATCTGCAGATTACTCCGGCGACTCGCTTAGACCTCGCCGAGCAGATTGACTTGGGGCGAATTGACGTCGCGATAGGTACTTTCCGTAGCGTTCCCGAACGATTTCGCACAAAACCGGTACTGTTTCAGGACGAGGTCTTCATCTGTAGCGGTGAACATCCGATTGGTGCAAAAACGCTGCAATTACAGGACCTGACCAGATATCCGCTGGCGGTAGTATCCTTGGGCGGCGAAGGCGAAGGGGTGCTGAGCGGTTACATACTCGAAAGAGGGCTGGCCAGGCAGGCGCAAATGTATGATCGCAACGCCCTGGAACAGGCGATGGCAGAGGCGGGGTTATCGGTACGACGGCAAATCGTACTTCCACACTTTCTGGCATTGCCGATGCTTTTAGAGAAGAGCGAGCTATTGGCAATCATGCCGCAGCCACTGGCCAGGACATTTGCAAGAACATTGGGCTTCATGATCAAACCAACGCCTTACGCTGCTACCCGCCAGCAACTGGATATGATCTGGCACAGCAGCAATGACAATGATCCCGCCCAACGTTGGCTACATAGTCAAATCAGTGCAGCAGCAGATGAAGTTTCTCGTTTACAGAACTGAGCAAGGCCGTTCGTGGCGACATCCTGCTCAGATTCTGATCAGGCTTCGCGAAGTGCGCCGGAGTATCTGACCAAGGTCGCACCGATCGCCTTCACCTCGCCGTCCACCTGCGCATCGGCCAACTGACCATTTTCCGCAAATGCCTGGTGTGCGACGCCTAACGTAAACGTCTGGGGAATGAGCACAGCACCGAGCCTTTCCAGTACACCACGCATGGCCAACATGGAACGAATGCCGCCCATCGGACCGGGCGATGCCGATATCACAGCAGTCGCCTTATTGGCAAACAACGCTAATCCAGAGACTTTTTCCAGAGTCGGCCGACTCATCCAGTCGATAGCATTTTTCAGCAGGGCTGTATATCCACCATTATAATCCGGGGAAGCTACCAGCAACGCATCGTGCTCACTGAACAACTTCTGCAGACGCAACGCTTGAAGCGGAACGCCCTGCTCCTTTTCAAGGTCACTGTCGAAAAAAGGCAGCGGATAGTCGCTCAACGAAATTACTGTCACTTCAGCGCCTGCCGACAATGCGCCCTGCACAACAACATTCAGAAGCTTTTGATTCAATGAACCCTTTCGGGCACTGCCGGACACGGCCAAAACTCTTACTGCCATTTTTATGTAGACCTCGTGTTGCCATATGAAGGATGCCGACTACTCGATAGATAGCGGAATCCTGAAAAATGGACTACTGATGGCTTGCGTTGTCTCTCGGGGCATACGCAGTGAATTCACCGGTGCAGTTTCATCCGCATAACCCAGCGACATGCCACAGACAATTTCCTGATGATCATCCAGCCGTAAAAAATCCTTGATCAGGGCCTGGAAACGAGCGAAGGAAACCTGCGGACAAGTTGCCAAACCGCGCGCACGCGCGGTAAGCATCAAGGTTTGGAGGAAGAGCCCGTAGTCGAGCCAACTGTATTTTTTCAAGTTGGCATCGATTGTAAAAATCAGTCCTACTGGTGCTCCAAAAAACTCAAAATTCAGTCCGCTTACCCTGGCTCGCCCGGCAGCATCGCATTTTTCTATTTGATGAAGAGCATAGAACAACGCCCCGAAGTGCTCCTGCCGCTCACGGTATTTCGGCGCAAGGTCGTCTGGCAGATGCATCAGCGGCTCGGCAGTCGGATCGGTGTGGGCAGTAGCCAGCAGGGCGCTCAAGGTCTGCTTCGGCGCCCCGGTCAGCACATGGATCGACCAAGGCTGCGTGTTGGAATTGCTGGGAGCCAAACGAGCGACGTCGATGATTTCACTGATCAACTTCTTTGATACCGGCGTCGGTAGAAAAGCCCGCACAGCCCTGCGCGAAGCAACCACTGCATCAAAGCCATCAACGGGCACACTCATAATACACTCCACAGCCTGAACTATCTTGTAATTAGTGCGAGGAGTCTTGCATAGCAACTCATCGAATAGCAGTGAAGTGTATGCAGCATGGTAATGCAGGCGGTGCAACAGGCTTGGCCGTCAACCAGGTAGATTCCGGACACAGGCAGGTCACCACCCAGGAGGTGTTTGTTTTATAGGAAATGGGCCAATCTGACGAAAGGCTTAAACCCGCAGTACTTGAAAGCTGGCCGTCATCACAAAGCATTCGCCCGAGCAGGCGAAGCAAAACTGCACGAGCTTCGATAGCGTAGGATCAAGCTCAATGCGATGAGAAAAGAAGGACTCAATGAGAGTGCACCTATAAATTTTATTTGTAAAAATCTCGAGATCTTCTTGAGATGTCATTTTCTGCCCAATCAAAATCCAGTTGCGACTCAGTACCATTCAGCCAGTTCGCAAGCCTGTAGGCGCTCGACCAAGCGCTGACTCATATCAATACTGGCGGAAACGCCTATAGAAGTAACGGATGCGCCTTCATCGACCGATAGGGACATTTCCTTGAGCCCATCAATAGCTTCCCCGTGCGTGGTTACTTGCTTGTCCGCTAACACGCAAAGTAACTTCTTGAATCATCAAAGATGCGTCTGGTGGAAGTAGCCGGATTTGGCTGCGAAGAGTCATTTCGCCGCCATTTCAAAAAATTTGCTTGGCATCAGCCCAGGCAGTTATCGCCAGCAGTCCGGCCAGGATTTAGCAGACGCCTGTGTGGTTAGTTCGCTCTTAAGCAATTAGACAAGCCCCCGTTGCTACCGCTACAAATCAGGGCACAAAGCCCTGAGTTGGTGCGATCAAGCCGAAGGGCAATATGACTGGAAAGGCCCGGTTGGTCTCCGTCGAATGCTGCCGCCCCCGCCCCCGCCGGCTATCAAAAAACATCAAGCCTCGTAAAGTGATTGGCACGGATCTCGCTTATTGGTGGATGTGCAGGAGCAGCCAATGCTGAGTGCACCACAATTTGAAAATGGTTGGCTAGGGTTCCGATTCACTGAAAAGTGAACGCCTGGACCGAGAGCTGACGACCTCTAGTTGAGGTTACACGGCGGGATAAAAGCCCGGGAGACAGACCACCTGTTTACACAGGTGTCGCGCTGCTCCTTGCCTGGCCACCCTCAACTGGAGTCCTAGTTATGAGAAACCCTCTTCTTTTCGCCTGCTTAGCCGCCGGTCTCACCCTGCTGACCAGTCCGTCGTCCCACGCTGGCGCGAAGACGGGCTTCAACGTGTGCTGGACGATCTATGCAGGCTGGATGCCTTGGGAGTACGCACAGGCTCAAGGCGTAGTCGATAAGTGGGCCAAGAAGTACGGCATTCACGTCAAGGTCACTCAGCTTAACGACTACGTCGAGTCCATCAATCAATACACCGCGGGCCAGTTCGATGGCTGCACCATGACCAACATGGATGCCCTGACCATCCCTGCTGCTGGCGGTGTCGATAGCACGGCGCTCATCGTCAGCGATTTCTCCAACGGCAATGATGGCATCGTCGTCAAAGGCACGGGTAAAACGATTGCTGACCTCAGCGGCATGGACGTCAATCTCGTTGAGCTGTCGGTATCCCATTACCTGCTGGCCCGAGCCCTCGATACTGTCGGTCTGCGGGAAAAAGACCTGAAGGTGGTCAACACTTCAGATGCGGATATCTCTGCGGCATTCAACACCGACGAGGTGCAAGCCGTCACAACCTGGAACCCCATGCTTGCCGACATCAAGGCCACGCCGGATGTCACCGAAGTGTTCGACTCCAGCAAGATTCCGGGCGAAATCCTGGACATGATGGTCCTCAACACTCAAACGCTGGAGGACAACCCTGCCTTGGGCAAAGTGCTGGCCGGCGCCTGGTTTGAAGTCATGGAACTCATGAGCAGCACAAGCCCCGCAGGGGAAGCGGCGCTTGAGCATATGGCTCAGGCCTGCGGCACTGATCTGGCAGGTTTCAAATCGCAGTTGGCAACGACCCGGCTGTTCCACACCGCTCAAGAAACGCTGGATTTTGCGAGCAGCCCTGAGCTTCCCAAGACCATGGCCAAAGTCGCCCACTTTTCCTTCGAACACGGTCTGCTCGGGGAAGGTGCCAAGGACAGTAGTGCCGTGGGCATGAGCTTCGCTCAAGACGTCATCCATGGAGATAAGGGCAACATCAAATTGCGCTTCGACCCTAGCTACGTGCAGATGGCCGTTGACGGCAAGTTGTGATCAGGAGAGCGCACTATGCAGTTGATTAACCGTCACCCTGATCGCTCTACGCGCTGGCTACTGGTGATCCTTCCGTTCGTTCTATTGCTGGGCGCCTACTTCCTGGGATCGGCGCAACGGCTTGCGGACAACCCAAATGACAAACTTCTGCCGAGCGCGGTGCAAATGAGCGATGCGGTAAAACGCATGGCCTTTACTGAAGACAAACGCAACGGCGGATATCTTCTGTGGCAGGACACTGCGTCAAGTCTGCGACGCTTGGCTATTGGCTTAGGCGCAAGCGCTCTGCTGGGTCTGTGCCTCGGTATCGCAGCAGGCACGCTGGCGCTGTTCGGTGCGACGTTGTCCCCACTGCTAGTGGTACTGTCGATGGTGCCGCCACTGGCGATCCTGCCAATCCTGTTCATTGTGTTTGGCCTCGGCGAACTTTCCAAGATCATGCTGATCGTTATAGGTATAACGCCAATCCTGGCACGGGATCTTGAACAACGTGCACGGGAAATACCCGTCGAGCTGCTCATCAAGGCCCAAACATTGGGCTCGTCGACCTGGACGCTGATCCTGCGGGTCGTACTACCACCATTGCTTCCTCGTTTGCTTATCTCAATGCGTCTGGTGTTGGGTTCCGCATGGCTGTTTCTTATCGCAGCCGAGGCCATCGCTTCGCAAGACGGTTTGGGATACCGGATTTTTCTGGTGCGTCGTTATCTGGCCATGGACATCATCCTGCCCTACGTGGTGTGGATCACCCTCTTGGCCTGGCTTATGGATTGGGGGCTCAAGACCCTCACCCGCCGAGCTTTCCCATGGTATGAGGGGGCTCGCCCGTGAGTTTCATTCAAATCAATAACGTGTGGCAGCAATACGGCGATCACGTGGTGCTGGAAGGCCTGAACCTGAGCATCGCCGAAGGCGAGTTTTGCACCATGGTCGGCACATCGGGCTGCGGTAAATCGACCTTCTTACGCCTACTGCTGGGTCAAGAAAGAGCCAGCAAAGGTGAGATCTTGCTGGACGGTCGGCCGCTGGCCGCTGAACCGGATCCTAGCCGAGGCGTTGTGTTCCAACGCTACTCCGTGTTCCCGCACTTAAGTGTGCTGGACAACGTTGTGTTGGGGCTGGAGCTCCCCAACGCACCTCTAGTAGGACGCCTGTTCGGACCGCGTAAACGGCTCGCTCAAGAGAAGGCAGCGCAACTGCTATCCAAAGTGGGGCTTGGACACGCTTTGGAGAAATACCCATCACAACTTTCGGGTGGCATGCAGCAGCGGCTTGCCATTGCTCAAGCGTTGATCATGAAGCCTCGGGTGCTGCTGCTGGATGAGCCGTTTGGCGCACTTGATCCCGGTATCCGCAAGGACATGCATGCGCTGCTATTGGAATTGTGGCGTGAGACTCGGCTCACCGTATTCATGGTCACTCATGACCTTAGTGAGGGGTTCAGCTTGGGCACCCGGCTGATGGTGTTCGACAAGGTACGCATCGACCCTCATGCCCCCTATGCCTATGGCGCTCGCATTACCTATGACCTGCCACTAAACGCCAAGCGTAGCGAGGCGCAACTGACTATTGCCTCGGCTCTGCCAGGCTCTCACCCACTAAACTTGAGGCATTCCCATGAATGACCGTACCGTTTTCTGCGAAGAGTTACTGCCAGGTGGCGGTCACCGTTCCTTCGTTCTCAAGCGCGGTCAATTGCTGCGCCTGACTGACCTTGAGGGCGGCGCCAACGCCAGCCTTATGCTGTTCAACGCGAACGAAAAAAGCGAGCGGCTGAATCTACCCGACAGCCTCAAGGGCCAGCACACGGCCAAGCTGACGGCAGGTCATTGCCTGTACTCGGACATGGGCCGTGTACTGGCAGCTATCACTCGCGATACCTGTGGGTGGAGCGACAGCATTGGGGGCGTCCTCTGCGCTGCCGAAGTCGAGGAAAAGTACGGTCAAGGGCGCTATCAGGAATTACGCAATGGCTTCTTCCGTAACGGCACAGACAACCTTCTGGTCGAAATGGGCAAATGGGCGCTGGGCCCGGCTGACCTGTCCATGGTCTTGAATTTGTTCAGCCGAGTCGATGTGGATGACCAAGGCGGGCTGAGTTTTGCCCTGGGGAACTCCAAGGCCGGCGATTGCATCGAGCTCTATGCGCCGATGGACACCCTGTTCATCATCACCGCCTTGCAGCATCCGATGGATCCGGCAAGCGAATATTCGCCGAAACCCGTTCAACTGACCTTCATGAATGCGGATGCCAGTGTCGCCGAGCATTGCCGCACTTCGCGCCCGGAAAATCAGCGCGGCTTTACTAATACCGACCGTTGGTTCGCCTGAGGACTATTTCATGACCGTTAATCTGCGTCCGGAAGCCGCCATTTATCGAGCCACGATTCCCGCTGGCGAACCTTGGCTGACCGAAGTCAAAGCCAGTCAAACACTCCGGATCCTGGATCTGGAAGGTAATCAGGCCATCGACACTTTGTTCTACAGTGCGACCAATCCGCGCGAGCGTTACGACGTGCAGCGCACCCTTCGTCGGCAGAACAATGTCTACCTCGGGGTGGGCAGCGTCCTCTACTCCAACTTGGGCCGGGCACTGCTGACCATTCTCGAAGACAACTGTGGCCGTCACGACACGCTGGGCGGTGCGTGCGCGCAGGAAAGCAATACCGTTCGTTATGCCCTCGACAAGCGCCATATGCACAGCTGCCGAGACAACTACTTGCGTGCCTGCTGCCACGATGGCCGCCTGGGCAAACGCGACATCGGCCCAAACATCAACTTTTTCATGAACGTGCCTGTCACCCCGGACGGCGGCCTTACCTTCGAGGATGGGGTTTCCGCGCCGGGTAAGTACGTTCAACTGCGCGCAGAGATGAACGTGATCGTTCTGATCTCTAACTGCCCTCAATTGAACAATCCCTGCAATGGCTATAATCCAACGCCGGCGGAGTTATTGATATGGGAATGAAGGCCTGGCTCCACGTCGGGAGGGCTTGGCTATTCCTGATCTGCCAAAGCCGCGCAGCCCAGGTTCGGCCTCGCAGCGATCATCGCATCAAACCCCGCAAACCTGACTGACCGTTGCCTGGGGACGGCCCCAAGACCTTTCGAAGAACTGCGGGACGACCCGCAACCCAGTCGAGGCGAACACCTGCCGCCTTTAGGGGAGATCTATGTTCAACACCCTGTTAATCGCTAACCGTGGCACTATCGCCTGCCGAATTTTTCGGACATTGCGCGAACTCGACGTTAAAGGCGTTGCGGTCTACTCAGAGGCAGATGTCGCCAGCCGTCATATCCTTGAGGCAGATCAGGCGCTAAGCCTCGGTGAAGGCGCTGCCGCCGGAACCTATCTCGCTGTCGACAAAATTCTGGCCGCCGCCAAAGCTAGCGGCGCTCAAGCTATTCATCCAGGTTACGGCTTCCTTTCTGAAAATGCGGCGTTTGCCGAAGCCTGTGAAGCGGCTGGCATCGTGTTCGTTGGGCCGACGCCTGAGCAACTTCGATTGTTCGGACTCAAGCACACGGCCCGTGCCCTGGCACGTGAGCAAGGCGTGCCCCTTCTGGAAGGCACTGACCTGCTGGACAGTGTCGAGGACGCCTTGCAGGCGGCAACCCAGGTCGGCTATCCGATCATGCTGAAAAGCACGGCTGGCGGTGGTGGCATCGGCATGCGTGTATGCCGCTCGGCGCAAGAGCTGAACGAGGCCTTTGAGACGGTCAAGCGGTTAGGCCAGAACAATTTCAGCGATGCTGGCGTGTTCATCGAGAAGTACATTCAACGGGCCCGTCACCTTGAAGTTCAGGTGTTCGGCGACGGTGCCGGCGAGGTGTTGGCCTTAGGGGTTCGGGATTGTTCGGTTCAACGACGCAACCAGAAGGTACTTGAAGAAACCCCAGCTCCAAACCTTCCAGACGGCATGGCTGGGGCACTCTGTGAGGCAGCGATCAAACTCGCGAAAGCCGTTAATTACCGGAGCGCGGGTACCGTCGAATTCGTGTTCGACAGCGATGATCGGCGCTTCTACTTCCTGGAGATGAACACACGTCTGCAGGTCGAGCACGGCGTCACTGAGCAAGTCTGGGGTGTCGACCTGGTACGCTGGATGATCCAACTGGCGGCAGGCGACTTGCCACCGCTGAGCGAGATAGGCGCGCAACTGGTCCCTCGCGGTCACGCTGTACAGGCACGGCTTTACGCCGAAGATCCGGGCAAAGACTTCCAGCCAAGCCCCGGCCTGTTGACCGCCGTCAGTTTCCCCGTGGCTGATGGCAAAGCGTTGCGCATCGACACCTGGGTGGAAGCGGGATGCGAAATTGCGCCCTACTTCGATCCGATGATTGCCAAAGTCATCACTTGGGCCCCTGATCGGGAAGAAGCTCGCCTGCAACTGCACAAGGTACTCGGCGAAAGTCAGCTCTATGGGGTGCAGACCAACCGCGATTACCTTCGTCAAATCCTGCTTGATCCCCCCTTCACCAGCGGTCAGCCTTGGACTCGGTGCCTTGAGGGGCTGGTTTATCGGGCCGAAACCTTTGAAGTGTTGAGCGGCGGTACCCAGACCAGCGTTCAGGACTATCCGGGACGTTTGGGCTACTGGGCTGTGGGAGTACCACCCTCGGGTCCAATGGATAGCCGAGCCCTGCGCTTGGGCAACCGGCTCCTGGGCAATCCTGAAGGTGCCGCCGGATTGGAGATCACCATGAGCGGGCCTACCCTGCGATTCAATAGCGATGCGGTAGTGGCTGTGACCGGTGCGGTCATGCCAGTCATTCTGGATGGCGCCGAGGTCGCCATGAATGCGGTGCTCCTGGTCAAATCGGGCTCGGTCCTGAGCCTGGGCGCGATAGCCGGTGCCGGCGCCCGGAGTTACCTCTGCGTTCGCGGCGGCATTCAAGTGCCGGACTATCTGGGTAGTAAAAGTACTTTTACCTTAGGTCAATTCGGCGGACACGGTGGCCGTGCGCTTCGTGCGGGTGATGTACTGCACTTAGCGCCGCTGACAGACAAAACGGTCGGAGCAATGCTTCCCGAGCAACGCCCCCTCGGGGCGCTTCGCCACATCAGGGTTATCTATGGTCCACATGGCGCACCGGAATATTTCACCGAGCACTACATCGCCACTTTCTTTTCCACCGATTGGGAAGTGCACTTCAACTCAAGCCGTACAGGTGTTCGCCTGATCGGACCGAAGCCTGAGTGGGCACGTGCCGACGGTGGAGAAGCTGGGCTTCATCCATCCAATATTCATGACAACCCATACGCCATCGGTGCCGTGGACTTCACTGGAGATATGCCCGTCATACTAGGCCCGGATGGGCCAAGTTTGGGTGGCTTTGTGTGCCCTGTGACCGTGATCGAGTCAGACCTGTATCAACTGGGTCAACTGAAAGCTGGCGACAAGATTCGCTTCGTTCCGACCGATCTTGCCCGCGCCCGCCGGCTTGCTAGCGCGCCGTTGTTAGCCAGGCAAACCGATGCCGAGTCAGTTGAAGACATCGCTCCACAATCTCCCATTGTTTTGGATATCGGTCACGACAACACTCGTCTGATGGCACGTGTAGCCGGCGATACGCACCTTCTTTTGGAGATCGGTGCTCCTGAGCTTGATCTGGTTCTTCGCTTTCGCGGGCATGCCTTGATGCAGGCACTGGCAGCCAAGCGGTTAGCCGGCGTGATTGATCTAACCCCCGGTGTCCGCTCGCTTCAGGTTCATTATCAGCCTGAAGAATTATCTCTGGAATCCCTGCTTGAGACTGTCGCAGTTGAGTGGGATGCAGTGTGTGCTGCAAGCGACCTGCAAGTACCTTCTCGCATCGTGCATTTGCCCCTGTGCTGGGACGATCCCGCGTGCCAACTGGCCATTGAAAAGTACAGGACCACCGTGCGCAAAGACGCGCCGTGGTGCCCGAGCAACCTTGAGTTCATCCGCCGCATCAACGACCTGCCGAATCTGCACGAAGTACAACGAACGGTTTTCGCTGCCAGCTATCTGGTCTTGGGGCTTGGGGATGTCTACCTGGGTGCTCCGGTAGCGACTCCGCTGGATCCCCGCCACCGGCTGGTGACCACAAAATACAACCCGGCACGCACCTGGACAGCGGAAAACTCCGTCGGGATCGGCGGTGCGTACCTGTGCGTTTATGGCATGGATGGCCCCGGTGGGTACCAGCTCGTAGGCCGCACGCTGCAAATGTGGAACCGCCACCGAAACGTGGCAGCATTTTCGGGCAATCCTTGGTTACTTCGCTTCTTTGACCAAATTCGATTCTACCCGGTCACCGCAGAGGAACTGATCCGCATCCGCCGCGACTTCCCTCTAGGTCGTTTTGACCTGCAGATCGAGCAGAGTCAATTACGACTGGCCGATTACCAAGATTTCCTGGCGAAAGAAGCAGAGAGCATTCAGTCATTCCGGGACCAACAACAGACTGCATTCGCAGCGGAAAGGCAGCGCTGGATTGACAGCGGCCAGGCGCATTTCGAGAGCCATGAAGCGTCGGCGGCGGCGGGCGAAGAAGCGCTTTTACCTCCTCACCAAACAGGTGTTGAAAGCTCCATTGCAGGCAATCTATGGCAAGTCCAGGTCGCCGTCGGTGATGAAGTCAGCGCGGGTGCAGCGCTGGTGGTACTCGAATCGATGAAGATGGAAATCCCAGTGCTTGCCCCAAGCGCCGGTATCGTTCGCCAAGTGCTAGTAGAACCCGGCTGCGCGATACATGCGGGACAACGCGTAATCGTTCTCGAACCGGTGATCGTTAACGGCGAAAAAGCATGAAAGACAATCTGAGACTTGATGTGCTGAGAGCGCGCTACCTGAGCGCAAGCGTCTCCCCGCGCAGCCTCATTCTGGCGCTTCGGGAGCGGGCACAGGCACTGAATCCCGATTTCAAGATGTTTATTCATCTCCTCAGTATCGAAGCGCTGGAGCCTTACCTGGCAGCGCTGGAAACCAACAGGATCGAAGATCTGCCGCTATACGGCATTCCATTCGCCATCAAGGACAACATCGATCTGGCCGGCATCCCAACTACCGCGGCTTGCCCAGCTTATGCGTATACACCAGAGCATTCGTCAACCATTGTTCAGAAGCTGATCGACCTTGGTGCGATACCATTAGGCAAAACCAACCTTGATCAATTCGCTACAGGTCTCAACGGCACTCGTTCGCCCTACGGCGCCTGTACCAATAGCGTGCTACGCGAGTACCCATCTGGCGGCTCAAGCGCCGGATCGCCGCTGACGGTCGCCTTAGGCTTAGCCAGCTTCGCGCTTGGCACCGATACCGCCGGATCCGGCCGCGTCCCGGCTGCACTGAACAATCTGGTAGGGCTAAAGGCGACAAAGGGGCTGATATCGACAGCCGGTGTTGTTCCCGCATGCCGCACACTGGATTGTGTCACTACCTTCACAGCTACCGCTGCGGAGGCTAGTCGCCTTCTGGCGCTCACGGCGGGGCTCGATCCCAAGGACCAATACAGTCGCGCCAATCCAAGCTGGAACGATGAATCTGCGTTCGGGCATATCAAGGCATTCCGATTTGGGGTGTCGCGCGTAGAAGACCTTCAATTCTTCGGATGCACCGAAGGCCCAAGCCTATTTACTGCCGCCGTAGAGCGGTTGAAAGCGCTGGGCGGCGAGCCAGTGGTGGTGGATCTCTCGCCATTTCTGGAAGCGGCACGTTGGCTATACGAAGGCCCTTGGATCGCTGAACGCTATAGCGTGGTGGGAGAGCTGGCACGCACTCAGCCAGAGGCCGTTCTGCCAGTGATTCGCGCCGTTCTCGCCAAGGGTGCGGATGTGACAGGCGTAGACACCTTTCGTGCTCAATATCGCATGCAAACCTTGAAGGCCGAGTGCGACCGCGTGATGGCTGGCCTCGACTGCGTTCTGACTCCAACCCTAGGGCGACCCGTTACTCTGGCAGAGCTCGCGGCAGAGCCCGTGCTCCGTAATTGCGAACTCGGCTACTACACGAACTTCATGAACCTGCTCGATTATGCCGCGGTGGCCGTCCCGAGCGGTTTCATGGCCAACGGCCTGCCTTGGGGGGTAACGCTGTTCGGTCGACCGTTCACCGATCAATACCTACTGAGCCTTGCCCATGCCTACCAGGATGGCAAAGCTGCGAGTAACGCGGCACGCAACGATCAGACTCGGCTGGTGGTGTGTGGTGCTCATCTCGACGGCCTCGCGCTCAACTGGCAGCTCAAGCAACATGGCGCCACCCTGCTTGAAGCTACCACGAGTTCGCCAAACTATCGACTTCACGCACTCGCTGGTGGGCCAGTGAAACGTCCAGGGATGGTACGTGTCGCCGAGGGAGGCGTTGGCATCGCCGTAGAGGTATGGCAACTGCCGAGCGCAGAACTAGGCTCATTCCTCAATGGTATTCCGGCCCCTCTGGGGTTGGGCAAGGTCGAGCTCAAAGATGGTCGCTGGGAAACCGGTTTCATTTGCGAAGGCTATGGACTAGCGGGCGCGACCGATATCAGCGAGTGGGGTGGCTGGCGAGCCTGGTTGTCGTCGTTGGGCTGATGCACGGTAATAGCGAATCAAGGCTTAATTTTCTGTAAATCCAGAGTAGCTTTACGCTGAGAAACGGGCGGAAGTTCGCCCAAGCTTTCGGGGCAGGTGTAGTAATGAATCACGATTTCGAAAAGCATGAGCCGTTGATAAGTGCTTTCACTGAGGCGATTGAGGAAGCCACAGAATCAACGCTTTCTGAATCGACCCGGTTTGCAGAGGTAAGCAGTCCGTCAGTTGCCTGGATATACCTGGTTGACTGCAGGCCGAATCGGGAACAGAGAGGGTGTCATGATCCCGCTATGTTCCTCTCGGCTTCGCACGGGCCGTCGCCTCGGCCACTAACGGATCTTCGGGCCAATAGTGTTTTGGGTATCTACCCTTAAGATCTCTCTTCACTTCCACGTAGGTACTACGCCAGAAATTGGCGAGATCCTGAGTGACCTGTACTGGCCTTCGAGCCGGCGACAAAAGATGCAAGGTGAGCAGTTGCTTCCCTTGAGCAATTCGAGGTGTTTCAGATAAGCCAAAAAGCTCCTGCAGCCTCACCGCCAGAATCGGAGGATGCTGCGAATAGTCGATGCGGATATTCGAGCCAGACGGCACCTGGATCGCCTGGGGTGCCTGGGCTTCCAACTCCTGAGGAAGAGGCCAAGGCAGCAGATTCCTGACTATCGACGACAGATCAAGCTGGCTGAAGTGGCTGAGTCTGGTGACCTTCCCCAAGTATGGCGTGAGCCATTCCTCAAGAGTCATCAGTAAGTTTGCATCGCTTAGATCAGGCCATTTGCTGCCGGCCTGGCCATTCCGGATATCCAGCTGACGCAGCAGCTCGACCCGCGCTTGCCACTGCCGAAGCTCAGGGTTCCAGGGCAGGAGTTCGATACCCTTGCGTCGAACCAGATTGACCAGCGCGAGCGAACGGGCATGCTCGTCTAGGCTTGGCAAGGGCGTTGTGGAAAGTACCAGTTGTCCCACTTTCAGTTGCCGCTCGGCCTTAAGCACACCTTCCCGTTCATCCCAATCGACTTCGTCGACCGACCTCACAAGATCGGATAATTCATCATCGAACAGGGTGGGCTCAAGGTCACTCGCCAGGAAGATGCGCTCCTCACGCTGCCCCAGCCGGCTCCCTAAATCCGCCACCACCAGCCATTCATGCTTGGTGAGTATGTCTGGCTCTGAGAAGACTGCTGCGCGCCCATTGGATAGCCGGTACTCAGATGCACTTGAGCGTCTCTGCAGGCCGATTCGATCGGGGTATGCGAACGCCAGTAGGCAACCTACCCACTGTGGGTGATCTGTCTCTGTAACGGGCTCAGAGGCCTCTCCTCGCAACAGGGATCGATACTGCCGAGCCGACTGCTTCACCCGTTGGAAAGAAGCGCCACCATGACGTGAATGCTGCTCGCCCGACAATGCACTCAGCCTGGTATGCAGATCAGCACCTGCCCCTCGTAGAATGTCCTTTTCACCCAATAGCGCTGCGATGTTACAGGCCAAGTCATCCAGGCCCATGGAGTTGCCTTTGATGAGCAGGTGAGCGATGCGTGGATGTGCAGGAAGCTCGCTCATGGCCGATCCGTGAGGCGTGAGCTGACCGGCATTGTCCAGCGCACCAAGGCGCTTAAGCAGGTCTCTGGCTTGAGCAAAAGGCGCCGAGGGAGGTTGGTCGAGCCAGGTCATTTCGTCTGGCTTCATTCCCCATCGGGCCAACTGGAGCGCGAGGCTCGCCAGATCGGCCTGGAGGATTTCAGGGATGCTGTAACCGGCCATTTGCTCATGTTGCGACTCTGACCACAGGCGGTAGCAGACTCCCGGTTCAAGACGGCCTGCACGGCCCGCTCGCTGGGTAGCGCTGGCCTTCGAGATGCGTTGAGTGTCGAGCCGGGTCATGCCACTTCGCGGATCGAACTTGGGTACTCGCTCAAGGCCGCTATCGACCACCACCCTGACGCCCTCAATGGTCAAGCTGGTTTCCGCGATATTGGTGGCCAGTACGATCTTTCGCGTTCCAGGGGCAGCGGGCTCTATCGCCGAACGCTGTGCGTTGAGGTCAAGGTCACCATATAACGGACACACCACAACATTCGGACGATGACTCAGTTGCTCTCTAAGAGACTCGGCCACCCGGCGAATCTCTGCCTGTCCGGGAAGGAACACCAAGATGCTTCCCGCCTGCTCATTGAGGGCGGTCAAGCAGATGTCTGTGACTCGGACATCTGCTGGTTGGCCGGGTTGATAGGGGCTTCCCCAGATCGCCGAGACGGGATGCATCCGTCCCTCGCTGGTAATCACGGGGGCATCGTTGAGCACTCTCGAAAGTCGCGCTCCTTCGAGCGTCGCCGACATGAGCAGCAACTTCAGTGGGGGTTCATCGCGCAGAAGCTCACGAGCGCTCAGGCAGAGGGCGAGTGCAAGGTCAGAGTCCAGACTCCTGAGGTGGTACTCGTCAAAGATGACCACACCCACACCGTCCAGTGCGGGGTCAACTTGAAGTCGGCGAGACAGAATGCCCTCGGTGACGACTTCGATCCGAGTCCGAGGCCCCACTTTACTTTCGAGTCGGATTCGATAGCCGACTGTTTCTCCCACCTTCTCACCGAGCTCACTGGCCAAGCGCGCCGCCGCCGCTCGGGCGGCCAGCCGACGAGGCTCGAGCAGCAGGATCTTCTGCTCGCCGAGCCAGGCTTCGCTCAATAGCGCTAGCGGTACTCGCGTGGTTTTACCCGCACCAGGAGGAGCCTCAAGGATCACTTCGTTACGGTCGGCTAAAGCCTTTCGCAAGGCTGGCAATACGGCGTCAATCGGTAGAGAAATCATCGAGGCTCCCAAATCAGGTGGTGCAGTATACGCCTGGGTGGGGATGATCAAGCTTTCAAGCTGAAACCGCGTTGTCTGGAAGTTTTTGACAAGAAAAGACTGCAACCGCCACGGAAATCATAATGGCGCCAAAGCTAACCGCCGAGTATAACGGCGAACTACATGGCATTAATCAGGGTCTTAAGCGTTGATCCTTGTATAGTTTCGGCTTTCTTTCGGGAGCGCTTTGCATGCGTATTTCTTCACGTATTATCGGTGGTGCGCTGGTCGCCACTTTGCTGACTCAACTGACCGCCTGTGGCTCGATTTTCTTCCCGGACCGTCGTGGCCAGATCGAAGGCAAGATCGACCCGCTGATCGCCGGGCTCGACGCCATCGGCCTGCTGTTCTACGTGCTGCCCGGCCTGATCGCCTTCGGCGTCGACTTCGCCACCGGTGCCATCTACCTGCCCGGCGGCACCACCGCACAGATCGCCCCGCAGAAACTGCATGAAGCCATCGGTGCCGACGGCCAGGTCGACAACGACAAACTACAGGCGATCATCCAGACCGAGCTAGGCCAGACGCTACCGTTCAACGACCCTCGGCTGATCCAGCACAAGGGCAGCCTGCAACAACTGGCAATGTACGGCCTGCGTCCATCCGCCTGATCCCTGACCGAACTGATACCTGAGAAAAAGGACCGTCTCCCCCATGAGCAGCAGCCCTGAACATGCACGCCTGTTACGCCTGGCCACCCGGGCCTCGGTGTCGGTCGCGTGTATCCTGATCGTGACCAAGGCCATCGCCTGGTGGCTCAGCGGCTCGGTGAGCATGCTGGCCGGCCTGACCGACTCGGCGCTCGACGGTGTGACCTCGTTCCTCAATCTGCTGGCGGTGCATTACGCCTTGCGCCCGGCGGATGACGATCACCGTTATGGTCACGGCAAGGCCGAGTCGCTGTCCGGCATGGCTCAGGCGCTGTTTATCGCCGCCAGTGCGGTGCTGATCGCGGTGCAGGCGGTTGAGCGGATCAAATACCCGCAACCGGTGGGCGCGCCGTGGATCAGTATTGCAGTCATCGTGCTGTCGCTGGCGCTTACCGTTGCCCTGCTGGTGCTACAGCAGCGGGTCATTCGCCAGACCGGCTCGACCGCCGTGCGCGCCGACTCGCTGCATTACCGCTCGGACATGCTGCTCAATGGCAGCATTCTGTTAGCCCTGGTCCTTGCCAGCTTTGGCTTCGCTCAGGTCGACGCCTGGTTCGGCCTGGGGATCTCGGCCTACATCCTGTGGAGCGCGATCCAGATCGGTCGTGAAAGCTTTGCGGTGCTGATGGATAAGGAACTGTCGCCGCAGATCAGCCAGCATATGCTGGAGCTCGCCAAGAGCGTGCCGGGGGTAATGGGCGCGCATGACCTGCGCACGCGCGTGTCCGGCAACCATTGGTTCGTGCAGTTGCACCTGGAGTTACCGGGAGAATTGACCTTGTCGGTGGCCCATGGCCTCAGCGACCAGGCGGCCGAGGCGATACATGCCGCCTACCCAAAGGCCGAGGTGCTGGTACACGCCGACCCTCGGGAAGCGGTGAAACCCCATGATTAAGGGCCAGGCCACTAGTAGTTGACCTGATAACCGCGACTGCTCAAGCAGTTGCCCTGGGCCTGGCGATAGGCCTGCACCACCGCCGGATCCGGTGCGTAAGTGACATTGGCCGGGTTGAAATGGCTTTGCTGTACCGCCCAGCGATAACAGTCCTCACCGTCCTGCTGTACCTGTTGCGGGCTCTGGCCGTTGGCCGGATACGCCACCACGTCATAGCCATTGCCTGACGGTGCGGGGGCCACTTGTGGCGCGGCGGTGGGTGGATCGACGACCACATAATCCTGAGTGTCTTCCTGATAAAGGTAATAGGCTCCGGTGGCGAGGAAAAACAACGAACTGCCGACCCAGACTTCCCGTGCATAATCGGGCAGGTAGCTGACGCGAATCCCACGCGGCGGCGCGACCACTACATAGCGCGGCCCCTGCGGGCGGTACCAGTAGCCCCCGGAGAAGAAGTAGTCCTGGCCCCGATAAGGCACACGCCAGTTGCGCTCGGGAAAGCGCTCGATCACATAACCCGGACGATATTGCGGCCCCGGTCCCCAGCCACTGCCATGGCCAGACGGGCGCCCGGCCCAGCGATGGTCATTGGGGTGGTCAAAGCCTCCAACGGGGCGCCCGTTGTTTCCGCTCGCCTGCCAATTGGGGTTATGCCCATCGCGCCGGTGAATGTCCGAGTAGTTGCCGCGCTGCGGTTCTTGGGTCTGGCGCACGCTGTCGGGCCGACTCTGAATCGGCAAGTTGTTCGGTGCCGGGCGACTCTGTGGGCTCGGCTCATGCTGCGGCGAACGCCCTTGCCATTGGCCACCGGGGTTTTGCTCGTGGCGCTCGAAATGCGGATTGTTCTGCGCACGCCCCTCGTTAGCATCGGAGCGCCCTTCAGGGCCTCGCTGGCCGCCATCGGGATGTGAGTGTTGCGGATTATCGTCACCCCGGTCTCCAGCCAGCGCCTGCGCACCGACACTCATACAGAGCAAGCCAACACCTGCCCAACGCCAGATGTGCGATTTCATGCGGTTCCTCACTGCGGTTCAGGGCATACCTATAAGACGGGAAAAACGGACGCCGGTTCTGCAACACTTTATCAGTCGCGCGACTTATTTTACGCACTAAAAAAGGGAGGCCCGTCGGCCTCCCTTTGGAGAATTTCGTCCGTGCTCGGCGCTTTTGATGCCGGCTCACCTCACGCCGTCTTCTGGACAGTGTGCAGCCCGGGGGGCCGGGGCAACCCTGTGGGATTGTCGGCCGCGGCGCACCTGGTTCGGCGGGCCGCTGTGGACGCTATGTCCGGGCAGTGATTTTGTTGCAGTGATTCTGGTGATAAGCATAGGCCCGACGTGGTGACAGAGGATTGCTAATATTGCTCAATTAAACATGCCTTGCGCAATAATTACCTTAAGATAGATAATTAAGCGCAATAGTTATGAGAAAGGCCTGAGTAATGAGCAAACTCGATCGATACGACCTGAGCATTCTGGCGCAATTGCAGCGCGATGCCCGCCTTTCTAACCAGGAACTGGCCGAGCGCATTGGTCTGTCACCATCGCCGTGCTCGCGGCGGGTCAAGCAATTGGAAGACGACGGTTACATCTCGCGCCAGGTCGCCTTGCTCGACCGCAAGATGCTCGGCCTGAACCTGACTGCCTATGTACTGATCGGCATGGACCGCCACACGCCGGAACGTTTCGAGAACTTCGAGGCGGCGATCCGCACCCTGCCCCAAGTCCTGGAATGCAGCCTGGTGACGGGGATGGACGCCGACTATCAGTTGAAAGTCGCGGTGCCAGACATGGACCACTACCAGAAGCTGCTGCTGGGGCACCTCACCCGCATCGAGGGCGTGACCAGCGTGCGCTCCAGCTTTGTGCTGAACCAGGTGCTCAATAGCACTGAACTGCCCTTGACCCACCTGCGTAGCTGAGACACTGGGCCTGAGTCAAACCGACGCAGGTCCATGCTCGCCGCCCCCCTCTGGCGTATACTCGGCAGGCTTTTTTCCCCGCCGGTGCTGGAGAGATTCGATGGATCCTGCCGTTTTCGAAGAGTGGATGATGACCGGCCTGGTCAGTATCCTGATCATTTTCATGGGCTTCATCGTTTGGGACTTGGCGAAAAAATCCAAGGCCGGGCGTTTCGGCACCTTTATCCTGTTCTTCGTGCTGGGTCTGGGTATCGCCGCATTTGTGATCAAGAGTGTGGTGATCGGTCTGATCGAGTCCGGCTCTCTATAAGCGCGCGGGAACTTCCTTCCACTGGCCCTGATCGAGCCCTTCGAGCGTCCAGTCGCCAATACGCACCCGCACCAGGCGCAGGGTCGGCAAACCGACCGCTGCCGTCATCCGCCGCACCTGACGGTTGCGACCTTCGCGAATGATCAGTTCCAGCCAATGGGTGGGAATGCTCTGGCGAAAGCGCACGGGCGGGTGGCGCGGCCACAGTTCTGGAGCTTCCAGTGCCCGGACCTGGGCCGGCAGGGTCATGCCATCGTTCAACTCGACGCCCTTGCACAGGCGCTCGATCTGCTCCGCCGTCGGCACGCCTTCGACCTGCACCCAGTAGGTTTTTGCCAGCTTGTGCTTGGGATCGGCAATTCGCGCCTGGAGCTGGCCATCATTGGTCAGCAACAGCAGCCCTTCGCTGTCGCGGTCCAGGCGACCAGCCGGGTACACGCCCGCGATGTCGATAAAATCCTTGAGCGTCGCACGCCCTTGGCCGTCGCTGAACTGAGTCAACACATCGAACGGCTTGTTGAATAGGATCAGCTTAGGCTCGACAGGCGGAGCCTTGGCGATCCGACGCGGTGCAACGGGACTTTTCGCGGTCGAACGGGGTGCGACGGGACGGGGTGGTCGGGACATGGCAACGAAGGCATCTGCAGATCAGGAACCGCCATGCTAGGGCGTACCAGCCATTATTTCCAGATACCCGCCAACCATGTGCTCGCGCCCCCGCCGGAGCGAGGGAACGAGGGAACGAACCGCAGGCTTAACGGAACGGCGGCTCATCAAAGCTGCGCAGTTTGCGCGAATGCAGCGAATGCAGCTCGGTACGCAGCAGGTCCACCGCCGCGATACCGATCTTCAAATGCTGGCTGACGGCACGTTCATAGAACGCGTTCGCCGAGCCCGGCAGCTTGATTTCGCTGTGCAGCGGTTTGTCGGAGACACAGAGCAACGTGCCATACGGCACGCGCAGGCGATAACCCTGGGCGGCGATGGTGCCGCTTTCCATATCCACGGCCACGGCACGGGACAGGTTGATCAGCGGACGCTCCTGGGCCCAACGCAACTCCCAGTTGCGGTCGTCGTAGGTCAATACCGTGCCGGTGCGCAGGCGCTTCTTCAGGTCGTCGCCTTTTTCCCCGGTGACGTTGGCCGCCGCCTCTTGCAGGGCCATCTGCACTTCGGCCAACGCCGGGATCGGGATATTGGGCGGCACCACCCGGTCGAGAATTCCGTCGCGACGCATATAAGCGTGGGCCAGCACATAGTCACCGATGGTCTGTGATTGGCGCAGGCCGCCACAATGGCCGATCATCAACCAGCAATGGGGGCGCAACACCGCCAGGTGGTCAGTGATGTTCTTGGCGTTGGACGGGCCGACGCCGATATTCACCAAGGTCACACCATGACCATCGTCGGCCTGCAGGTGATAGGCCGGCATTTGGTAGCGGTGCCACACCACCGCCGCAGCGACCGCCTGGGCCTCGGCATAGTCCATGTTCTGGTCGATGATCACGTTGCCCGGCAGAACCATGCGCACGAAGCGCGGGTCGTCGCGCAGTTGTTCCAGACCATGGAGGATGAACTGGTCGACATAGCGGTGGTAGTTGGTCAGCAGAATCCATGGCTGCACATGGCGCCAGTCGCTGCCGGTGTAATGCACCAGACGGCGTAACGAGAAGTCGACACGGGCAGCATCGAACAGCGCCAGGGGCAACGGCGAGGTATTTTCCCAGTCCTGCAGGCCATCGGCGATGCCGTCGGTGGCGGCGGACAGGTCGGTACTGGAGAATACTCGCGCCAGGGCGGCGGCAGTCACGCCAGAGCCGGCCAGTTCATCGCCTTGCTCGACGACATAAGGGTAAGGAATGTTCTGTTGGCTGACGCCGACTTCCACCGTCACGGTGAAATCGCGCATCAACGGCACCAGTTGTTCCAGCAGGTATTTGCGAAACGCCGCCGGGTGGGTGACGGTGACGCTGTAGGTGCCCGGCAACTGGACCTTGGCGTAGGCGCGAGTGGTCGCCGGGACTTCGCCCTGGTAGGTGTAGGTCAGGCGCAGTTCGGGGTAGCGAAACTGCGCGCGTTGTTCGGCACTGGGCTCGATGCGGTCCTTGAGATAACGCTTGAGCGCCTGGCTCAGGGCCGTGGTAGCACGCTCATGGAGTTGCGCCAGGCGGTCTACCGCCTGTTCGGGAGATTGCACGACAATAAAAGCTTCGGTCACGGAGAGCATCCTGTCTTCTGATGTTGCAGACCTTCATCTTGCCTGCAACATCGTCGGACGGAAACAGCGGGTTGTCGTTCACTGCCACAATGTCCGTGTGCTCTCTGCTCAGAAACCCTGCGGCGTCGAGCGGGCGACGATGGCCTCGACATCCACTCCCCGCGGCAAGGTGCCGTAAACCCGGCCACCCGCGCCCAGACGACTGGCGATAAAACCATCGCTGACCGGCGCATTCCCCGCCTCCAGCAATAGCTTGGCCTGCAGCGCCAGGGCAATGTCCTCGGTCAACTGGCGGGCACGGTACTGAATGTCGTGGGTATCGGTAAACGCCAGCTTCAGGTGCTCGATATGCCGGGCCAACCGCTTGTCGCCGTGACCGTCGCCCAGCTCGCTAAACAACACCTCCAGCACGCCCGGCTCTTTCGATAGCGAACGCAGCACATCCAGACACTGCACATTGCCCGAACCTTCCCAGGTCGAATTGACCGGAGCTTCGCGATACAGGCGCGGGAGGATGCTGTCTTCCACATACCCGGCCCCGCCCATGCACTCGGCCGCTTCGTTGATCATTGCCGGCGCCCGCTTGCAGATCCAATATTTACCCACCGCAGTGACCAGCCGGGCGAACTTGCTTTCATGCTCGCTCCCCAGCCGATCAAGCGCCCGCCCCATGCGCAGGCTCAAGGCCAGTGCCGCTTCGCTCTCCAGCGCCAGATCCGCCAGCACGTTGTGCATCAACGGCTGTTCACTCAACACTCGCCCGCCCACCAAGCGATGAGCGCAGTGATGACTGGCTTGGGTCAGCGCCTGGCGCATCAAGGCGCTGGAACCGACCATGCAGTCGAAACGGGTCATTGCCACCATCTCGATAATGGTCGGCACGCCTCGCCCCTCCTCGCCGACCATCCACGCCAGGGCGCCGCGAAACTCCACTTCGCTCGACGCATTGGAGCAGTTGCCCAGTTTGTTTTTCAGGCGCTGGATATAGAACTGGTTGCGGCTGTCGTCGGGACGGTGGCGAGGCAGCAGGAAGCAGGTCAAGCCCTTGTCGGTCTGGGCCAGGGTCAGGAACGCGTCACACATCGGCGCCGAGCAGAACCATTTGTGGCCCACCAGTTCATAGGCTTGGCCTGGGCCGCCAGCCCCCACCGGATACGCTCGCGTGGTGTTGGCCCGGACATCGGTGCCGCCCTGTTTCTCGGTCATCGCCATGCCAATGGTGGCGCCGTTCTTGTGGGCGATACCGATATTGCGCGGATCGTATTCGCTGGAGAGGATGCGTGGCAGCCACTGTTCGGCAATATCCGGCTGCAACTTCAGCGCCGGCACGCAGGCGAAGGTCATGGTCAGCGGACAACCGGTACCGGCCTCGGCCTGGCTGTGCAAGTAGGTCATGGCGGCACGGGCAACATGGGCGCCGTCCTGGGGATCGGTCCAGGGCAATGACGGCAGACCATGCTCAATCGCGGTACGCATCAACTCGTGGTAGGCCGGGTGAAAATCCACCAGGTCCTGGCGATGGCCATAACGATCGTGGCTGACAAACACCGGTTTATTCTGATTGGCCAGGAAACCCGCTGCCATCAGGGGGCCACCGGCCAGCGCTCCGTAGTGATCGATGTGTGCCCGCGCCCAGCCGGCACCGAAGCGTTCCGACCATTCCTGCAGCGGCAGGTCGATACGGTAGAGATTGGTCCCATCGAGCGACGGCGGCTGGTTGGTGACTTCGTGGGTTTCGGCGTATTGATGGAAGTTCATGCTGTCGGGCGCCTCTGGGAAGTTGCCAGGAAGTCCAGTGAATCACGCACGCGACGAGGAAAGAAGTGACATTTTTGCCTAAATATCGGCGCTTTCACCCTCCACCTGATTCAACAGGCGACGCGCCAGCAGGCTTTGCAACTCTTCGAAACGTATTGGCTTGTGCAGGTAGTCGCTAATCCCGGCAACCAGGCAGCGTTCGCGCTCCCCGCCATTGAGCAAATGGTTCAGGGCCAATATCAACAGCGGCGCACAGCCGGACAGGCTGCACAACTGGCCGCACAAAATCGTCCCGTCCGACTGATCGGCGGAACAATCGAGCAGCAAGGCATCCACCGCTTCGCCCCGTAGGATATCGATTGCCGCCCGCGGGTTATCGGTCGTCAGCACGCGATAGCCGAGCTTGAGCAGCATCCCGCGAACCACCAACTGGCTGACAGCGTTGCCGTCCACCAGCAACACCGTGCATTCTCGCGGGCGACGCGGTGTCGAGCAAGCGGCTCGGTTAACGCGGGGGCTCAACACTTCCAGAGCGACCTCGATCTGGAACCGGCTACCCTCTCCCGGTGCGGATTGATGGGTCAGGCGCCCGCCTAGCAACCCAATCAACTGTCGGCAGATTGCCAGGCCGATGCCCAGGCCACCGTACTCGCGAGTCGTCGACCCATCGAGCTGGAAGAAACGCTGGTACAGCGTCGCCTCGTCCAGATCGGTAAAGCCGATGCCGCTGTCGATCACGGCGAAGGACAGGGTCAATTGCGCTGGCTGCGCCGAATGACCGATCACCCGCAGCACGAGCCCACCTTCATGGGTGAATTTGATGGCGTTGTCCAGCAGGCACTCCAGGCAACGGGCAATTTTCGTCGCGTCGCCATGCAGGCTATCAGGCAGATCGTCGTCCACCTCGACGGTAAAGTGCAGGCCTTTTTTTTGCACATTGGCGGCAAACTGCTCCCGCAGTTCCTCAAGCAACTCGCGCAGGCTGAATGTCTGCGGGTAGACCTTGAGACGCCCGGCCTGTAACTCGGTCAGGGTGAGGATACCGTTGACCATGCGCATCATCTCCCGCGCGGAGCCCGCGGCGGTCCGCTGGTATTGCTCCAGTTCCGGGTCCAGCTCCACGGTCTGCATCAGTTCCAGCGAGCCGATAATGCCATTCATCGGCGTGCGCAGTTCGTGGGTGACAGTGGCCAGGAATTCATCCTTCAGGCGATTGCTGTTGGCCAGCTCCTGGTTCAACACCTCCAGTTTTTGTCCGGAGCCCAGCAACGTCTGGGCCTGTTGCTCGCGCATCGCATTGATCCGGTCGGCCAACGCCATGGACAGCAGACCGACCTCCAGGGCCGAGCCGATCTGGCTGGCGTACATCGTCAGGAACACGTTCGGCAAGTAACCGAGCACCATCAGCGTATTGACCAATCCACCCAGCAGGAACGCCGACCAGGCGATGATGAAATAGCGCGCCGCCCGCTGGCCGTGACGCCAGGCACTGATCCCAGCGTAAAAAATCGTCACGGTGAAGGCCAGGGCCAGGGCTGTCGCCAGGCGCAATGCCAACGCATAACCGGTCATCAGCGACAAGGCCATGACCAGCGCACCGAACGCCATCAGCAGCAACAGCAGGCGGTCCAGCCAGCGACTGTGGGCCGCCGTATGCAAGAAGCTGCGGGCGAACTGGCAACCGAAGAGCCCTGCGCAACCGATCAGGAACGGTGTTGCGGCGTTGGCCCACCAGGGGTTGTTCGGCCAGAAGTACTGCACCGCTGCACCGTTGACCGATAGTTGGTAGAAGCCGAACGAGGCAATATAGAAGATGTAGTACAAATAACTGGTGTCACGCACGCTGAGATAGATGAACAGGTTGTAGACCAACATCCCCAGCAACACGCCGTAAATCAGCCCGAGGGCGTACAACCGCACCGGCTGCTCTTCCAGGTAAGCCTGGCTCGACCACAAGCTCAGCGGTGCCTGGACCGATCCCTCGGTTTGCAAGCGCAGATAGACGGTTTTGCTTTCACCGGGAGCAAAGTTGAGCTCGAACAGGTAATTGTTCTGCTTGATCGACCGGCTGGCGAAGGGCAGCTCATCACCTGTGCGCTGGGCCAGGCGGTACTCGCCGTCGACGTCCGGCAGATAAAGGTCGATGTGGTCCATCGGCGGATAGGCCATTTCCAGCAACCAGGTGCGCTGCGCGTCGGTTTTTTTTGGTTTGTAGGTCAGGTCGACCTTGAGCCAGAACGCCGATCGCGAGTAGCCCCCGTTGAGGGTGTCCTTGTCATGGCGACGGAACTGGCCGGCCTTGGCAGGTGCGCTGATGTCCGCGATATCGGCCTGGCCGCTCGCGTCTTCGAACACTTGCATGACCCGACCCAGGGGCAGGTTCTGAGTGGACTCATCAAACTCGACCGCGCTCGCCATCAGCGGCAGCCAGCTCAATAACATCATCAGCAGATAACGCATAGGGCCCCAGCATGGCCAGTCTGGTCGCGTCAGGAGCCCCTTTTCCCTTTGAGACGACGTGAAACCGCAAGGCCTGTTATTCGTTTGGACTCACTCTAACATAGCCACTAATGGCCAAAGCACACCATTGAAAACTTTTATTCAAAGGCTCTAGAACAGGCGCATTGGCGATCAAATGGTCTCGGCGAGTACGGGGATCGGTCGCAACGGACAACGTTTCGGGACTGAAATGCCAGGCTCTGCCGAAGATTCCGAAAAAGCCGTTTGGTGGTAAGCTCGCGCACCATGAATATCTACAGCTCTCGTCCCGTTGTCCTCTGTCTCTCCGGCCATGATCCCAGTGGTGGCGCTGGCCTCCAGGCAGATATCGAGGCCCTGCTCGCCCAGGGTTGCCATGGCGCTGGCGCCGTCACCGCGCTGACCGTGCAAAATACGGTCAATGTCAGCGATTTCCGTGTCCTTGATCGCCAGTGGGTACTGGCCCAGGCCAACGCGGTGCTCGAGGATTCGACGGTGGCGGCGGTCAAGCTGGGGATGCTCGGCTCCCTGGAAATGGTCGACACCGTGGTCGAACTGCTCAAGGCACACCCGCACCTGCCGGTGATCTGCGATCCGGTACTGCGCGCCGGCGGCGGTGGTCGCCTGGGCAAGGACGAGGTCGGTTACGCCATGCGCCAGTACCTGCTGCCACTGGCGACGATCGCCACCCCCAACCTTCCCGAAGCCCGCATCCTGGCCGGACTGCCCGAAGGCAGCGCCGATGAATGCGCGGAAACACTCCTGCCATTCTGCCGACACCTACTGATCACCGGCGGCCACGGCGATGAAGAAGACATCCACAATCGCCTGTACAGCCGTGACGGCACCCGTCAGACCTTCAAATGCCAGCGCCTGCCTGGCAGTTATCACGGCTCCGGCTGCACCCTGGCGAGTGCTCTGGCCGGCCGTCTGGCCCTCGGTGAAAGCCTGGTCAGCGCCGTGCAATCGGCATTGAATTACACATGGCGCACCTTGCGCGACGCCGAACGGTTGGGCCAGGGACAATTTGTGCCGCGCCGCCTGCCGCTGGATTTCTGCTCATAACGGCTCATTACGCCAGGGCAGGCAAACCTGTGCTACAAACTCTGTGTTCGTAACGCTTCGAGGCCGAACCGATGAAACTACGTGGCCTGTACGCCATCACCGATAGCCAGTTGCTGGCCGGCAAGCTCCTGTCCTACGTGGAAGCTGCGCTGGAAGGCGGGGTGACGCTGTTGCAATACCGCGACAAAAGCACCAACGAGGCTCACCGCCTACGTGAAGCCGAGGCGCTACGCCAACTCTGCGAACGCTACCAGACCCGGCTGATCATCAACGATGACGCCGAACTCGCCGCACGCCTCGAGGTGGGCGTACACCTGGGCCAGACCGATGGCCCGTTGACGCCCGCCCGGGCCTTGCTCGGCAACAAGGCCATCATCGGCGCCACCTGCCACGCGCAGTTGGAACTGGCCGAACAGGCCGCCCAGGAAGGCGCCAGCTACGTGGCCTTCGGACGCTTTTTCCATTCCAACACCAAGCCCGGAGCCCCGGCGGCAGATATCGCGCTGCTGGAACGGGCTCGCCCGGCGTTGCACCTGCCGATCTGCGTCATCGGCGGCATCACGCTTGACAACGCCGCGCCGTTGGTAGCCCACGGTGCCGACCTGCTGGCGGTGATCCACGGCCTGTTCGGTGCCGAGAACGCCCAGCAAGTAACGCGTCGCGCCCGCGCCTTCAATGCCCTCTTCACTTCATGATTTTTGAGAGCCCGACCATGTCTCGTTCCGAAACACTGTTTGCCAACGCCCAGAAACATATTCCCGGTGGCGTGAATTCGCCCGTTCGCGCATTCAAGAGCGTCGGCGGCACCCCGCTGTTTTTCAAGCATGCCGAAGGGGCCTACGTCACCGACGAAGACGACAAACGTTATGTCGATTATGTCGGTTCGTGGGGCCCGATGATTCTCGGCCACAGCCATCCGGATGTGCTGGACGCGGTGCGCCGCCAGCTTGAACACGGCTTGTCCTACGGGGCACCGACCGCCATGGAAACCGAGATGGCCGAGCTGGTCTGCTCGATTGTGCCCTCGATGGACATGGTGCGCATGGTCAGCTCCGGCACCGAGGCGACCATGAGCGCGATCCGCCTGGCCCGTGGCTTTACCGGCCGCGACAGCATCATCAAGTTCGAAGGCTGCTACCATGGCCACTCCGACAGCCTGCTGGTCAAGGCCGGCTCAGGCGCCCTGACCCAAGGCGTACCAAGCTCGGCCGGCGTACCGGCAGCCTTCGCCAGACACACCTTGACACTGCCATTCAACGACATCGACGCGGTGGCCAAGATGCTTGGCGAAGTCGGCCAGGACGTGGCCTGCATCATCGTCGAGCCGGTGGCCGGTAACATGAACTGCGTGCCACCGGCTCCGGGATTTCTCGAAGGCCTGCGCAGCCTGTGCGACCAGCATGGCGTGGTATTGATCTTCGACGAAGTGATGACCGGCTTTCGCGTCGCCCTCGGCGGTGCCCAGGCCTATTACGGCGTGACTCCGGACCTGAGCACCTTCGGCAAAATCATCGGCGGCGGCATGCCCGTCGGCTGCTTCGGCGGCAAGCGCGAAATCATGTCGCATATCGCCCCCTTGGGCCCGGTCTACCAGGCTGGCACTCTTTCCGGCAACCCACTGGCCATGGCCGCTGGCCTGACCACCCTGCGCCTGATCAGCCGTCCGGGCTTTCATGCAGAACTGAGTGACTACACCACACGCCTGCTCGACGGCCTGCAACAGCGCGCCGCTGCCGCCGCAATCCCGTTCGTCACCACCCAGGCCGGTGGCATGTTCGGCCTGTATTTCAGCGAAGCCGAGGACATCGTTACCTTCGACGACGTGATGAGCAGCGACGCGCAGCGCTTCAAGCGCTTTTTCCACCTGATGCTCGATGGCGGTGTCTACCTGGCTCCGAGCGCCTTCGAGGCCGGTTTCACTTCAATCGCCCACGGCGAAGCCGAGCTGAAATTGACCCTGGATGCCGCTGAACGCGCCTTCGCCGCACTGAAATAAACGCCCGATCCGACGCCGCTTGCAGCCGGCGTCGGTTTTCCCACCTAAACTTCCCTGGTTTCTTCTCGTCATCTAACCCATTACTTGCAAAACAAGGCGATATAACCGCCCACGCAGCAGAAAAACGAGTAAAGACTTTGTAAGGTGGCCCCCGCTTATTTCATAATGCGCACCATACACATCCCCTGGCCGGGTACGCCCGCCCTTCAGAGGTACGTCGATTCCCATGAACCGCACCGGCCGCGCCCTTTCACTGGGCTGCCTGTTGCTCCTTCAGCCGCTGCTGGCACATGCAGGCGGTAACTCGTTGTTGATCCCGGCGATGGGGCGCTGCGCCCTTAATACCCAGCCCCAGGATCTCGCCGAGGCCCTGGCAGCCTGTGAACAGGCTGCCCAGGGTGGTGATGCGAAGGCGCAATACGAGTTGGGTGAGTTCTATTACGACGGCAAGAATGCGCCGCGCGACCTTAACAAAGCCCTGAACCTCTTCGAACAGGCCTCGCTGCAAGGCCATGCCCAGGCGCAATTTCAGCTCGGCAGCATGTTCTACAAGGGCGAAGGCGTGCCGGCCAACAATATCCAGGCCTATATCGTGCTGAAGATGGCGGCGGTCAATGGCGCCGAAGACGCCCTGGACACCGCCGATGAAGTCGCCGCGCAGATGCCACGGGACGAGCTGGAAATGGCGACCCAGGTACTGGGACAGATTTTCCGCAAATACTTGCTGGAACTACAGACAGCCGACGGGCGCACGCCGTTCTCACCGCTGCCCTGAATACCCTGGCTGTAACGATCGGTTCGTCGCCATGCCGTGCAGACCACGCCCGCGCCACACTGAGTCCGAACCAAGCCCTGATAGTGGGCACAATCGACAGACCGAGGGAGCGGGCCTGTGCGCGAAAAAGAGGTGCGCCAGGCTTGGTTATTTTTCAGGCATCGGCATCGGAAACGGCATGACGTTGCTCACGCCCCGGGCCTCGCTGATCTTTGGCGTGCCCAGGCGCTCGACCTCATCGATCCGCACGATCGAGTGCATCGGCACGAAGCTGCGCACCACTCCTTCGAACTGGGCCTTGAGTTTTTCCTCGCCCGGATCGACCACCAGTTGCGTGCGCTCGCCAAAAACGAATTCTTCGACTTCCAGAAAGCCCCACAGATCGCTCTGATAGATCTGCTTGGCGTACATTTCGAACACCTGGCCCTGGTTGAGGAAAATCACCTTGTAGATCGGGGCTTCACGTTTGGTCATGGTGGGCGGACAACACATCGGGGATATAAAAGAGGGCGCAGACTATAGCATAGCCACCGGGCACACCGTGGGCGATCATGATGCCAACGGCACACATCGGCGTCGGTGACTTGGATTCGGTCGATTTTGTAAACCTTTCTCCTCAGAAGACCTGCTGAAAATCGCAACAGTGATGCATGGATCATGGTGGTTGGCTATCCCGGGATCTCGAAAACGCAGAACGTGACGATCGTCGGGAACACCGGCTACTGGCCAGTGTGGTGAGTTCTATCAGCCCATTTCGAATGCTCCTGGCCCTGGCATCGAACCGAAGGCAAGAAATCGCCAGGATGTATTTAACCGCGAACCATCTCGCCCTCCGCTCGCCGTTGTCCGGTGCAAGGGACAGCAAAAGGTAGTTGTCGAACGGACGCAATCAAATAAATGTTGAAGGCAACGCGGTGTTGATCAAGCCGCTTATTTGCGGGTCAGTATTTTTCGGAAGTGTCCTACTTACATTCAACAACCAACGTTGTAGGGTCGACTTGGGCTAAGCACATTCTCTTACTGATTATGAGGCAGGATTATAAAAATGCATATGTCGGCGTCCTTGTTGCATACCCACCGAGTCTCTTCTGAGCTTCTCCACACTTTGGGCAAATGGCCTTTATCTCGGGCAGCCGCTTGCCGATTGCGAACAGCCTGCCTGACAGCTTTTCACTAATAGCGGGCTTAGCTTAAAGCTCACTCGCCCATCGCTATGTATCGCGTGATCGTCGAAGTGGAGAAAAACTAAATGAGTGATGGTTATTTTATCGGCCTGGGTGACAAAACCACCTGCGGCGGGGAAGTTCTGGATGGTGACGAGAGAATCAATATGTTTGGCGTCCTGCATGCCTGCGAAGGTGATCGGGTCTCATGTGGAAAGGACGGAAAGACTTATCGGATCGTCGGTGGCGTTTCCCATATGAATAGCCATGGTCGGCTGATGGCTGGCACGCTGGATAGCCACAGCGATTGCCCCTGCAAAGCCAAACTGATCCCCTCGGTTCTGACGGCTTGCTATCGTAATGGCCCCGCAACCAGCCGAGTCGCCGAGCAACCGGCCTCTTCAGCAGCTACCAGCCGCTCGCCAGCGCCGCTTAAATATGTTTTCTCTCCTCCAAGCCCTCCAGCCCCAGGGATATTCAGCCGCGTGGAGCCCCAGGAGCCGGGTTTCCATGTAGTGCCCAAAAGCATGACCCGCGAGGCACTGGAGGCCACGCTGTTCCCCACGCCCGACTCGGCGGTGATGCGCAAGTTTCGGGCGCTCAACCCTTATCGTGGCGACGTCAAGGCTGGTTCGCTGATCGTCCTTGGCGATCCGAACAACCTGCTCTGTACCCGCGAAGAGGCGCAGTTGATGGCGGCGGCGCAAGCGGTGCATGCCGAGCTGGAACCCCTGACACCGGAACAAGCCGACTTCATGCAGCGCCACAGTGTCGAAATTGCCAGTTTTGCCGGCCATGCTTCAATCTGGCTAGGCGTCAGCACGATGGTAATGGAAAGGCACCTGAGCGGCCTGCGCGACACCCTCCAAGCGATGGAGCGCTTGCATCAGCAAAGCTATCGTCAGCACGGCCACCTTAAGTCGCCGCAATTCTTCGCCGAGCGCCGGCATCTGCTCAGCCAGTTGGATGCCCACCTGCTGAACTCCACTCGCCTGCGTGGTCAGACCAGCCTGGGCGATCACCCCAAACTGAAGACAGCTCTGGGTATTTCCAACCGAAGTCTGGTACATCACTGGGACAAGGCCGGTGCACCGGGACAGATACCCGGTTATGCCACGCATGTGAATGCCACCAGCCGTGCTGTTCAGTATATGAAAACAGGCGGTTATATCGGTATTGGCATTGGCGGCGTGTCCTCGGTGCTGGCTATTCAGGAGGTGTGTAACAGTGGCTCCGTAGCGGCTTGCGAGAAGATCAGGTTTACTGAAGGAGGGAAATTCGGGTTGTCCACCGTTGGTGGTTTTATTGGTGGAAGGATAGCCCAATCTGCCAGCGCTCCGATCTGCGTGGCGCTTGGTGCCTCTACAGGTGTAGGGGGTGTCGCCTGTTTCGCGGTCTTAGTCGGAACTGGCTCGTGGGTAGGTACGACAGTCGGTGGTATGGGGGGCGAATACATGGGTGAGAAAATTTACGAAGCTACACAGCCATGACCAGCATCGATACATGGCCTTCGTGGATTGCAATCATTGTCACCGGAGGTCCAGGTTTGCTCGGACTTGCAAGTATTGCATTTAGCCTGTATTTGAGCCGCCGCCATCTGGACGCTATAAAGGAGGCGTTGAAGAACAGCCGTTATATTTATATATGGGGGCCGAGATTGGGGAATCGAGGGCTGATTTGGTCTCTCCTGGAGATTGCAAAAATCACAGGAATGATCATGATGCCAAGGGCATCACTGCGCATCGGCGAGTTGGATCCAGTCGATCTTGAAAATTTTCCCTCTCACCTTAAACGTCTACTGAAAATCGACTTCGCGATAATGATGGGCAGTGGTATTTGGATGGTAATTGTATATGTACTGTTGAAATTTAAATAACCTGATGCACGACTATTCAAAATTGAAAACAGCCCTGGGTATTTCCAACCAAAGTCTGGTGCATCACTGGGACAAGGTTGGTGCGCCGGGGCAAATACCCGGTTATGCCACGCATGTAAATGCCACCAGCCGTGCTGTTCAGTATATGAAAACAGGCGGCTATATCGGTATTGGCATTGGCTGCGTGTCCTCGGTGCTGACTATTCAGGAGGTGTATAACAGTGGCTCCGTAGCGGCTGAGAAGGTCGGGTTTACTAAGGAAATGCTGATCTATTCTGTTTTCGCCCAGGGAACACCCTTCAAACCTTAATTTACCTGAGGTGCCCAAACACAGTTGATAGGTTGTCAATGAGCATGGCGAGCCTGTTTTCAACGCCACACGGGCCAGCGCAGATACATTTCATACAGAGCCTAGGAAGTGACCGCGATGCCCCTTATAATGCGCGGTTCTCTGAATCACTTGATGAAACCCCATGGCCAAGAAGCTTTATATCGAAACCCACGGTTGCCAGATGAACGAGTACGACAGCTCGCGCATGGTCGATCTGCTGGGCGAACATCAGGCCCTGGAAGTCACCGATCGCGCTGAAGACGCGGACGTTATCCTGCTCAATACCTGCTCGATCCGCGAGCGCGCCCAGGACCGGGTCTACTCCCAGTTGGGCCGCTGGCGCGAACTGAAGCTGGCGAACCCGGAGATGGTGATCGCCGTCGGCGGCTGCGTTGCCAGCCAGGAAGGCGCGGCGATTCGCGACCGCGCCCCCTATGTCGACGTGGTCTTCGGCCCACAGACCTTGCACCGCCTGCCGGAAATGATCGATGCCGCGCGCCTGACCAAACTGCCGCAGGTTGATGTCTCGTTCCCGGAAATCGAAAAATTCGACCACCTGCCCGAGCCGCGCATCGAGGGGCCCAGCGCCTATGTGTCGGTGATGGAAGGTTGCAGCAAGTACTGCACCTTCTGCGTGGTGCCCTATACCCGCGGTGAAGAAGTCAGCCGACCGTTCGACGACGTGATCGCCGAAATCATCCACCTGGCCGAGCACGGCGTGCGCGAAGTGACCCTGCTGGGACAGAACGTCAATGGCTATCGCGGCACCACCCATGACGGGCGCCTGGCCGATCTGGCGGAACTGATCCGGGTGGTCGCCGCCGTCGACGGCATCGAGCGCATCCGCTACACCACCTCCCACCCGCTGGAGTTCTCCGACAGCCTGATCCAGGCTCACGCCGAGGTGCCCGAGCTGGTCAAGCACCTGCATCTGCCCGTGCAATCGGGCTCGGACCGGATTCTCGCGGCGATGAAACGCAACCACACCGCGCTGGAATACAAATCCAAGCTGCGCAAACTGCGCGCCGCCGTGCCGGGGATCTGCATCAGTTCGGACTTTATCGTCGGTTTCCCTGGCGAAACCGAGAAGGACTTCCAGCAGACGATGAAGCTGATCGAAGACGTGGGTTTTGACTTCTCCTACTCGTTCGTCTACAGCCAACGCCCCGGCACCCCCGCCGCGGACCTTGTGGACGACACGCCAGAGGCGCTGAAAAAACAGCGCCTCAATGTCCTGCAACAGCGCCTGAACCAGCAGGGTTTCGAGATCAGCCGACAAATGGTCGGCTCGACCCAGCGCATCCTGGTGACCGATTACTCGAAAAAGGACCCCGGTGAACTGCAAGGCCGGACCGAGAATAACCGTATCGTCAACTTCCGCTGCGACAATCCACAACTGATCGGCCAGTTCGTCGACGTCCATATCGACGCAGCCCAACCCCATTCACTGCGCGGCTCGATGCTTCAATGAGCGCGTGTGGCGAGGGGCGTTCAGCGCTCATAAGCGCTTTCGTACCCGAGCCGCTAGCGTTATCCTTGAATCCATATCCATTGCCATAGGGCGGCTAAAAAACAACCTTGAACGCACCCATAGAACCCCATCGTTTCATTCTCGAACCCTTCGAGGCCCGTCGCTTCGCCAATCTGTGCGGGCAATTCGACGAGCATTTGCGCTTGATCGAACAGCGCTTGACGATCGAGATCCGCAACCGCGGCAATCAGTTCGAACTGATCGGCGAACCCAAGCTCACCACTTCCGCGGAAAACCTGCTGCGCCGCCTGTACCGGGAAACCAAGGGTACAGAGCTGTCCGCAGACATGGTGCACCTGTTCCTGCAGGAATCGGCGATCGAAGACCTCGACAGCAATCCGGTCGCCGAAGCCGCCGTGGCGTTGCGCACCAAGAAAGGCATGATTCGCCCGCGTGGCATCAACCAGCAGCGCTACGTGAAGGAAGTCCTGGCCAACGATATCAACTTCGGCATCGGCCCTGCGGGCACCGGCAAAACCTACCTGGCCGTGGCCTGCGCCGTGGACGCCCTGGAGCGCGAGCAGGTGCGCCGCATCTTGTTGGTGCGCCCAGCGGTCGAGGCCGGTGAAAAACTCGGTTTCCTGCCCGGCGACCTGGCACAGAAGATCGACCCATACCTGCGCCCGCTCTACGATGCGCTGTACGAAATGCTCGGTTTCGAATACGTGGCCAAGCTGATCGAGCGCCAGGTGATCGAGATCGCCCCGCTCGCCTATATGCGCGGGCGCACACTGAACAACAGCTTCATCATCCTCGACGAAAGCCAGAACACCACCGTCGAGCAGATGAAGATGTTCCTGACCCGAATCGGTTTCGGCTCCACCGCCGTTATCACCGGTGACATCACTCAAGTCGACCTGCCCAAGGGCACCAAGTCCGGCCTGGCCCATGTCATCGACGTGCTGAAAGACGTGCCAGGTATCAGCTTCACCCACTTCCAGCCCAAGGACGTGGTCCGCCACCCCCTGGTGCAACGCATCGTCGAAGCCTACGAGCGCTTCGAGAATCGCCCGGTCCAATCGTCTTCCGTACAGGACAGCCGTCGCGATGCTTGAACTCGACCTGCAACTGGCCAGTGCTGCGCCGACCCCGAGCGAAAACGACTTGCGCACCTGGTGCGAACTGGCCCTGCGCCAGCGCAGCGCCGACTCGGAGTTGACCATCCGTCTGGTGGACGAAGCCGAAGGCCGCGAGCTCAACCATACCTGGCGACAGAAGGACTACGCGACCAACGTGTTGTCCTTCCCCGCCGACGTGCCGGACGAGTTGCTGGATATCCCCTTGCTGGGGGACCTGGTGATCTGCGTACCGGTGGTCGCCCGCGAGGCGGCCGAACAAGGCAAGGCACTGGACGCCCACTGGGCCCATCTGGTCATTCACGGCTGCCTGCATCTGTTAGGTTACGACCATATCGATGACGCGCAAGCCGAGGAAATGGAAGCACTGGAACGAGAGTTGCTTGCTGAACTGGGTCATCCCGACCCGTACATCGATGATGAAAACTGATCACTCAACAACCAAGGGAAACGAGTAAATCGCTATGAGCGAAGACCGATCGAGCAACGGGCAGAAGTCCTGGCTGGGTAAACTGACCCAGGCTTTTGCCCATGAGCCGAAAAACCGCCAGGAGCTGTTGGAGCTGCTGCGCGAAGCCCACCAGAACAAATTGCTGGACAGCGAGGCGCTGGCCATCGTCGAAGGCGCCATCCAAGTGGCTGACCTGCAGGTACGGGACATCATGGTCCCGCGCTCGCAGATGATCAGCATCAAGGCGACCCAGACCCCCCGCGAATTTCTCCCCGCGGTCATCGACGCGGCGCACTCGCGCTACCCGGTGATCGGTGAAAGCCACGACGACGTCATGGGCGTGCTGCTGGCCAAGGATCTGCTGCCTCTGATTCTTCAGGAGAATGGCGACAGCTTCAACATCAAGGACCTGCTGCGTCCGGCGACCTTCGTTCCCGAATCCAAGCGCCTGAACGTCCTGCTGCGCGAGTTCCGCGCCAACCACAACCACATGGCCATCGTGATCGACGAATACGGTGGCGTGGCGGGTCTGGTGACCATCGAGGACGTGTTGGAACAGATCGTCGGCGACATCGAGGACGAGCACGATGTCGAGGAAGACAGCTACATCAAGCCCTTGCCCAGCGGTGACTTCCTGATCAAGGCGCTGACGCCGATCGAAAACTTCAATGAGTTTTTCGACAGCGAATTCTCCGATGACGAGTTCGACACTGTCGGCGGACTGGTGATGAGTGCGTTCGGGCATTTGCCCAAGCGTAATGAAATCACCGAAATCGGCGCGTATCGTTTTCGCATCCTGAATGCCGACAGCCGTCGGATTCATTTGATTCGCCTGACCCCCATCAGCCGCTAAGGATCGACATGCTGCGCTTAACCCATCCCGGCTGGCCCGGTAATTTGCAGGCCGCGATGGCTGGCGCACTGACCACCCTGGCCCTGGCGCCATTCGACATCTGGCCGCTGGCACTGCTCGCGGTCGGCCTGTTCTATGCCGGCCTGCGCGAGCTATCGCCACGCCAGGCGCTGGGGCGCGGCTGGTGCTTCGGTTTCGGTCTATTCGGCGCCGGCACCAATTGGATCTACGTGAGCATCCATACCTACGGCGGCGCCTCGATCCTGCTGGCGGGGTTTCTGATGCTGGCGTTCGTGGCCGCCATCGCCTGGTTCTTCGCCCTGCCTGCCTGGCTCTGGGCCCGCTGGATACGCCGCAATGAAGCGCCGCTGGCCGACGCCCTGGCCTTCGCCGCATTGTGGGTCGGCCAAGAAGCCTTCCGGGGCTGGTTCCTGACTGGTTTCCCATGGCTCTATTCCGGCTACAGCCAGCTGGACGGCCCGTTGTCCGGGCTCGCGCCACTGGGGGGAATCTGGCTGATTTCCTTTACCCTGGCCCTGACCGCCGCGTTGTTGTACAACACGCCACACCTGCTTAAAACTGGCCGTAAGGCCTTTGTCGTGTCGGGTGTAGTCTTGCTGGTCGGCCCCTGGGGCATTGGCCTGGCACTCAAGCATCACGCCTGGACCAGCCCTGCCGGCGAGCCACTGAGCGTGGCGGCCATCCAAGGCAATATCGAACAAAGCATGAAGTGGGACCCGGCACAGCTCAATGCGCAGCTGGCGCTGTACCGTGACATGAGCTTCAGCGCCAAGCAGGTCGACCTGCTGGTCTGGCCGGAAACCGCAGTCCCGGTGTTGAAGGAGTCAGCCGAAGGCTACCTGTCGATGATGGGTAACTTCGCTGCCGACCGTCATACAGCGCTGATCACCGGCGTACCGATCCGCCAGACCGTGCATCATGAAAAACGCTACTTCAACGGCATTACCGTGACGGGCGAAGGCGACGGCGTCTATCTCAAACAGAAGCTGGTGCCGTTTGGCGAGTACGTACCCTTGCAAGACCTGCTGCGCGGGCTGATCGATTTCTTCAACCTGCCGATGTCCGACTTTGCCCGTGGTCCGGCCGACCAACCCTTGCTACAAGCCAAGGGTTATCAGATTGCCCCGTTCATCTGCTATGAAGTGGTGTACCCGGAGTTCGCCGCCAGCCTGTCGGCGCGCAGCGATCTACTGCTGACCATCAGCAACGACACTTGGTTCGGCACCTCGATTGGCCCACTGCAACACCTGCAAATGGCCCAGATGCGCGCCCTTGAGGCCGGACGCTGGATGATTCGCGCCACCAACAACGGCGTCACCGGGCTGATCAACCCATTTGGCCAGATCACCACGCAGATTCCCCAGTTTGAACGGGGCATCCTGTACGGTGAAGTGGTTCCGATGCACAACCTGACGCCTTACCTGCAATGG
Organism: Pseudomonas agarici; assembly: GCF_900109755.1. Classification (GTDB taxonomy): domain Bacteria; phylum Pseudomonadota; class Gammaproteobacteria; order Pseudomonadales; family Pseudomonadaceae; genus Aquipseudomonas; species Aquipseudomonas agarici. The sequence goes on along the minus strand of NZ_FOAR01000006.1, from coordinate 164,565 downwards.
CGTTCGTGGCCGCTGATCATCTTCTGCGCATTGCTGCTCGGCTGGGCGCTGCTGGCCAGCCGGATTGCCAAGACCCTGTAGTTGAAGCAGGCAGGTCCATTTGTAGCGAGCTTAGCGATAGAACAGCCTGTAACCCACCTGCCCCACCGCTTCGTTGATCAATTGCCCGCTGAGCCAGATCGCCTTGAACTCCGGCAGCCAGCCGCCCAGCGGGCGGGCATTGTCCCGCCCCCGGAAGCCGACCGGGGCTGGCACTACGCTGAAACCGGCCTTTTCAAAGCTCCACACCGCACGTGGCATATGGGCCGCATGAGTCACCACAACCACCCTCTTGATACCTAGCGGCGCCAGCAGATCATGACTGAACTGAGCATTTTCCCACGTGGTGGTGCTGCGCTCTTCTCGCCAACGCACAGTCACCCCGGAATCATCCTGCATAGACTGCGCCATCAGCGCTGCCTCGCTAGGCGGCGTACCGTAATGCAAACCACCACTGGCCAGTACCGGCAGCCCCGAAGCCTTGGCCAGGCGCGCCGCGTAACGCTGACGTTCCAGGCCGATACCCGTCGGCTGGTCGCTGTCCCAAGCCAAATCGCCCCGTTCACGCCCCGAGCCCAGCACCACGATCGCATCGGCCCGTCGTGCCAGATCGGCCCATTCCTCGCGTTTCAGGGGAGGCACGGTTTCCAGCGCCCGAGCGGACCATTCGACCACCACCGGCAGGCTGACCAGCCAGAACCCTCCCAGCCCCAGGGTGAAACACAGTCCCGCCAGGCGTGGCCGATGGCGACGCAACCACCAGGCAAGCGCCAGCAAGAGCAATAACAGGCCGGGCGGCAGAAGTAATTGTTTCAAAATGAAGCGAACAAGCATCGAGCACCTCCAGAAGATGCTCGAAGCCTAAGGGCATCCGGATCAATCAACAACATTCCAAATCCGTGACGTTCAGACACACGTCAGGCCAACGACAAACAACAAGATGTGGCCGGATGAACCCTTACTTGATCCGCAATGACTTGAAACGCGCCGAATACAACTTGGGCGCCCTGTCCTCCAACCAAATCACCTCGGCTGAACGCCCGCCTCTTTTCTGCTGCGTCACTGTCGCAGCCGGCCTGGGCACGCCACGACCACTCAGGTCCAGATAGGCCCTGATCAGTTCGAACTCAGCGCGGCTCAAGCCCCGTAACTCCAACTCGGCAGGCCGCTCGTCACGCAGGCGAACCGCCGTCCTGGCAACGTCCAGGGCAAGCCCAAGACGCATGATCAAACGCTCGTACAACTCGGGATTAGTTATATTTCTATGCGACTCCACCATCCGTTCACCTCGTTGAAGATAAGAATCACTCCCCCTCTATGAGCTTAGCGGTGCTCGGCCAACCGGTTGGCTGCCGCGACCAACGGCCTTTGTCACGTAATCAGGGTTTCCCTCGATAGAGCGGCGTCATGTATGCTACGGCGCTTCCTGTTATTCCACTTCCAGCAGCACCCAGACAGTGCGTTGAAGAGGATTAGGCCACCCTTTCCAGTACAAAGTAGCCATGCACGAACACTATCAGCCCCGTGAAATCGAAAACGCCGCCCAATCGTTCTGGGATGAGCAAAAGTCCTTTGAAGTCAGTGAGCAGCCAGGCAAGGAGACTTACTATTGCCTGTCGATGTTCCCTTACCCTAGCGGCAAGTTACACATGGGGCACGTGCGCAACTACACCATCGGTGACGTGATTGCGCGTTATCAGCGCATGCAAGGCAAGAACGTCCTGCAACCGATGGGTTGGGACGCCTTCGGCATGCCGGCGGAAAACGCCGCGATGAAGAACAACGTCGCGCCAGCCAAGTGGACCTACGAAAACATCGCCTACATGAAGACCCAGCTACGCAGCCTAGGCCTGGCGGTGGACTGGTCCCGCGAAGTGACCACCTGCAAGCCGGACTATTACCGCTGGGAACAATGGCTGTTCACCCGCCTGTTCGAAAAAGGCGTGATCTACCGTAAGAACGGCACTGTGAACTGGGACCCGGTAGACCAGACCGTACTGGCCAACGAGCAAGTGATCGACGGTCGCGGCTGGCGTTCCGGGGCGCTGATCGAAAAGCGCGAAATCCCGATGTATTACTTCAAGATCACCGCCTACGCCGACGAACTGTTGGAGAGCCTCGACGAACTGCCGGGTTGGCCCGAGCAAGTCAAGACCATGCAGCGCAACTGGATCGGCAAGTCTCGCGGCATGGAAGTGCAGTTCCCTTACGACATCGCCTCCATTGGCGAAGCCGGTGCGCTGAAAGTCTTCACCACCCGTCCGGACACCCTGATGGGCGCGACCTATGTCGCCGTCGCCGCCGAACATTCGCTGGCGACCCAGGCCGCTCGCAACAACCCCGAGCTACAAGCCTTCATTGCGCAATGCAAAGGCGGCAGCGTGGCTGAAGCCGATGTAGCCACCCAGGAAAAGAAAGGTCTGCCGACCGGCTTGTTCGTCGACCACCCGTTGACTGGCGAGAAACTCCCGGTGTGGGTCGCCAACTACGTATTGATGCATTATGGCGACGGCGCCGTAATGGCGGTGCCGGCTCACGACGAGCGCGATTTCGAGTTTGCCCACAAGTACAGCCTGCCGATCAAGTCAGTGGTGCGCACCCGCTCGGGCGATACCCACCCGTCACCCTGGCAGGACGCTTATGGCGAACACGGCACACTGATCAACTCCGGCGAATTCGACGGCCTGGACTTCGCTGGCGCGTTCGACGCCATCGAAGTCGCGCTGATCAAGAAAAACCTCGGGGCCTCGCGCACCCAGTTCCGCCTGCGCGACTGGGGCATCAGCCGTCAGCGCTACTGGGGCTGCCCGATCCCGATCATCCATTGCGACACCTGCGGTGACGTTCCGGTGCCGCAAGACCAACTGCCGGTGGTGTTGCCGGAAGATGTGGTACCGGACGGCGCCGGTTCGCCGCTGGCGCGCATGCCCGAGTTCTACCAGTGCAACTGCCCGAAATGCGGCGCGCCGGCCAAGCGAGAAACCGACACCATGGACACCTTCGTGGAGTCGTCCTGGTACTACGCCCGCTATGCTTCGCCTCACTATGAGGGTGGCCTGGTCGACCCGAAAGCGGCCAACCACTGGCTACCGGTGGACCAATACATCGGTGGTATCGAACACGCGATCCTGCACCTGCTCTACGCGCGCTTCTTCCATAAGCTGATGCGCGACGAAGGTCTGGTCAGCTCCAACGAGCCGTTCAAGAACCTGTTGACCCAGGGCATGGTGGTCGCCGAGACCTACTACCGCCGCGAAGCCAACGGTAGCTTCACCTGGTACAACCCGGCGGATGTCGAGCTCGAACGCGACAGCAAAGCCAAGATCATCGGCGCCAAGCTGATCAGCGACGGCCAGCCAGTGGAAATCGGCGGCACCGAGAAGATGGCCAAATCGAAGAACAACGGCGTCGATCCACAATCGATGATCGAGCAGTACGGAGCCGACACCTGTCGCCTGTTCATGATGTTCGCCTCGCCGCCCGATATGAGCCTGGAATGGTCTGATTCTGGCGTCGAAGGTGCACATCGCTTCCTCAAGCGCGTCTGGCGCCTGGCGCAAGCCCACGTCACCCAAGGCCTACCGGGCCCACTGGAGCTGGCGCTGCTGGACGACGAGCAAAAGGCCATTCGCCGCTCGATCCACCTGGCGATCAAGCAGGCCAGCCAGGACGTCGGCCAGAACCACAAATTCAACACGGCCATCGCCCAGGTGATGACGCTGATGAACGTCCTGGAAAAAGCCCCGCAAGGCACCGAGCAGGATCGCGCACTGATCCAGGAAGGCCTGGAAACCGTGGCCTTGCTGCTGGCACCGATCACCCCGCACATCAGCCACGCGCTGTGGAATCAGTTGGGTCATAACGGTGCCATTATCGACGCCGGCTGGCCGGTGCTGGATGACAACGCCTTGGTCCAGGACAGCCTGGTGCTGGTGATTCAGGTCAACGGCAAACTGCGTGGCCAGATCGAAATGCCGGCCAGCGCCAATCGCGAAGCAATCGAAGCGGCGGCGCGGATCAACGAAAACGTACTGCGCTTCACCGAAGGCCTGACGATTCGCAAAGTGATCGTGGTGCCCGGCAAGCTGGTCAATATCGTCGCTAGCTAATTGGACCAGGCGCCCCTTGTAACGGGCGCCTTACAGAACTTCCGGGGATCGCGGTGTCGATCCCCGGTTTCAGGGGAGCAACAAGATGATCAAACGCAATCTGCTGGTAATGGGCCTTGCGGTGCTGCTGAGCGCGTGCGGCTTCCAGCTGCGCGGCACCGGCGATACCGAACTGACGATCAAGGAACTGTCGCTCAGTGCCCGCAACGCCTACGGTGACACGATCAAGCAGCTGACTCAGGTGCTGGAGCACAGCGGCGTCAAGGTCTACAACGGCGCGCCCTACAAGCTGATCCTGACCAATGAGCAGGAAACCCAGCGTGCGGCCAGCTACGCCGGTTCGAGTCGTACCGCCGAGTACGAACTCAACACCGTACTGAGCTATGAGATCCATGGTGAAAAGGATCTCAAACTACTGGACGGCCAGCTGGAAGTGCAGAAGTACTACGTGCACGACGGCAACAACATCACCGGCGGCGACGCCGAAGCGACCGAACTGCGCAGGGAAATGCGGCGTGACCTGGTGCAGCAGATGGTCATCCGCCTGCAACTGCTGTCGCCGGAGCAGCTCGACAGCCTGCAACAAACCGCCAATGCCAAAGCCAAGGCGGATGCCGATGCCCTGGAAGCTGCGCGCCAGTACGAAGACTCGATACCCAAGCAATCACCTCTGGAACTGCCCAGGCAGTAAGCCGGACGGGGCGTTCCAAGACGCCCCGCCGCTCTCCCTCTATGAAACTAGCCCCTGCCCAACTCGCCAAACACCTGCAAGGCGGCCTTGCGCCCGTCTACATCATCAGCGGTGACGATCCGTTGCTGTGCCAGGAAGCCGCCGACGCCATTCGCGCCGCTGCGCGCCTGCAAGGCTTCGACGAACGACAGGTGTTCAGCGCCGACGCCAACTTCGACTGGGGCACACTATTGCAAGCCGGCGCCAGCATGTCGTTGTTCGCGCAAAAGCGCTTGCTGGAACTACGCCTGCCCTCTGGCAAGCCAGGCGACAAAGGCGCCGCCGCGCTGATGGAGTATTGCGGCCGACCGGCCGAAGACACCTTGCTGTTGATAAGCCTGCCCAAGCTCGACGCCAGCGCACAGAAAACCAAGTGGGGCAAGGCCCTGGTCGAAGGCCAACTGACCCAGTTCATCCAAATTTGGCCGGTCGATGCCAGTCAGCTACCGCAATGGATTCGCCAGCGCCTCTCGCAAGCCGGACTGTCCGCGCAGCAAGATGCGCTGGAACTGATTGCCGCACGGGTCGAAGGCAACTTGCTGGCGGCAGCCCAGGAAATCGAAAAGCTCAAGCTGATGGCCGAGAGCGGGCAGATTACCGTTGAAACCGTGCAGGCCGCAGTGGCCGACAGCGCCCGTTTCGATGTCTTCGGGCTGGTCGACGCCGTACTCAATGGTGAATCGGCCCACGCCCTGCGCATGCTCGAAGGGCTACGGGGTGAAGGGGTCGAACCACCGGTAATTCTCTGGGCCTTGGCTCGAGAGCTGCGACTGCTGGCCAACCTGTCCCAGCAATACAGCCAGGGCGTGCCGCTGGACAAGGCTTTCAGCCAGGCCCGGCCACCGGTCTGGGACAAACGCAGGCCGCTGATAAGCAAAGCCCTGCAACGGCATTCGGCACAACGCTGGAGTCAGTTGCTGATGGACGCGCAGCGGGTCGATGCACAAATCAAAGGGCAGGCCGCAGGCTCGCCCTGGAGCAGCCTGAGCCGCTTGAGCTTGCTGATGTGCGGCCAACGCCTGGCCTTGCCGCCAGAATAGTTTGTGCCAAGCGGGCTGGCCGCAGCGCCACTCCAGCCCTCACTGCCCAATAGCCAAATGCCCTCACTGGACAGCGGTGGGAATCTGCCCGATGATTCGCGCTCTTTCACCTCTTCAAGAGTGCATATCCATGAGCAAGCCGTCTCGGCACCGTCCCAACAAAGCCAAATCAATCATCAGCCAGCCACTGTTCCGAAGCCGCCAGGAACAGCCCGCCAAGGGCAAAGGCAGCTACCGCCGCGAAGCCTTCCAGCCTAAAAGCTGGGAGGCTTCTGACTTTCTGGCCGCGTAAAAGTGCCATCACGACCTGCGCCCTCAGGCATGATAAGGTCAACACCTGATTCGCATTCTCCGGACCCGCGCATGCCCTTTAGTCTCACCCTTCGTTGGCCATTGCGCCGACTGTTTGCCGCCACCAGTTTCATCCTCTTAGTCGCCTGTGCGCAAAAGCCCATCGCCGCCGATGCCGAGCCGCTCCAGACATTGCCCGCGGCGCCCGTATCCGCGCCACAGCTCGCAGGCGACGAATTGGCCCTTCAGCCCGCCCAAAGCTTCGATGACTGGCGAGATGCGTTTCGCGCCGAAGCCCTGCGCGCCGATATCACGGCGACCACCTTCGACACCGCCTTTGCCGGCATCACCCCCGATATGAGTGTGATCAAGGCCGATCGCAGCCAACCGGAATTCACCCGCCCCGTGTGGGAATACCTCGACGGCGCACTCTCGTCACTGCGCGTGCGCAGGGGCCAGGCGCTGCTGATCCAGAATGCCGCACTGCTGCAAAGCATCGAGCAACGTTATGGCGTCGACCGGGAAACCCTGGTTGCCGTATGGGGTATGGAAAGCAACTTCGGCCAGTTCCAGGGAGATAAGTCGGTGATTCGCTCGCTGGCGACGCTGGCTTACGAAGGTCGCCGTCCGGATTTCGCCCAGAGCCAGTTGCTCGCGGCGCTACAGATCATCCAGCACGGCGATATCCTCCCCGGACAGATGCTCGGCTCCTGGGCCGGGGCCATGGGCCAGACCCAATTTATCCCAACCACCTACAACACCTATGCGGTGGACTTCGATGGGGACGGTCGCCGCGACATCTGGAACGCGTCGGCAGACGCCCTGGCCTCGACCGCCAACTACCTGCAAAGCTCCGGCTGGCAGAAAGGTCAACCTTGGGGATTTGAAGTCACGCTACCCACCCGCTTTGACTATGCATTGGCGGACGGTGCCATCCGCAAGCCAGTGAGCGAGTGGTTACAGATGGGAATGCGACTTCCCGCCGGCGCGGCGCTGCCCTATGGAGCTGAGTCACTGTCGGCCTCGCTGCTGTTGCCAGCGGGTTACCGTGGGCCGGGGTTTCTGGTGCTGGACAACTTCCGCGCCATCCTCAAGTACAACAATTCGTCGTCCTACGGCCTGGCCGTCGGTCTACTGTCCCAGCGCTTCAACAGCGGCGGAGTGATTCGCGCAGGCTGGCCCAAAGATGACCTGCCGCTGAGTCGCGTCGAGCGGATAGAGTTGCAGACGCTACTCAACACCAACGGCTACGACGCCGGCAATCCGGATGGGATTATCGGTGCGAACACCCGCAAGGCGATTCGCGGTGCGCAGCAGGCACTGGGCTGGCCTGCGGATGGCTATGCGAATCACAAGCTGCTGGAAAGCTTGCGTAATCGCTGAAGTCGGCCACGAATGGGGATGCGCAAGGTTGTGTGGCGAATAAAGGGCTGGGCGGTAATCAGGCACAGCCCTTAACCCAGTGATCGCGCCGGATCAGTTAGCAGCGAGCGTAACATCCTGCTCCAGGACCAGTTGCAAGGCATCGGCATCCAATCGCACCTGCGCGCCCAACGGTAGCGTCAGGTTCGGGTCGCAATGCCCACTGCGCCAACCCGCCAGCACCGGAATAGCCAACGGCTCCAGCTCCTGCTTGAGCAGGCATAGCAGCGCATCGGAATCGATGCCGGCGAAATCCCCCACCAACACGCCTCTGAGCCCTTCCAGCTTGCCGGCCAGGCGCAGATGGGTCAGCAACCGATCAATCCGGTACAGCGGCTCGTTGACGTCCTCCATCAGCAGGATCACGCCATCGGTATCGATCTCGTAAGCGGTGCCCAGGCTCGCGCAGATCAACGACAGGTTGCCACCCTGCAGGCGCCCGGAGGCGACCCCTGGGATTACGGCGGTTAGCGGATAAGCTTTGGGATGATGAAGCACCGTGCCAGCCCGTGCCCTTCCGGTCAGCAGGTCGAACAATGAAGACTCGGTGGGCGGTTGCTTGTCACCCAGCAGATCGATATTGAACATCGGCCCATGAAACGTCATAAACCCCGCGTGCCGTGCAATCGCCAGGTGCAACGCGGTGATATCGCTGTATCCGACCAGAATCTTTGGATGTTTCTCAAGCCGTTGGTAATCGATCTTATCCAGCAGCCGCGGACAACCGTAACCTCCGCGCAGACAGAAAATGGCATCGATTTCATCATCGGAAAAAGCATCGTGCAGATCCCGCAGGCGCACTTCGTCGCTACCGGCAAGATAGCCGTGCCGTTGCGAGACCCCCGGAAATATCCGCAGCTTGTAGCCACGGGCCTGTGCCCACTGTTGTGCCCTGATCGGCTCAAGGGCCACAGGGCCGGCCGGGGCGATCAGGCCGATCACCCCACCCTCGGGCAGCGCCGAAACCGCACTCCGGACCGGATAGCAAGCCCGCACGGGTCGACGACTGCTCATCACTTACGCCCCGATCAGCTCGGCCTTGACCAGCTTGGCCTGCTCGTCGGCGTGGTACGAGGAACGCACCAACGGCCCCGAAGCGACATTCTTGAAGCCCATCTTGTAGCCTTCCTCGGCGAACCAGGCGAAGGTGTCCGGGTGTACGAAGCGTTGAACCGGTAGGTGGCTGCGCGACGGCTGCAGGTACTGACCGAGGGTCAACATGTCGATGTCGTGTTCGCGCATGCGCTTCATGACCTCGATGACTTCATCGTCGGTCTCGCCCAGGCCGAGCATCAGGCCGGACTTGGTCGGAATATGCGGCATCATCTGCTTGAAGCGTTGCAGCAGGGTCAGCGACCACTGGTAGTCGGAACCCGGACGGGCGGCCTTGTACAGGCGCGGCACGGTTTCCAGATTGTGGTTGAACACATCCGGCGGCTCGGCGGCGGTGATTTGCAGCGCGATGTCCATGCGTCCACGGTAGTCCGGGACCAGGGTTTCAAGCTGAACGTTCGGCGACAGCTTGCGGATCTCGCGAATGCAATCGGCGAAATGCTGGGCACCACCGTCACGCAGGTCGTCGCGGTCCACGGAGGTGATCACCACGTACTTCAGGCGCAGGTCGGCGATGGCGATGGCCAGGCTTTGCGGCTCATTGATGTCCAGGGGCTTGGGTCGGCCATGGCCGACGTCGCAGAACGGGCAACGACGGGTGCAGATATCTCCCATGATCATGAAGGTTGCGGTGCCGCCACTGAAACACTCGCCCAGGTTCGGGCAGGAGGCTTCTTCACAGACACTGTGCAGCTTGTGCTTGCGCAGCAATTGCTTGATGCGGTCGACTTCCGGCGATACCGGGATGCGGACCCGAATCCAGTCCGGCTTCTTCGGCAGCTCGGTGGTCGGGATGATTTTCACCGGGATCCGCGCCACCTTCTCGGCACCGCGTAGCTTGACACCGGTTTCGACTTTCGCACGGGCCGGCCGCTCGGAAACATCCAGTGTCGGGATCAGGGTTTGCACAGCATCTTGCGCAGTAGTCATATCAATCGATTCCGCCCGTTAGGGTCGTCTGCTCAGCATAGTCGAGGTGTTTGACGAGCTGCGCGCGCAGCCGGGCACTTACCTCGGCAAATTCAATCGGCCCTGTGTGGTCACGTAGCTGGGTCATCGCCAGCCCCGCATAACCGCAGGGATTAATCCGCCGAAACGGCTCAAGGTCCATGTCGACGTTCAACGCCAAGCCATGGAAGGAACAACCATTGCGAATCCGCAGGCCCAGGGAGGCGATTTTCGCACCATTGACATACACCCCAGGGGCGTCGGCCTTGGCTGCGGCGCTTACGCCATAACCGGCCAGCAATTCGATCAGGCAGCGCTCCATCCGGCTGACCAGTTCGCGCACGCCAAAACCGAGGCGGCGAACGTCCAGCAACAGATAAGCCACTAGCTGGCCAGGTCCATGATAGGTCACTTGGCCGCCGCGATCGACCTTGACCACCGCAATGTCGCCCGGCAGCAGCAAGTGTTCGGCCTTGCCGGCCTGCCCCTGGGTAAAGACCGGCGGGTGCTGCACCAGCCAGACCTCATCGGCAAACTCTGCACACTTGCGTGCGTCGGTAAATCGCTGCATGGCATGCCAGACCGGCTCGTAAGGCGTCTGGCCGAGCTCGCGAAAGCCCAACACGCCCGTCATCACAACACCATGTGTACGAAGCCGGTGGCTCGTAACTCGCTGTTGATGTTGTACAACTGGTCCTGGTCGGTGGCTACGATGTGCAACTGAATGGTGGTGTACTTGCCGTTGGTGCTCTGGCGTTCGTCTATCCGGTTGTCGTTGATCGTGGCGTGTTTCCTGACGATCTCGACAATCTTGTCCTTATTGCCCACACCCGTGTCACTGATCACCTTGACCGGATAGTCGGTGACTGGGAACTCGATTTTCGGAGCTTTTACTTCAGTGTCTGTCATGACTATAACGGCCTCGTAAGCCCAGGCAACGGACGCATCTCGCGCTCGGGTCAAGCGCGAGATGCGTAATTCGACACTATTTGCTCAAAATACTATTTGTTCAAAATGTCGCGGTTCAAGGTGCTTCAGTTGAACATGCCGTAGAAGAACATGCGGATGCTATCCCACAGGCGGCGGAAGATACCACCTTCCTCGACCGCTTCCAGTGCGATCAGATCGGCACTGTGAACGACCTTGTCATCCAGTTTGACTTCAACCTTGCCAATCACGTCACCCTTGGCGATCGGGGCAATCAGTTTCGGGTTGAGGGTCATGCTCGCCGCAAGCTTCTTCAGTTGGCCTTTAGGCAGGGTCATGGTCAGGTCGTCGGCCAAACCGGCCTTGACCTGATGAGTGGTGCCTTTCCAGACCGGCGCCTGGGCCAGTTCGGTGCCCTTCTGATAGAAGGTCTGGGTTTCGAAGAAACGGAAACCGTAGGTCAACAGCTTCTGGGTCTCGGCGGCGCGGGCCGATTCACTGCTGGTCCCGAACACCACCGCGATCAGGCGCTGACCATCACGCACCGCCGAGGACACCATGCAATAGCCGGCCTCTTCGGTGTGCCCGGTCTTCAGGCCGTCAACGGTCTTGTCACGCCACAGTAGCAAGTTGCGGTTGGGCTGTTTGATGCCGTTCCAGAAGAACTCTTTCTGCGAGTAGATCGCGTAGTGCACCGGGTCGACACGGATGATTGCGCGAGCCAGCAACGCCATGTCGTGAGCCGATGAGTAGTGCTCCGGATTTGGCAAGCCGGTCGGGTTCATGAAGTGGCTGTTGCTCATGCCCAGGTCGCCGGCAGTCTTGTTCATCATGTCGGCAAAGGCATCTTCGCTACCGGCGATATGCTCGGACAATGCCACGCTGGCATCGTTGCCGGATTGGATGATGATCCCGTGCAACAGGTCGCTGACGCTGACCTGCGAGCCGACCTTGATGAACATCCGCGAACCGCCGGTACGCCAAGCGTTTTCACTGACAGTCACCGGATCGCTCTCGCCAATCTGGCCGCGACGGATTTCCAGGGTCGCGATGTAGGCGGTCATCAGCTTGGTCAGACTGGCCGGTGGCAGGCGCTGGTCGCCATTGTTCTCGACCAGCACGTTGCCGCTGGCGGCATCCATGAGCACGTAGGATTTGGCGGCAAGTTGCGGCGAAGCCGGCAAAGCCATCTCATCGGCGGCCCAGGCAGTGGGCACAATGATCAACGGCACAAGCAGGCACAAACGTTTGGCAAAGGTGGTGATGTTCATCCGTCTCTCGAAATCGCTAATGGAAACTTGCCCTTGCGGACAAAACTAATCAGACAGCCCAATGCAGGCTCTGGGTTGCTCGCTACACCACCCTATAAGGCTTTTATTATTTTAGATGAACCGACAACCAAAACCCGGCCTTTGGGAGGCGGCCGAATCCTTAATTGTGCCTGTATTACTCCGACGTCACCAGACTCGGTGAGCCAAGATTCGCCAGGCGCACGCTATTCTGCACTTGCTGGACTTCATCCTGCGTGCCGATCGGCCCCATCCGGACCCGATGCAGCGTCTGCTGGTTGCGCACGATCGAACTGACGAACACCGGCGCCCTGACCATCGAGCTTAGCTTCGATCGCAGCAGTTCGGCAGCGTCCGGGTTCGCGAAGGCGCCCACCTGGAGATACTGGCCAGAGGCTGGTACCAAGCCGTTTTTCTTTGCATCGCTCAATACAGGGACAACGTCACTCGCGTGTTGTTGCGGCGGCGGTGTCCACTGCTCGATCGTCCCGGTGGACGCCGTCAACGCGGGTGCAGCAGCCTGCGCCACTTGCGGCTCGTTGAGCAGCAGCGGCGCCGGGCGGCCGCGCTGAGCCCACCACTGCTGGGGATCGATGCCTTCGACCTTGACCCGAGCCGTACCGATCTCGGCGTAGCCGAGCTTCTTGGCGGCAGCGTAGGACAGGTCGATAATCCGATCCGAATAGAACGGCCCGCGGTCGTTCACTCGCAGGATCACGCTACGGTTGTTGTCCAGGTTGGTCACTCGCACATAGCTGGGCAGCGGCAGGGTCTTGTGCGCGGCACTCATGCCGTACAGGTCATAGACCTCGCCGTTGGCGGTGTTCTGGCCATGGAACTTGGTGCCGTACCACGAGGCCGTGCCTTGGGCGACATAGTGCTTGGAGTCCGGCAGCGGGAAGTAGGTCTTACCCAGCACCGTATAGGGGTTGGCTTTGTAGGCACCGGTATGCAGGGTCGGCGTGGCGTCGGGAATTCGCGACACATCCACGTCCCACCACGGCGCGCCATCCTTGTGGGCCCGGTTGATATCCAGCCCCGGCTGAGCGCGGACGGCATTGGAAGACGATGACTGATAAGGCGAGCGACCGGTCGAACAACTGGCCACCAGCACCGCCAACGCCGCGTAAGCCAGCAGCTTCAGTGGTTTTTGAATCGGCAAAACCTGCATTACTTGACGCCCCGTGCTTGAACCAACAGGTCAGACAGCTGATGCACGGCCATGGCGTACATTACGCTGCGGTTATAGCGCGTGATCGCATAAAAATTCTTCAGGCCCATCCAGTATTCAGGGCCATTGTCGCCGTCCAGGCGAAATGCCGTAACCGGCATATCATCGCGTAGCGCATCATGACTCGACCAGCCCAACGCCCGCAACTCCCCAACGGTCTTCACCGGATCGATACCTGGACTCAATCCTTGCTCGATCAGATCGCCACGCACATCGGCGCGGCTGACCACCGGCTCGCCGGCCACCCAGCCATGACGCTTGAAGTAACTGGCAACACTGCCGATGGCATCGTCAGGGTTAGTCCAGATATTGATATGGCCCGTACCGTCGAAGTCCACCGCATAGGCGCGGAAACTGCTCGGCATGAACTGCGGCAGGCCCATCGCGCCGGCATAGGAGCCCTTGAGGCTAAGGGGATCGAGCTGCTCCTCGCGGGCCAGCAACAAGAACTCGCGCAGTTCCTTACGGAAAAACTCGGCGCGAGGCGGATAGTCGAAGCCCAGGGTCGACAAGGCGTCGATCACCCGGTAGTTGCCGGTATTGCGCCCAAAAAAAGTTTCCACGCCGATGATCGACACAATCACTTGGGCCGGCACGCCATATTCCTGCTCGGCACGAGCCAGGGCCGCTTCATGCTGGCGCCAGAAATCGATACCGCGGGCGACTCGGGCATCGGTGAGGAACATCGGACGGTATTCCTTCCACGGCTTGACCCGTTCGGCTGGGCGGGAAATCGCATCGAGAATGCTCTGTTTGCGCTCAGCCTGACGGAACACTTCCATCAGTTGCTCGCCAGCGAAACCGTAATCGCGGGTCATTTCACCGACGAACTCGGCCACTTGCGGCGATCCTTCGTAATCACCGGCCAACGCACTCTGCGTCGCCCCCAGGCAGCCGACAAGGCTCATCCATGGAGCGCATCGAGCCACCCAGTCGCGCATCACTTGCATTGAATTGTTCACCTTAATCAAACCTGTGCGATCCACTTGCGGTGGGTATGGATCGACATCAAAACCCCAAACGCCGACAGCAGCGTCACCAGCGAAGTTCCGCCATAGCTAATGAATGGCAACGGCACGCCCACTACCGGCAACAGGCCACTGACCATACCGATGTTGACGAAAACATAAACAAAAAAAGTCATGGTCAGACTCCCCGCCAGCAGTTTGCCAAACAGCGTCTGGGCCTGGGCGGTGATCACCAGTCCTCGTCCGATCAACAACAGGTAAATCAACAGCAGGGCACAGATGCCCACCAGGCCGAACTCCTCGCCCATGACCGCGATAATGAAGTCGGTGTGGCTCTCCGGCAGGAAGTCCAGGTGCGATTGAGTGCCCAGCAGCCAGCCCTTGCCGAACACACCGCCGGAACCGATGGCAGCCTTGGACTGGATAATGTTCCAGCCGGTGCCCAGCGGATCGCTTTCCGGGTCGAGGAAGGTCAGGATGCGTTGCTTCTGGTAGTCATGCATGATGAAGAACCACATGCCGACCGCCACGGGAACCGCCGCCGCCAGCACACTGAGAATCCAGCGCCAGCGCAGGCCCCCCATGAACAATACGAAGGCACCGCCGGCCAGGACCAGCAGCGAGGTGCCGAGGTCGGGCTGGCGCACGATCAGGATAAACGGCACCCCGATCAGCATCAGGCTGATGCCCACATGCTTGAGCTGCGGCGGCAACGTGCGCTTGGACAGATACCAGGCGATGGTCGCCGGCATCAGGATTTTCATGAACTCCGACGGCTGGAAGCGGATCACTCCGGGAATATTGATCCAGCGCGTGGCGCCCATGGCGTTGTGGCCCATGACATCCACCACCACCAGCAACATCACCCCCAGCACGTAGGTCAGCGGCACCCAGCGGGCCATGAAGCGCGGTTCGAGCTGGGCTATGACAAACATCGACACCAGGCCGATGCCGAAGGAAGTCGCCTGCTTGATCAGCAGATCCCAGCTTTTACCGCTGGCCGAATACAAGACAAACAGGCTGCCCGCAGCCAGGGTCAGCAGCAGGACCAGCAGCGGACCATCGATGTGCATGCGCTGCAACAGCGTGGCCCGGCGACGCATCACATCCTCACTGGAGAGGATGCGATCGAAATTGGCGATCAAGGCGTAGCCTCCGCAGTAGTGGTGCCAGCGTATTCGGGTTTGATCCGGCCATCCGGACCGAGTAGCCAGGCGTCCATCACCTGACGGACCACCGGCGCCGCAACGCCGGAGCCGGATTCGCCGTTCTCGACCATCACCGCCACGGCGATCTTCGGATTGTTGGCCGGCGCAAAGCCGACGAACAGGGCGTGGTCACGATGGCGCTCCTGGACTTTCGAACGATCGTACTTCTCGCCCTGCTTGATCGCCACGACCTGGGCCGTGCCGCTCTTGCCGGCGATCAGGTACTGCGCGCCGATTGCTGCCTTGCGCGCGGTGCCTCGGGCGCCGTGCATCACTTGTTGCATGCCATGGTTGACCTTGTCCCAGTCGGAGGGATTGCGCAGGACAATATCCGCCATCGGGTTTTCATCCAGCGGCTTCTGCCCTTCAATGGTTTTCGCCAGGTGCGGACGGTTCCACACCCCCTTGTTCGCCACTAACGCCGTGGCTTGGGCCAGTTGCAGCGGCGTCGCCTGCATATAACCCTGGCCGATGCCGAGGATCAGCGTCTCACCTGGAAACCACGCCTGCCGGCGTGTGGTGCGTTTCCATTCGCGCGACGGCATCAGCCCAGGCGACTCTTCGAACATGTCCAGGGAGACCTTCTGTCCCAGACCGAACTTGTTCATATAGAGCGCCAACCGGTCGATCCCCAGCTTGTGGGCCAGGTCATAGAAGTAGGTATCGTTGGAACGCATGATCGCCATGTCCAGGTCGACCCAGCCGTCACCGGTACGGTTCCAGTTGCGGTATTTGTGGTCGTAGTTCGGCAGTTCGTAGTAACCAGGGTCGAAGACCCGTGTCGAGGCATTGACCACCCCGCTGTCCAGACCGGCAATCGCCACCGCCGGCTTGATGGTCGAGCCCGGCGGATAGAGACCGCGCAATACCCGGTTGAACAGCGGGCGGTCGATGGAGTCGCGCAGTTCGGCGTAGGCCTTGAAGCTGATGCCGGTGACAAACAGGTTCGGGTCGAAGCTCGGCTGACTGACCATCGCCAGCACCTCGCCAGTATTCGGGTTCAGCGCCACCACGGCGCCACGTCGACCGCCAAGGGCTTCTTCGGCAGCTTCTTGCAGCTTGATGTCCAGGCTCAGGACAATGTCCTTGCCGGGCACCGGATCGGTGCGTTTGAGGACCCGCAGGATGCGCCCACGGGCGTTGGTCTCGACCTCTTCATAACCGACCTGACCGTGC
Source organism: Pseudomonas agarici (assembly GCF_900109755.1). Lineage (GTDB taxonomy): Bacteria > Pseudomonadota > Gammaproteobacteria > Pseudomonadales > Pseudomonadaceae > Aquipseudomonas > Aquipseudomonas agarici. Next base: position 148,074 of record NZ_FOAR01000006.1, on the reverse strand, counting down.
AGTTGCGCCTCATAGAAGCGCTCGATACCGGTCTTGCCAATATGGTGGGTGCCGCTGTAGTTCACCGAGTCGAGGACTTTCGCTTCTTTCTCGTTGATGCGCCCCATATAGCCCACCGAATGCGCGAAGTGCGCGCCCTGCGGATAGTGGCGAACCAATTGTGCGACCACCTCGACGCCCGGCAGACGGAACTGGTTCACGGCCACGCGGGCGATCTGTTCTTCGCTCAGCTCGAACAGGATCGGCACCGGCTCGAACGGCCGACGCCCCTGACGCATGCGTTTCTCGAAGAGCACCCGGTCCTCGGGCGTCAACTGCAAGACTTCAACAATGACATCGAGCACCTGCTGCCAGTCGCCGGATCGCTCGCGGGTCATGCTCAGGCTGAAACTCGGCCGGTTATCGGCCACCACCACGCCATTGCGGTCATAGATAAGGCCACGGGGCGGCGGAATGGACTGCACATGGACGCGGTTGTTTTCCGACAGGGTCGAGTGGTACTCGTGCTGGACCACCTGCAGGAAATACAGGCGGGCGATAAGTACGCCAATGAGCAGCACGACCACAACCGCGCCGACCACAACACGCTTACGCACCAGACGGGCGTCTTTCTCGTGGTCCTTGAGGCGAATCGGCTGGGTCATTCGGCAGGCTTATTTGTGGTAAGGGTGCCCGGACAACACGGTCCAGGCGCGATACAGTTGTTCACCGATCAGGATTCGCACCAGCGGGTGCGGCAGGGTCAGCGGCGACAGCGACCAGCGTTGATCGGCCCGCGCGCAGACTTCCGGCGCCAGCCCCTCCGGGCCGCCGATCATGAAGTTGACCGTGCGCGAATCCAGCCGCCAGCGATCCAGCTCAAGCGCCAACTGCTCGGTGCTCCATGGCTTGCCATGGACTTCCAGCGTGACGATACGCTCACCGGGGCCGACCTTGGCCAGCATGGCCTCGCCTTCCTGACGGATAAAGCGCGCCACATCGGCATTCTTGCCTCGGGTATTGAGCGGTATTTCCACCAGCTCCAGCGCCAGTTCGGATGGCAGGCGCTTGGCATATTCATGCCAGCCTTCTTCCACCCACTTGGGCATACGGGAACCGACAGCAATCAGACGCAGGCGCACAACCGCACCTTATTCCTGGTCTTTGTTGAGCTTGATGAAATGCTCATGAGTGTTTTCCGGGCTGTGATGTGCGGCGCTGGCCGAACGACTCTGCTCGGCACCCTGCCACAAACGCTCCAGGTCATAGAACTGACGGGCACTGGCGGTCATCATGTGGACGATCACATCGTCCATGTCCAACAATACCCAGTCGCTGTCGCCCTTGCCCTCTTCGCCCAGCGGCTTGACACCCAGTGCCTTGACCGCTTCGCGAACCTTGTCCAGCATCGCGCCGATCTGGCGGTTGGAAGTACCGGTGGCGATGATCATGAAATCGGTGATGCTCTGCTTTTCGCGCACGTCGATCACCAGGATGTCCTGGGCCTTGACGTCTTCCAGGGCCGCCACGGCAACCTTGACCAGTTCATCGCCCTTGAGGGGCTCGCCGCTGATCACTTTCTCCGGCAGCGGAGCGCTCTTGAACGTGCCTTTGCGCTTTGCTTTGTTTACGTCGTTGTTGGTCATATAAAACTCGTTTTGCTCGTATGTTCGGGCGCGTCAGTACACGACTGCGTGCTTTCAAGCGCGCCCTTTTCAGTTCGACGCACGGTACAGCCCGTGCGCATCGATGTAGGCCAGGACCGCGTCAGGCACCAGGTAACGTACCGACTTACCGCTGGCCAGCAGTTGACGGATCTGGGTGGCAGACACCGCGAGGGGCGTCTGCCAGACGAATGTAATGTGCCCGCCAGGCCCCGGCAGGGCCTTCGGGTCGCTGACCGACCGCGCGGCCAGCAGATTGCGCAAGGCATCCGGCGGTTCGCTGTCGGCATCCGGGCGTTGCAGCACCAGGATATGGCAATGCTGGAGCAACTCCTCCCAGCGATGCCACGTGGGCAGACCGCAAAATGCATCCCAACCCAGTAACAGAAACAATTGGTCCTCGGCAGCCAACTCGGCCCGCATGAGTTCCAGGGTGTCGATAGTGTAGGACGGTTTGTCTCGTTGCAGCTCGCGGTCGTCGACCACTAGCGGCGAGACGCCGGCCACCGCGCAATCGACCATCGCCAGCCGGTCGAGCGCCGAAACCTGCGGCGTATCCCGATGGGGCGGTCGGGCGCTGGGCGTCAGGCGCAACTCATCGAGCGCCATCAGTTCCACGACTTCCAGGGCACTGCGCAAATGGCCGATGTGCACCGGGTCAAAGGTTCCACCGAGCACTCCGATGCGCCGAGGTGAAACTTCGCGACCGCTCACCACGGCTGACTGGCGTTTATCGACCAAGTCAGACCGACTCCTGCCCACGCAACTGCCCGTCGCCGACCACGATGTACTTCTCGCAGGTCAGGCCTTCCAGACCAACCGGTCCACGGGCGTGCAGCTTATCAGTAGAAATGCCGATCTCGGCACCCAATCCATATTCGAAGCCATCGGCGAAGCAGGTCGGGGTGTTGAGCATCACCGAGCTGGAGTCGACCTCGGCCAGGAAACACCGGGACTCGGCCAGGTTTTCGGTGACGATCGAGTCCGTGTGATGAGAACCGTAACCATTGATGTGCTCGACGGCCATCTCCAGCCCGTCGACGATACGAATCGACAGGATCGGCGCCAGGTATTCGGTACTCCAGTCTGCCTCCGTCGCCGCGACCGCCTCGATGATCGAACAGGTACGTTCACAACCGCGTAACTCGACGCCCTTGGCGCGGAACTGTTCGGCCATGGCCGGGAGGAATTCGCCGGCAACGGCCTGGTCTACCAGCAGCGTTTCCATAGCACCGCAGATGCCGTAGCGATAGGTCTTGGCGTTGAAGGCGATACGGCGGGCCTTCGCCAGGTCGGCATGGGCGCTGACATACACGTGACAAATACCGTCCAGGTGTTTGATCACCGGCACTCGGGCGTCACGACTGACTCGCTCGATCAGGCTCTTGCCGCCACGAGGAACGATCACATCGACGTACTCGGGCATGCCGATCAGCGCACCGACAGCGGCACGGTCGGTAACTTCCACCACCTGTACCACGGCGGCCGGCAAACCGGCCTCATACAGACCACGCTGGATACAGGTGGCAATGGCGCGATTGGAGTGAATCGCCTCGGAACCACCGCGCAGGATAGTGGCGTTGCCGGACTTGAGACACAAGCTGGCGGCATCGATGGTCACGTTCGGGCGCGACTCGTAGATGATCCCCACGACCCCCAGCGGCACACGCATTTTGCCGACCTGGATACCCGACGGCCGGTAGCTCATGTCCCGAATCGCCCCAATTGGGTCCGGCAGGCTTGCCACCTGGCGCAGGCCCTCAATCATGCTGTCAATTCGCCCCGGGGTCAGTGCCAGACGCTCGACCAGCGCCGGCTCCAGGCCGTTGGCGCGGGCAGCAGACAGGTCGAGTTCGTTGGATGCGCCCAGCTCGTCACGAGCAACATCCAGCGCGGCGGCGGCAGCATGCAGCGCGTGGTTCTTCTGCGCGGTGCTGGCACGGCCAATCACGCGGGAAGCCTCGCGGGCGGCGCGACCCAGGCGGGTCATGTAGTCAAGAACGGACTCAGTCATGGTCTAAGGGGGTCTTGGCAAAGAGGAAAGCGCCCGATTATAGCTGTCGCGCCGCCTCACGCACAGCGGTGCCGAGCGGATGGTTGAAATCGGACACAAATAGCGGCCATTCAGCCTCGATTAAGGGCAAAGTCGGTATGATTGGCGTCCGACCCGCCTTGAATGCCGCTCAAGAACGATGCCCAAGATAACCTCCCTGCCCCTGCCGAACGCGCTGCCCGATGCCTTTTTTGACCGCGACGCGCAACTGCTCGCCCGCGAACTGCTGGGAAAAGTCATACGCCATCGCGTCGGCGACCTGTGGCTGGCGGCACGCATCATAGAGACCGAAGCCTATTACTTCGAAGAAAAAGGCAGTCACGCCTCGCTCGGCTATACGCAAAAGCGTAGGGCTTTGTTTCTCGATGGCGGGCACATCTACATGTACTACTCCCGCGGCGGCGACTCGCTGAACTTCAGCGCCCAGGGGCCGGGCAATGCAGTGCTGATCAAATCGGCCCAACCTTGGGTGGATGAACTGTCGGGACCGACCAGCCTGGCACAGATGTTGCTCAACAACCCCGACGCCAGGGGCCTGGCCCGCTCGGAGCAGAAGCTATGTGCCGGGCAGACGCTGCTGTGCAAGGCGCTAGGCCTGAAGGTGCCGGCCTGGGACGCCAAGCGCTTCGACCCCCAGCGATTGTTTGTCGAGGATGTCGGCAACCGACCGGCGCAGATCATCCAGACCACCCGTCTGGGCATCCCCCTGGGCCGCGACGAGCACTTGATGTACCGCTTCGTCGACGCCGCCGATGCCACGTATTGCACACGCAACCCATTGCGACGCGGGCAGGTCGAAGGTCGCGACTACATTTTACACAAGTGCGCTCACCACCAAGCTTCGGCCTGACATAACCTCCCAGGAGCCCTCACCCCGGTTGCCTGCCCCAAATAAGGAAATCGCCCATGGGCCCGTGGCTCGATAACATCACCGGTTGGTTGACGGCTAATCCGCAGTGGCTCGGTCTCGCCATATTTATCATTGCCTGTGTCGAATGCCTGGCCATTGCGGGCATCATCGTGCCCGGTACCGTTCTACTGTTCGCCATCGCCGTACTGGCCGGCAGCGGCGCCTTGCCCCTGGGCGAAACCCTGCTGCTGGGGTTCTTCGGCGGTTTGCTCGGTGATGGGCTGTCCTACGCTCTGGGCCGACGCTTTCATCAGAACATCCGGCGTCTGCCAGGGCTACGCCAGCATCCGGAGTGGATGAGCGCGGCCGAGTCCTACTTTCAACGCTACGGGATCGCCAGCCTGTTGGTCGGACGCTTTATCGGCCCGCTACGCCCGATGCTGCCGATGATCGCCGGCATGTGCGACATGCCACTGCCACGCTTTATCGGTGTCAGCCTGCTGGCCGCAGCCGGCTGGTCCGTGGTCTACCTGCTACCCGGCTGGGCCACCGGCGCGGCTTTTCGCCTGCCGTTGCCCGAAGGTTTCTGGCCACAGACCGCCGTGGTCGCGGCGGGCCTGGCAGCACTGATCGGGCTGTGCATTCATTGCAACCTCAAACGCCATCCGAAGTCCACAATCCTCATCTCGGCCCTGAGCCTGGCCCTGCTGGTCGGCCTGTTCTTCGGCTATCCGCACCTAAAGGCCTTCGACCAGGGCCTGATGACGCTGGTCCAGGAACACCGCGACAGCAGCTTTGATTTTATCGCCGTGATGGTCACCCGCCTGGGCGACTTCCAATCCCAGTTCACCGTCGCGGCGGTCCTCACGACCCTACTGCTGCTCGCTCGCCAATGGCGCCATGCGCTGTTTTTCGCTGGCACCCTGGCGATCACCGCCCTCGGCAACAGCGCCACCAAACAGCTGTTTGCGCGCATACGCCCGGAAGTGCTGACCGATCCGATCACCAGCTATAGCATGCCCAGCGGCCACAGCTCGGGATCGTTCGCCTTTTTCCTGATACTTGCCGTGCTGGCCGCTCGCGATCAGCCGCCACGGATGCGCATGACCTGGCTGTTGCTCGGCTGCCTGCCAGCCTTTGCGGTGGCAATGTCGCGGGTATATCTGGGGGTGCATTGGCCGACCGATATCCTCGCCGGAGCATTGCTGGCAATTGGCGTTCTGGCGGCCAGCCTGACCCTTAGCCAGCGCTATATGCCACTCACTGCCATGTCGCCGCGCACCTGGTGGCTGATCTTGCCGGCTGCCGTTGCGTTGTATGGATTTCACGCGTTATGGCATGTGCAGCACCAGATGTTGCGCTATGCCTATTAGCACAGCGGGCTGTCACGAAGCGTTCGCAACAGCGTTATCCGCTCACGCGAAGAGTTCACCCCGTAACTCATCAAGCAGTACCTGGATCGCATCCAACCGTTGCCGCGGATCGTCCAGTTCCAGTAAATCGATCTTGTCGACATCGGAAAACGGCAGCAGATAAGCCAACTGATTCGCCAGCGACTGCTGCCCGGCGGCTTGCATGCCCATGCTCAACGCCGCCACCATCGGGTGCTCGGCCAGGGCCTTGAGCAGCGCCAGCAGATCCTCGTCCTCATCCTCCAATGGCTGCTCGGGAATTTCATCCAGCCACTCGACGTCAGCGACGGTCAACTGGTCCTTTTGCAACTCACTGCCGAGCACGCGGAAGCGTCGACCGCCCTCCACGCGGATGCCCAGCAGGCCGTTATCTTGCTGTTCGAAGTCGCGAATCAGCGCTTCACAGCCGACCTGGGCAAAATCCTCCGGCGCACGGCCGACTTCTCCTCCCTCCAGAATGCACACCACGCCAAAGCCACTGCCTTGCTTCATGCAGCGACTGATCATGTCCAGGTAGCGCGCCTCGAAAATCTGCAGATCGAGGGTGCAGCCGGGGAACAGCACCGTGTTCAGGGGAAACAGCGCCAGGGTCATAAAGGTTTCCTTAAACCAGCCATGTCACCGCCAACGGTAACAACACCGCCGTGGACACGCCCATCAAACTCATCGCCAGCGCCGCGAAGGCACCGCATTCGTCACTTTCCTGCATGGCCACCGAGGTACCCACCGCATGAGCCGTCATGCCCAGTGCCATGCCCCGCGCCTCGGGACGGTGAACACCTAGGCGCGTCAACATATTCGGCCCAACCACGGCCCCCACCACACCGGTGATCAGCACAAAGACCGCCGCCAAGGCCGCCACGCCACCGATCTGCTCGGCCACCAGCATGGCAATCGGCGAGGTCACCGACTTCGGTGCCATGGTCATCAGCATCCGGTGGTCGGCACCGAACAACCAGCCCAACAGCACACACAACCCGGTCGCGATCACTCCGCCAATCACCAGCGTAGTAAAAATCGGCCAGAACAACTGCCGGATCCGCCGCAAATTGAGGAACAATGGCACCGCCAGCGCGACCGTCGCCGGGCCGAGCAGGATACTGAGGATTTCGGTGCTCTTGCGGTATTCGGCATAGCTCAGATCACACAGCAGCAGAACACCGACTACCAATACCATCGACACCAACACCGGCTGCAGGAAGACCCAACGGGTTTTCTCGAACCCAGCCAGCACCAGTTGATAGGCGCCCAGGGTAATGCCGATACCGAACAACGGGTGGTGGATCATTGCGGCCCAAGCGCCGGACCAATCGAGCATCATGGCTGGCCCTCGCGCCGATCCTTGCGTTGCACCAGCCAGTTCATCAGCACCCCGGCCAGGGCCATGGAGATCAGTACCGAGAGCACCAGCGAACCGACTATCGCCCAGAAATTCGCGGCAATCTGCGTGGCATAAACCATCACGCCCACCGCCGGCGGCACCAGCAGCAAAGGCAGGTAGCGCAGCAGACTGGCGGCCGCTTCGTTCAACGGCGCGCCTACTTCGCCGCGCACCATCAGAAACACCAACAACAGCAGCAAGCCGATGATCGGCCCCGGCAACACCGCTACACACAAATGATTGATCGCCGTGCCAAGCAACTGAAACAGCACCAGCCAGGTCAGGCCGCGTAGCAACATCAGACACCCCTTTGGATTTCCCCCAATAACGCCGCCCATTATAAACACGCCGACACAGCGGCATTCGCCAAAGCTGGTGGCCTGCACGGTGAGTTCGTTCGCTCAAATTCGGATGACCAAGGGACTGTGACGAGTCATAGCCGGGCTATGGCGAGGAACAGCAACGCAAGCCAGGGATTTATGGCGCCGAAATTGACTCATAGAACTAACCACACAGGCCACTAGACCGGCCATAAATGCCGTGATGATCTACAGTGGATGCCAGGGGCCGCAAGGCTCCGTAGGAAACCTCGCCAAGCGGCGATCAGGAAGTTCTCGTCCAGCGCCTGCCCAAGGCCTGAAAGAACGCAATAAACCAAGGAGAGGCTCAATGCCCTATGTACCCGTAGCGCAACTCTACGACTATGTCGGCCAGGAACTGGGACGTTCCGAATGGCTCACCATCGACCAGGAGCGCATCAACCTGTTCGCGCAAGCCACTGGCGATTATCAGTTCATCCACGTCGATCCGGTCAAGGCCGCGCAAACGCCGTTCGGTACCACCATTGCCCACGGCCTCCTCTCGCTGTCGCTGATGCCCAAGCTGATGGAAGACATCCTTGTGCTTCCCGAAGGCTTGAAGATGGTGATCAATTACGGTCTCGACAGCGTGCGGTTCATTCAGCCGGTGAAGGTCGACTCCCGGGTGCGCCTCAAGGTCGAACTGAGCGATGCCATCCAGAAAAAGCCCGGCCAATGGCTGCTCAAAGCCATCGCCACCCTGGAAATTGAAGGCCAGGAAAAACCCGCCTACATCGCTGAACCGCTGTCGCTCTGTTTCGTCTGAGGCAGTCTGCGAGTACCGGCACGAAACAGTGACACCACTGTTTCGTGCTCTCCCCCCTAGACACCACATAATGCTACGGCATACTCGATCCTCTAATTGCCCGGATCCCGTTATGCGCCCACTTGTGCCCCTTGCTCTAACTCTGCTGCTCGCCGCCTGCGGTGATGGCGAATCACTACTACCGCCAGATGCCCGTCTGCCGGACGGTGGTCGCTATCGCGGGGAAGTGGTCAATGGCCTGCTGCAAGGCCAAGGGCGCATCGACTACCCCAGCGGCAGCTGGTACGCCGGCCAGTTCGATAATGGCCAATGGCATGGCGACGGCGAGTGGCACGGTAGCAACGGCGAGGTCTACAAGGGCCAGTTCCAGCAGGGCCTGTTCCATGGCCAAGGCACCCTGACCACCCATGACAGCAGCTACATCGGCGGTTTCAAGCTGGGGCGCCGCAACGGCGAAGGCACCCTCAAAGAAGCCGGCATGACCTACCGGGGCGAATTCAAGGACGATCAATATTCCGGCCTCGGCCACCTGGAGCTGGAAGACGGCAGCCAATACCAGGGGCAGTTCGCCCATGGCAAACCCAATGGCGAGGGCCAGCGCAGTGATTCGAGCGGCAACCTGTTCACCGGCCGTTTCGTCAACGGTCAGTTGGAAGGCATCGGGACCTTCAACAGTGCCGAAGGCGATCAGTACACCGGCGGTTTCAAGCACAATCAGTTGAACGGCAAGGGGCGCTATGAAAACGCCGACGGCGACGTCTGGATGGGTGAGTTCAAGGACGGCGTGCTCAATGGCAAGGGCGAGCTGATTGGCGTCGACGGCAGCCACTATCGCGGTGAGTTTCGCGAATGGCGCTTTGCCGGCTTCGGCCACCTGAGCCTGGACGACGGCAGTGCCTACAGCGGCGAATTCGCCGGCGACACCTACCAGGGCCGTGGTGCCCTGACCCTGGCCGATGGCACCGTACAGAGCGGTGTCTGGGCTAATGGCCAACGGGTTCGCGATGCCGATGGCAAGCTGCTGCCGGATTCACTGGAGCTAGGCCTGTTGGCCCAAGGATCGTTGTTGGACAAAGCCCTGGCCGCCGTTCCCGCCTCCACCCCGGCCATCGAGCTGTACAGCCTCGCGTTGGCGGGTGACGGCAAACAGAGCGTATTCCTGCGCGAAGCCGATTACGTCAACAAAATGCTCGCCACGCGCTTTGGCGCCTACGGCCAGATCACCCTGGTGAATCATCGCGACCACCTGGTCGATCGTCCGATGGCTACCCGCGAGAATCTGCGTCGCGCCGCCCGGACCCTGGCTGAACGTAGCGGCCCGGAAGACCTGATCTTCATCTACCTGACCAGCCATGGCAGCCACGAACACGAGCTGGTGTTGGACCAACAACGCCTGGAACTGGCCGACCTGCCAGCCGATGAACTGGCCTCGGTCCTGGCCCCGCTGAAGAATCGCGACAAAATCGTCGTTATCTCAGCCTGTTATTCCGGGGGATTCATACCCGCCCTCAAAGATGAAAGAACTTTAGTCATGACCGCCTCGCGAGCTGATAAGGTGTCCTTTGGCTGCTCCGAGGAGGCTGATTTCACCTACTTTGGCGACGCTCTGTTCGCCCAGGCACTGAACCAGACCGACGATTTGCAGCAAGCGTTCAACCTCGCCAAGGCCCATGTGGCCGACCGCGAACAAGCGGACAACTTCGAGGCTTCGGAACCTCAGATCTGGGCGCCCAAAGGCGTACTGGCCCATTGGCAGCAACTACGCAAACAACAAGCACGAAAAGCATTGCAAAGCGCTTCGCTGGACAGCAAGGAAGCCAAGAGCAACTAAGCTGACTCGTAAGGGAGATATTTTTATGTACTTGACGCCTCAGCACATCCTGCTCGCTGGAGCCACCGGCCTGACCGGTGAACATTTACTCGACCGCCTGCTCAATGAGCCTACGATCAGCCGTGTGCTCGCCCCATCGCGGCGGCCCCTGGCGAAACATCCACACCTGGAAAACCCGGTCGGCGAGCCGGAAGTGTTCCTGGCGCAACTGAGCGGGCGTGTCGACGTAGCCATTTGCTGCCTCGGCACCACCATCAAACTCGCCGGTTCCGAAGCAGCCTTTCGCGCCATCGACCATGACATGGTCGTCGCTTTTGGCAAGCGCGCCCGGGAGCTGGGCGCACGGCACCTGATCGTAGTCAGCGCGGTGGATGCCAACCCACAATCCAAGGTGTTCTACAGCCGGGTCAAGGGCGAGATGGAAGAGTCGTTGAAGGCGCAGAACTGGCCGCAACTGACGATTGCCCGGCCATCGCTGTTGCTGGGCGAACGCACGGAACCGCGCCTGGTCGAGCGGCTGGCGGGCGCCTTGTCGAAGTTGATTCCCGGCAAATATCGCGGGATCGAAGCCTGCCAGTTGGCCCGGGCACTGTGGCGCCTGGCGCTGGAAGAGCAAGATGGGGTACGAATCGTCGAGTCGGATGAATTGCGCCGGCTGGGCAAATAACCCACCGATCTCATCGATCGCTCTTTTACGGCAAGCTTGTGGCGAGCAAGCTTGCCCGCTCCCACTCGTTAATACACGAGCCTACAAGCCACCCGTCGCCTGAAACCCAACGCCCAATACCGTCAACACCGACAGCGGCAACAGCAGCGTGTCGAGCAAGGCACTGGCCGGCAGGTCGACGCCCGGATAGCTCGGTGCCTCGGCGCCGAAGCGGTCGCTGGCACAGCATCCGCCTTGTATCGCATACAGGTCCAGCCGCGTCCCGGAATAGACGATGGGGGCCCCGGTCTTGCCGGCGTCCAGCGTGCGCACCGTCGCACACCCCGCCAGTAGCAAGGCCAGCAACAGGTACAGCGGCGACTTACTCATCGCTGCTCAAATGATGTTCACCCCAGCGCGGCAACATATCCTGAGGAATGTTCAGCACATTGAGAATCCGTGCCACGACAAAATCCACCAGGTCGTCGATGGTCTGCGGCTGGTGATAAAAGCCCGGCGACGCTGGCAGGATGGTTGCGCCCATGTTCGACAGCTTGAGCATGTTCTCCAGGTGAATACTCGAATACGGCGCTTCACGTGGCACCAGGATCAGTTGCCGACGTTCCTTCAAGGTAACGTCCGCCGCCCGCTCGATCAGGTTGTTGCACGCCCCCGTGGCGATAGCCGACAAGGTCCCGGTAGAACACGGCACCACCACCATCGCCGCTGGCGAGCCAGAACCCGAGGCAACCGGCGACATCCAGTCTTCCTTGCCATAAACGCGGATCTGCCCCACCTGCGCGCCAGTGTATTCGCTCAGGAACGCCTGCATCGTCTGGGGTTTGGGCGGCAAGCTGACATCCGTCTCCGTTGCCATTACCAATTGTGCAGCCTTGGAGATCAAGAAATGCACCTCACGGTCCTCGCGCACCAGGCAATCGAGCAGGCGCAAGCCGTACTGCGCACCGGACGCACCGGTCATCGCCAGGGTGATGCGTTCCGGGCCGCTCACTGCAAGGCCTCGGCCAGCTTGCCGTGCAGGCCGCCGAAGCCGCCGTTGCTCATGATCACCACGTGAGTGCCCGGTTTAGCCTGGCTTTTCACGCGTTCGATAATACCGTCGAGGGAGTCACTGACAATCGATGGCACGGTGCACAAGGCGGCGGTCGCCCCCAGGTCCCAGCCGAGATTGGCCGGTGCATACCAGATCACCTGGTCGGCCTGGACCACGCTTTGCGGCAAACCGTCACGATGGGCACCGAGCTTCATGGAGTTGGAACGCGGTTCGATAATGGCAATTATCGGCGCATCGCCGACCTTCTTGCGCAAGCCGTCGAGGGTCGTGGCAATAGCCGTCGGGTGATGAGCGAAGTCGTCATAGAGACTCACGCCATGGACTTCGGCGACTTTCTCCATGCGCCGTTTCACGCTCTTGAAGGCACTCAGGGCCGCGATGCCCATGGAAGGCACTACGCCAACATGGCGGGCCGCCGCCAGGGTGGCCAGGGCGTTGGCGACGTTGTGCTGACCGGTCATGTCCCACTCGACCACACCTTGCGCGACGCCTTCGAACATCACCTCAAAACGCGAGCCGTCCTCACTGAGCAACTTGACCTGCCATTGCCCGCCGACACCGGTGGTCTGCACCGGCGTCCAGCAGCCCATCTCGATCACGCGCTGAAGGGCCGGCTCGGTGGTCGGATGAATCACCAGGCCGTCGCTGGGGATAGTGCGCACCAAATGGTGGAATTGTCGCTCGATGGCTGGCAGATCCGGGAAAATATCCGCGTGATCGAACTCCAGGTTGTTCAAGATCGTCGTGCGTGGGCGGTAGTGGACGAACTTGGAACGCTTGTCGAAGAATGCGCTGTCGTACTCATCGGCCTCGATCACGAAGAACGGCGTAGCGCCCAACCGGGCCGATACCGAGAAATTCTGCGGCACGCCACCGATCAGGAAACCTGGGCTCATGCCCGCGTGCTCCAGCACCCAGGCCAGCATACTGCTGGTGGTGGTCTTGCCATGGGTGCCGGCAACGGCCAGGACCCAGCGGCCTTGCAGCACATGATCGGCCAGCCACTGTGGGCCGCTGACATAGGGCAGGCCCTTGTTCAGTACGTATTCGACGGCGGGGTTGCCACGGGACATGGCATTGCCGATCACCACCAGGTCGGGTGCCGGATCAAGCTGGGTCGGGTCGTAGCCCTGGGTCAGCTCGATGCCCTGTGCCTGCAATTGCGTGCTCATTGGCGGATAGACGTTGGCATCGGAGCCCGTCACGTGATGGCCCAGCTCTTTGGCCAGAACCGCCATCGACCCCATGAAGGTGCCGCAGATACCCAGAATATGAATGTGCATAGTCGACCTCGTAAAACATGGCGGCAGGTTAGCCCAGGGCGGGCGAAATCGCACCTGGTGTTTCAGGTTCGAGGGCCTTGCCGGGCGATGCCGTGCTTGCGCAGCTTTCTATAGAGGGTATTGCGACTGATCCCCAGTTGCCCGGCGGTATGGGTCATGTGCCAGCGCTGCTGCTCCAGAGCGTTGAGCAAGGCCAGGCGCTCGGCATCTTCCAGCGCACGCTCCGGGATCCGGTCAAGCGCCATCGGCGTGTTGGGCGGTGGCGCCTGGCGAATCATCGCCGGCAGGTGCGCCATACCGATCAATCCATCATCAGACAACGCCGTTAGCGTGCGCAGCACCGTGCGCAACTGCCGCACGTTGCCCGGCCAGGCGAAATCCAGCAGCGCCTGGCGCGCTGGCGCATCGATCAACACACGCTGCCCGGCGGCTTCCTCCGCCAGCAGCAAATCCAGCAATTGGGACTTGTCGCTGCGTTCACGCACGGGCGCCAAACCGATTTCCAACCCATTGAGCCGATAATACAAATCCTCGCGGAAGCTGCCGTCCCGCACCCGCTCCAACAGATTACGGTGGGTCGCACTGACAATCCGCACATTGACCGCTTCGGGTTCTCCACCGATCGGCACCACCTGCCGATCCTCCAGCACCCTCAGCAATCGGGTCTGCAATGCCAGCGGCATATCGCCGATCTCATCGAGAAACAGTGTGCCGCCATCGGCCTGCTGCAACTTGCCACGCATGCCTTCCTTGCGTGCGCCGGTAAAACTGCCCCCCCGATAACCAAACAACTCACTTTCGATCAGGCTTTCCGGAATCGCGGCGCAGTTGAGGGCGACAAAGGCCTTTTGCGCACGCCGACTGGACCGATGCACCGCCTTGGCGAACACTTCCTTGCCCGAGCCGGTTTCGCCGTTGATCAGCAACGGCACATCGCGCTCGAAGACCCGCAACGCCTTGCAAAAATCATTCTGCAAGCCCTCATCGCCCAGGCAAATGCCCGACAGGTTGCCCCGTTCGCGGCTGACCGGTGACGGCGCCAATGGCTTGGGCACACTGCGCGGCTGGCCGCGCAACACCGCGAACAACCCACGCCCATCCTGTGTGCGTAACGGCCAACTGGCGCTGGCCTGGGCACTCGCACGGCCAAACAATTCATCCAGTGGGCAATCGAAAAAAGCATCCACCGACTGCCCCAGCAACTCGCCGCGGGTATGTCCCAGCAAGTTCAAGGCGCTCTGATTGACCGCGCTGATCCGCCCTGCGCCGTCGAACGCCAGCAGCCCCTCGCTGAACAGGCCCACGGACTCGGCCTGCAGGTGAAAGCGCAGTAACCAGTGTTTGTCGTAATAACGCAGGAAATAGCAGCTCTCGATCATCTTCGCCGAGAGGTTCACCAGGGCCATGGTGTGGAATTGGCTCTGCCGGGACACCTCGGGGCGCGCGGAGGACACATCCAGCACCGCCAACAATTCACCCTGGGGATCGAAGATCGGGCTGGCCGAGCAGGTCAAGCCGGTATGGCGACCGCGAAAGTGTTCGTCCTGGTGAATGGTCAGCGACTGCCGCTCCACCAGGCAGGTGCCAATGCCATTGGTGCCTTCACAGGCCTCGCTCCAGTCGGCGCCGAGCCAGAGCCCGGCGCGCTCGAATATCCGGCGCTCGGTGGCTGCGGTGACACAGTTGAGGATCACGCCCTGGGAATCGGTCAGCAACACCGCATGACCGGCGCCGGAGAGTTGCTGATGCAGACTGGTCATTTCGTTGCCGGCGATCTGCAGCACCTGCTTGAGGCGCTCGCGACTTTCCAGCAGGCGGTCGTGCTCAAGTACCGTGGGAGCGACGTTCAAGGAAGGGTCGAGGTGATAATCCTCAAGACAGCGCAGCCAGGAGCGGGCAATGGACGGATCGCTGCCCGGGCCATGCAACTGCTGCCTACCTTGGGTCACGATCAGCACCTGCCGGGCGTGACGACTCAAATGGTTGTTGTGCATTTCTGGTGATTCTCCCGGGGGTGCGAGTCGCGGGGCCGAAGCGAATGTCCAGCATCCTCCAGCCACCCACGCATTGCAATCGCTCCACGACCGATGCGTCACAGGCTGTACCAATAACGTTACAAACTGTCACCCAGGCTGTACCCACCACGCCACAATGCATCGGCCACGACTTCGTACCTATGCCGCCAAGCTCTGTTGCAGTGGGGTTTGGGCGCACTGGCCCGACCTTTGCTCTACGCCTTACTCAGCGCGACTCCCTTATAAGCACAAAGCCAAGGAGACACTCACCATGCGTTACGCCCATCCTGGTACCGCCGACGCCATCGTTTCGTTCAAAGCCAAGTACGGCAACTACATCAATGGCCAATTCGTCGCCCCCGTGGACGGCCAATACTTCACCAACACCTCGCCGGTGAACGGTCAGCCGATTGCCGAGTTCCCGCGTTCCAATGCCAAGGACATCGACAAGGCCCTGGACGCCGCCCACGCCGCGGCGGATGCCTGGGGCAGCACCTCGGCCCAGGCGCGCTCGCTGATCCTGCTGAAGATCGCCGACCGTATCGAACAGAACCTCGAACTGCTGGCCATCACCGAAACCTGGGACAACGGCAAGGCCGTGCGTGAAACCCTCAACGCCGACATCCCGCTGGCCGCCGACCACTTCCGCTACTTCGCCGGTTGCCTGCGCGCCCAGGAAGGCAGCGCCGCCGAGATCGACGGCAACACCGTGGCCTATCACATCCACGAACCGCTGGGCGTGGTCGGGCAGATCATCCCATGGAACTTCCCCCTGCTGATGGCCGCGTGGAAACTCGCCCCAGCCCTGGCCGCCGGTAATTGCGTTGTCCTCAAGCCCGCCGAGCAGACCCCGCTGGGCATCTGCGTGCTGATGGAACTGATCGGCGATCTGCTGCCGCCAGGCGTGCTGAACGTAGTGCAGGGGTTCGGTAAAGAAGCCGGCGAAGCCCTGGCCACCAGCAAGCGCATCGCCAAGATTGCCTTCACCGGTTCGACTCCGGTCGGTTCGCACATTATGAAATGCGCAGCCGAAAACATCATTCCGTCCACCGTGGAGCTGGGTGGCAAATCGCCGAACATCTTCTTCGAAGACATTATGCAGGCCGAGCCAAGCTTTATCGAAAAAGCCGCCGAGGGCTTGGTACTGGCGTTCTTCAACCAGGGCGAAGTCTGCACCTGCCCATCCCGCGCCCTGGTGCAGGAATCGATCTATGACGAATTCATGCTGGCGGTGATGAAAAAGATCAGCCAGATCAAGCGTGGCGACCCACTGGACACCGATACCATGGTCGGCGCCCAGGCCTCCGAGCAGCAATTCGACAAGATTCTTTCCTACCTGGAAATCGCCAAGGGCGAAGGCGCGCAACTGCTGACCGGCGGTAAGGTGGAGAAACTCGAAGGCAACCTCGCCAGCGGTTACTACATCCAGCCGACCCTGCTCAAGGGCACCAACAAAATGCGCGTATTCCAGGAAGAAATCTTCGGCCCGGTGGTCAGCATCACCACTTTCAAGGACGAAGCCGAAGCCCTGGCGATCGCCAACGACACCGAGTTCGGCCTCGGTGCCGGCTTATGGACCCGCGATATCAATCGCGCCTACCGCATGGGTCGGGCAATCAAGGCCGGTCGCGTATGGACCAACTGCTACCACCTGTACCCGGCGCATGCCGCGTTCGGTGGTTACAAAAAGTCCGGTGTTGGCCGTGAAACCCACAAAATGATGCTCGACCATTACCAGCAGACCAAGAACCTGCTGGTGAGCTACGACATCAACCCACTCGGGTTCTTCTAAGCCCTGACACCGCTATCGTCAGCCAACTGGCTCCAGGTTTTTGGGTCACTCAAATCGTCCCGATTCGACCCGGATACCGCCGCAGCCAGTTTGGCCGAGGATGAGGTCCCACAGGCACTCCATAACGCCCGGCCACCCAGGCTCGGGCAACCCATGCCCGCCGTTCGGCGACGCAACATCGAAAGTCCGATACATCCCACAATAAAAAAGACAAGCGAGGACTTATGACAACACCCACAGAACTCAAACCGACCCTCGGCACCCTGCACCTGTGGGGCATTGCGGTCGGGCTGGTGATCTCCGGCGAATACTTCGGCTGGAGCTATGGCTGGGGTACCGCCGGCACCCTGGGCTTCCTGGTCACCGCGCTGATGGTGGCGACCATGTACACCTGCTTTATCTTCAGTTTCACCGAACTCACCACCGCGATTCCCCATGCCGGCGGGCCATTTGCCTACAGTCGCCGCGCCTTTGGTGAAAAAGGCGGGTTGATTGCCGGCATTGCCACCCTGATCGAATTCGTCTTCGCTCCACCGGCGATTGCCATGGCGATCGGCGCCTACCTCAACGTCCAATATCCCGGGCTCGATCCGAAGATCGCCGCCGTTGGCGCCTATTTCGTCTTCATGACCCTTAATATCCTCGGCGTTAGCATCGCCGCCACCTTCGAACTGGCGGTCACCGTACTGGCCGTTGCCGAACTGCTGGTGTTCATGAGCGTGGTCGCGCCGGGCTTCAGCTTCAGCAATTTCGTCCTCAATGGCTGGTCGGGCTCGAACACCTTCAGCATCGACTCGATCCCCGGCATCTTCGCCGCCATCCCCTTCGCCATCTGGTTCTTCCTCGCCATCGAGGGTGCCGCCATGGCCGCCGAAGAAGCCAAGGATCCCAAGCGCACCATTCCCAAGGCCTACGTCAGCGGCATCCTGACCCTGGTATTTCTGGCCATCGGCGTGATGGTCATGGCCGGTGGCGTCGGCGACTGGCGCCAGTTGTCGAACATCAACGACCCACTGCCCCAGGCGATGAAAGCCGTGGTCGGCAGCAACTCGGGCTGGATGCACATGCTGGTGTGGATTGGCCTGTTCGGCCTGGTGGCGAGCTTCCACGGGATCATCCTCGGCTACTCGCGGCAATTCTTCGCGCTGGCCCGGGCCGGCTATCTGCCCCCTTCGCTGGCAAAACTCTCGCGCTTCCAGACACCTCATCGCGCCATCCTGGCGGGTGGTGTGATCGGTATCGCGGCGATCTACAGCGATGGTCTGGTCAACCTGCAAGGCATGAGCCTGACGGCGGCGATGATCACCATGTCGGTATTCGGCGCTATCGTGATGTACATCGTCAGTATGCTCAGCCTGTTCAAACTGCGCAGGACCGAGCCCAACCTGGAGCGGACCTTCCGCGCGCCGGGTTATCCGATCATTCCCGGCATCGCCCTGGCGCTGGCAATGGTCTGCCTGGTGGCGATGGCCTGGTTCAATATGCTGATCGGCCTGGTTTTCCTCGGTTTCATGGCGGCGGGCTTCATCTACTTCCAGTTGACCGCGCACCAACGCTCGCGAGCCCCGGCGGACGCTATGCTCACGGGTAACTGAGTTGCACTCGTGCGGGGCGCCCGCCCTACAAAACGACAACGCCAACCCATCGTGGCGAGAGGCTTGCCACAATGGGTTGTTCGCCGCCACAGAAACAGTCCGGACTCAGGAGGACACAGTCCATGGCCACATTCGCCCACTCCGTCGGCGCCCAGACCTATCGTTTCGATAGCCTCAAGGAGCTCATGGCCAAGGCCAGCCCCGCACGCTCCGGGGACTTCCTTGCCGGCATCGCCGCACAGAACGACGGCGAGCGCGTCGCCGCCCAGATGACCCTGGCCAATGTTCCGCTCAAGCATTTCCTCGAGGAAACACTGATCCCCTATGAAACCGATGAAGTCACCCGGCTGATCATCGATACCCACGACAAACAGGCCTTCGTGGCCGTCAGCCACTTGACCGTCGGCGGCCTGCGCGACTGGTTGCTCAGCGACGCCGCCGACGAACAGAGCTTGAGTGCCCTGGCCCCCGGACTGACCCCGGAAATGACCGCCGCCGTATCGAAGATCATGCGCGTGCAGGACTTGGTCCTGGTCGCCCAGAAAATCCGCGTCGTCACCCAGTTTCGCGGCACCCTCGGCCTGCGCGGTCGCCTGTCGACCCGCCTGCAGCCCAATCATCCGACCGACGACCCCGCTGGCATCGCCGCCAGTGTTCTCGACGGCCTGCTCTACGGCAACGGCGACGCCATGATCGGCATCAACCCGGCCACCGACAGCCTGAGTTCGATCTGCGACCTGCTGCACCTGCTCGATGCGGTCATCAGGCGTTACGAGATCCCGACCCAAGCCTGCGTGCTGACCCATGTCACCACCTCCATCGAGGCGATCAACCGTGGCGTGCCGCTGGACCTGGTGTTCCAGTCCATCGCGGGCACCGAGGCAGCCAATGCCAGCTTCGGCATCAACCTCAACGTCCTGCAGGAAGGCTACGACGCCGGCCTGAGCCTGAATCGCGGCACCCTCGGGCAGAACCTGATGTATTTCGAGACCGGCCAGGGCAGCGCCCTGTCGGCCAACGCGCATTTCGGCATCGACCAACAGACCTGCGAAACCCGCGCCTACGCCGTGGCCCGGCACTTCAAGCCGTTCCTGGTGAACACCGTGGTTGGCTTTATCGGCCCGGAATACCTCTACAACGGCAAGCAGATCATCCGCGCCGGCCTTGAGGACCATTTTTGCGGCAAGCTGCTGGGGGTGCCTATGGGCTGCGACATCTGCTACACCAACCACGCCGAAGCCGACCAGGACGATATGGACACCTTGCTAACCCTGCTGGGCGTGGCCGGGATCAACTTCATCATGGGCATCCCCGGCTCTGACGACATCATGCTCAATTACCAGACCACTTCGTTCCACGACGCCCTCTATGCCCGCCAGACCCTGGGCCTGAAGCCCGCGCCGGAATTCGAACAATGGTTAGCAAAGATGGGTATCTTTACCCAGGCCGACGGCAAGGTGCATTTTGGCAACCGCCTGCCCCCGGCGTTTCGCCAGGCACTGGCGCAGCTCGGATGAACGACATGGCCAAACAGATCGATAGCGACAACCCCTGGCTGCCACTGCGCCGCCTGACCTCGGCGCGGATCGCCTTAGGCCGCACGGGCACCAGCCTGCCCACCCGCGCACAACTGGATTTCCAGTTCGCCCATGCCCAGGCCCGCGATGCCGTGCATCTGCCATTCGATCACGCCGGCCTGAGCGCCCAACTGGTCGCAGGCGGGCGCGCCACCCTGCTGCTGCACAGTGCCGCCGCCGACCGTCACAGCTATCTGCAACGCCCGGACCTGGGGCGCAAGCTCGACAGCGCTTCGACCCAACAGCTACACGAACATACCTTGGCCAATCCCGGAGGGGTCGACCTGGCCATCGTCGTCGCCGACGGCCTCTCGGCCCTCGCCGTGCATCGCCATGCGGCACCGTTCCTGGCGCGCTTGGAAGAGCAGATCGCGGCGCAAGGCTGGTCGTTGTCACCAGTGATGCTGGTCGAACAGGGTCGCGTGGCGGTGGCCGATGAGATCGGCGAACGGCTGGGCGCAAAGATGGTAGTGATCTTGATCGGCGAGCGGCCGGGCCTGAGCTCGCCGGACAGCCTGGGGTTGTATTTCACCTATAATCCAAGGGTCGGTTTGACCGACGCCTACCGCAACTGCATCTCCAACGTCCGGCTGGAGGGCATGAGTTACGGCATGGCTGCTCACAAACTGCTGTACCTGATGAAAGAAGCTTGCCGCCGACAACTGTCGGGGGTCAGTCTCAAGGACGAGGCCCAGGTGCAAACATTGGAAAGCCAATCGGATGTCCATTCAAACAGCAACTTCCTATTGGGTCCCAGCCAAGACTGATCGTCATCCGGATTGCGCTTTCGCGGCGCTTTGGCAAACATCCGCGTTACGACTGCCCGAGTGCACCGTTTGCCGTCATATCGAAGAAGTTGAGGCCTGATCTATGCGGATTACCCAAGCGACCCAGGAACATCTGGACCTGTTGACGCCCCTGTTCGTCAAATACCGTGAACTCTATGGCGCGCCGCCTCTCCCTGATTCGTCCCGTGACTTCCTGGAAAAGCGTCTGCGCCGCAAAGAGTCGGTGATCTACCTGGCCCTGGCGGACGATGACGACAACAAACTGCTCGGTTTCTGCCAGCTCTACCCCAGCTTCTCCTCGCTGTCCCTCAAGCGCGTGTGGATCCTCAACGACATCTACGTGGCCGAACACGCCCGGCGCCAACTGGTGGCCGACAACCTGATGCGCACGGCGAAGAAAATGGCCCGCGAAACCCACGCGGTACGGCTGCGGGTGTCCACCAGCAGCGACAACGAGGTGGCGCAGAAGACCTACGAATCCATCGGCTTTCGCGAAGACAGCCAATTCAAGAATTACGTGTTACCGATCAGTGAAGACTGATCGTCCAGGACCACTCTCTGCGGGAGCTGGCTTGCCCGCGAAGCGGCTAGCGGCCTCCTCGGGCCCTGCACAAGCTCGCTGCCACGGTGTCAGGCGCCTACACCCGCCCCGCGACATCCTTGGCTACAAACTCTACAGGCAGAATCCTCTCTAGCTCTTATAATCCAGACTTCCCAAGAATGTACGAAAAAACTACATTCGACGTAGTTAACTACGCGTCTACTTTTCTTTGCACAGGTCTGCCGAGCCAGACCGTCAACACAGGTGCCACCCATGGATTTCAACCCGCTAGACCTGATCCTGCATCTCGATGTGTACCTCGACCTGCTGGTTAACAATTACGGGCCATGGATCTATGCCATTCTGTTTCTGGTGATCTTCTGCGAAACCGGCCTGGTGGTCATGCCGTTTCTGCCGGGCGATTCGTTGCTGTTCATCGCCGGCGCGGTGGCTGCCGGTGGCGGCATGGACCCGGTCTTGCTAGGTGGCCTGCTGATGGCAGCGGCGATCCTCGGCGACAGCACCAACTACATCATCGGCCGAACCGCCGGCGAAAAACTCTTCAGCAACTCGAACTCGAAGATCTTCCGTCGCGACTACCTGCAAAAGACCCACGATTTCTACGACCGCCACGGCGGCAAGACCGTGACCCTTGCGCGCTTCCTGCCGATCCTGCGGACCTTTGCCCCATTCGTCGCCGGCGTCGGCAAGATGCCTTATCCGCGCTTCGTCATGTTCAGCGTACTGGGTACCGTACTCTGGGTCGGCGGCCTGGTGACCCTGGGCTACTTCTTCGGCAATGTGCCTTTCATCAAGAAAAACCTGTCGCTGCTGGTCGTCTTCATCATCATGCTGTCACTGGTGCCCATGATTATCGGCGTGCTGCGCAGCCGCTTCGGCGCTACGTCCAAAGCCGAGACACACTGAAACCGTGTGGTCGCTGAGTGCCTGGCGTCGGCAGCGGATCCTCGCCCGTCATCCCGTCGCCGCCGAAACCTGGCAGCACGTGCGCGAACACCTGAGCCTTCTCGACGGTCTGAGCGACGCCGAGGAGCGCTGGCTGCTAGAGCACAGCGTGCTGTTCCTCAATGAAAAACATCTGAGCGCCCTGCCCGGTGTCGAACTGGACCCGCAAAGCCGCCTGCTGCTGGCGGCCCAGGCGCAACTGCCGTTGCTACACCTGGGCGACCTCGACTGGTACTCGGGTTTCCACGAGATCATCCTCTACCCGGACGATTTCCTCAGCCCGCAGCGCCATCGAGATGCCAGCGGCGTCGAGCACCAATGGGACGGCGAACACAGCGGCGAAGCCTGGCAGCGCGGACCGGTCATCCTCTCCTGGCCAGGCGTGCTCGCCAGCGGTGCCTGGGAAGGCTACAACCTGGTGATCCACGAACTGGCGCATAAACTCGACATGCTCAACGGCGACGCCAACGGCCTGCCGCCACTGCACCACGACATGCGGGTCAGTGAGTGGGCCAAGGTGATGCAACACGCCTACGACGACCTCAATCGCCAGTTGGACCACCACCCCGACTCCGAGACCGCCATCGACCCCTATGCGGCGGAAAATCCGGCGGAATTCTTCGCGGTTACCAGCGAATATTTCTTCAGCGCTCCGGATTTGCTGGTCGCAGCCTACCCGCGAGTCTATGAGCAACTGCGCGCGTTCTACCGCCAGGACCCGCTGACCCGGTTGCGGCACCTGCAGGCCCATGACTTACGGTATAAGACTGAAGCCTAAAGCCCGCGCGTCCTGCGACACGTGGCATCCACCCTGGAATGTGCCTATAATCGCCGCCACTTTTTGGTCAATCCGACCAGTGTTTTTGGGTCAACTAACGGGGGCATCGCCCATGAGCTACAGCAAGATTCCGGCTGGCAAAGACCTGCCGAACGACATCTACGTCGCGATCGAAATTCCGGCCAACCACGCGCCGATCAAATACGAAATCGACAAAGACAGCGATTGCCTGTTCGTTGACCGTTTCATGGCCACCCCGATGTTCTACCCGGCCAACTACGGTTTCATCCCCAACACCTTGGCCGACGACGGTGACCCTCTCGACGTACTGGTTGTGACCCCTTACCCGGTCACTCCAGGTTCGGTGATCCGTGCGCGTCCGGTTGGCATCCTGCATATGACCGACGACGGCGGCGGCGACGCCAAGGTCATCGCGGTCCCGCACGACAAGCTGTCCCAACTGTACGTCGACGTGAAGGAATACACCGATCTGCCACCCCTGCTGCTGGAGCAGATCAAACACTTCTTCGAGAACTACAAGGACCTCGAGAAAGGCAAGTGGGTGAAAATCGAAGGCTGGGGTGATGCCGCAGCCGCTCGCGCCGAAATTACCAAGTCGGTTGCCGCGTACAAGGGCTAAATCGCCTGCGTGCCCGCTATGAAGAACCCCGGTCCGCCGGGGTTTTTTGTGCCTGCCCAGCCAAAAACAAACAAATTGTTTATTTAATAAACATCACCAGTCGCACATAGAAATACAGGCGTAGGAATGATCAACCCAATCCATCATCTTGTGTGATTTCGCTGGCTATTTTTGAACACCTGGTTTATTTAAACAAATGTGACACACCAGTAAACTCCGTGTTCATGAATACATCAGGCGATCGCTTAAGGGCCCTCCTGCGGGAGTGCCATCTTTCAGCTTCGGACTTCGCTGCCAACCGGCAGGTGACGCCGCAGCACGTCAATAACTGGTTCAAGCGTGGCATCCCCATGGCACGTATGGACGAGATAGCCGAGCTTTTGTGTGTCAACAGCCGCTGGCTGCGTGCGGGTGACGGTCCAAAACATCCCGGCGCCTCGGTCGGCGAGACAGAGGGCGACCACTCACACCTGCCAGTCAACGAAAAAGCCCCCTACTCGGCCCGCGAAGACCTGGCCGCCACCGAACGCAACGACGTGCAACTCCCGCTCTACAAGGAAACCCCCGTCAACCCCGGCGCCAAGCAGACCCAGGTCGCCGCCATGCCCGGGCGCAAGGTGCGTCTGCCGTATCGGATCCTGCAAGCCATGGGTGTCGACCCCGACAAGGCCATCTGCGCGCCAATGACTGGAAACAGCATGGCCGAGAAGATCCAGGACGGCTCCACCATTGCCATCGACCGCAGCTTGACTCAGGTCGTGGACGGTGAAATCTATGCGCTGGAACACGACGGCATGTTGCGGGTGAAATACGTCTACCGCCTGCCGGCAGGCGCCTTGCGGCTACGCAGCCACAACAGCGACGAATACCCGGACGAAATCTTCACGGAAGAACAGATCGAGCAGCAAAACATCCACATGCTGGGCTGGGTATTCTGGTGGTCGACCCTGAACAAACGCCGCCCACCGGTGCCCTTTAAATAACCTCAAAGAGCCACTATCGATAAAGACAACAGCTCTGCGTAGCGCTTTTCGCTGGGAATCTGCCGTAAATATGGGTATCCTGCGCCGCACATTCGGGCAGCGTCGCGTGAAAGCAGCTCCGGCGCGCCCTGATGCAGTGCAAGACTGTTGCGCAGCATCCCACCACCAGACATCGCGATTCTGGATATATGTTTTGAAGGCGGACAAGGCTTACCAAAAATAAGCCAAACCCGTCCCCGAGAAGCCGGCCACAAGCCGGCTTTTTAATTGTCCGAAATAATCCTATCCCATCCGATAATCTTCCTGATAGCGTAGCTATTCCGGGGGGTTTAAGCATTTCCCTGTCCGATGGCGTTCAAAGCCATTCGATCTCATCCGACGATGAAGTGGGGGGACAGGTGGGGGGACAAAACTGCGACAGGGGAAATCTAATGGGTAAGCTGAATCCGAAACAAGTCGAAAACCTGACCGAACCCGGCACCTATGAAGATGGTGATGGGCTTCGCTTGGTCGTCAAACCTACTGGGCGTAAATCCTGGCTGCTTCGCTTCCAACTGGCGGGCCGTCGTAGAGAGATGGGGCTGGGCTCATTCCCTGAGGTGAGTCTCAAGAAGGCGAGACAAGACGCCAGCGCTAAACGCAGCCAACTGAGTGATGGCATTGATCCCCTATCAGCCAGGGACATAGAGCGCGCCGCTCAACGGGAAGCCCAGCGTGCAAGTGAAGCCAAGCAGATGAAGTTCGAGACTCTGGCAGCAGAATACCGCGATGCTCACGGCTCGGCGTGGTCGGAGAAATGGCGTAAGGGATGGCTGCGAAAGCTAGAGCTGTATGCGTTTGATCACATAGGCAAGCTGTCAGCCGAAGACATCGGCACTCCCGAAGTGCTTAAGGTGTTGCAACCCATCTGGGCCACCAAGACTAGAACCGCTGACGAGGTGCGTGGGCAAATAGAACAGATCCTGGACGCGGCCAAGGCACGCAATCTGCGACAGGGTGAGAACCCTGCTCGCTGGCGCGGGCACTTAGACAATCTGTTGAGCCGCTCTGAAAAGAGGAAAGCTCGGAAGCGTGAGCACTTTGAAGCATTGCGCTGGCAGGAAGTGCCGGAACTGATGATAAAGCTCAGGGCAAATTCCACTCCCCCGTCCTGGGCCGCTCAACTGCTGATCATGACCAGCGCACGCGCCCACATGGTTAGGTTCGCTCGTTGGGATGAGTTTGATCTAGAGGCTGGAACTTGGTCCCTGCCAGACGAGCGAATGAAGATGCGAGTAGCTTTCGTAATTCCGCTTGCCAAGGAAGTCGTAGAGCTGGTGAAGAGAATCCCGCGAGATGAGGGAAGTCCCTTTCTCTTCCCAGGCCAAGGCAAGACAGGGGTAATGCACGCAAACGCTATACGAACCCTACTGCATGACATGGGTTATGAGCACATCACTCGTCATGGGTTTCGGTCTTCATTTCGTGATTGGGCCGGTGAATGCACCCATTACCCACGGGAGGTCTGTGAAATGGCGCTAGCACATGACGAGCGTGATCAGACTGAAGGTGCATACTCTCGCTCGGACTTTCTGGATAAGAGGCGCTTACTTATGAATGACTGGAGCATATTTACAACCCCTCCGCCAACAACCTGAATATAAAGTTTATCTAGAGGTCGCCGCCTCGAAATATATAATCAGCGCACAAAGCAAGGCGCCTCAAGGCGGCAAAACCCACCGAGTGACACATTGCAGATGCCGCTCTAAATCATGAGATAAGAAAACTTTAAATCTCTAGGGAGACAGACAAGATCGCGCAAAGCTATCAAAGCTTGGCGAACCCAATACTTCTATACGTTCATGCCGGCTCAGGGCCGGCATCAAGAATCCAACTTTACATTACAGGTAGTTAGGGCTCAACACGAAACACTTCAGCGCAACTAGGACAAGATACATCTCGCCCCTTTAACGCATGTCGAAAATAGTGATCTCGAACCTTACCTTTCTTCTCTATACTCGTAACAATAAATTCGTAAACATCAAAGTCTAATGAGATCCAATTCCTGTCCACATATTCTGAAAGCGCCTTGGAAAGCGTATTAGCGGCCTCAGCATAACTACGCCACGGATTGGCAGGGCTAGGCACTAACAATTCAGCTAACATCTCATAAATGTCTTCTCTTATCTTTTTTCCAACCTTAGCCCCCAAAACCCTTCCATTATAAGCCAAATTCACTACAGACATAAAATTCTGCATCCCATCGAATCTACCAATCTCTAATGCAGATCTCATAGCAAGTATTGCCGAAGCTTCAGGACGCCCCTCCGTAAGCCTCGACACCGCCGCTTCATAATAAAGAACCGCATAGAAAAATCTCTCTTTCAACTCTACCGTACCACGAGCATCACCCTCCCTCAGCCAACATTTCAAAATATCCCTCTCAGAAACAACCCCCTGCTTTTCCACAAATCGAGAAACATGCTTTCTAAAAAGATGGAACGATTCCTTTGGCCAAAATTTTCTAAGCGAAAACCGCAACATCGCTCGCAACTTTGACAGTGCAACATAAGCCCCTGCACCCTCAACCTCCGCAACTGAATTGTACGCACGCATAAAACCTCAGCCATTTCAATTAAGAATCACAACTCCTTTTTTACCTTCCTGCACAAGGCGAATCAGCCCATCACGGGCAAGCTTTTCGTATATATCCTCCAGCCTATCTGAATCTCTAAGTCTATTTGGACAATGACGTCTAATATAGGTTTTATCAACGCGCCGCTCACCTTTTTTATCATAATTCGACCTAATCCAAGCGTGGAGCTCACTGGCATCGTTCTCTAGCATGGTATCAGGGCTGAATACTTTATTAAACTGACGTGAAAACCAATAACCAAGCTCAATTGACGCCCGCATCGTCGTCTCAGAAACATCCCCCTCGCGACCCTCAAATATATGAAATATAGCAGCCAATCTGATCATATTTTCAGCAAGCTTTGATGCATGATCTGGCGCCCACCCATAAGTCCCATCTTCCGAAATTTCTTTTTCTATCTGATTGCGCGTATTGTTCCAGATCTCACTAGCACGTTCCGACAATCGAATCGCTTTTCGAGTACACTTGCCAAAACGACGACCATCAACATACTCTTTCAGAAGAGCAACTGCCTTATCTCCAAACCTCTCGCAAGCGTCCCATCGCTCTTCAGATCCGTCAGTAATTCTAGAACCTTGAGTGGACTTAGGCCGGCAAAATAAAAAACGAGAAGTAAGACCCGTACCTCTTGCAGCATCTCCCTTGATCTCGTTGAATGACTCAAAAACACTAGGCTGAATCATTAAGCAAAGGGCAAGTCTTGCATCGAGCACCTGATAGGACTCACTTGAAACACGCCCCACCCGCACACCATCCCCACTCCAGACTGAATTGATTTTATCGAAATGTTGAAATGCTCCTCCTTTCAGAATCCCTGACGCTTCGCTGGAGATCCATCCTGCCGACGACAAACCACCATTCATAGCTTGAAACAAAGCCTGGACTGTCACATCATCATTGAGAAACAACAAGTTCAATGGTGGACTTGGCTCTTTATCTTGATGCTCACAGATCAGCCTAGCAACTTCTTCCGTGGCTTCACCTCGTTTCACGCACCTTCTTAAATTAGATTTATGTGCTTTTAAAATCTCGAACCAAACAGCATGCAAAGACTTATACTTAGTCAACTCAAGACCGCGCTCCACAAGGATCGCTTCTTGATATTTAAATACACTTGCGGACAACGCACGAAGCGTCGGTGACTTTCCACTCCCAGAGCCGGCGATCGCCATGATAGCAAGCGACAACGGGTAAACATTACCTAGAGGAGACCTAACGTCATATAGACCCTGACAAGCTAATGACATCATCGCCAACGCAGAGCAAACAGCCAGTTCCCTTGGGGATTTTATGTTTCTCTGCACCTCATAAACTGCTTCAGAAAAAACTTCGAACGGTAAATCCGGAACAGTATCAGGTGCAATATGTTTATTTGATGCATCCTTTGGTGCCGGTGAAGCCCTATTCCATGACGGCTGCCGCGCCGGCCTCTCACCATGCATCAACGTCCCTCCTGTTTTTTCAATTCAATAAATGCTCTTATCTCCCGCAGATCCCATCCGACTGCGAAACTACCGATCTTGAACGGCTTAGGAAAATCCGAATCAAACCACTTTGAACCTGGTTTAATTCGCTCATATATAGTCGACCGACTGAGCCCCAGCATGACCTGAAGCCGATTAATGCGGATTACGCGAAGTTCATCCTCAAAACTATCTATTTGCATAAGGCCCTCCCTCAGACGCCTCAACGGTATCTGGTAGGTGAAATAGAAACAGCCAAACCGCTAAACAGATATTATTTCTAGCGATTGCCTTGACATGGCTGAGATTTCGAGAGTGACGAACCACAGCATTTTTTCTAACCAACAGCCCTCCGCTACCTGCTAAAGCTGCTACCGCTGTAGCAAAAGTAGCGGCCGTAGGGGGCGTCCACCCTGCATGAAAACTCCATTCGTTATTTTTTCGGCCACACATAACCTCCCTGACTACATCATCAAGGAGGTTAGCCCCATGTCATTGCAGTGCCCTCGCTGTCATTCCCCCAAAGTCGCTTCTTTCCATCACGCCATGAAAGTCGGCGCGGCTATCGGTACCGTTGGCGGTGTTGCTCGTGGCGTCGGTGCGGCACTGGCTGGTGGGCAGGCTGGTGCGCTGATTGGCGCTATCGCCGGACCGGTCGGTATCAGTCTCGGCTCGGTTTCTGGGGCAATCCTCGGAGGCCTTGCCGGCGGTGTTGGCGGCTGCGCACTCGGCGCCCAACTGGGTGAGTCGCTTGATCGCCACGTCCTGGCCCACAACCTCTGCCTGCTCTGCGGCCACCGCTTCAATCTGCCTGCTTAATCCATTACCTCACTCTCATTTATGACGTCCGGATGGTGCTGCGCGATGCGCAGCCTTTATGCCGGCGCGCACCCAAAGGAATCACCACCATGGCTCATTTCGTCGAAACTATGGCCTACGCTGGCGTAACTCCCTGGCATGGCCTGGGCAATCAGCTCACTCAGAAACAACCCATCGAAGTTTGGCAACGCGAAGCTGGGATGGACTGGGCAATCCAAGAAAGCCCCGTTCACTTCAAAGCCGATGCTGTCGGCCATCTCGGCAGCATCCACTCCTTCCCCGAGCAAAAGGTGCTCTACCGTTCGGACACCAAAGCACCGCTGTCGGTGGTTTCCCAGCGCTACCACACCGTGCAGCCTCGGGAAGTTTTGGAGTTCTATCGTGACCTCACCGAGGTCTCCGGTTACGAGCTGGAGACTGCGGGGGTACTCAAAGGCGGGCGCAAGTTCTGGGCACTGGCGCGCACCGGACAAGGCGCTGCCCTGAAAGGAAACGATCAGGTCAACGGCTACCTGCTGCTAGCCACGTCCTGCGACGGCACCCTGGCCACCACGGCAACACCCACCACCGTGCGCGTGGTATGCAACAACACCTTGACGATAGCCCTGGACGGTTCATCTCGTGCAATCAAGGTGCCGCACAATACCCGCTTCGATTCGAAGGCAGTGAAGAAGCAACTCGGCATTGCCGTCTCGCAATGGGATGAGTTTATGTACCGCATGCGCCATCTCGCTGAGCGCAAGGTGAAGTGGCCTGAGGCTTTGGGGTACTTCATGAACGTGCTGTGCGAGGTCAATCCGAGCAATCAACTACCGGAGCAATTACCCAATGAGCGGGCCTTGCGCAAGGTACAAGATCTGTATGAAGGCCGTGGTCGGGGCAGCCAGCTCGAATCGGCACATGGCACCGCCTGGGGCCTACTCAATGCGGTGACGGAGTACGTCGATCATGAGCGCCGCGCCCGTAGCAATGAGTACCGCATGGACTCGGCGTGGTTTGGTCAAGGTGCGCAGATCAAGCAACGCGCCCTGGATGCAGCCCTGCGTCTTGCCGCTTAACCCTTCTCGTCAATCGCCACGCCCGGTCAGCCTTGTGCTGGTCGGACGTATTTATGCCTGCAAGGTGAACACGATGAAAGCAACCTCATTGAATAGTAGTACCCCTAAGCCCCGCCCTGCCCTTCGCCTGGTCAGCACTAAAGAGCTGCCGCGTGAGGACTGGCTCGCCATACGTAAACGAGGCATCGGTAGCTCCGACGCAGGCGCGGCGGTTGGCCTCAACCCGTACAAATCGCAGTTGGAGTTATGGCTCGAAAAGACCGGTCGCGATGCCACGTTACCGAAAATAGATCCTCATGATGAAGAGAGCCCAGCCTATTGGGGCAATGTGCTGGAACCCATCGTCGCTTGGCACTACAGCAAGCGCACCAAAAACAAGGTGCGACGGATCAACGCCGTGCTGCAGCATCCGAATCCCAAATTACCCTGGATGCTCGCCAACATCGACCGCGAGGTGATCGGCGCAGACGACGTACAGATCCTCGAATGCAAAACTGCCGGCATAAATGGGGCACGCCTTTGGAAGGACGGCGTCCCCGAGTATGTGCAGCTTCAAGTGATGCACCAGCTCGCCGTTACTGGCAAGCAGGCCGCGGATGTGGCGGTACTGCTGGGCGGTCAGCACCTGGAGATCCATCGCATAGAGCGTGACGAGCAAATGATCGCTCGCCTGATCGAACTGGAGCGCAAGTTCTGGACCTACGTGGAAACCGATACCCCGCCACCGGCCGACGGTAGCGCATCGGCTGAAGCAGCTTTGCGCTGCTTGTACCCAGAAGACAACGGCCAGACCGTCGACTTCAGCAGTCGCGCCGGTTTAGCAGCGGCCTACCTGGAACTCAAGGCCGTTCGCCAGTCCATCGGCGAGAAGGAAACGCGCGAGGCCCAGCTCAAGCAGATACTGCTGCAGGCCATGGGCGAGGCCACCCGAGCGGATTTTTCCAGCGGTTACATCAGCTGGAAGAAATCCAAGGACAGTGCCGTACTCGATGTCCAACGCCTATTGCAAGAGAAACCCTACCTACAAGTTCGCTACACCAAAACCAAGGAAGGCAGTCGTCGCTTCCTGATCAACTGACTCCGCTATTCCCCAATTCTCTCCCCTTGGCCAGTCCATTCAGTTCGCGCTGCGTGGCTGGCCTTTTTTCATTTCCAGGAGAACCATCATGTTGAAAGGCTTAGCCCTGACACCCCCTGTGCTCGGACGCATCTCCATCGGCAAAATCGTCGAGAGAAACGGCAAGCGCCTACCGGAGAAAGATGATCAGTTCACCATTACATCCCAGGTACAAAGTAGGGATGGCTGGCTACTACACCCACTCAACGACGAACTGCGCCAGAGTAAGGAAGACAAGCTGCGCAGCATCCCGGTACGTCTTCTGTTCAACGAACCGGAGCTGAATTTCCGGGCCGACTACACCCTGTTCGACCGCCAGTCTGGACGACCGCTGTGTGTCGGCAATGGCGAGGCCTGTAAACGTGTCACGCAGGACGGTATGCAATCACTGCCCTGCCCCTCGCCGGATGTTTGTTCATTAGCCAAAGGCGGAGCCTGCAGGCCCTATGGCCGGTTGAACGTGCTAATCGGTGATGACGATCCACTCGGCAGTTTCGTGTTCCGCACTACCGGCTTCAACAGCATCCGCACCCTGGCCGCTCGCCTGCATTACTTCCAGGCTATCTCGGGCAACCGCTTGGCCTGCCTACCGCTGGAGTTGCGCCTGCGTGGCAAGTCGACACGACAGAGTCATGGCACACCGATTTTCTACGTCGACCTGACCGTGCGCGGCGGCATGGACATCGCAGAGATGCTGCAGTCTGCCAACGAACTTGAGACCCAACGGCAATCAGCGGGATTTGATCAGGTAGCGTTGGATGTGGCGGCACGTCGAGGCTTTAGCAACGGCGCTTTTGAGGACAATGAGGAAGACAGCGGCGCTGTGATTGAAGAGTTCTTTTCAAGCCCGGATGCAACCGCCGCCACGGAACTATGCAAAGCACCACAAACCTACTCCAACGCTTTGGCCGACAAGCTCGAAGCGCTCGCCACTCAAACTCATTGACCTAGCACCTGCCTGACTTCAGGAAGACTTTGGAGGCCCGAAATGACCCTACTGCGATTTCTGCTTTGCCTGTTTGCGTTCATTGGCGCGTTGGCGGCAGCCGGCACGTTGGTCGTAAGCATTGTGTTGATGTTGCGTTTCCCGCCACTGCTGGTCGGCGTACTGCTGGCGTGCTGGATTCTGAATCGCCTGCTTAAGGTGTTGAGCGCATCGATCCAGAGCAATCCCAGCAAAAACGCTGCCACGTAACGGTGGCCAGACAGCGCATAGCCACACTCACCCATTAGGAGAATGAACGATGATCAGACAGTGTTTGATCTGCGACTCCCAAGCCGTCCTCACCCTGGAGGCCGCAAGGGGCATTGCCTTGCTATTCGGCCTGGCCGATGGAGCAGTACGGGGAGCTCAGAACACGCATGAGAGCCCGCAGGACCGTCCCAGATACAACTCACTCCTGAACGGGCTGGCCGCTATCGCTCCAGCCTACCCATCAGCGCTGCGAGTTGCTGAAGATGTCGGAAAGTATCAGTTCGCGGGGTTCGATTGTTTATGCCTGCGTTGCGGCGCGCTCTTCGACGAGGACGCCGCAGAGCAAGCGTCTCTGCCGCCGTGAAACCGCTGCTCAGCCACGACCGAGACGCTCAACAAGCCCTTCCACCATGCCCATGACGAGCGTACGGTCGCTCGTGTCCAGCGTCGACAACAGATCGTAAAGCCGGCGCGCCTGATCTTCCGGACGTGAACTTCCCTCGGTCAGCAAGTCGGCTGTCTGACAACCAAAAACGTTCGCTAACTCCACCAATCGCTCGACGTTGGGCATCACGATCCCGCGCTCGATGCGCGAAACCGCCTCACTGCCAATCCCAAGCCTCTCGGCGACCTGCTCCTGACTCAGCTTGCAACGAACACGCTGGCGAGCAATTGCTTGGCCCACCATCTCCGCCAGTTGCTTCGATTCGGTTTTTGACATGCCACCCTCCAGTTCAACCTGGATAGTTGGCGATCAACCTATTGACATGAAGGACCTCCCAAACCGAGACTCAACCCAAAAAGTTGATATGCGACTTTTTCTCTAAACCACTATCTCTTGCAGGGAGCTCAGAAATCCATGATCGTCGTAACCGGTCTGAATGAAGCGCAAATTGAAGGTCTCGTGAAGAGCAAAGCGTGCTTCGAGATCCATGGCCTCAGGGGCAATTTCATGGCAGGTATTAATCTTGTCGAAACCAAGATTGAAAGTCTGGGACTGAAGTGTCGAGTCACAAGTGATGTGAAAAGTACTGTGGTACAGGGCGGCGCACTTGGTGCTGTATTCAGCGTCCTGACAACACCTGCAACATTGACCATAGCAACATTGACGGCCGTAGCAGGTGTGGGCCATGCGCTCGTTACTTACAACCCCGACTACGAAATCCTCAAAGACTACGTCAATAAAAAGCTCAGGGTCACGTACAAGAAATAGCAGCTTTGCTCAGCCCCCTCGTCAAACCCTTCACAGTAAGAAATAAACCATGAAACGTATTCTCAGCATGCTCCTTCTCGCGTTCTGTGCTCACGCCACCGCCTCCGTGGACTATTACGAAGGCAATGGCTTGTTCTTCCCGGATGAGACCTCACTGAAGGGCCTCCCCGAAGCCATCCCATGTAACATGAAGAAGATTTACACTGGCCAGACCATCTTGAACTGTACTTGGCTGGCCAACGCACGCGCTATCCCGATCTGGGACGCTAACCGTCGCGTTGACATCAACTACAACAACCAGATCAGTAGCATGTGTCAACGTGGCAAGTGCCGTGTGAGCAACGCAATGGTGGGTGAGTGGAGCCAGGACATCCCGTTCCTGATCTCGATCTGGTACCGGATCGGTAGCAGTACGGATGGCAAGCCAGTTGCCTACCGCAACGACGTCTCTCGCCAAGTGTCCTACGCAGAAGCCGGCAGCCAGCTCATGCAGCTCTACTTAGATGCAGGTGTCCCGGACAATGAACTGGTTTCGACCTTCGACAAGCGTTATGAGGGTGGCTACGCCGCCTGGGAAGCTCAAAAGGGAAACGCCCAGGCAAAGGTTCAGTCACCTTCCAGCTCGGCCCAGTCCAAATGGCCTGACGTCAAGACTGCCTGGTGCAACCCACGCATGGATGACGATTGCTACATCAACAGCAAAAAAGTCCCTATTGCCGAACTGGGTAAATGGCTACCGGACATAAGCGAATCGAATGCCGACCAGCTAGGCGGCCACTGTGAAACAATCCTCTGCTTCGACAAAGACGACCAGCCGATGGGTTACCTGTTGCAATAAATGACCTGAGCACTGCGACGCAGGTTTGAACAGTCGCCTTGCTAGTCCTACATAGGGGGCATGCGCCCCCTATTGACTTCATTTCAGTTTTTATTTTTTGGCCAAGTACATAGCCGTGTTCATGCCGCTTCGCCTGCCACCAATTTGGACTCATTCAGTATTGCCCGTTCGTTCTTTGCGTACCTGCATGGACTTGACCCTTAGGATTGCCACTGAGGAGTCAATTGCATCCATGCAGACCAACCGTTTGCATTCGACTTGACCGGCTACCGCTGTGGTGATGACCGGTAGAGAACGGCAACCAGCCCCTTGATGTGAATCGCCCCGGATTTTCTACCTTAGCAATCCTTTGCGTAGGCATCTGCCACGGAGCGGCTTCATCCGCAGATGCTGGGCGTCCTTGACTAGGTACCGCACCGCTTTATGAACATTCCGCCGGATCGTTCGATCACTCCGCAGGATCATGCCGATACCACGCCCGTCTCCGTACTTTTCCTTGTCGTGGTTGCAGCTATCGAAGTAGCCCTGCCCCCTAGTGATTCGCTCCCATAACTCACCAATCTGCTGGGCCTTGTAGACGTCTCCACGCACTTCGTTGCCATTGAAGAAGTAGGCCGCATGGATGTGGTACCCCCTACCATCATTTCGATCCCCCTGTTCCATCGCACAGATGTAGCCAATGAGATGGCTGAAGATCGGGTTGCGCTCATGCTCCGCAATCAGTCGATCCAGGTCGTCGAACACGTGCTCGACGCGTAACCTAGCTTGAGCTTCCGCACGGTAGTAGAGATTGATCCTGACGATGATGGTGCGTGAGTAGCGATCAACCACAGCGTCGGAGTAGTCACAGACTCGGATCTCCTGCTTCTTAGCCTGGAGGCGGAGGTCATCCTTCCTGCGGAGATACCATCGCTCACGAGTCAACTGACGGATCCGGGCGACCAGGACGTTCATGCTGCGGTGATGGTCGAGATAGGCCGTACCCTCTTCATTCAAGCAGACAGGACCGGTAGGGCGACGTTCCAGCCCAATGTCCTGGCATGCTTCCCTAAACGCTTGCAGGTGCTCGCTGTAGCGGTATTCAACTCGGTCGTCGAACAAATCCAACATCTGGCGGATGTGAGTGAAATACCTGGAGAGCCTGGTCTCCTCAACTCGTTCATAACCTGCACGGGTTTGTCTGAACCTGAATGCTGCGCTGTCATGCTGCTCGATGGCCTGGACGAGTCGCTCGATCTGGATGGCGGTGTCGGACTGGGAAAGGTGGGTATAGGTATTGCGCTTGGTCATGATGATGTACCTGATTGGTTGTCTGCATATCAGGTAGGTGCTCTGTGTACTTTTTAACTGATGACCTATCGCTAGCTTGAGGTAGGTACTGCTTAGCCTAGATAGATAAAACACACTTAATAATTACTTATTGATAGATAATAGCTATATAACTAGAAGCACCTCACCCCACGGCGTCCGATCTCGATCAGGCTTGCCAATGCTGCTCCCCAATGCCAAGTCTGCCGAGAGATTGACCCATTTGAATCCTGGGGGAGTTAGCTGAGAAAACAGTGTTATCGCCAGCGCAAAATTGTCCTAGTCACCGAAATTCTGATGCCCAAGCTCCTACCTTGTGAGCCATTACCAGTGCTGCATTTTTGCCGATTGGTTGGATCAGCGTGGCATCGACCACTGGGTTAATTCGGCGTCAGCGCCAACACCCACCTCGGTCTAGGTCTTTCTTGCTACCATCTCGCATCCTAGATTTTAGATGGAGCATGGGTGGATGGCCGTTAGCGAGAAAACGATAATTATCGAACGGATATTCGATACGCTTTACGACGAGGGGACCAAGACGTTTTCACGCACACTCGTTAGCGCAGCTGACGTCCAAGACGCGAAACGCTACTGCGCAGAGCACCACGGCATCAAAATGAAGCTAGACGGCAACCCGTTTAATTTCATGAAGGACATTGTCAGGGGTAAAAGCGCCTCGAAGATTTGGCCGCAACGACTGAAGGATTTGGAGATCGGCGGGGTCCAAAGGACAGGTGATGGAGCAATTTTCGAGTTTGTTCACGGGATAGCTGGTGCCCTTGACAGCCTCGACGAAGATTTTCTTCCATCTGACTCTACGCCAAGCTTCCCGGTGCAAAGCCTCAGCCTACCTCTGGCGTCGAAAGCGCTAGGTCGTACAGATGAATCATGGCTGCTTCAAGTAGCCGTGAACCTACGAATCATCGAGAGCCACTTTGCTAATGCAGCGAGCAGCCAGATTGATGCGTTGGAGCTCACGCACCTTCAAATGGACATCAAACTGAGAAAGGTTCAGATAGATGCACTATTCCGAGCGCTGCGCGCCGCACCTGATGGAAAACAGTCTGAAGTACTCATTACCGTGGAAGCTAAACAAGGTAATCAACGCATTTTAACTGAACAAATTGGCCGTCAGGTGATAGCCGCTTTCGAGTCGACTGATACTGATCTCGTCATCCCTGTAGCCATTGCAGCGATCAGAAACAAAGGGATTTATGTGGTCGAATTCGCAGCAGTGACCAGGGATTCGTTAGGTCAGTTTAGCGTCCCAACATTCCATCGAGACGCTATGTTCGTGCTTCAGCCGAAGGTAAAGGGCATTTAACTACGCGGGCTGAGTGACTGACTGCCTAGGTTTTGGCGTTCCCTTGCGATCTCGCTGCTTGATTGGAACATTGATTTCGAAATGGCGAGAGGCCTGCCCCATGTCCATGGAAAGCAGTCGCTCATCCCCCATCAAAATAGCCCCGGTAGGACTGGAGGGTACCCAGCCAATAGCGTCAATGATACTTGCTGCGACTGCTCGAGCCAGTGGAGGAGGAACAGCGTTCCCGACCTGTCTCGCACCATGCCATTTCGTTACATGCGTGCGAAACCAGTCAGGGAATCCATGTAGACGAAGCATTTCTCGCACGGTGATGCAGCGCGGGTACTTATAGTGGATGGGTCTAGGGCTTGTGAATGCGCCCCGGGCAGAATCAGTGCCCGCACGAAGCGTGTTAGACACCCCGTTAGCGTGCAGCTTAAAGAATCGAGAGGTAGGCTCTACTTGGCCCATCTCTGTTGACGCAAATCGAGCACGAGATATTTCAGAATGATTCGTGCGAAGGCTGCTTGTTAGTAGCTCTTTGTTCCAGTTTCTTTTGTAGCCGTAGTAGGTCGACTCGGCAACCATGTCGCGAAGAACTTTGGCATAGGCACTCGGACGTCCCCACTTGACGGCTGTTGAATCACTTTCGATTAACGCATCGTAGTCTTCTGCATCAGGAATATCTCCCAAAGCATCTTGGCAGGACGGTCCTTCTGGCAACTGTGCATCGAGTAGCAGAGAGGATCTAGGCGATCTAGTTGTCGGCTCCGGGTACTCAGGAAGTCTTAGTCCGCGCTTGGCCCCAATCAGAATCAAGCGCTCTCGTTCCTGCGGTACGCCATAGTTTGCTGCATTGAGTACTCTCCAGGGCAGAACGTCATAGCCGTTGCTCTGAAACTCCTCGATGAGCTCAGCAAGAAACTGTTTATGTCGGCCAACCGTAATGCCTTTAACGTTCTCAAAAACAAAATATGAGGATTCCAGGCCTACGACAATACGAACAAAGTCTTTGACCAACGAGTTACGCGGATCGTCAAGGGCGCGCTGCCCCATTAGGCTAAAGCCTTGGCACGGCGCGCCACCAAAGACGATATCTACGTTTCGGCGGCCGATGTTCGCCGCATCACGAATATCCTCAGCAGTTAACGAGGATACCGACTGAGGAATCACCACACAGTTGGGGAAATTGTAAGAGTGGACGGCAGCATGGATTGGGTCGATCTCAACGGCAGCTACCACGTCAAAGCCTGCCTGCTCGAAGCCCAGGGACATTCCACCAGCCCCGGCAAAGAGATCTATTCCAATTGGTCGTGTCATCTGCATTCCTCCCTCGGCGAGAAAAACCTTCGCCTTCATACGAGGCGTGGAATTTACGCGATTCTGGATCAGATGTCGATCGGTTTTTTGCAAGGACCAAGGAACGCCGACAAACGACACCGCAAGGAGTGAAGATCCTTGAGCTCGCACTGCCATACGGTCAAAACGTCCCACCCCCTGAGACGAAGGGCATCCTCGGTACAGCGATCCCGGTGGCGATTACGATCAATTTTAGGTTCCCAGTACTCCAAGCGGCTTTTGGGTAGGCGTCCCTTTGGGCAAGCATGCCCATGCCAAAAGCAGCCGTGAACAAAAATGATCTTACTTTTTTTCGCAAAAACGATATCTGGTTTTCCGGGCAAATCCTTCCGGTGCAACCTGTACCGATAGCCCATGGCGTGGAGGACTCTACGTACGACCATTTCCGGGCCGGTGTCAACGGTTCCGACGGATTGCATGATTTTGCGTCGCTGTTCTGTGGAGCGGAGGTCGACCATTGATCCTCCAGATATCCCGCCTATGCGTAGGTTAGAAATATTTCGACGCCCCTTGGCTCGTATTTACAAGCACCCCGTGCTGCAACGGAACGTTGTGCACATAAGGGGCGCTAGCCACATCACATCAATTTGACGCCGCGCGAAGCTCCTCAAGCCCAAATATCGCATTCGGTGGAAATAGGCCCACCCGCTCAATTGCAGCACGAGCTTGAGCGACCTCTGGAGTGAAGATTACAACCGCCAAATCCTTCACTGCACGGGAACAGCAAACATAGAAGAGCCTTCGCGTACGGTCCAGGACTGAGTCAATTCCGGCTTCAATGTTCTCCTCGTCCCTCTCAGATAGGGGAACAAATCCAAAGTATTTTCCATACGAGAAATGGCTATGCGAGCCCTCCTCCTCATCCAAGATCACAAGGACACGCTCGAACTGCGCCCCCTTCACACCTTGCTGCGTCGCGAAGGGAGACTCCTCCTCGATATATTTTCGATACCCCCAAAGTTCGGTTGCTCTACATTCTAAGAAAGCGACCAAATTTTTGAATCCGCTGCTACCGTCATCGGCTGGCTCTGGCTCAAGAAATGGATTGAATCGCTCATCTAGCAAGAGCATTTCGCTCCCTCTAACGTGAATCAGGATTTCCTTGATTGTCGCGTTCGATTCTTCCCCAAGCATATCGACTAGGACATTCACACTGTGTTGAAGCGTTTGAAGAATTGTAGGGGCATCCTGGTTACGAATGCGTTCGGGTTGCAGCAATGGGCACTCTGCCTTCAGGTAATCCATAATCGTAAATTGATCACCTGCCCGTGCCGCTAGGACTATCGGGAGTATGATCTTTAGCAGCGTTCGGAGAGGCCACGCACTGCCGTCCTCAAGGCCACTTTTCAGACTATCGGGCGCCTGATCGTGCAGCGCAGCATAGAGGTTGTGGAACCCCAAGCGTGCAGCAGCCATTCGATGGACTAGAACAAGCAAACGGACATCCGCGTCAGTATTGTCACTCAACCATAATGGATCATCGGTAGCCTGTCGCAACCACCGTCGGATAGCGTCCAGGCGCTCAGTCCGGTGTTCATCTGCTGGAAGCACGAAAATCTGGGCCGACCCGACGACAGGCTGAAATACTCCATCCACTTCGATAGTCCGACCGCGAGTTTGCTCAAGGCCATCACCGGATGCGCGAATCGCATTCACAACATCAAGAACCGAGGTTGGGCATCGAAAGTTCTCAGGTTTGTTGATCTCGCGCCAGCTA
This sequence comes from Pseudomonas agarici, assembly GCF_900109755.1. Lineage (GTDB taxonomy): Bacteria > Pseudomonadota > Gammaproteobacteria > Pseudomonadales > Pseudomonadaceae > Aquipseudomonas > Aquipseudomonas agarici. The sequence goes on along the minus strand of NZ_FOAR01000006.1, from coordinate 107,072 downwards.
TGTTCAAGTACTATCGGTCCTGCGCCAGTCATGTAGATTTTCTGCATTGGATCGCCAAAAAAACCAACACAGATATTTGGTTGCTCGACAGCGATACACCTTAATGCCTCAACCACAATCGGGTTGGTATCTTGACTTTCATCCACGAAAATATAAGGAAAGCGGTTAGCGATAAGCTGGCGCAAGAGCGGATGAGTTTCGATGCAGGCAGGAGCCAACTTCAGAATATCGTCGTGGCCCAATACACCGGCAACGTAGTCACTTCCCATTCCGTAGGTAAACTGTGGCACCCGGTCTAAACAAGCCATCTCAACTTCTAGCTCAGCAATCTCCAGAATAAGGCGGTCTTTGGTTCTTTGTTGTGTTCTGGGCTTATCGTGGTGTTCTTGTTTTACCGAGATTTTTTCGCGAATTCGATCAGCAACCCAATGCCGAATATCGACCTGAAACTGACTAATTACTGACCACAAAAAGCTATGGATAGTCGAAACGTGGAAAAGTGGCGCGTTTCCCACATCTCCCCAGATCTCACACACTGCGACTTCGGTGTAGGTAACGCACGCAATTTTTTGACCCGCTCGACGTAAAGCTGATCCACGGGTGACAGCAAGATGTTGGAGCGCTTTTATTAGTGACGTGGTTTTACCAGCACCAGCGCCGGCGACCATGACGAAAGACCTCGCTGGCTGTTCATCTAGGCAATCACGGAGCTCAATGTCAGCCTGAGTGTCAGGCTTTCCTACACGGCTAGTCATGCTGCACCCTCTTCCGCAGCATCTCGTTCAACCTCATTCTGAGCGTCCTCTACTTGGGGGGCTATTTCACTTTCAAGCCAAGCGAGCCCCTCAGCAATATAGGTCGGGACCTGCCAAGTGTGAGGGTCCTGAGCCAATAGTCCGAGTGCGAAGTCGGTCTTGTTGAAACTGTCACCCTTTACGCGCTTATGTATACGTTCGACCAAAGAGTTCAAGTCTTTATCGGCGGCACGCGGAATCCTCAGCTTCAAATCGTTTCGGGACTTATCCTGGCACCAAGCAAGGTTTTCCAGAGCAAACGCCTCTTCAAGCGTCCTTCCAGCTAACGCCTTAGTCTCATCTCTCCATGTGACATTGATACGGGATTGGTAGGCCACACGAACCAATGAAGTGCTCTCGTCTACTCGCTCCTGAGTCTTATCTTCTGGACTAGCGGCAAAAAGCTCAGCAATAGTTCCGCATTTTGGTAGCCACTGAATCAACGTCTGATTTGAAGTCACTGCATCGGGATGCCCCGCGATACAAGCTTTGCCGGGTTTAGGAGCCGCGCCCTCAATTTGATCCTCCTCCTCAAGGTCTTCTACCTGATTATCTTCCGCGTCCTGATCGCCTCCATCATTGGCAGCCTCAAGCACTGCAACCTGCTCGGGAACAACCTCCTCAGCCTCAACTGCCGCAGGACCAACAACACTATCAAGATCAGTAATGATCAGTGCAGTAAGCCCTAGAAAGTCGATCAACGATTTGAACCGGTAACCAAATGCGCCGCCAATTTCGAGAATGGTGAGGTAGGTTGACTGAAGCCGAGGTGCAGCGATCTCAATCATCTGCGGGAGAAGCAAGCGTTCGACATTGCCCTCGACCAGCACTGCTGCATCGGCAAAGAACAAATCGCAATGAGTCAACTTGAGGTAGCGCTCCAGAAAATTCCGAACCCCGTCATCGGTCTGCTCGTAAAAAACCGACAGGTTCAGTACTTCCGAGCGATCCCCAGCTTGGCCCCTACGCCGGAAATATCTTATCGGTCGAAAGCCGCGCTCGTACAAAATGTGAGCCGAATGGGTCGTCACCACGACTTGGCTGTTGCAGTGAGAAGCGTCCTCTGCACTGAGTTTTAGGATATCCAGGACCTTGCGGATAAACGCCTGTTGTAGCTGTGCATGAAGGTGAGCCTCCGGTTCCTCAATGAAAACCAAATGCAATGGCGGCCGATTTTCCTCAATTGCCAACCATTGCGCATGAAGATCCAACAACTCAACGACCATGAAAATAAGGTTCTTGAAACCTAGGCCGTTGTAGCGATCTGGAAGCGTTGGTGGCTCAATACCGTTCTCCAAAGCTCCTAGGGCGTAGTGAACCCGAGCACCATCGCGGCTATTCATGATTACGGAGGGATCGAGTGCGGATTTAATAATTAGCCGCGGGTTGCTCAGGCCTGGGTAGCCTAGTTTCGATAGGCTTTCTAACGTCGGCTCGAAAACCCGCTGAAGGTGCTCATTAAGCATACTCTCGGAGTTTGCGAGTGCTCTGAGCGCATCGACATCATCCGCCTTCTGCTCAAGATTCCGACTATAGAAGCGGCTGAGAACCCGTGAGAGGTCCTCTGCCCGCGCACCTCCTGGACTGTCCGAAAGATGGCGTTGCGCATGGAGGAAGTCCACTTGGATAAGTGAGCTCAATATTTCACGACCACTCCGGCCCTTTCCAGGTATTAGCGCAACGGGTTCATAGCCTGGCTCAGCGGCCATATGTGCATCAAAACGTGCCGGATCAAGCACGAAGTAGCGCAACTCATACTCGTCATTAAGCTTATCGCGAAGATAGTCTTGCAAATCCTTGGGAAAAGGATCGAAGGGAGCCTCTACACGCTGCTCTTTGGCGACAGCTGCCAAAGCGCGTTCTCTGATCTCTCGGTACTTGGTTTGCGTTACCTCTGGATTGATCGGAACAAAGGCTACACGCAAGCCGACAAGAGAACCCTGCCATGCCAAGCTGGGAAGCAGGTCGATGACGCGGTGAACATCAGCCGCACCGATTTCAAGCCAGATATCAATCGACATTGTAGGCAGGGCCGCATTCGCACGCCCCTCGCCGAACGCAACAAAATGCGGCCAAAGATCGGAACTGAAATCGTGGAGCGAAAACTTGCCCTTACCCGTAAAAAGCTGGAGAGCGTGACCGGCCGAAGTCTTGCCGCTATTGTTCGCTCCAACAAAAATCGAAATATCGGATGCGAGATCGATAACAACGTCGTGTAACCGACGAAAATTTTTGATGCACAGCTTCTTCAAGTACATTGGTCGCCCCCTGCAACTGTTGACGGCTCGGTTTGGAGCCCTAATCCCTCAAATCGCCTTTGCTTGCGACTGTGTCAAACTAGCTGATTAGGCATGAGAACGGAATAACAGAGGTCTCAATGACTGTCGCCGAAGCACGCAGCCTGAAAGCTCAGAGTTGCAGCAAAAAAACACGCGCCCCCAGAATGGGGGGACAATTGGGGGGACAGAATAGTTAGCAGCAGGAAAACCCAGTAAAACCTAGGAAAATATCAAAAATAACGCCGCCCACAAGCCGGCTTTTTAATTGTCCGAAATAATCCTATTCCATCTGAGAATCCTGCCGATAGCCTAGCTATTACGGACGCTTCAAGCATACCCCTGTCCAATGGCGTTCAACGCCATTGGACCTCATCCGACGATGAAGTGGGGGGGACAAGAAGATCAACGTCGTTCACCGCCAGCGTTTCAACTTCCCCAAGCCCCATATAAGCTTAGCCAGCAATCGACCAATCGGATCACGCTCAAATCCGGTATGGCGCTGCGGGCGTTCTACTCTGTCGCCGCAGCCGATTTCATCAACCCGCGTCAGATGCCCACCGAGGTTTTAGCTGAAACGTCGTGCCAGATTATCGGTGCGTTTTTCTTCGATCATTCGATCCGAGGCGTCGTAGACAAATTGGTACGCGGCGGTGTTTTCATTGACCATGACGGTCAGGCGAATGGCTTGTCATACCCGTAGGCCCTTGGCGTCCCGTGGCTACTCGCCAAACCACGTGCAGTGCGTAATAACCGAGTAGTCTGGTCTTTGCCGTCAGTGTGCGTGAGGACCTGTGAGGCTGATATTGACAAATACGACTGGCCATTTAATTAACCTCGGCAATTAACATGCTCACACACGCTATTTTTGTAGCTCTCCACCTAAAAACTGCCATCTTACTTAATCGTAAGTTATGACGCCCTTCATGATAGACATCGAAAGTCTGCCCGCCGATAAGGATCAACTGATAACGTAGTAAATTCGCTTTTCTTTATCTATTGCTCTTATCATTGCGTAAATCTTCATAATTTTTTTAAAGCTGGCCATATGCACTTCTAACGCCTCCTTATTAACCTTAAACTCTTTGGAGGACCAATTAGCATCATTTATCTTCTCTTCTAGGTCACGAAGTATTTGCTGTCTCTCTTCATTCTGGGCGATGAGTAATTTGGCGACTTTGGGAAAGTACTCCGCCAGCCTATCCAACCCCCCCATAAACCGAGATGCAGACTCGGTAATTTCTCTAGCGATAGCATAGACAGGTTCGATTTCTGCGAGCTTTTTCTTTTCTATCTCTATTTGCCTGCCAAGATCCCTATACGCATCTATATCATCACTAATAATTTTCGTCGTATTTACGCAAAGAGCGATTATACCAATAACTAATATGCCAATTGCAACCTTCACTGCGAGGGTCACGACGGTTTCTTCAATCGGCGTTTCTCTCCCCGTAAACTCACCTTTCACATCTATGGGAGACGACTCATTTTCTTTTACAACCGTTTTGCCTTCGCGCAATTCTACATCAGCCCAAATCCTATGAACCATGCTGGAAAATCCCTTATAGCGCTGAGATCGAAGGGTGGCGAGCTTGTCACTTATTGCTTTTGCCTCGCTCTCCAGCTTTAAGGGAACCGTCGCCAAAAGCGAAGTCGAATTATTGAATTCTGTTTTTGCGGTTTCATATGAGTCTCTCAAGTCAACACAAATATCTTTAAACGTTTGATCAGTAAGCCTTTCCGTCAAAACATTAGACGCCTTGGACAAGAGCCTCATTTGATTTTTTAATTTAACAACATTAACCTCATTATACTTACTTTCACACAGATAGCACACATCCTTATAAACAAAATCAAGCCTCTCTGAGATATAAGTCTGATATCCGGTAATTAAGTTTTTAATATCTTTTACGTCTTGCTTATTATCCTTTACCGAAGAATTTGACCAGCTTTTAAGCTTCTCAATCTCCGCAATCATTTTTCTGATGAGAATAGGCTGCGCGCCCTCAGTAATCTGCCTTAGAGAAGCCCCAAGTAAAGTCATGGAAGTTTCAACAACCTCATTGTACCCCTCTGCAAACATGCTCAGCGCCTCAACATCAATCTCTGAACCCAACATGTCATCACCCTCGCTTAAAGATATTGCACTCACCTATTAAGCAAGCTAGCACCACTTACAGACTCAGCACTATTATATTTAATAGAAATCGGTCCATGCCTGAACGTCAAGTAACCACAATATCTGCCAGTAACCTCTGCAACCAATAGGGCCGGGCTTCGGCATTAAATAGCCTCGCGTAGTCCGGGTGACTGTGTGGTGTAAAACCTGCACGCATGTTCACTCGATACTGCTGAGGTGAAACGCCAATATATTTACGGAACATTCGAGCTAATTGCTGACCATCAAGTAAACCACCACGACGAGCAACCTTATCTACCGGCAGATTGCTGTCCATTAATGCCTGACGCGCCATTTCCAATCGTAGCAACAATAGAAAGTAATACGGTGAATAGCCAACTTCAAGCTTGAATTGTCGACGAAAATTTCGTTCGCTCATGCACAGGTTTCTCGCCGAAAGGTCCATGCTCAGGTCTTGGTCCAAATGACCCAACCACCATACACAGATCCGATAGGTAATAGAGTCAGCACGTATGAGCAGCGCACTTAACATAGTGAGGAAGCTGGACTCAGGAAGCGCGCACTGGGTGCCCAGCGTATCGAACGCCTCCCCAAAGAATTCTTCGCGCAGGAGAAGCAACGCGATGTCGCGAGTATTAATGCACTCGTCCGTAGTATGGAAACGCCCATCTACTTGCAGCCGTCTACCCGACTCCACTTTAACAGCCGGGTAGCGCACGCGTAACGTCGCCGCCAACGCTGAATGTGTCGTGACCCGCCGCTGATTCAATAGCCCCGCAGCCGCCAACCAGAAGACGCCGGCCCCCAACGCCACGACTTGACGTGCATGGGGGCATGTCCGCTGCAACCATTGGAGCACTGGCGGTGGCAGTGAGGACACTGAATCCGGCGACCCATGAGCAACGATCAACATGTCGATACCCGTGGGCACATAGTCGCAGACAGCTTGAGTTTCGACTTTTACCAACGATGTAGAGGGAGAAACCAGCGTCCCGCCGGCCAGGGAGTAAACCTGTGTGACGTAGGTGACTACACGGCTACCGATCAAGGAGCGTTCGTTGAAGAAACAAAGGGTTTCCAGCAGTTTGACTACATCACCGACAAAACAACCGGGGTACGCCAGAATGACCACTGACCGAACACCTGTATCGACCGTAGACCCCATCGTTAAATGGCTCGGCTGGATCACGCTGTGTATCAAGCTTTTATAGAGCATTCCATTAGCTCCAGATCTCTCAGGCCCAACGGGGCCGAGGTGCAAATGACCAGCCCAAACGCATGGCTGGTTAGATTGCATACCGATTGAGCTGATGTTTATCAGGACGATGAAAACTAGATAACACTCAGCTGGAAGGCCCATGCTTCAACATTGAACCATTGAAATGATAAGCCCTAGAACAAAACTAGCGAGTGGCTTTTCTCGTCATGCTCATATCAACTTATCGCGTTGATGGAGTAGTTACTCCCGCACCTATACGGTGAAACGACTGAACAGATTTATGATTACAATCATCGTCGTTACGGATGCGCTTTTAGCGCGACTCGTTTGACGGCATTCCATCATGCGCGGCCACCTCATCTTTCTTATTTCAGCCGGCACTTCATGAATGACGCTCTTGATTGTACACAGACAAAATAAAGCATATTGAGTTGTTCGGTCAAGCAGAAAAGAGCAGACAGCCAATGTACGCTCATCGTCATGAACTATAAGACTTAAGCGAGGTCCAACGATTGAATTAATAATTAACAGGCAAGGCGCAAGCCCAACACTAACATTTTCAAACAGTTAACTCACCGCATAAAAAACACCCGCATTGCATTATAGATAAATCAATTAACAAAAAACATTCCCCCTCCACCCTGTGAATAAAATCCTTCTCGATCAAGAAGCCGAATTATTCGTAGCCCACTCAGCTTATTGGCTGATCTGTTTTTTTGCAAAATCGCCAACGAACCGCGTCTTGGCTATTTATGCAGCTACCCTGGCCAGATATGCAGGGGTTTAATCCTTCCTGTAAACCCGCTCGCGCATAACATAGACGAGGGAATTGGTGGTTAACCAAATCCCTTCATCCTCCCCAGCGTTTTCAGGAAAAACCATGTCCAGCAAACTTTTCAGCAATGTCGTAGCCGTCTCGGCGCTCGGTATCAGCGCAATGCTTTCCTTCAATGCGAACGCTGCGACGGCGACAAGCAACATGGCCATCACTGCTACCGTCGCCGCAGCCTGCACCGTATCAACCGCTCCATTGGTTTTCCCTGTGTACACCGGCGTTGACGTTCCTGGTACTGCGGACTTGACGGTCACTTGTACCAATGAGGCACCCTATAACATTGGGATAGGTGCCGGAGCCGGTGCCGCTGCAACGACCAGTACTCGATCCTTGACCAACGGTGCGGACAGCGTAGCCCTGAGCTACGGTATCTTCCAAGAACTGGCTCACACGACCAATTGGGGAGAGGTTATCGGCGACGATACGCTCCTTGGCGCAGGGACCGGCACCGCACAGACGATTGCGGTCTATGCCCTGATTCCAGGCGGCCAGACCGCTACAACGGTCGGCGATTACACCGACACTGTGCTCGTCACAGTCAACTATTGATACAACGCCCAGTGCCCACGACCGGACGCGTCACCCTGTTTTGGGGGCTGACACTCGCTGGCCTGTGCAGCCTCTGTGCACAGGTCCATGCGCAAGCATTGGAAATCGTACCCATCAGTCAACAATTGGCTCCGGGGCAGCGCGCCGCCAGTTTCACCCTTACCAACCGGGCCGATAGCGAATCAATCATCCAGATACGCAGCTTCGGCTGGAGCCAAAACGCGCAAGGGGACGCACTGCACTCTATCGATCAGTTGATTGTCAGCCCGCCCTTCGCGCGAATCGCTCCAGGCCAATCGCAAATCGTGAGGATAATGTTGCGCCAGCACGTCGGTGAGACCGAACGTGCCTACCGCATCGTCTTCGATCAGCTTCCCGGAAAAATCAGCGGCGGCAAGATCGAAATGACCCTGCGATTGACCGTACCGGTATTCGCCAACGTCGTGGAAACAGCCAAGCCGGATTTGCGGTGGCGCATTGAATTACTGGCCGGCATACCCACCTTGATCGCCGTCAACCACGGCTTGCAGCACGGCAAACTGGTGGGTCTGGAATTGAGCAGCGCCAATGGGCAACACCTTAAATTGCTGAATCAGGGTTTGCCCTATGTCCTGGCCGGCGTAGAACGCCACTGGTCCATCGCCGATGCGCTGCATCAACTGAGTGTCGGTGCCAGGGTGCGATTGCGGACATCCGGCCCAGGAAGGCCTCATGAGCAATGGCTGGTCGTCGGCGGCACCATGTGAACTCAGTACGCCTGGTGGGGTTGATGCTATGTTTGGTCGGACTACTGACCACATTGCAAGCCAATAGGGCGAATGCCGATGCAGGACTCTCATCACAACGGCAGAGTCTGCTGCTTGATGTGTTCATCAATGGCAGTAGCCGCAAGAGCATCCTGGAGTTCATTCAGGTTCAAGGCAGCCTATTAGCCAATACCCAGGAGCTCCAGAGCCTGGGTTTGGTTCTGCCCGATCACGGCCAGCAGGGTCTAATTGACCTGACCCGCATTCCCGGCTGGTCTTACCAGTTGGACCTACCGGGCCAGAGCATTCAGCTCCACGTGCCCGGTAGCAATATGGTGCCACAACGCCTGACTCATGAGCAGAGCGTCTTCAGCGATCTGCCACTGCGAAGCGATTTGGGGGCAATGCTCAATTACGACACCCAAGTCACCCGTTACGACGACCAGATCAGCGCGAGCACCTTGGCGCAATTACGCTTTTTTGGTGATCGTGGCGTATTTGAGACCGGCGTCCTGCGCAACAGTACTCCCTATAGGAAAAGCACCGTGCGTTTGAACAGCACCTACACCTATTCCGATGTGGCCAATTTACGAACGTATAACGCTGGCGACTTCATCAACGGCGGTTTGCCCTGGACACGCCCCGTACGCATGGCGGGTGCACAGATAACCACCAACTTCAGCCTGCGCCCGGACCTGGTAACGTTCCCCTTGCCTGGCATCAGTGGCGAGGTGGCGGTTCCTTCATCCGTCGATGTCTTCGTCAATGGTTTGCATCGACTGACCAGCCAGATCGATTCTGGCCCTTTTGAAGTATCTCAATTGCCGGTCGCCAATGGCGGTGGCGACATTTCGCTGGTGGTCAAGGACGCCAGTGGTCGCCAGGTCAACCAGACCTTGCCGTTTTATGCCAGTACGGCCTTGTTGCAACCCGGACTGAGTGCCCTCTCGGTGGAACTGGGCCGCGTGCGTCGAAACTATGCCAGTGAATCGAATAATTATGTCGATAGCGCAGGCTCCGTCAGCTATCGACATGGCATGACCCCAACCCTGACCCTGGAGAGCCATCTTGAGAGCACCTCCGGGTTGGTCATGGGAGGCGTCGGCTCCAACGTTCTAGTCGGCAGTCTCGGTGTATTGTCCGCCACTGTTGCCGCCAGTGATCATGCAGGAAAATCAGGCTTGCAGTATGGGTTGGGCTTCTCCCACTCCGCGCCCGCTTTGAATTATGGCTTGAGTATCTTGCAGGCCGACCAACAGTTTTCCGATATTGCCTCGGTCAACGACGATGCCATGTCCCGAACGACCCTACGTGCAAACCTGGGCATTCCGTTGCCTGGGATCGGATCACTCGGGTTGGTTTATGCAAGAAAACTGGTCGATCTCTACGAGCAGTATGACTTCGAGAACGGGTTTATCGCCCAACCGGAAAGCGTCTATAGTTCCACGCTTTCCGCGAGTTTTTCAACCCGCCTGCCTTGGCGGACCTTCGGTTTTGTCACCGCGTTTCATGACTTCGAAGGCACCAGCGGCAATGGATTGTTCATCGGCATTTCCATTCCCATAGGCCTGCGAGCCACGGTCAGTGCCAGCAGCAGTGTCAGCGGCGGCAGCGCCTATCAAACCGTCCAAGCCCAACAGAGCGCCGTACAACAAGGTGATTTTGGCTGGCGACTCGCTCAACAAACCGGGGCCCAGAATCGCCAGAGCCTGGGCATGGAGTACAAAACACCCTGGGCACTGGTCGGCGCGCAAACCGAAAGAGGCAACGACGGTGATGCCTTTCGTGCCACGGCGCGGGGTGCTATCACCACCATGGACGGACATTTGTTTGCGTCCAACAGTGTCAGCGACAGCTTCGCCATTGTCGACACAGACGGCCTGGCCGGCGTGACGGTCTTGCGAGAAAACCGTCCCGTCGGTCGCACCAATGCCTCTGGATTACTGTTCGTCGAGGATCTTCGCGCTTACGAGAGCAACCTCTTGACCATCGACGCCAACGACGTGCCCATGGACTCATCACTGGCCAATGTCGACCGTCGCGTGCGACCGCGAGACCGCTCCGGTGTCGTGATCAAGTTCCCGATCTCACGCAGCTATGGCGCCACCCTGCGGCTGGTGGATGAACAACACCAACCGCTGGCACTTGGCAGTCAGGTCAGCCTAAATGGCAACGCTGCCCAGGGCGTTGTCGGCTACGACGGACTGACTTTTTTCGAAGGACTGGGTGCGCACAATGAGTTGCTGGTCCAACCTGCGGACAAGCCCTCATGCCATGTGGCATTCGAGTACCAGCCACAAACTGACAGCATTCCTGAAATCGGTCCCTTGATCTGCTTGACTGGAGCACGCCCATGAATCCTTTCGCTTGGCCAGCCGTCCTCATCATCGTCCTGTGCAGCCCGCCTGCCCTTGCCTACACCTGCTCGATTGCAGTGAGCCCATTGAACTTCGGCGTGGTGGAAGGCGTCGCCGAGCGGACCCAATTGAGCACAGCCACTATCACGGTAGTTTGTCAAAGCGACGCCAGTGCGGTGAGTGTCAATTACCAGATACTCCTCGAAGGCACCACGGGCGGTGCAGAGCGCCACATGACTTCGGCGACTGGCAACACGAACTATCAGCTTTATACCTCCAGCACCTATCAGCAGGTCTGGGGCAGCGGTGGCGCGGTCAGCGGCACAATTTCCGACGGTTATGGGCTTGGCGCCCGCTCAAGCGTCTCACGCACTTACACCGTTTATGCACGAATGCAACCAGAACGTTACGACAGCCCAGGCACCTACAGCGATGTCAAGGCGGTGCGACTCATCTACTGATTCTTGTTATTGCCTGGTATAGGCTGGGGAGCCAGGACTCATCGGCCCTCGAAAAAGCACACTCGAATTGCCAAGAAAGCGTTCATGAAACCGGGCAAGCACCGACCGCGAAAAGTACTTCCCTTGAAAGAGATCTAAACCCAGGCTCCACCAGCAAGCTTGCGCTCTGATCAATACACCGGCGTCAAAGACTCGCCCTCGTATTTAAGTCCCGCGAGCATTCAGGAGGCAGATCCTGGAGTCCTTTGAGGGCGAAACGATAGATGTTCGCCCCGTGTGGCTTAAGCTATTTTGACGGTGGCAACGCTCAAGCCCAAGACGTCATTTATTCGAGACGCTTCGCGCCAGCGCTTGGCGGTAAAAACCGAAACCAACCCTGCAATCCACCCCATGGACCCTACCGATACACTCCTGTCAACAGCGTCCCATATGGCTATCCAAGCGCCGCAAGGGCATTGAAATGAGGCTTACAGCCGGGAAGCTCGCGAGCCGGACAACCATCAGCTCCGGGTTTTGAATACCCGGTCTACTCCCCCTCTATAGTCACTTTGCTTGAGAAGTGCTCTTCGCTTTCGAACAAAAGCAGCACAATCTCCAATATCGGAACACCGTACCAAAAACAAAAAAACAGTCACTTGTTCTTCATTGAGGAACGGTGTACCGTATTTTTGCGTAAGCGCTCCACCCAAACTGAGTGCATTGGACGCCTATAAGAGGAAACAAAAATGACTGAACCGATGACCGAAGAAAAAGAAATCTCCTGGGAACGCTGGACAAAAAAAAGGACGTTCGTGCGAGGCCTTGAAGGCACCTATGGCGAACTGGTGGCCGAGCTTTTTAGCCAGCCTCGTATCTATCCGACCCAAGATCTGAAGTGGAAAGGCGGACCTCAGAATTTCGGCAAGAAAGTCATCAACCCGCAAGCTACGAAAATTGCCCAATCGATCGAAACCCATGTTGATGCCTTTTCGCCAGGGGGTCATGGTCAGAAACACGGCCATATGAATAGTGCCGTATTTTTCGTGCTAAAAGGCAAAGGTCATGACATTCATGACGGGCGCCGTATCGACTGGGAAGCCGGCGATGCACTGATCGTCGAGAATGGATGTGTCCACCAACACTTTTCCGACGACGCCGAGAATGAATCGATTTGCCTGATCATGAAAGCAAAACCATTGTTCCTGTTTATGCACCTCATCTTTCAAGAAGTAGTTGAATATCCACCAAAGACGCCTGTTCCCGGGCAAGAAAATTATGCTCCGCCAAGCTCTTTGTAAGCAGCCTATAAATAAACGCCCAATAATAATTTCGTGAGGAATAGAATGAGCACCGACACCCCTTTTGTTTCTGACATCGAACGTCAGCGTGCACGCACAGACCTTAATGCCGACTTTTACGCCAAGGCCCTGGAAGCGTCAAAAGAATTTCGCCGCGAATACAAAGAACGAAAAAACGTAGTCAAACACAATGAAATGCCCATGGAGCGCAGCGCCGACGGTCTTATTAAGCATATTATCAATGAAGGCATGAATACCAAAGAATGCGCCCTTGATATCTACATGCAATTTCTGCCTGCCAACGGTTCGACAGGCACTAGCCGCCATCTGTCTGAAGAGGTAGCTTTTGTAATCGAGGGTACAGGTTACGATCTTCACTATGACGTCCGCTTCAAATGTGAAGACGAATTCGTCTGGGAGTGGGAGACCGAACCGAAGAAATATGAATGGGGCCCAGGTGATTTTATCTATATCCCGCCTTATTGCGCGCACAAACGCTTTAACACGGACGCCAATACCGAAGCCCGAGTAGTGGTCATCAATAGTCGAATGATGAAAGCTATTGGCTTTGACTGGTTTGACCAATTGGAACCGGCAAAGGGCTTTGAAGATCTGTGGGTACCGCCGACAGAATAAACAAATAGCCATTCGGCTCCGCTGTCGAAGGCAATATGATGAAGCAGGCTCATATAAGTATAATAAGTGAGGAACGCCATCGTGTGGATGTTAACCAAAGTGCTGGCAAGCATGATTTTGCTGGCAGGCATCATCGTATCAACAGGGTGCGGTCCCGGCTCCCGTCAACGCAGCGAAGCCGATTTCTCCAAAGGTAAGAACATTACTTATATCGTCACCACCGGCCCAGGTGGAGGCTACGATGTCTATGGTCGTATGACGGGCGGTTTCATGCAGAAGTATATTGGAGCCGACCATGTTGTGATCAGAAATGTGCCGGGTGCAGGGCACATCGTCGGCACAAATACCCTTTGGCAGTCCAAGCCGGACGGCCTGACGATAGGTACTTTCGATACCGGTCTCATCTACGGCCAGATCATCGGCCGCAAGGCCCAGGAGTTTGATCTTAAAAAGTTCGAGTGGATCGGAAAAGCCTCCAGTGACGCTCGGGCAATCGTCGTTTCTAAAACGTGCGACATCAAAACAGTAGATGATTTGCTGAACGCGAAAAAACCGGTGAAATTTGCCGTCGCGGGTATTGGCTCGGCCTCTTATGTGGATTTAAAGCTCGCCGCTGAAGCGTTGAATCTGAATATCGAGCCCATCGCCGGCTACAACGGTACCGAAGGTGAGATGTCGATGATGCGTGGGGACACCTGTGCAACGCTCGGCTCCGCTAGCTCGATGGCAGACTTTGTCAGTGCCGGTAGTGCCTCTTATCTGCTGACGATCGGCGACAAGATGGAGGGAGTTGCCGATGCAATGGATTATGCCAAGACCGACGAGGCTAAACACATCATTTCGATGATCAGTTCCATGGCACAGCTCGGACGCGTTACCGCCGCCCCTCCCGGGACGTCTCCCGAACGCGTCGCCGCGCTTCGTGCTGCCTATAAGAAGTCGCTGGAAGACCCAGGGCTTTTGGCTTACGCAAAGAAGATGAATCTGCCAATAAAACCTGCGTATGGAAATGATGTTAAAGCATTAGTGACCGCGGCACTGGATCAAACTCCCGAGACCGCGGCGATCATCGCCAGAGCCGTCGAGGCCAAGTAGCTATTACATTATCAACTTTGCGGCATCAGAAATTGCCATCCGACTTATCGGTCGGCGGCGCTGGCATCTTCCCAAGCAAGTCAAGGTGAGTTATGGATATTGGCGGCATACTCAACTCGTTATGGGCATTATTGGGATCACCCCATAACCTTCTCATGCTGATAATTGCAGTCCCTATCGGTATGTTCTTTGGCGCAGTGCCGGGGCTCGGTGGCAAGCTCGGCATTGTCCTTGTGATCCCTTTTGTCTTCGGCATGGATCCAACAGCTGGAGCAATCTTCCTGCTAGCCATGCATTCCGTGGTACATACCGCCGGAGCGATTCCAAGCATTCTGTTTGGAGTGCCTGGCACTGGCGCGGACGCCGCTACGGCTGTCGATGGTTTTCCGATGACAAAAAAAGGTCAGGCAGGACGCGCTTTGGGGGCAAGCCTGGGAGCCTCCGGCCTGGGCGGTATTGTCGGGGGACTGTTTTTGTTGCTTGCCACCCCTATCGTTCGGCCACTGGTGCTGGCAATTGGTCCTGCCGAGTTTTTTCTATTGGCTCTATTTGGCATTACCTTTATCGCCATGCTCTCCGGTGAATCTCTGATAAAGGGGTTACTGGTAGGATTCATGGGCTTGATGTTCTCGTTCGTCGCACTTGATCCGCACACCGGTACGCAGCGTTATACATTCGATATGTTGTTTCTGTGGGACGGCGTCGACATCATCACCGTGGTACTGGCTATATTTGCAATTCCGGAAATGATAGCCCTGGGGGTGGCCGGTGGTTCCACCTCCATGATTGCGAAGAAAGGTCCCAGCTATGGCTTGGGCGAAGTTCTCCAAGGTGTTCTGGATGTGTTTCGCCATTGGGGCCTGGCGCTGCGCACGTCGCTGATTGGCGCCTTCATCGGCATGGTGCCAGGTTTGGGCGGCGACGCTGCTAGCTGGATCTGTTACGGGCACGCCGTTCAGTCCTCAAAAACCCCGGAGCGATTCGGCAAAGGAGCCGTGGAAGGTGTTATCGCGCCTGAGGCGGCTAATCACTCGAAGGAAGGGGGCTCGTTGATTCCCACGTTGTTCTTTGCTATTCCTGGCTCGTCTGGCATGGCCATCATGCTCGGCGCCCTGGTCATGCTGGGCATTCAACCAGGGCCTGCGCTGGCACTCAATGGGATGGGGTTGGTCTGGACACTTTTCTGGGCAATGATATTTGCCAATGTCCTGGCGTGTGTCATCTTCCTGTTTCTGGCCCCTTCGTTTGGCTATTTAAGTTATATCAGAGGCGCACTGTTAATTCCGTTTATTCTAGTGTTGACCTTTTTGGGTTCGTATCTAAGCCACCGGGCATGGGAGAACCTGGCATTACTGCTAGTGTTAGGCGTATTTGGCTACTTCCTTAAAAAATACAAATGGTCACGTCCCCCATTCGTGATTGGTCTCATTCTCGGCCCCATTACCGAAGACTCCTTTCACAAATCAATGTCACTTTGGGGGCCCAGCTTCCTGTTGCATCCAGGCCCTATATTGCTGGTGGCGCTCATTGCTTTTAGTATTTGTTATTACATATGGCGTGCAGTGAAACAAAAACGTAAGGAAAAGGAAAAAATTTATGCGCCTCAGACGGACATATAATGGGCAAGTGTTGACAGCGTTGGCTATGGCAGGGTTCTTTCTGGCAACTACTGCCATTGCTTTCAGCTTCCCGCCCCAAGCTCGCTTGCTACCATTGATGGTCGGCGTGCCAGGTTCGATTCTCGGTCTGGCGCAGTTGTACCTCGAGCTCCATAAGGTGGTTGCGCCGACAGACAACAATGCCAAAAAAGACATGCAAAAAAAGGAAGCGGAGATGTTTCTGTGGATTTTCACTTTCTTTATCGGCATTCTTTTTTTCGGATTCGTTTATGCAGCACCTGTCCTGATTTTCGGCTTTCTCTATCTTTATAAGAAAGAGAAAGTCAAGGTAGCAATCGTGAGTGCTATTGGAATCTGGCTCTTACTATTTGGTTTATTTGAAAAGCTTTTCGAAATCCCGCTTTTCCCTGGACTCATTCTAGAATGGCTCATCGGTTAACCGGATCAGGACAGGGGCAGGCGGCAGATATCTCCATCTCCTGCCCTGGGCTATATCGCTCAGGGCAGGTTTCGGCGGTATGACTACGATGAGTCCAGTCCTTTCTGGAAGCACATGACCCACCCAAGGCACCTTGCCGGTCATGGCACTGACGTGTTCGGAGTTTCCAGTGTTCCAGACCTTTAAGAAATCGCCAGGTCATCAAGACGCTATCAATCAGATAAAAGAATGGGTACGCAACACGTTCAGTCTGTCAAACCAGGCGGTGATCGCCGTGGCGGAGATCAGTTGCCAGGTTCCGGGGTGCCCTCCCGTCGAGACCATCATCGCGTTTTGGAACGATGATAATACTCGCTACCGAATCAAGCTGTTCAAACCGCTAGAAGAGGTTTTAAAAGAGGATCTCCCCCTTAGCTGGTTGCTTCCTTCTCTACAGGACGACAGTGAGGGCGGGTGTGATTGTTGTTAGGGTCTGTACGAAAAGGCCAGGCGAGCCGGCTTCAACGCCGCACGGGCGAGCGCCGATACATTTCGTACAGAACCTGGGACATCGACCGGGTATGAGACGCACATCGCGCGCGCCTACGCTGTAGGTTTCCCGAGAGGCCGACCGGGTTACCTATTTGGACTAATGTTGGTGATCGCCATGATGATGGTGATCATGCTTGTTTGCGCGCTCGACCGGCTCACTGTACCCCTCCATCAGGGCCTCGATCGTGGGCCTTAACGTGTCTGCGCCAGGAGGAAGTTGTCCCGCGAGAAAACCAGCCAGACGTGCAAAAACAATTGCCTGCCCAGCAATCACATCCATCCGCTCGCCTTCCGGCAAACTATTCGCATCGTTGATCGCTCGGGTCAAACCGGCCTGGAATAACTGGGTCATGTAGCTATTCCTTGCTTCCCGCCCCGATAGCCGCTGGGGAGTATGGGTACCGGCTTCGCCAAGTTTGACGCCGTGCTGGCTCGCCAGTTGGAGCAAGCGCGCGAACAAATACTCATCGATTAAATCTTCGTCGTCAAACTCTCCACACATCTCAAGTTCCTTATAGTTGGTGATCAATCAACGCCAGTGAGCGCAAATTTCTCCATATGATAATTCCAGCACTTTTCGTACAACCCTCGCTTAGCAAGCCCCGCTCTACAGGCGTCCGCTTCTTGCGCTGAAAAGATATAGCCACCCCCCAACGGCATCGCCAGAACCTGTCGTTCGGCATTGAGCTCCATATAGATAGCCATAACCGTGGCCTCCAGTACATCTTTCGCCACCAGGACGGAGCCGTGTGCCTTGAGCAATACCGCTTCAGCGTTCCCCAGCGCCCTTGCCACCGCATCGCCAACGGCAGGCTTGTTCACCGATACAGGAGACGGGAATATTGGCACATCGCCAACAAGCGCGCCTTGCGCTAGCACCACACGATATGGGTGACCCGCACTGGTCAGAAGGGTCGACCATTTTGGGTGACCGTGAGCGATCACCTGGACATCCGGTCGAGCCTGGTAGATCGAGACATGTAGAGGCAGTTCTGCCGGCGGACGCGCCTGACCTGCGAGGAATTCGCCATTAGGACCCACAATAGTGAAATCGCTTTCAGAAATCGCGCTACGCACCGAGTCGCCGCTATTAATCAGAATACGACCATCACTTAGACGGGCACTGAAATGGCCGTTGAAGTCGATGATACCCAATCGCTCAAGTATCCTTATTCCATTGGCTAGCTGACGGCGCAGTTCAGGTTCGGTATAGACGAGATCGCTCATGATAAATCCTGTTTGACTGGAATAAAGCCATCCTGGCTGGCCGATAAGACCTATTACGCAATGAATGCGCTCAAGCTCGTATAGCGCCTAAAGTTTCAGCCAGGGACGTTTCGTCGAGGCCAATGACCAGGGAGAGCACAAAAGGACGAATTTGATTCACTGTCCGCCTGATGACTGCTGGGTCTGCCACTGTTTCAAGCACGACTCCCGCAGTCATCAGGTTTCTCTTGAAGCATCCATGCCCAATAACTTTAGCCACTTCGGCAAAAGCCCCACTTTGAGCAACCATGACTACAACATCAACATCATCAAGCTCATCGGGAAGATGGCTGCTATCGCCCTCGGGAGACATCAGCAGCAAGTCGCTTTCTACCAACCCACCCTCTTCCACTTCAAATTGGCGGACACTTCGGAATCGAGCTCCATTCCATTGCCGCCTGGAAAGTATCGCCAGAGACAACTCGCTGGGTTCATCCAATGCAATAACCAAACAAGAGCGCGGTCTGGAGTTGGGGCGGTTGATCCGAAACTGGCTTTCGACCGTTGTTGTCGCCTTGGAAGAAAGGCTAACCATAGTCACCTCGTCTCTTGATTCGTTAAAGACCGGGAGCGGCATGACTGACAGCGGCTAGTGGCCTGTGTGGTCAGTTCTATGAGTCAATTTCGGCGCCCTAAATTCCTGGCCTGCGTTGCTGTTGCGCGCCATAGCCCGGCTATGACTCGTCACAGCGCCTTGGCCATGGACTTATGGCATCCGAACTTGAGCTAACGAACTCACCGTACAGGCCACTAGACCGAGGTATGCGCAACCCCTGCCCTGGCTTGCAAATACTCTTTGCAGGCCTCGTCAAACGCCTCATCCGGAGGCAATACGACGGCCACAGAGCGAACCCGATGATGGACCGGATCCACTCCAGGCGGCTGAACACCTTTTTCCGTCAGGGCGGTGACCGCCTTGCGGAGCATTTGCCGCGCCATGATGATGCCGTTATCCGTCGAAACCAGATTCTCTTTGGTGCGGTCGACAAGCGGTCCCATACTTTCCTGCAATGAAGAGTCCTGAATAGCAATCCCTTCCACACCGCTATAAGTTCTACCCTCCTTTTGGGCCAGACGATCAATCAGGTAGTCATTATCTTTATTGGCCTTAGGCCGGAAGGTGCCTTCCTCATATTCACAATGAATACCCTTGCCGGCTTCCATCGCTCCACGTTCCTCCGGGGTCAATGCCCTGTTGGGGTGATAATCAAAACTCCAGGCCCAGCAGTTTTCATTGTCAATCGGGATCCAGAAGTGGCCATGTAGCGGATGATCACCACGTGGTGGAACCATCGTGAAGCAAGGCATCACCCATGGGGTGATGCGCCAATAGTATTTTCCCTCCTCAGCATTTCGGCGGGCGCCGATATAGAGCCCTCCGTCATGTTTGACCACTTCGAAGAAGGGCATTCTGTCGCTCAGGTTGTACTGGTTTCCGCGGGCGCCCTTGAAGAGGGGGTCTGTATTCAGATTTCCACTGTGAAGGAACGAGACATGACTTGAGTCGATACCGCCCTCCATGGCCTGCAGCCAATTCGACTCTTGGAGCCGCTTGGAGGTAAAGGTCTGGTCGGCAGGTACGTTGGCGAACTCGAATTGAGGAAGAGGCGGCTGATGCTCCTTGGGACCCATATAGGTCCAAAGAATGTCACCGACCTTCACCATGGGATAACTTTGCAACTTGATCTTTTGGCAAAATCCGCTCGATTCGGGCTCGGAAGGTACGTCTACACACTGGCCGGTGGTGTCATATTTCCAGCCGTGATAAGGACAGCGAAGGCCACCCTCCTCGTTGCGACCGAACCACAGCGAAACGCCGCGATGAGCGCAAAACTCATCCATCAGACCATACTTGCCTTGCGTATCGCGAAACGCGATTAGCCGTTCGGAGAGAAGCTTGACCCGCACGGGCGGGCAGTCATCCGCAGGCAACTCGTTTGCCAGCAACGCCGGAATCCAGTACCGACGAAACATATCTCCCATTGGTTTGCCAGGGTCGGTTTGGGCCAGCAGGTCGTTTACTTCCTTACGCAGCATGTCTTCGGTCTCCGAGTGAGCGCTTTTTCTATACCGACGATTGATGAGCCTCTCCATCAGTCCATCGGCCTCTCTTGTCTTGCTGACTTGGCATTACGGCGATGCAGTCGGGCGATTGGTTTTGTTTTGTCATGCGGAACGCCGTTCTTGATTTTTTAAAATTTACATGGCAAGAATAGCGCCGTCAACCAAAGGAGCAGCCGATGAGCGAAACCCCTACAAAACGCGTCCGGATCTGTCGCACCGATGAGGTCGAGCCAGGGAACGCGCTTTACGTCGAAGCCGGCGATCTAGAGCTGGCAGTGTTCAATATTGACGGAGAGTTCTACGTCACCGATGACCGCTGTACGCACGGACCGGGCTCTCTTTCAGAAGGATATTTGGATGAGTGTGTGATTGAGTGTGACTTCCATAACGGTAAGTTTGACGTGCGCACGGGCGAAGTGCTCGCCCCTCCCTGCATGGTGCCACTCAAGACTTATCAGGTGGTCGTCCAGGGCGACGTTGTGCTGATTGAACTCTAGATACCCTCAGGTCAGTGTTTCGATATTTTGGACGGTTCATGCGTGCTTGGTTTATGATTATCGTTTGTTTCCATAGTTTTACAGGATGTCCCTGTGGAACATTTTTTACGGTAATCACTCATGAACCCACTACACAACATCAAACCAACCACTGGGAAAAGCGAAGGCGAAAAAGAGGTTGAAGGTGAAAAAGAAGGCACGCGCTTGTCTTCCGTTACCGCGGCTATTCGCCTTCTAAAACAATTTTCCGAAGAGAATTCAGAGATGGGCATCAGCAGACTTTCCCGCAGTCTAGGAGTCTCGAAGAGTACAGTTCATCGTTTGGCCTCAACGCTTCTGGCTGAGAATCTTCTTGAACAAGATCCTGCTACTGAACGCTACAGACTGGGGCTTGGTTTGTTTTCTTTGGGGGCACTGGTTCGGCAACGGCTGACAGTTACTGGCGTATCAAAGGAGTTACTGACGGAACTGAGAGATGAAGTACGTGAAAATGTCGAGCTCGCCATACTCAATGGACGAGACATTACGTACCTCTATGATTTCGAAAGCCCGCAAGCCGTTCGGTTACGCTCGCGCCTTGGTGTTTCCGTACCCGCCATAGATGGCGCATTGGGAATGGCTATAACAGCTTTCCAAAGCGATGAGACAATCAATGAATTCATCAAGAACTCACAAAAACCACTCTCGGCTGCAGAAAAGAAAGCCATTAAGGATGAGATTCAGCTAATTCGCACGAAAGGGTTTGCCGCCGAGAAAACAAACAGCAAGATCGGAGCAGTCTGCGTTGCAGCACCTGTCCGTGACGCGATGGGCAGTGTCACAGCGTCGATTGGTGTAACCGTGCCACATCAGCGGACCGATGCGAAGACGATGAACATGCTCTCCCGTAGAGTGCTTGAAACAGCCGCGGAAATCTCGCTGCGCCTGGGTTACATCTCGGAGCAGGCCAGTTTATATACCTAACCTGGAGAAAATATAACGATGCCAACAATAATAATCGAGGGGCAGAACAAAGACTCATTCGCTTGCCAACCCGATGACAGCATTTTGCGGGCCGCATTGCGTGCAGGTATGGGTTTTCCCTACGCCTGCAATGTCGGGTCTTGTGGCAACTGCCGATTCGAGCTTTTGGAGGGAGAAGTAGAGCATGCGCGAAAGGACTCTCCCGCGTGGTCAGAGCGCGACCTTAAGCGCAACAGATATCTTGGATGCCAGGCCCAGCCCAAAAGTGACTGTCGCATCAAAGTCAGGTTGGATAAGGCTTATGCTGGCGCAATCAGGCCGGTAAAAACATCGGCGACCTTGATTGGTAAATTTGAAATTATCCACGATATCACCGAATTCGTATTTTCCCTGCGGTCTGCCAAGCAATTCCTGCCGGGACAATATGCTCTCATCAGCCTGCCGGGTGTCGCGGGTATCCGAGCTTACTCTATGTGCAACACTCCTCAAGAGGGAGGTGAATGGAGATTTCAGATTAAACGCGTGCCCAACGGCGTCGCCACCACCACCCTCTTCGACAAAATCAAGATCGGCGAAACAGTTGAAATCGATGGCCCATATGGCACCGCTTATTTGCGAGAGGATGCCCCCCGTGACATTCTTTGCATAGCGGGCGGTTCAGGACTCTCACCCATGATTTCAATTACCCGCACGGCAGCCATCAGCGAAAAGCTTCGTGACCGTCAGATCGATTTTGTATTTGGTGGGCGAGCGACACGCGATCTTTGTGGCCAGGAAATGCTGGCGGAGCTGCCAGGCTTTGGACAACGGTTGCACTTTCATCAGGCTATTTCCAGCCCAGGCCTTGATGATGCCAACTGGGATGGACATATCGGCTTTGCTCACGATGTTGCGCATAATATTTTCGGACTTGGAATTAAGCAGCGCGAAATATACTTTGCTGGGCCGCCCTTAATGTCACAAGCCATGCAAAAATTACTATTTGAATTAAACGTTCCTCCAGAGCAAATCCACTTCGACGAATTTTACTAAGTCCGGCACCCTGCTCGAAACATATTAGATTATTGAGCTGGCGTCCATACGCCGACGCTTTCTTTCAATAAGCCCGATTTTCTGTTAGAGCCCGACAGCTAAATTAACCTATACACATAAACGTGGGCCAACCAATAATATCCTTAGTTAGCCCACGAGGTATATTTAAACGCGGCAGCTATAGAGTTAAGCCGTCAGGCCAAGGGTCGATCGAGCAAAGACGTCCTCCAGCTTTATCGTTTTACGTAGAATTTGCTGACGAGTAGCGTGCGCGATCAACTCTTCAAGTACTGCCCTATTCGGCTCGACACCATAAGGCAGCGGGTCGCCGATGATCGCCATCGCGCTTGCATGAAGTCGGTCCACAGTGGTCATTTTTTCAATCTGCCCGGCTTTCAACTGCTCGAGATACTGTTGTTTGGCCCGAGCAAAAGCGTCGAATACCGAAACGGCGACATCAGGATGAGCCTCCAGCACATCATCTCGGACCACAATCAAGTGATTGATTGGATAATGATTCGATTTGCGCAACGCCTCCAGCCCTGCTTCCGTGGCATTGGCAATAAGCGGGGCCACATTGACATGGTCTGTCTGTACACCGATTGCCGCCGAAACAGCGCCGCTGGCCAGCATGTCCTCCATATTCTGCCCCGGTTCCAGATGAATGACATTTCGAGGCGGTTGCCAGCCTTCGACGTGCTCGTCACCGGAAAGCACCCAGGTGATCCGGTCGAGATCCACTCCGTATTGGTCCTGCAGGATAGATCTGGCCCAGACTCCCGTCGTCACCGTATAACCACGGTTGATTCCTACTCGCTTGCCTTCAAGGTCCTTAGGGTCATTGATCCCTGAGTTGATGTTGTACAGGATGGCACCATGATGAAAGCCGCGAACCAGAAAAATCGGCAGCGCAGTAAAGCGGACACCCTGCTCACGAGCACAAAGATAGGTAGTCAGCGCCATCTCACTGACATCGTACTCCAGCCCTCGTACCATGCGCCGGAACGCTTGAGGCAACACGGGCACCTCTTCAAACTCGAATATGAAACCTTCTGGGGTAACACGACCATCCTTGAGTGCGGCATTATTACCTTGTGTTCGCGTAACGGTTTTTAGAATACATGAATCCATACCCGTTTTCTCCCACGCCATTATTCCCAGAGGCTGGTCGTCAGTGTCCAGCCTCGTCTATAGGCGGCTAGATTACAAATGACTCGAACGTTTCCGGAACGAAGAGATCTTCCGGGGATAATAGGCATTTAGACAGACCCTGCTCATGGTGATATCGCAGGAAAGTAGCGATCGTATCCCTGTTTTCGCTGAGTCCATAAGACCAGAAATCATTGCCCAATTCACGCAGGGCTTGTTCAACGTGCACTGAAAGCCAGGGCAGCGTCATTTTATGTGCGGCTGTTTCGTGCATATCCTGATAGGTTTTTTCCTTGGCTTCCTTGAATGCCTTAAACAGCGATTGAGCTACCCAGCGATTCTGTTCGTATACCTCGCGTCGAATGACAACACAATGCATTATCGGGAAGATTCTAGTTTTACGATAATAATCAAGTTCAACCTTGGAGTAATCTTCGAACAGCCTGAGAACTCGTCCACTGCCATCATAAAACGAAGAAGGCGCACGGGCGGTGTAAAGAGCATCGATTTCTCCCTCCAGAAGCATCTTTGCCAACGTCTGATCAGGCCTGATGCGCTCTGTCCTGATATTCTCCGGAAGGTCCAGTCTCAGTTTCTCCGGTCGATTTGGCGTCTCTTCTCCTCCGATAAGATAAAGTGCGCTGTCGATCGGCACCTGATACTCGTCGGCTAGCATACCGCGAATCCACAACGGCGCCGTCATCTGGTACTCCGGAGTACCTATTCGCTTCCCTATCAAATCCTTGGGGGTCTTGATACCGGACCTAGCGTTGATATAGATGGAAGAATGTCTGAAATAACGCGACGGAAAAACAGGAATGGCAACAAAAGGCCGTGTTTCAGAAAACAGCGACATCGTGTAGGAGGACAATGACATCTCCGCCACATCGAACTCATGGTGACGTAACATTCTAAAGAAGGTCTCTTCGACCGGCATGTTCAGATAATTAAGTTCGATGCCACCTGGCCGGACAGTACCGTCCATCAAGGCGCGAGTCCGGTCATAGTCCCAACATGCGAGCGAAAGATTGAGCTTGGACATATTTCATCTCCTTCAAACGCCAAGGTGCTAACCTTGGAGTCAGGCGGTCAAAATACGAATTGGAAACGGGTCATGACAGCATTGCCATCATCATCGCCGACAGCGTTTTCAAGTGCTTTGTCATTAACTTTGGCGTAATTATAATCTACCGATATTTTGACATTATTATTGGCATACCAATTGACGCCAAAGGTATGTACCTTCGCCGAGTTACTGCCGTTGGTATTCAGGCCTATGACACTTCCGGCGCCATCCTCCAGAAGATCGGTATTATCAGAGCTGACTCCAGCATAGCGATAGAAGATCTCCCAAGCGCCGAACTTGGCGTTTTCAGGTCTGACAGCACCAAAGGCCCCCGCATTAAGCTTGTAATCACGAGGTTCACCCGTCAGTGTATAAGCCACCTGACCATAATAGCCCTTGGATTTAACATCTGCATAACCACCGTCATCGGAGTTCAAGGTGGAATGTAGATATTCGCCTTGCAAGGAAAGTGCTCCAAAGGCCCAGGCAGCCTCAGCGCCCCAGATTGACTGGCCTTTATAGGGGCTACCGGAAATACCACTCAGTTGGCTCAGTACTGGATCATGATCGTTATCACCCGCATCGCCATGCACACCGAGACCATTATCTATATCGTAATTGGTGTTACTGAGATCAACCTTATTAAGGTCGCGATAAGCATAATCAAGAGCAAAATGCAGTACATTACCGCCTTTGTGGAAAGGTGCGAACACAACGCGCCCATTGAACTGACGGGAAGCATCCCCGTCCCTGTCATCATTTTTAGTATCACGATTGGTGACGCTGGCGGAACCAAAGAACATATCTCCAAACGTACCGTCGATATGGGCTCCCAAGTCATCCGAGGAACTGTTGATCCATGAGGCCAGATCATAACCGATATTACGCTCGGTTGCGGTCACCCAGTTGGAGCTGGTGGCCTTCTCCAAACCAAAATCGGGAGATGCCATTCCGACGGTCAAGTTAATCGGCTTAAAGCCTTCATAAGTGATTGTTGCAGAGTGAATAGTATTACCGGACGGTGCCAATTCAGGGGTGATTTCAAATGCCCAGTCGCGATAGTTACCGGACATTTTTGGCCTGAGACGGCGAAACTCAGCTTCGTCGCCGGCATTGCCATTATTGGTATAGACGCCATTAAATCGATCGTAGTCGATTTGCATGGCCCCATGGAACGCGAAAGAGAAGGTGCCGTCTTCAGACTCAAGACTTAACCCGCCTTTACTGGTATCCAGAATAATGTCCTGGTCACCGGCTGTTCGCACAACGCCCGCTAAAGTGCTAGTTGAAACGCCAACAAATACAGTAAAAGCCACTGCCTGGATAACAGGCATCTGTCGCATATGGTTCTTCATGGGTCTTTCCTTATTGTTATAAATTTACCCTGAAACGTTTCGACCCCACCGTACAACTACGCCCTATAACCTCTGGTAAGGGCGCTGGTATGTTTTCTCGAATGAAGCTCAGCTATTGATCGGTCAGAGAACTGACGGAAAACCACAGGCCTCGCTTGGCGTCCATGGGGTTTCATTTAAAGGAACAGCGTTCCTTCATGTGGAATATTTCACGATCCTTTACCCTCGTCAAGTCGGACGAAGCGATTATTTCGATGTGCTCTATTCAGATTTTGGCAACGCGAAATAAGATGGTTGTTCGATCTGTTCAGCGCCGTACAAGGGTTTCCTTCAACAACCGTCCAATCAGAACGGCAGTGAACAGACCGCTGAAACCCATAATGCTGAAACCCAATGCATAACCGTTCGGTAGCGCTACGGCAGAAACCGCCGCCGCGAATACCACAGGATTCGCTAGGGAACCGCACTCCCCTAGCAGTCGTCCGATACCGAAGAATTTGCCGCGCGCGCCGACAGGCGCAATGTCCGCGCCAATGGTCTGCAGGGAACCCGCCATAAAGGAAACGGCAAGGTTGATCAGTACGAACGCCGCAACAAATATGGCGACCGAAAGATGGAAGGCCGCAGTCGCCGCCAGCAACCCCAGTCCTACTCCCAGTACAGCGCTGGCCGGGACCACCGTTTGCTTACGACCGAAGCGGTCCATGATGTAGCCGGAGAGAAAGGTCACTGGAATGCCCACAGTCCCCGTGACCAGGCTGATCGTGCCTAACTGGATAGCGTCCAGCCCATACGCATAGGCAGCAAAGATAAAGGGCGGGCCGGTATTGCCGACGGCGCCGCCACGGGAAAGGTTGGCGGTGAACTGGGCGATAAATAGAACGATGATGGAAGGTGTCAGCAGATTGCCCCAGGAGTTGTCGACCGCTTCCTGTGGCGGCTCCCCCCGACGCTTTGCCAGAATTCCCGGAGCGCTTTCCTTGACGAACATAAACATCGGAATGGCGGCGAGCAAGGCCAGGATGCCGCAAAAAACGAACGGCATTCGTAAGCCGAAAAAGCTCCCGACGATGCCGCCGAGAAATGGTCCCAACATCGTGCCGGTTCGCTGGACGCCAGCCATCCCGGTCATCATGCGCCCGGTCCGCCCCTTGTTATTCGTGTCGGCAATGGCGGCGAGCCGTCCCATCTGCCACATCTGCAAACCGACGCCATTAATGAATAGGTAGACCAACAACTGCGTATAGCTGCCGGCCACAAGCACAAGCAGTGAAGAAACTGCCGTGAGAAGAGGCCCGGCGATGAGCACCTTACGGCGCCCGATTTTGTCGACCAGATAGCCGCAAGGAACTGTAGAGCCGGCAGACCCCAACATGATGGCAATAAATGTCAGCGCGGCGCCGGCGGCGCCGACATGGAACTCATCGCGAGCGATGAGGGGTAATACCGGAATGGTAAATCCACGGCCCAAGCCTAATAAGAGCGCAGGCAATAGCAGGGAAAGCATGACACTATAACGTTCGCGGAAACTGGAAGTAGGCAGCGCCGCACTTTCTTTTAAGACTGGGTCGATTTCTCGCATGAGTCGCCTCGCGGGAAAGATAACCAACAGGTGACTGCGCCCCAGACCGAACGTTTAACGCAGGCCTGGAGTCCATCAGTCGCTGAGTCTGCGGATAAAAGAATCAACCTTAGAGCGGTGGCAAATGCTCTTTCTCGCCCTCATAAGCAGCATTCATCTGCGGCTTTAGTCCTCTCTGGGCTAAAGCGTCCGCAAACAATGTCCGTACAGTCTGGCTCTCATCGGCATAATCGATCTGATGTCCGCCAACGCGCCGGCTGATCCATGCCTTTGGAACACCTTGAGCGTTCCTGAAAGCCACGCCCTCATATTTGAAGGCCAGATAACGCGCAGGCGTGTCGCCCGTATTAAAGTGCTGGTGAAACCACATATTTGGCGGAACGATCATAGTGCCTGGCTTCCAGTCGTAGCGCTTGGGCTCTTCACCCTCAGGCCACATTAACGAATAACCTTCGCCAGCAAGAATAATCACATGAGCACCAGGGCCGTGAGCGTGCGCCTTTTTATAAGTACCCACCGGAAACTGCGAGATATGCGCATTCATGGAACTCTTTGCCAGATTGAAACGGATATGCCCGCCTCCGGCACCACGCTCCTTGGCTTCGACTAACGGTAGATTGACCGCATCGGCGACAAAATTGGTTTCCAATTTCAAACCATTTAGCTCGCTTTTCGGCGCAAAGTAGTCTGACTCTCCCGAGAAGCGGCTAAGAAAATCGCGATTCGTATGGAAAATAAAATCGGGATCCTCATAGAGATTCAGGATTGGCGGCATATTCGTGACCGATACAAATCGTGCTCTTTTCTGCCCCGAGCCATTGAAATGCTGGTAGCAGGCATTAAGCGGAATCGCGAATAAAGCACCGGCCTCCCACTCGAAGGTGACCTTTTGCCCCGCGTCATTCCACACCGTCGTAGAGCCACGACCGTCCAGAATCATGATCAACTCTTCATAGAGTTGCCGCTGAGCAACGAGCTTTTGGCCCGGATCGATTTCACAGACATAGCAATCGTTCGTCGTTCTTGATGCGTCGTGGTTGATGAAAACGCCTCGTCCTCCCCGACTTGCCCATGGCTTCAACTCTACGGTATTCAGATCTTCGACATAGATGCCATCGATGATGTCCAGCCCTTCATTTGCAACCCAACGGGTATAAGGAGTCTCCTTTTCCGTCGCGAATTTGTTGGCTGTTTCGTTAGAAACAAGTGCATCTTTCCTCGCCATAGTTCGGCCTCGTGTCTTGTTGTGGTGTGTTGTGATGACTCGCTGAAGAGACCTATGGAGCAGACCGTCGCGAGGGGTCTACTGGCCTCTGAAAAATGGAACGCCGGTCCTCCATGCGGAATATCCCACGACATTCTCCCCCCCGTCAAGCTCAGAGCCCCTACGCAAATCCAGACGTTGCAGCACACCGCCGGCCACCCTGACTTGACAATGCAATTAAGAAAAGGGAAGAATCTTTTTCACATAAAAGAACGTCGTTCCTCTATTCTGGATGATAAAACCGGCAACGGCCAGACAAACGAAGGACTCAGCGAGCGGGAGTTTTATTGATGCACAACCACCACGGGGCCAATGGCGACCATGCAGATTCCGAGCATCCAGACCAGCCGGATACTGATCCTCATCACCGCCACCACGGCGCTCACGCCCGGGAGCATGGGCACACTCACGAGCATGCCCACGCCCATCATCATGACCACGACCATGAACACTTTCCGCAGGACGAAGCGGGGCCGGCAGAAGACAATCCCCTGTGGCAGAGAGACAACGTCACGTTATGGAGCGTCGGGATCGACATCGGCTCAGCGGGTACTCAGATCTTGTTCTCCCGCGTTCAACTTCAGCGACAGGCCGTCGAACTGTCGAGCCGATACATCATTGTTTCGCGCGAAACCCTTTACGAATCCCCAGTGAGCCTCACCCCTTACGAGAGTGAGACGTTGATCGATGGCCGGGCGCTGGGACAGATTGTCGACGAGGCGTACCGCATCGCCAACGTCCTGCCCTCCGATATCGATACTGGCGTCGTCATTCTTACCGGAGAGGCCTTGCGTCGTGAGAATGCCGCGCGCATAGCACGGATTCTTTCCGAGAAATGTGGTGATCTGGTTTGCGCGACCGCCGGCCACCATATGGAAGCTCGGCTTGCTGCATTTGGATCAGGCGCTGCTCGTGCTTCATTCGACCGCAAGGAGTGCATTCTTAATATCGATATCGGCGGCGGTACCACCAAGCTCAGTGTGCTGGAGGGAGGGAAGTTATTGTCGACTGCCGCTATCCATGTCGGCGGCCGCCTGCTGGCGATAGATAACGATCTGAAGCTGACCCGCCTCGATCCGGCAGGACAGACCCACGCTCTGCGGGCCGGATATTCCTGGCATGCGGGCGACCAGGTCCAATCGACAGAATTGGATAAGGTCGCCGACACTATGGCTGATACATTGATTGCTGCGCTGACTCAATCGCCCATTTCGGCTGAAGCGGCTGCCTTCTATTTGACTGAGCCGATTCCTGGCCACCTCCTTCGGCGGGCGACGAGCATGATGTTTTCCGGCGGCGTGGCTGAATTCGTTTATCAACGCGAGGAGCGCGACTTTGGCGATCTGGGTGGGCGGCTCGGTCAAACGTTACGTCAGCGAATCGATAGCGGCCTCCTGCCCTGGACGTTGCTGCGCGATAGCCAAGGTATTCGCTCAACAGCATTGGGGGCCTCGGAATATACCACCCAACTGAGTGGTAACACGTGCTATGTCACCGATCATGCACAATTGCTGCCGCAACGTAACATCCAGGTTCTACGACCTGAATTTATCTTCACTGACGAATTCGAGGCCGAAGAACTTGCCAGCAGTATTCGCCAGCACTTAACGGCTTTTGAAGTGAGCATGGACAGCAGCGAATTGGTTCTGGCATTTCATTGGCAAGGTACTCCTGAGTATTCCCGGATAAAGGCATTGGCAGAAGGCATTCAACGCGGGGC
Source organism: Pseudomonas agarici (assembly GCF_900109755.1). GTDB lineage: Bacteria > Pseudomonadota > Gammaproteobacteria > Pseudomonadales > Pseudomonadaceae > Aquipseudomonas > Aquipseudomonas agarici. The sequence goes on along the minus strand of NZ_FOAR01000006.1, from coordinate 76,140 downwards.
CAGCGAACGGCTCGCCCGGGGTAAAGCCTTGTTCGTGGTTCTGGATGACGATATAGCGCTTAACCTCGGGGCTACTCTTCGAGAAGACCTTCATATAGACAACCCATTATTAGTCATCGACGGTGTCAGCCTGTCAGACTTTGATTATATTGATATAGGCAAGGTCAGACATCCCTCTAACACCATGCCCGTCACTATCAAGTCCCTGATTTTCAACGATACGCTGATATCCAAAAGAGCACATACTCAGGCGATATAATTGCCCAGTAACATTGATAACCATTCTCTGAGCAGTTCAACCTCTCCGACCCAATAGGCAGCCAAGGCGGACACGCCTGCAAAAAGCTACTCCCAGGCAACGAAACGGATACGCCATTAAGACTTTTTTGTCCTGCTTGAAACATACCTACCCAAGGACAAGGAAGGATTTTCCGCATTCCATTAGTGGAGTGCAAAGCATGAGTGTGCACAAAAAATCCAAAAAAACTCATTGATAAGGGTAAATAACATAATGGATAAAATAAGAAACAAGCTACTGCTATCTAGATCCATACTGGGCGCCGCCTCCGGCCTGCTACTGGCATTGAGTACGCCTTTAGTTCAGGCCCAGGATGTCAATAGTATCGCCAGTTACGCCGGTGCCGATCGCCAAGATCGCTTAATTGAGGGGGCAAAGAAGGAAGGTTCGCTGACCCTGTATACGTCTGTCCCTATAGACGACATGATGGTAGTCACCAAGGCGTTTGAAAAAAAATACGGCATCAAGGTGCGATTGTGGCGTGCCGGATCGGAAAAAGTATTGCAGCGAGCCGTGGTCGAAGCACAGGGTAATCGTTTTGATGTCGACGTCATAGAAACCAATGGCCCCGAACTCGAATCGCTACACAGGGAAAAACTGCTGCAAGTCGTCCAGTCGCCGTACCTGGCCGATTTGATTCCCCAGGCAATCATGCCACACCGAGAATGGGTCAGCGATCGACTCAATATCTTCACCCAGGGATACAACACCGATCAGGTCAAGCAAGCCGACCTGCCGAAAACCTATCAAGAGCTGCTGGACCCGAGATGGAAAGGCAAGCTGGGGATTGAAGCGGAAGATATGGATTGGTTCGCCGCAGTGGTGACTGAATTAGGTGAAGAGAAGGGATTGCAGTTGTTCCGCGATCTGGTGGCGAAGAATGGCGTCTCGGTGCGCAAGGGCCATACATTACTGGCGAATCTGGTTGCTTCCGGTGAGGTGCCACTGACACTGACTATCTATAACTATAAAGTCGCGCAACTTGCCCAAAAGGGTGCACCGATTCAATGGTATGCGATTCCCCCGGCGTTCGCGCGGCCAAACGGCGTTGCCATGGCCAACCATGCGCCGCATCCTAATGCTGCGGTTCTTTTCTTCGATTTCATGCTGAATGAAGCGCAGCCCCTGCTGTTGGGACGCCAGTTCGTGCCCACCAGTAAAAAGGTTGAAACACCGCTAAAAGATGTTCCATTGAAGTTTATTGACTCGAAAATCATCCTGGACGAACAACAGAAATGGAGAGCCCTTTACAGCAAGATCTTTACCGAGCAGGCGCAGTAGCGGGGATACAGTAGTAGCTGGAGCATCGATCGAAATAAAAGCGCCGCGTTCCTTTGGAAGGCGGCGCTTTTATTTGCGACTTAAGCTGCGCTCTTCAGCACCGCATCGTGAATCGTAAGGCACTTCTCTGGATTCATGCGGACATAAATCTTCTGGCCCACCACGGTTTTCAACGATGGATGCACGCGTGCGAGCAATTGCTGACTGCCGACCTTCACTTGGAAATCCATATACTCGCCAAGAAACACCTTGAAATCGACAATACCCTCCAACACATTGAGGCCTTCCGGTCGCTGTTCGAACAGTTCGACATCTTCCGGGCGTACCGAAATCAATACTTTGTTTGCGCGTTCCAGCGGGTCCAGCGAGGTAATGTTCAACTGGCCGACGGTCGAGCTCACTCGGTAGCCGCTATTAAGATTATCTGCCACTTCGACAGTCGCCTCAAGGAAGTTGGTGAGGCCGACAAAATCGGCAACGAACTTGTCGCGGGGTCGTTCATAAATATCACGCGGAGAGCCGATCTGTACGATCCGCCCTGCATTCATGACCGCAATCTCGTGCGACAGCGCCAATGCCTCGCTCTGATCATGCGTGACGTAAATGGTCGTCAGACCAAGTTCACGCTGCATCCGCTTCAACTCAAAGCGCATCCGCTCGCGCAACTTGGCATCCAGATTGGAGAGCGGCTCATCGAGTAGCAGCAACTTCGGCTCCATCACCAGGGCGCGGGCGAGCGCGAGGCGCTGCTGCTGGCCACCCGACATTTTGGTCGCCTCGCGGTCGGCGACATGATCCAGACCGACTGCGGTCAACACTCGCATGACCTTTTCTTCGATTTGCCTCTTGGTGAATTTGCGAGTGCCGACTTCGAGCGGAAATGCCGTGTTCTGGAATACATTCATGTGCGGCCAGATGGCATATGACTGAAATACCATGCCGAAATTTCGTTTGTTCGGTGTGACGAAAATCTTCTTGGACGACGAATAGACGGCCACATCACCGACCAGGATTTCTCCGGAGTTCGGGCGTTCGAGGCCGGCAATCGAGCGTAGGGTGGTGGTCTTGCCGCAACCGCTGGGACCAAGCAAGGTAAACAGTTTGCCTTGGGGTACTTCGAAACTGATATCTTGCGCGGCCTTGACGATTTCGCCTTTCTCGTTTGGATACTCGGTACATAACGCTTTTACGTTGAGCATGGTCATCTCCTACTTGTTGTTATTGGAGTTGCTTATCAGGTTTCCTTGACGCCGAACTTTTTGCCGACGAACTGAGCCAACATCACCAGCATGAACAGGACGATGATAAACATCACACCCAATGCGGATAACTCGACATATTGCCCGTTTTCCCATAGCTCCCAGATTTGGATGGATACCACTTCAGTGCCGGGGCTATACAGAAGAATGGAAGTTGAAAGTTCGCGGATCGAGACGATCATGATATAGATCCAGCCCGCCATCAGTCCCGGCTTCAACAAGGGCAAGATAATGCGCCAGAACGTGGTGCTCCAGGAGGCGCCACTCATCGCCGCCGACTCCTCCAACTCCTTATGGATCTGCAACATCGATGTAGTGTTGTAACGCAACCCATAGGGTAAAAAACGGGTCACATAGGCGAGAAACATGATCCACATAGTTCCGTAGATACCGATGTCCACGTTCAAATAGAACACCATGATCGCCAGGCCCAGAACCAGTCCGGGAAATACCATCGGTAGCGACGCGAGGTTATCCAACATCCAGCGGCCAGGCAGTTTGGTTTTGACGACGATCCAGCAAATCACCGAGGTCAACAACATGATCAGCGTTGCACTGCCTACCGCCAAAATCAGGCTGTTCCATACTGCATCGATCAGCGTCGGATAGTTGATGATAAACTTGTAAGCATCGAAGGTCAGGTTATGCAGCGCGGCTATCGACGGAACACTGTAATACTTCTGAAGCGATGACCAAAGGAGAACCAGAAACGGCAGTACGACAATCAATGCGAAATACAGGATAAAAAGACCAGCCGTCACATAGCGCCATTTGCCCAGGTCCATCGTGCGTGGCCGAAATCCCTTGCCTGTCACCGTCGAGTACTTGTTACCCTGGCTGGAAAGACGGGACTGGAAATAGACACCCACAGTGGTGATCAGCAACAGCGTGACCGCATAGGACGATGCCAGGCCAATTTGGCTCGGATATTGGTGAATCGCATCGTAGATCGATGACGTAAACACCTGAATACCCACCGGAAGGCCAATAAGCGCAGGCACCTCGAAGGACTCGATCGAACGCACGAACATGATAAGTAGTGTCGCAAAAATCGCCGGCCATGCGAGCTTCAAGGTAATCCGCCAAACAATCTGGAGAACGCTGGCGCCACTCATCATTGCTGACTCTTCGAGTGAAGGGTCCATTGAGCGGAAAGCGGCCGTCATGATCAGGAAGGTCATTGAGGAATAATGCAAGCCATCAACCCAAATCATTCCCCACATCGAGTAGATGTTGAAAAATATGTGTTTGGTTTGAAACAGATCCTGCAACATCAGATTGAGAATACCGATCTTCGGGCTAGCCAGCAGAATCCAGGACACTGTAAACAGAATGCCCGGGATAATCAGCGGGATGATCGACAACGAAAAGAACAGGGATTTGAGCGGTGTGTTGGTCCGTTCATTCATCCACGCGAGCGCAGTGCCGACGATAAACGCAAAAATCGATGTACCGGTTGCGAATTGGATCGAGTTGACGAACAGGGTAAATGTCTCGGAACTCGTGTATGCCTTGATATAGTTTTGCAGCGTAAACTGCGCCGCGCTGGCCGCGGTTTGCGGAGTAAAGAAACTTTGCCATAGCAAAAAAATGAGCGGCATAAGTGCCAGATAGGCCACAACCAATATGCTGACGCCGATAACGACCCATTTGAGATCAATACGCCATCGTCTGGGTTCGCTTAACGGCGAAACGGAGCTCCGTTCTACAATATCCATTGGAAATACCTCCCTTTCTGAATAGCGTTGATGGTTAACGGGTTTTGTGATGTTTTCATGATTTCCTCAGCTTCTGCGGCTGTCGCTTGTTATCTAATAAATCTGAAAATTTATTTTTCAAAAAAGAGCTTCTTCACCTTTATCTTTTCTTTCGTCGAGGCAGGACTAAACCGTGATCCACGAAAGCGGGTCAAAGTGCTATCTGCTTTGCAACTGAAAGACACCCGGCTCATCAGGGCCGGACAATTGTTATCTTTGCCGGCAATACAAATCGGCAAAATAGCAACGCACCATGTACATGCAGCGCGCACTGTCTTTTATCGATGAAGTACAAAGCGATAGGGTCTTTTTATTCGCCAGGCGGATAAACCAGACCCGTCACGCTTTCCTATCGATCTTGTTCAGAAACTCCAAAATACGCGCTGGGGCCGTTTGCTCCGTCTGGTTTTCCGGCAAAACCTCCCAATATTCCGCGCCGGGCGAACACTCTTCCAGATAGCGTGCCGCCGACACGGAGTGGGAAGCATCCCGCCCCGGTATGATTAAGGTAGGGATATCCAGACACATCAGGTCTTCAGGCTCGGCACCGGGCGCAGTGTCACGGTCAAATAAAGTCCTCGATAGCCCGGCTATAATCAGCTTGTATTTCGCCACGCCCATGTTCCTATAGTGGGCGGCGAACTCAGCGGAACTTCGTATCACCGGGCCCCACGGACCGGAGCGTGGGTCTTTGCCGAAGCCCTGCGTTGTGCTTTTCGCTAAGCTGACGACACCCTCAAGTCCATGTTCCTCGACATAGGCAAGATGAATGGCAAACCGCCGATGCGCGTTGAGGCGAAAGCCAGGTCCACCCACGGGCCAGTACTGAACCATGCTCAGCGTCTTCGCGGGATAGGCCGTGGCAAAGGCCGCTACCGGGCAACAGCCCATGCACCCACCCAGCAGATGGGCTGCCTCATAACCCAGATGGTCGAGTAGGCCCTTGCCTTGCGCGGCATAGTCAGCCCAGGTGATTCGCTCGACACGACCGCCGGAATTTCCGGTTTCCCGCCGATCAAAAAGTATGCAGGTATATTGGTCAGGCAGGTGGTCGAGCAATTTAACTTTTGCATAGATGCCCAGTGTCGACCACTTATCCATCGTTGCGTCAAAACCACCGGGGGCAAACATCAACAGTGCCGGGCCGCTGCCGACCACTTTATATTCGGTTTGAATTCCATCAATGATAACTGAAGGCATGTCGCTCTCACTTATTAACAGGCGGCGCGCCCTTGATTTGGCGGGCGGCGCGCACGTCCTCGCTAAAGGCGGTAATGGCGTCGTAGGTGATCCGGGCTACGTTGGCGTAGGTTTCGATCTGCTCATCCAGATGCTTGGCGGCATAACCGATTGCCGCATGCCCCATACGCACCCGGCCATCCAGCCAAGGCCCGCCGCCGAACCCGCCGATGACTGGTATCTCGACGGCGGCAGCGGCGGCAGGGCCGACGATCGAGCCGGAGTTGGTGAAATCCAGCATGACGGCACCGGCTTTCTCCAGCATCTTCGCCTCGGCAACCAATCGGTCGAGCATGGCGGCCGGCACTTGAGCCCCCGCTTTGGACATGGCCGAATATTCCATGCCATATTGGAGCGCGGTCTGCGGTGTGATGCCGAACTGCGCCCAGACAGGAATGCCGGCCCGGGTCAAAGCGGTGACAGCCTCAGGAAAGTCCGCGGCCCCATCGAGCTTTATCATGTCGACGCCCGCTTCTTTTACCAGCCGGATCGCGGCACGAACCGCCGAGTCCACGCCCTCCTGCAGAGGACCATAAGGAAAGTCGCAACTGACCAGCGCCCGCCGTGTGCCGCGCCGTACAGCCTGGGCGACAGTCAACATCTGATCCATGGTTATCTCCAGCGGATTGGCCTGGCCCCAGAGATTGATGCCCACGGTATCGCCTACCGAGACAATATCGACCCCGGCCCGATCCACGATCTGCGCCATTTGATAGTCCCAGGTCACCACGCCTACTATTTTTGTCCCTGACTTCTTCATCTGTTGCAGTCGCGGGATAGTCATCTTCTCAGTCATCTGCCTGCCTCCTTATTCTCTTTGTTATTGACTTGTATTATTTTCCCCTGGCCTTCAACGCAGCATCCAGGCGTGGATATACACGGCGAGCATTACCTTCGAAGACTTTATAGCGGTCGGCCTCGGACAACTCCAGCGCGTCGATATAACGTTTGGTATCGTCAAAATTAAACCCGCTCAGGGGATCGATGCCCTTTACCGCACCGAACATTTCCGAAGCGAACAATATGTTCTCTATGTCGATAACCCGAAACAACAGATCTATTCCCGCCTGATGATAAACGCAGGTATCAAAAGACACATTACGCATAATATGTTCGGTTAATGGCGGTCGTTCCAACATATCGGCCAGTCCGCGATAACGTCCCCAGTGATAGGGCACGGCACCGCCGCCGTGCGGAATGATCAAACGTAAATCAGGAAAGTCGTGAAACAGGTCACCTTGCAAAAGCTGCATGAAAGCGGTGGTGTCCGCGTTAATATAATGGGCTCCGGTCGCGTGAAAATTCACGTTACAAGAGCCGGAGACATGGATCATCGCCGGGATATCGAGCTCCACCATCTTTTCAAAAAACGGGTACCAGGCTCTGTCCGTCAATGGCGGACCTTGCCAGTGCCCACCAGAGGGGTCCGGGTTCAGGTTACAGCCAACGAAGCCTAACTCCAGCACACAGCGCTCCAACTCTTCTATCGAGTTTTTGATCGGCACATTGACTGATTGTGGTAGTTGGCATACACCAATGAAATGGTCTGGAAAGAGCCGGGTAACTCGGTGAATCAGGTCATTATTAATGCGCGTCCATGCTTTTGAGACTGTCTCATCGCCAATATGGTGCGCCATGGTCGAAGCTTTCGGAGAGAATATCGTCATATCGACCCCACGCTCGCGCAGCGCCTGAAGTTGATTATTCTCTATGCTTTGACGCACTTCATCGTCCGAGACATTCTTCAGGCTCGGCAGCGACCTGGAGGGGTCATTAAAGTGCTCAATCTGAGCGTCGCGATAATCCTGCAACTGCGGAGGGGCGGTGGTGTAATGCCCATGACAGTCGATGATCATTCCGGTGGTCCTTTATATTATTAATAATAATCAGGCTTTTGGCGCCCGATCCAGATACCTCAGGCCTTTTGCCGCCAATGCTGGCCGCATATTATTCATGTCCAGCCCTAGTTCGCCGGCGGCATAACGGCGGCGAATATCTGCTTCTCTTTCTTCTCGGGCCTGAGATTTAATCAAGATTTCGGCAGCCTCGGATCGGGCCACTACGACCACACCATCATCATCCGCCACGATAATATCGCCGGGGTTGACTAACTGGCCGCCGCATACCACGGGAATATTGACACTGCCTAAGGTTTCCTTGACCGCGCCTTGAGCCGAAATGCATTTGGACCAGACAGGAAAACCCATTCGAGTCAGGTCAGCAATATCGCGACAGCCCGCATCGATAATCAGACCTTTGACGCCGCGCGCCTGCAATAATGTGCCTAACAGGTCGCCAAAATAACCGGCATCGGAATAAGAAGTAGGTGCGACGACCAGGATATCTCCCGGTTGGCATTGTTCTGCGGCGACATGGATCATCCAGTTGTCGCAAGGCGGCACTGAAACCGTTACCGAAGTGCCGGCAATATGTGCCCCGGCATAAATCGGCTTCATATAGGGAGCCAATAACCCTTTGCGCCCTTGCGCTTCATGCACCGTGGCGACACCGTACTGGGCAAAAGCCTCGGCTTGCTCGGCGCGGTCGATATTTTGAATCACTACAGGGTTATTCACAGTGCCTCCCTCCAGAGCTGTTCTTATCCAGCAGGTCCATGGCCGGGCTGGCAGCGCCGACGGCACAAGCCTCCATCCCGGCACGCAGCCGTGCGGTGTCAAGGTTACGGCCGATAAAGACCAACTGACTGTGGCGCTTTTCGCCAGGCGCCCAAGGGCGCTGAAAGTCGCCTTCGAGCATCATATGCACCGCCTGGAACACCAGCTTGCGACTCTCTCCGGCCGCGTCGATAATGCCCTTGGCGCGCAAAATATCCTGGCCGTTTTCCGTCAGATAGACGGTTAGCCAATTAGAGAGCTTCTCTGCGTCCATCGGTCGCTCACTCTCCAGTACCAGACTTTGTATCGTCCGGTCGTGGCGATGGTCGTGTGGATGGTGATCGCAGTGCTCGTCATGCACATGGTTTGCGTGACCCTGCTGATGAGGGTCGAGAAAATCGGATTCGAGCGCGGTGATGCGCTCAAGATCGAAACTGCCTATCCCTAATATGGCGTGCAAGGGAACATCTGCGCGATTTGCCCGATGTATCGGACTAAACGGATTGATTCTTCGTAACCTTGCTTCAATAGAGGACAGATCGGCCTCTGGCACCAGCGCAACTTTATTCAAGATAATCTGGTCGGCAAAAGCGATCTGCTCTTCTGCTTCAGCACTGCTCTCCAACGTTTGCAAGATATGCCTGGCATCCACCACGGTGATAATACTGTCGAGTGAAAGCTGTTCCTGCAGGATAGGATCGATGAAAAATGTCTGGGCCACCGGGCCGGGATCGGCAAGTCCTGTCGTCTCGATAATGATGGCATCAAAATTCGATTGCCGCTCCAACAGGCCATGCAAAGTACGGATCAAGTCCCCTCGAACCGTGCAGCAAAGACAACCGTTGTTCATTTCGAACAACTCTTCGTCGGTCGAGACGATTAAGCTTGCATCAATACCGATTTCACCGAACTCATTAACGATCACCGCATATCGTCGTCCGTGGTCGCCGGTCAAGATACGGTTAAGCAATGTGGTTTTACCGGCACCCAGAAACCCAGTGAGTAATGTCACCGCAATACGCTCAGTCTTCATCGAGGAGCTCCCGGCCCGGCGCCTACTTCCACGGCATCAAAGAAACATGCACCACACCTTCTTCGCCTTTACCCGCAACCGATTGAATAGCCAGATCGGTATCTTCAAGGCCAAATCGATGGGTAGTCAGCAACTCCAGCGGGAAACGCTTGGAGGCCAACTGCTCCAGCGCCAACTCGCAGGATCGGTAGTTATGACCGCGAGCGGACTTGATCGTAATGTATTTGGTCGCCACTTTACCCAGCGGGAAATTCGGGAAGTCGCTCATCTCGCCCTGAATAAGCAATGTCCCGCCCTTGCGCTTCATGGCTTCAATACCGAGAAGCACGGGAATGGTGCCCGCTCCCGCGGTGCAATCCAACGACACATCTACGCCTTCGCCATGGGTGATATCCCTGATACGCGCCAGCGGATCTTCCTCATCAACAATGATGGTGTAATCGGCGCCCAACTTCTTCGCGATCTCCAACCGAGCCCTGTCACGCGAAGTACCAGTGATGATAATCAGCGAAGCACCTGCCTGTTTACAGGCTACGACTTGCGACAACCCCTGCTGTCCAGGCCCCTGGATCAATACGCGGGAGTTATAACCGACGTTGCAATCGAAGAGCGCCCACTGAATGCCATTGGCCATCGGTGTCACAATGCCTGCCAGCTCAGCCGAAACACCTTCCGGCACTTTATGAATGACCGCATTCCAAGGCAGGTACATATATTGGGCAAAACCACCCCATAAATGCGGCGCTCTCGCGGCAGAGGTGTAGCCATAGCGAATCGCATCGGGATTGCTACGCCAGTCGGTGGCCGGGCAAAGACGGTATTCGCCCGCGTGACACCACTCACATTTAAAGCAGGGCACATAGTGCTCGACGAATACCAGATCCCCTTCTTTGACCCCTTTGCGCTCCATGAACTGCCGGCCCGCACCGCAAATGTAGCCGATGTTCTCATGACCCATTATGACGGGCTCATCGGATGGGGGTTTGCCATACAGCTTGACGTCAGTCCCGCAGATCCCGGCCACCTCGACTCTCATCAAGGCACCGTCATCGGGTACGACGGGCATGGGATATTCGACGATTTCGGTTTTGTTGGCACCTGTACGGACGGCTGCTTTTACCTGCTCTGTCATAGCGTTCTCCATTCCCCGGCGGATGTTATTTTTTGGCATCCTAGCAAGCCAATCGCCTTAAATCAAAACAATGTTCCACATAAAGAAACACTCTGACGGCAGCCTGCCCTGGTGGAGGTGAACGAAAACCGCACATTGGCACCCCTGAAACCCCAGCGAAATCAAGCCTCACGGTCGTATGACAAGCGCGTATGCAGATGTAGGACGTCGCCCAATGGAAGCGTCAGACCAAAAATATCCAAGACACCACCCACTGCTGTCGTGCGATGGCTTGACTGAGTGGGGACGCCCTGCCACTATTCCACATAACGGACATGCGTTCCGCATAAAGGAAAGCCATGAGACGCAGAAAGTCATCGACCAGGAGGTCGGGCGCCGTCGGTCTGTACAACTACAAGAAATTTACTTCGTTTGGCCGCCACTGCCGCTTAGGGGATATACATGCCGATCACTGATCATTTAGCACTACCGCTCAAAGGAACAGCCACCTCTGGATCAAGTCAAACCCATCTTTCCTTCACACGTAGCGAGTGGAAACGTCTATCTGGTTTATATGGCGTTATCATTTTGCTGCATGTTCTGGGCTGGGGCCTGTATCTCTATTATTCGGTCCGGTATCCGGCATTGGTCGGCCTTGGATTTGTTGCCTATGTATTCGGGCTGCGCCATGCCTTTGATGCGGACCATATTTCCGCAATCGACGACACCGTCCGCTATATGCTGCAAAAGCAAAAGAAACCATTGGGTATCGGTTTTTTCTTTTCCCTGGGCCACTCGACAATTGTTGTCTCGCTTGCCATAGCCATTACGCTCGCGGCGGCGGCCATTAAGCAAGACTTGCCGCAAATGGAAAACCTGGGGGGGCTCATCGGTGCGGGTGTATCCGGTACATTCCTGTGGATTATCGGAATAATCAATCTCTTGGTGCTGCTGGATATTTTCAAAGTCTGGGGCCAGGCCAAAACCGGAAAACACAGCCACGCGCATCTTGAAGAACTGTTGATGCGGCGCGGCTTTATGAACCGGCTTTTTGGCGGCAAGTTAACCAAGGTCATAAACCATAGTTGGCAGATGTACCCCATTGGCTTGCTGTTCGGTTTGGGGTTCGATACCGCCTCTGAAATCGGTCTGTTGGCGCTGACCGCGGGAGCTTCCGCGGGCGATCTGCCTGCCCCTGCGGTACTGGCGCTGCCTATCTTGTTCACCGCTGGCATGACAATGATGGACACCACGGACGGAGTTCTTATGTCCAAAGCCTATAATTGGGCATTCCTTAATCCACTTAGGAAAATCTTCTACAACATCATCACCACCAGCCTGTCGATCACCGTGGCGCTAATCATCGGGACCGTGGAACTGTTACAGGTTTTCACAAGCATGCTGGATCTGCATGGGTCTTTCTTCGACTTCATTGCCGATCTTAATTTCGGAAAACTCGGCTACGTGATTGTTTTCCTGTTTCTGGGCGCATGGGGACTTTCAGTGGTGGTGTGGAAGCTTGGCCGTATCGAAGAACGCTTCAAGACCGTTGCCCACTCACATGAGCATGCCCATGAAGGCGGAGAAGTTCATAAACATGGACATAAACATGAGTAAGTTTTTTATCAACTGATGTTAGGGTTCCAGGCATGGAGTGGCGGTGCAGCGGCGCGAGGCCCTTGGCGTTCAGGCGACCCATGCTCCAGGTGACTTCGGTATCACCACGAACCATAAGGGACTCCATATTTCTCGATGTATTCCTTGGAAGTTGTGGATAGTGGTCGATGCCTGCCGCCTGACGTACCGTCATAAGGCCCCACTTTCACCACCCAGCCCTGCACCCGTGCCACGTCGATGGGTTTCAGGCATGCTCCCCCAAGCCAGACCCTGGCAATGCCGCCTGGAGCCAGGCCAACCGTCAGCATGTTCCGATAATCCGTGATCCATTTTCCATCGGCGGCGCAGTACGCTTTCTCACCGACAAGCATGGCTTGCCGGGTGGTCTCGGGAATAACGATATAGGCCTCATAGGTCTGCGGCTCCACCAGCGATTGCCAGCGCACATAAATCAGCCGCGGTAAATCAGCCCCCAGGACGCGCTTGGTTGCACCGGCCCCTGGATGCTGAGGCCAACCACGCGGATTGCCCTTGAAGTGCTTCGGCGAGTTTCCGGCCACGCCGCTCATGGCGCGACGGTAGGCCCGGTCCCGGATATCCACCGCATCGGCGGTTTCGATCCACACCTCCATGTAGTTGGGGGCAAACAATCCCAGGTACCACGCGTCATACGGCAAGCGCCCGGTACCATGGACGCAGCCGCTCAACCACAACAGCACGCCGCACAGCAGCAAGCCTTTAAGTGGGTTCATGGGTGGTACTTCGCCCGTTGATTACCCTCGGCGGGACGGTTGATGAACACCGCCTCCAGATCGCTGTTATTCCATCCTTTGGCGGCATTCCAATGGGCCGAGAGATGAATGTAATGGCGGCGCAACAACGCGAGGTCCTCGGCGTTCAGGAGAGTGAAGGGCTCATGTAAGGCATAGGCCTGCAACTTGGCGGCGATGGGCTGGAGTTCGGTAGGCAAGGCGAGGGCTGGTGTATCTGGAACGGGATCAAACGCCACCCCGGCACGCACGCCCAGCTCACGCATGATCCGCAGGTACACCAAGGAGAGTTCGCCGCGCACCTGACGTTCGCCCGCGATGGCCGCATAAACCCGCTTTTGTGCTGGGGTATCGCGGCGCCGGTGTTGGGTTCCCGTGTCCCAGGTGACAATGCTCAACCCCTCGTGCGGGATGTAATGCTGCCAGTAGTCTTGGCTACGTTCGAGGCGCTGCTGGGTACGGCGATAAGCCTCGCTATGTTCGTTGGGTTCCTGGGGCGGGCTGAAGCTGCTGTCGGGTTTGCTCAGCAACAGGTTTTCCGTGGACAACGGCAAGGTAACCGCCGCCAACATCGGAATGGCAGCCCGGTACAAACAAATCAGTGTCGGTACGGGTGAGCGAGAAGTTGTGACGATGCTCGTCGTTGGCCACCAGTTGCACCACCTGACGAGCACTGCCTGGAGCCAGGCGTAGATTCACGCCAGGATTAAGGGCGTTGTGCGGACTGAAATCATTGCTCAGCGGGGCGACGATGCCGGCCACGGTATCGAACAGGCCGATAAAATTGAGGATAACGTCGCTGCCGGCACGCTAGGCGAAGTTGGTGTTAAGCAGTGGCGAGCCCACTGGCAAGGCTCGGGCCAGCAGGCTGCCTGCCCCTTTGAGCAGGTCATTGGCGCAGTGTCGAGCTGCCGCCGCGTCGCGACTAAAGCCAAACGCTAGTGGCCTGTACGGTGAGTTCGTTAGCTCAAATTCGGATGCCATAAGTCCATGGCCAAGGCGCTGTGACGAGTCATAGCCGGGCTATGGCGAGGAACAGTAACGCAGGCCAGGAATTTATGACGCCGAAATGGACTCATAGAACTCACCACACAGGCCACTAGACCCTTGCATTTGCCCCGAAACCTGCTGTCTGCTAGTGTCGCGAGGGTTTAACGCCTATCGAGATCGCCGCCATGGCCCGCAAAAAAGTTTCCCTGGATTTCGAACAATCCCTCGCCGATCTGCAAACGCTGGTCGAGCGCCTGGAAAACGGCGAGCTGTCGTTGGAAGAATCGCTGACCGCTTTCGAACAAGGCATCCGCCTGACGCGTGAGTGCCAGGGCGCCTTGGCCCAGGCCGAGCAGAAGGTACAAATCTTGCTGGAGCGCGATGGCGAACTGGCCGAAGAACCCTTCGACACGGAACAGTCAGAATGATCAAAGCCTACTATGCCCGCAGCCAGCAGCAGGTTAACGCCGCGCTGGACACTTTGTTCGTCGCCCCGAGCGCCGAACTCGCCCGCCTCTATGAGGCCATGCGCTACAGCGTGATGAACGGCGGCAAGCGTGTGCGCCCGCTGCTGGCCTATGCCGCCTGCGAAGCCCTCGGCGGCCTGTCGGAACAGGCCCACGGCGCAGCCTGCGCGGTCGAGCTGATCCACGCCTACTCACTGGTCCACGACGATTTGCCGGCCATGGACGATGACGATCTGCGTCGCGGCCAGCCGACCACCCACAAGGCCTTCGACGAAGCCTGCGCGATCCTCGCTGGCGACGGTCTGCAAAGCCTGGCCTTCAGCGCCCTGCTCGACCCACGCCTGGGCGATCTGAGCGCCGAGACCCGCCTGACCATGGTCAGTACCCTGGCCCAGGCCGCAGGTCCCGCCGGCATGGTTGGCGGCCAGGCCATCGACCTCGGGTCGGTGGGCCTCAAGCTCGACCAGAAAGCTCTGGAATACATGCATCGGCACAAGACCGGAGCACTGATCGAAGCCAGTGTGATCCTCGGCGCCCTTGCCAGCGGCAATGCGCAGAAAGATGCGCTCAAGTCCCTGCGGACCTACGCCCAGGCCATCGGCCTGGCGTTTCAGGTGCAGGACGATATTCTCGACGTCGAAAGCGATACCGCGACCCTCGGCAAGCGCCAGGGCGCCGATATCGCCCGGGACAAGCCCACCTACCCGGCTCTGCTCGGCCTCGACAACGCCAAGGCCTACGCCCTTGAGCTGCGCGACCAGGCGCTGCACGCCCTGCAGCCGTTTGACGCGGCCGCCGAACCGCTGCGTGAGCTGGCTTGTTATATCGTCGAACGCCGCAGCTGACCTGGCGTTGTCCCAGGTCCTTCGCACGCTCAAAGGACCATCATCCGACCTGTCGATGCGACAGCGCGTGGGCAGCACGCGCTCCATAAGGTAAACTGCCGCGTCTTCATACCTATAACGATTCGCCTGATGCCCACGACGTTCCATGAGATTCCCCGCCAGCGCCCGACCACGCCCCTGCTGGACCGCGCCGATACGCCGGCCGGTCTGCGCCGGTTAGGTGAAGCCGAGCTGGAAACCCTGGCCAATGAGTTGCGCCTGGAATTGCTCTATTCAGTCGGCCAGACCGGTGGGCATTTCGGCGCCGGTCTCGGCGTCATCGAACTGACCATCGCGTTGCATTACGTTTTCGACACCCCGGATGACCGGCTGGTGTGGGACGTGGGCCATCAGGCGTATCCGCACAAGATCCTTACCGGTCGTCGCGAGCAAATGCGTACCCTGCGTCAAAAGGATGGCCTGGCCGCTTTCCCGCGCCGCTCGGAGAGCGAATACGACACCTTTGGCGTCGGCCACTCCAGCACCTCCATCAGCGCCGCCCTCGGCATGGCGATTGCCGCCCGGCTGCAGGACAGCGACCGCAAGGCCATCGCGGTGATCGGCGACGGCGCGCTGACTGCCGGCATGGCGTTCGAGGCGCTGAACCACGCGCCGGAAGTCGACGCCAACATGCTGGTGATCCTCAACGACAATGACATGTCGATCTCGCGCAATGTCGGCGGTCTTTCCAACTACCTGGCGAAGATTCTTTCCAGCCGCACCTACGCGAGCATGCGCGAGGGCAGCAAGAAAGTCCTTTCGCGCTTGCCCGGTGCCTGGGAAATCGCTCGCCGCACCGAAGAGTATGCCAAAGGTATGCTGGTCCCCGGCACCTTGTTCGAAGAGCTGGGCTGGAACTATATCGGCCCCATCGACGGCCACGACTTGCCGACCCTGATCGCCACTCTGCGCAATATGCGTGACCTCAAGGGCCCGCAGTTCCTGCATGTGGTCACCAAGAAGGGCAAGGGCTTCGCCCCGGCGGAAGTCGATCCGATTGGCTATCACGCGATTACCAAGCTCGAACCCCTGGACGCTCCAGCAACAACGCCGAAGAAGGCCAGCGGACCGAAGTATTCCGCGGTGTTCGGTGAATGGCTGTGCGACATGGCTGCCGCCGACTCACGGCTGGTGGGCATTACCCCCGCCATGAAGGAAGGCTCCGACCTGGTGGCCTTCAGCGAGCGTTTCCCGCTGCGCTACTTCGATGTGGCGATTGCCGAGCAGCACGCGGTGACCTTTGCCGCCGGCATGGCTTGCGAAGGCGCCAAGCCGGTGGTGGCAATTTACTCCACCTTCCTGCAACGCGGTTATGACCAGTTGGTGCATGACGTCGCGGTGCAGAACCTCGACGTACTGTTCGCCATCGACCGGGCCGGCCTGGTGGGCGAAGATGGTCCGACCCACGCTGGCAGTTTCGACCTGTCGTACCTGCGTTGCATTCCCGGCATGCTGGTGATGACCCCAAGCGACGAAAATGAACTGCGCAAGATGCTCAGCACCGGCCATCTGTACAACGGCCCCGCAGCCGTGCGTTATCCACGCGGCACCGGTCCGAACGCGACCATCGAGAAAGGCCTGGAACCGATCGAGATCGGCAAGGGCCTGGTTCGCCGTCAAGGCCACAAGGTCGCCCTGCTGGTGTTTGGCGTGCAATTGGCCGAAGCACTGGTGGTCGCCGCAAAGCTCGATGCGACCGTGGTCGACATGCGTTTCGTCAAGCCGCTGGATGAAGCGCTGGTGCGCGAGATCGCCGGTCGCCATGACCTGCTGGTGACTATCGAGGAAAACGCCATCATGGGTGGTGCCGGCGCGGCGGTCAGCGAGTTCCTGGCGCGTGACAACCTGCTTAAGCCGATCCTGCACCTGGGGCTTCCGGATGCCTATGTCGAACACGCGAAGCCGGCGCAGATGCTGGCCGAGTGCGGGTTGGATGTGACGGGGATCGAAGCGTCGGTCATCGCACGAATGCAACTGCTCGACCTGTAGAATTGCTCTCCCCTGTAGGAGTCGGCTCACCGCCTCCTGGCAGGCGGCAATTGCGTTGGGCCGCCCCGACACTGACCGCCCATGGCCCGGCGCTCGCCGATATCGCGACGACCCGCAGCAAAATCGCCAACCGGCGATGCGTCAGCCGAGTTGACGCGGAATCCGATAGAGGTAGAACACCACCACGGTGGACACCACCAGTAATACCAACGGCACTGCCTCCAGGCCGACGAATACCGCCAGGGCGCCGATCCAGGCAGGCAACGCCGCCACCACCAGCGCCTTGCGTCGAACATTCGCCAGGGCAATCCAGGCTGCCGGCTCTTCGGGGGTATCCAGGACAGCCTGGGTCGCGATCAGCGAACGCTTGTAGGCACCGAAAAACCGCAGACTGATAAACATCGAGGCTACGCCGGCAATGAACAACGGCATCGCCAGCACCGGCAAAAGCGGCGGCGACTGACCGAACAACCCGTTGGCGACAACCAGAGGCAACACACTCAGTACAAGTTGCTGGTACCAACTGATCGCCAGCCGGCGCTTCGCTTGCCCACGGGTCACGCCGAATCGGCCTCGCTCTGATGTTCATTGCCCATCATGTGACCGAGCTTGTCGGCCTTGGTGGCCAGGTAGAGTTTGTTGTGCGGGTTGTGCCCGGTGTGCAGCGGCACCCGCTCGGCGACAGTGATGCCCATATCGGTCAGCGCCTTGACCTTGCGCGGGTTGTTGGTCATCAGACGCAGGGATTGGATGCCCAGGTGCTCAAGCATCGGCAGACAGATGGCGTAATTGCGCAGGTCGGCGGCAAAGCCCAGGCGCTCGTTGGCCTCCACCGTGTCGGCACCGCCATCTTGCAACTCATAGGCACGGATCTTGTTCATCAGGCCGATACCACGGCCTTCCTGGCGCAGGTACAACAGCACCCCGCGCCCCTCGCGGGCAATCGCCTGCAAGGCAGCTTCCAGCTGGGAACCACAATCACAACGCTGGCTGAACAAGGCATCGCCAGTCAGGCACTCGGAGTGCACGCGGCCAAGAACCGGTGCACCATCAGCCACATCCCCAAGCGTCAGCACGACATGTTCACGATTAGTAGCTTCTTCGAGAAAGCCGTTCATGGTGAAGGTCGCAAAAGGGGTGGGCAATTTAGAAGCGGCGACGAAGACGACAGGCACCATATGCTCCTGATCAGTATGAGGACTGGAGATTCGCGGAGGTTGCAGTGTAGCAGGAGCATCCTACAGAAGCTTAAGTGGAATTATCCATGATAACTATCAATAAGTTTGATCGGTCGCGGCGGGTGCGCCGCTCTCGAACGGATAAGGCTGTTTCCAGCGTTCGAACAACTTGCGTAACCGAGCGCCCTTGACCAATTCATCCATCCGTCGGTCATACAGGGCCAGCAGCGCCCGCCCTCGCTCGCTATCGGAAAAGCCCAGGTACAACGGCAGCTCTACCAGGTGGGTACGGCGAAACACCGAAGGGTCCGGGGCCTGGCTGAGAACATAATCAACCTCGGTCAGGGCGTCGATGTAATAGTCGGCGCGGCTGTGCCGCAACATCGAGAGAATACCATCGCGGCGACGGATCTCGTTGAAGTGGTGCGCATTAGGCAGATAGTTCTGGTACTTGTAGCCACGCACCCAAGCCAGACGATAGGCACCCAGGGTCTCCAGACTGGGCGCAGGGTTACTGGCCAGCCCCAGGGCGTAGATATGGTCGGTATCGAAGTTCCAGCGCGGGTACAGAACGCCACTGATTTCCTTGCTGTAGGAGCCGACCCAGGCATCCGCTTCACCGCGCTCCACCAGGCCGACCGAACGGAGGTAGGGTTCGCTGCGGGTCTCGACCTTGACACCCAGCGGCTCGAATACCTCGCGCAGCACGTCCCAGGCCAACCCGCTGCCATCGGCATTGGTGTAGTCCAGCCAGACCTCGCTGACCAGGCGGATTTGCCCAGGCAAACCGGGTGTTTCAGCGGCCCAGACCAACGGGCAGAACCACAACGATAAAAACAGTCCCCACAACCGACAGCCAGACATACCCAATTCCTCAGGCAAGGAAATGAACCAATCCCTGCATGGCAAGCCAGGCGAACACCCCGGCCAGCACATCGTCCAGCATAATCCCCACACCGCCCCGCACATGTCGGTCGATCCAGCGGATTGGCCAGGGTTTGAGGATATCGAAGAAGCGGAACATCACAAACCCCGCTAGCAGCCAGTACCAGCCTTCCGGTACCAGCCACAGCGTGATCCACATGCCGACCATTTCGTCCCAGACGATGCCTTCATGGTCATGCACCCGCAGATCGTCAGCCACCTTACCGCACAGCCAGAAGCCGAACAGCATGGTGATGCCGAGCATCAACCAATAACCCCAATCCGGCAATATCTGCCATAACGGGATAAAAGGCAGCGCCACCAGCGAACCCCAGGTTCCCGGCGCCTTGGGCAACGTGCCGGAACCGAAACCGAAGGCGAGGAAATGCCAGGGATTGCGCCATACCGAGGGCGGCACGAATTCGGCCGGGACCTGTTGGGGATGATCTGTCACGGTGTCTCCGGAAAATGTTGGTAGCCCCGGACTTGCGGGGTAATGTCCTGGCCAGCGGCATCCAGCAGCGCCACGCCCTGCCCGGCGACCACTCGCCCGACCGCCCGTACCGACGCATGGCCGAGCAACAACCCAGGCAATTCGGCGGGTGGCAAGGTAAACGCCAGCACATAATCGTCACCGCCACTCAGCGCAGCGTCCCAGGCTGAAGTCTGGCCGAGAAACGCCAGCAATGCCGCAGACAATGGCAGCTTTTCCCGTTCAATCAGCAAACGCACCCCGGACGCCATCGCGATATGCCCACAATCGGCCAGCAAGCCATCGGATATATCCAATGCCGAGTTCGCCTTTCCACGCAACGCCAGGCCCAAGGCGAACTGTGGCCGAGGCGACCAGTAGTGGGCCAGCAGCGGTTCGGCAATCATCGGGACGGCGCTCCGCTGGCCCAGCACTAACGGCAAAGCGCCAGCAGCATTGCCCAGGTCGCCCCCCACACAGAGCAGATCGCCGACCTGGGCACCGCCACGGGTCAGCGCCTGCCCGGCTGGCACCCGACCAAACACCGTTAGCGTCAGGCTCAGGGGCCCGCGTGTGGTATCGCCGCCTACCAGCCGCAGATTGCAATGCCGCGCCATCTGGTTCAAACCTTGGGCGAACGCCTGCAGCCAGCTCGCTTCGTTGTGCGCCAGGGTCAGGGCGAGGGTAAAGGCGATGGGCGTGGCGCCCATCGCGGCCAAGTCACTCGCGGCGACGGCCAGCGCACGTTGCCCGAGCAGGAAAGGATCGCAGGGGTCAGAGAAATGCACACCCGCCACTAGCGTATCGGTGGAAATCGCCAACTGTTCCCCAGGAGGAACACTGAGCAGGGCGCAGTCGTCGCCGATCCCCAGTTCAACACCTTCGCCGGTCCGCGCACAGGGCGCGCAGGCAAAGAAGTTACGGATCAGTTCGAACTCGCCCATGGGAAGTGCAAGCGCCGATCAGCGCTTGAAGGCCTTCACTTCAGCTTCACGCAGGTTCGGCGCCAGCTTGTCGAGCACACCGTTGACGAACTTGTGACCGTCGGTGGAACCATAGACCTTGGCCAGCTCGATCCCTTCGTTGATCACCACACGGTACGGCACGTCGACGCGTTTGAGCAGCTCCCAGGTGGACAGGCGCAGGACCGCCAGTTCGACCGGGTCTAGTTCCTCGATCTCGATGTCCAGGCACGGCGTGAGCGCGGTGTCGATCTCGCTCTTGAACTGTGGAACGCCGTGCAGGATGTCACGGAAGTAGGCACCGTCGACGTCGCTAAAGTCGTTATCGACCCGGAACTGCGCTTCGATTTCGTTCAGCGACTGCTTGGCCATGTGCCATTGGTAGAGCGCCTGAGTCGCGAGCTGACGGGCTTCACGACGCTTGGCACTCTTGGATGGTTTGCCATGGCCCTCGGGCTTCGGATCGCGCGGGTTGAAACGATCGCTTTCGTCGCTAATCACACCGCCTCCAGCTGCGACAGCAGGCTGACCATTTCCAAGGCGGACAGGGCAGCCTCGGCACCTTTGTTACCGGCCTTGGTGCCGGAACGCTCGATGGCTTGTTCGATGGAATCAACGGTCAACACGCCGAAAGCGACCGGCACGCCGAATTCCATGGATACCTGGGCCAGGCCCTTGGTGCACTCGCCAGCGACGTATTCGAAGTGCGGAGTGCCACCACGAATGACCGCGCCGAGGGCAATGATTGCCGAGAAATCGCCTTTCTGCGCGACTTTCTGCGCAACCAGCGGGATTTCGAAGGCGCCAGGCGCACGGATGAGGGTGATGTCGCTTTCGCTCACACCGTGACGAACCAGGGCGTCAACGGCACCGCTCACCAGGCTTTCGACAACAAAGCTGTTGAAGCGGCCGACCACCAGGGCATAGCGGCCTTTAGGGGCGATGAAGGTACCTTCGATGGTCTTCAGGGTCATTCGACAAATCTCTTAAAGAGCCGGGACACGCCAAAGTACGCGCCCCTCAGTGATATTTGAACCGCGAATAAAAAGCCGGCGCCAGCCAGGCTTTTATTCGGAGGGCACGTATTCTACTACTTCCAGGTCGAAACCGGATATCGCGTTGAACTTCATCGGCGCACTCATCAGGCGCATCTGCCGCACACCGAGGTCACGCAATATCTGCGAACCCGCCCCCACCGTGCTATAGGTGGTGGGGTTTTTCGTCGGCACAGAGTCGGCGCTTTCACGGATATGCGCCAGCAGCACATCGCCATCCAACGGATGTCCAAGCAGCAGCACCACGCCACTACCCGCCTCGGCCACGGCGGCCATAGCGGCCCGCAAACTCCAGCGGCCCGGTTGCTTGACCATCAACAGGTCGCGCAACGGGTCCATGTTGTGCACGCGCACCAGGGTCGGGACTTCGGCGCAGACATTGCCCAGAGTCAGAGCCAAGTGCACATCGCCTTCGACCGAATCACGATAGGTCACCAGGGTGAAATGGCCCAGCTCGCTGTCCAACGGTTGCTCGGCAATCCGCTGAACGGTACGTTCGTGGATCATCCGATAGTGGATCAAGTCGGCGATAGTACCGATCTTGATGTGGTGTTCAGCGGCAAAGGTTTCGAGTTCGGCGCGACGGGACATGGTGCCGTCGTCGTTCATCACTTCGCAGATCACGCCGCTGGGCTCGAAACCGGCCATGCGCGCCAGGTCGCAGGCAGCCTCGGTGTGGCCGGCGCGAGCCAGGGTGCCGCCCGGCTGGGCCATCAGCGGAAAGATGTGGCCAGGGCTGACGATGTCCTCGGCCTTGGCATCCTTGGCGGCCGCCGCTTGCACGGTACGGGCGCGGTCGGCGGCGGAAATGCCGGTTGTGACGCCTTCGCTGGCCTCGATCGACACGGTGAACTTGGTGCCAAAGCCCGAACCGTTGCGCGGCGCCATCAGCGGTAGCTTGAGCAATTCGCAACGCTCGCGGCTCATCGGCATACAGATCAGGCCACGGGCGTGCTTGGCCATAAAGTTGATGTGTGCAGGCGTGCAGCATTCGGCGGCCATGATCAGGTCGCCTTCGTTCTCGCGATCTTCATCATCCATGAGGATGACCATCTTGCCCTGGCGGATGTCTTCGACCAGTTCTTCAATCGTGTTGAGTCCCACGCGGCACCCCCTTTTCTTTCAAGACTTGAGATAGCCGTTGGCGGCCAGGAAACTTTCGCTGATGCCGCCGCTCGACGGCTCCGCAGCCTTGTTACCGAGCAACAGACGCTCCAGATAACGGGCCAGCAGATCGACTTCGAGGTTGACCCGACGTCCAGGACGATAGTCGGCCATGATCGTTTCGGCCAGGGTATGCGGGACGATGGTCAACTCGAACTCGGCGCCATTGACCGCGTTGACCGTCAGGCTGGTGCCGTCGACGGTGATCGAGCCTTTGTGGGCGATGTACTTGGCCAGGTCTTTCGGAGCACGGATGCGGAACTGGATCGCCCGGGCGTTTTCTTCACGGGCAACGACTTCGCCGACACCATCGACATGACCACTGACCAGATGACCACCCAGGCGGCTGGTTGGGGTCAGGGCCTTTTCCAGGTTGACCCGGCTACCGGCCTTCAATTCGTTGAATGCAGTGCAGTCCAGGGTTTCACGGCTGACGTCAGCCCAGAAACCGTCGCCCGGAAGCTCCACGGCGGTCAGGCACACACCGTTGACCGCGATGCTGTCACCGAGCTTGACGTCGCCCAGGTCGAGCTGGCCGGTTTCTACATAGACCCGCACATCGCCGCCTTTTGGGCTCAGCGCACGGATACTGCCGATGGATTCGATAATGCCGGTGAACATGAAATCCTCCTCGAGAACGAGCCAGCGCAGGGGCGCAAGGCGTGAATTATACGCCGGATGCCGGGTCAGGTATTGCGGTGACTCGCCAGTTATCGCCCACTGCGCGCATTTCAGTGATCTTCAACTGCGGGGCCTCGCTCATCTGCTCCAGCGGCCAATCCAGCAGCGGGCGCGCACGGGAACCGAGGAACTTTGCCGCGACAAATATCTGGTATTCGTCCACCAAGCCCTGGCGAGCAAAGGCTCCGGCCAGGCGCGGACCGGCCTCGACCAACAGTTCATTGACGCCACGGGCTGCCAATTGGCTCAGCAACTGGGGCAGGTCAACCTGGCCGTCGCTGCCCGGCACGCTCAGGACCTCGTGCCCTGCGGCCTGGTAGTCGGCGCTGACGGTCGCCGCGCACGTCACCACCAGCGCCGGACCTGCCTGGAAGAAAGCCGCGTCGAGCGGCACCCGCAGGCGCCCGTCGATCAGTACCCGCAACGGCGGCCGACGCTCGGCCAAGGCCGTCAGTTCGGGGTCCAGCCCCAGTTCGGCGGCACGCACGGTCAGCCGGGCATTATCGGCCAATACCGTATCGGCGCCGGTGAGCACCGCGCTGGCCTGAGCCCGAAGTCGTTGCACGGCGGAGCGCGCGGCAGGCCCGGTGATCCACTGGCTTTCACCACTGGCCATGGCGGTGCGACCGTCCAGGCTCATCGCCAGCTTGACTCGCACCCACGGCAGACCATGTTCCATACGCTTGAGGAAGCCCTGGTTGATCGCCCGCGCCTCGCCTTCGAGCACGCCGCTGAGCACCGTGACCCCAGCATCGGCCAGGTGCTTGAGACCACGTCCGGCGACCTGCGGATTGGGGTCCTGCATGGCCGCGACCACCCGGCCCACGCCAGCCTTGACCAGTGCGTCGGCGCACGGCGGTGTACGACCGAAGTGACTGCACGGCTCCAGCGTCACGTATGCCGTCGCGCCACGGGCGTTTTCGCCCGCCTCGCGCAAAGCGTGGACTTCGGCATGGGGCTCGCCGGCTCGCACGTGCCAACCTTCGCCGACCACTTCGCCGTCGCGCACAATCACGCAACCCACCCGTGGGTTAGGGTGCGTCGAGTAGCGCCCCTTACGGGCCAGCTCCAGGGCCCGGGCCATGTAGTGGGCATCGAGAATCGCCTGTTCGGTGGCAAGGCTCATTGATGGACGGGCTCCCGGGCGAGACGGTCGATCTCTTCACGGAACTCGTTGAGATCCTGGAAACGACGATAGACCGAAGCAAAGCGGATATAGGCGACTTCGTCGAGTTTCTGCAACTCGCTCATCACCAGCTCGCCGACGATCAACGACTTGACCTCGCGCTCGCCGGTCGCCCGCAGCTTGTGCTTGATATGCGCCAGCGCCGCTTCCAGGCGCTCGACACTCACCGGGCGTTTTTCCAAGGCCCGCTGCATACCGGCGCGCAGTTTTTCTTCGTCGAAGGGTTGGCGACTGCCGTCCTGCTTGATCAGGCGCGGCAAAACCAGTTCGGCGGTTTCAAAGGTAGTGAAACGCTCACCGCAGGCCAGGCATTCACGCCGGCGGCGCACCTGTTCGCCCTCGGCGACCAGACGCGAATCGATGACTTTGGTGTCGTTGGCACCACAGAAGGGACAGTGCATGGTGGCAGGCAACAAAAAATGGGAGGGTCATGGTAGCGCATCCCCGTGGCAAGACAAGCCATAGGGTTTGCGGTATACAGTCGGCGGACTAACGTTATTCCATCAGAACCACCGCTTTGCGCCTCAGTTGGAGTTGTAGATGTCAGTACGACCGCTTGTTTTGCTCAGCCTCGCCGGCCTGCTTGTCGCTTGCAGCGGCGCCCCCAAGCCCGAGCCGGCCCCGCCCCACCAGGTTCAGACAAAAAAACCGCTAAGTCCCTACGAAGAACTCGGCCCGCTGCCGGCTTTCCAACGCGAACTGAGCGGCACCCTGCTCGGCGTGCCGGCCAATGCCGAGGTCGAACTGGCGCTGCTGGTGATCGATGAGCGCGGTCGCCCGCAACAACTGCTGGCCAGCAGCAAGATCAACGGCACCGGCCAGGTGCTGCCGTTCCGCCTGCGCTTCAATCCGGAGGTGTTTCCGCCGGACAGTCGCGTCGAACTGCGCGGGCGCGCCAGCCAGTCCGGGCAACTGATCCTGCACCTGCCTTCGGTGTCGGTGGACCAGCCGACCACTCAGGCCATGGGTGAATTGCAATTCGTCAGCGCGCCTTGAATCCAGCACTCGACCCACTAGCGGCCTGTGTGGCTCAACCGCCGCTTTCGGCCCACCCGCCCCAGGCCTTATAGTTGCACCATCCCCCCCGCTCTTCGAGATTCCCGATGACTCAGGACACGCCCTACATCTTCGACGCCACCGCTCTGAACTTCGACCAGGCGGTGATCCAGAACTCGTTCCACAAGCCAGTGCTGGTGGACTTCTGGGCGCAATGGTGTGCGCCCTGCAAGGCCCTGATGCCGATGCTGCAACAGGTCGCCGAAAGCTATCAGGGCGAACTGCTGCTAGCCAAAGTCGACTGTGATGCCGAGCAGGACATCGTCGCCCGTTTCGGTATCCGCAGCCTGCCGACCGTGCTGTTGTTCAAGGACGGCCAGCCGGTGGACGGCTTCGCCGGCGCCCAGCCGGAGTCGGCGGTACGCGCCATGCTCGAACCCCATGTACAAATGCCAGCGCCGGCCGCGAACGATCCTTTCGAACAGGCCCAGGCGCTGTTCGGCGAGGGCCGAATCGCCGACGCCGAAGCGACCCTGGTGGCGCTACTGGACGAAGACAACAGCAACGCCCAGGCGCTGATCCTCTACGCCCGCTGCCTTGCCGAACGCGGTGAACTGGACGAAGCGCAAACCGTGCTCGATACGGTCAAGGGTGACGAACACAAGGCCGCCCTGGCCGGCGCCAAGTCCCAGTTGACCTTCCTGCGCCAGGCCGCCGCGCTGCCGGATACCGCCGACCTGAAAGCCCGCCTGGCCCAGAATCCACTGGACGACGAAGCCATCTATCAACTGGCAATCCAGCAACTGGCCCGCCAACAGTACGACGCCGCGTTGGATGCCTTGCTTAAGCTGTTTACCCGCAACCGCGGCTACAGCGAAGGCCTGCCCCACAAGACCTTGCTGCAAGTGTTCGACCTGCTGGGCAACGACCATCCGCTGGTGACTACTTACCGACGCAAGTTGTTCGCGGCACTTTACTGAGCCACCTCACTCGATCTCGAACAGGCGGATGTATCTTCATCAAGTCATGAAGGCTCTTGCTCCTGGAAAGGCGCCAGTGAACCGCGGCGTTCGCCGAACAGCTGGGGACGGCTGTTGCGCCGTGCCGAGGCGGCCTGCAGGACCTGAATGTCCCGGGGGGTAAGGCTGGACTTGCGGCTGGGGGCCGGGCTCGGTTCATTGCTGCGTGTGCTGAGATCACTGGCGCGCCGGCCCACATGGCCCGAGAGCTGGTTCCAAGCGGTATTACGGACCATTGGATATTGCCCACCATGTTGCTGGATGAACGCATTCAACGCTCCTGGGTCGCGCAGGATTGTAACCGGCCCATGCTCGCCTAGTTGCCGTGGCAAAATCAGCGTGGCGGGAAAGTTGTCTTTCAGATCACTTTGGGGGTTTCCCTGATCGGCACCATGGTGCACCAAGCGCCAGGCGGCGTTGCCTGGTTGGTCGAAATCGATGTCGGGACGCAGCCGTTCATTGATCTGATTAGCGATGCGCCGCTCCAGGGCCGTGATGTGGTCGGTCCCGCCATCCTTCGGGCCACCGGGCATGACGCCCGACAAGGGATCGCGTAGACCCGGTTGCGACAAGCGCCGGTTGGTTTGCTCGCCCACTTGCCCCCAATTGGGCATGATTACGAACAGGTCATAATCGGCCGTCAGCGGTTTGTCCTGGAGAGGATCGTCTGGTTGTCTCATGGGTGCCAGCACTTGCACCGCCTCTCCTCCATGCAGAATTTCGAACGATTTGCCGTTATCGGCGAGTCGGGCGGTGAACTCGGTAGAGTCGCCGGGGAGCGTGATCTTACGTGTGCCATCGCTCAACGGTGCATGCAGCCGGATCAAACCCTCGTCCTGCAGTAGCCCCAGACGCTCTTGCGGTAGCCGCAGCGCAATGGCCCTGGCGTGTTGCTTTTCCAGCACCGTCTTGATGTCTTGGTCTGCCTTTGCGATCGCTTCCGGTCCGCGGCCACGCACCTTGCTGAGCGCCTGTTGTACCGGAATGAAGCCGTAAAGCGGCCCCAGGTCGGAACTCTTACCCTTGATCTGTTGGCTCTTGGTCGGATGACCCTGTTCGACCAACGACCTGTTCAGTGGATCGAAAGGCCTGAAGGCGATCACGCAGTCATTTTCACGAGCAATGTGATGCAGCTTACGCAGGTGTTCGGCGGGAATGCCGGTATTGCCACCGACCTGTTGGATGCTGTGCTCAAGTACCTGTGTCGCGTCCATGGCTTGCGCCGGCGCGTGGACGTCCTCCGTGCCGCTGGAGCCAAAGGAGAAATTGGGGTTGAAAAGAGAATGATCGATCGGATTCATGAGCTGTCCTGAAAGCGTAGCCCCCCCGCAGAATAGGCAGCGGCTTTGCGGCCTTTGTCTGCGGCGCAGGTTTTAGCGAGCGTTTGACAGTAGATTCAGCAGGCTGGCCCGACCCATAGGAACGCCAGCCCTGCGGTCCGCCTACTTTTGAGTGGCGTCGTGAGGCTACTGGGTTCCAGCCATGCGTGATTGGTATTTCCTATCTGCGAGGGTAGTGAAGCTCCCCATTGATTTCGGTCGACCATTGGGGGTCAACATCGGCACACCCTCCGCTACAGCTTTTGCTAGCGCCTCAACGCTTTCAGCGGCCGCCCTGGTTTTGAATGTGCTCGCTTCGGTTAGGCGGTAGGTGCCTCCAAAGCCGAGGTCTTCGTCGCCAGCCAGGAAATAATCTTGGGGATGTAAACGCAGTCGACGGGTGGTCATGAGCATGGCGAGCCGACTTTCAACACCACATGGGCGAGCGCGGATACATTTCGTACAGAGCCTGATAGGGTTTGCGCACAACACTCCATACCCAGCTTCTTCGCAAAGCCAGAACCGGCGCTGTCGGCCTGCGCAACAAACCGCCCCACCTAACAGATGCCGTCCGTGAAGTCAGCAATACACCTGCTTAAGCATCGCTCCAACTATAGAGCGGCGAATCCGTCCCACTCACCACCTTGACCTCACCACAGTGGCGCAAGCGCACCAATAAGCGTTTGCCCGCCGCCACACTCCCGGTCAAGCCCTCCAATTGCCCCAGCAGTTGTGGACCGTCGATCTGCCCGGCTTGGCGCACCAAGTCCTTGGCCATCTGCCACACGGCATCGTCCTGGCTCATCGGCCTGGCCATCACCACTGGCTCCTGCCGTTTCTCCACCTGCAATTGCGCACCCAGCCGGGCCCAATCGCCGTCATCCAGCTCCACTGTCAAATCTACCGGCCACTCGCCGATGGTTCCGCGAATCCGCACCATAAACTTTCCTCAAAATCCTTGACCGAATAGCCCAGCAGGCATGCTCCCACGCGTCAGCCGGATCGCCAAGCAGGTGGTTGAAAGCGTAATAAATTGTTATAAGATCACATAACAAAATACCTTTTGTGGTTTCTGGAGAAACGCTATGCGTCGCCTGCTTCTCGCCCTGCCTTTTGCCTTGCTACCCTTGATTGCCGCCCAGGCCCATGAAACAGAACACGCCAGCCTGGGTGCTCACGAACATGGCGTCGCTCGCCTGAACGCGGCCCTGGACGCGCAAACCCTGGAACTGGAACTGCAAAGCCCGGCGATGAATCTGCTGGGCTTCGAACACACCGCCACCAGCGACGCCGACAAGGCCAAGGTCGCCGCCGTGCGCGCCCTGCTCGACAAACCGCTGGCGCTGTTCCAACTGCCCAAGGAGGCCGGTTGCGTGCTTGCCAACCAAGAACTGGAAAGCCCGTTGTTCGGCGATCCGGCCCCGGAGGACGCCGACCGCGATGAGGATGATAACGACCACGCCAAGGGCACCGGCGAGCACCCGCATCATCACGACCACAGCGAAATCCACGCGCATTACCAATTCAACTGCGCCACGCCGGCAGCGCTCAAGCAACTCGACCTGACCCAGGTCTTCAAGACCTTCCCCGCGACCCAGAAAATTCAGGTACAAGTCATCTCGCCAAGCGGCCAGCAGGGCGTGGATGCGACACCGAAGGCCGCTACCCTGAAGTTCTGATCCATCTCCATTCCCGTTGGAATGGGCTTATGTGTGTCCGTGGGAGCGGTACCGGATCGGGGCGGCGTCGCGGCGAAGCTTTCCGCGATCTCAAGGCCCCTCTCGCGGGTAAGTACCGCTCCCACAACCCGTTCCGCCTCCACCAGGAGCACACCACTTGTGAATCGGCCCCAATGACCCAAGCACTTATCGAACTGTCCGACCTGGGCTTCAATTGGCCCGGTCACCCGCTGTTGCTGGACATCCCCGCGTTCCGCCTGGAGCCCGGCGAGACTTTGTTTCTCAAGGGCCCCAGCGGCAGCGGCAAGACCACCCTGCTCGGTCTGCTGGGCGGCGTGCAGAAACCCAGCCGGGGCAGCATCCGCCTGCTCGGCCAGGAGCTGACCGAGCTCGGGGCCGGCGCCCGCGATCATTTTCGTGTCGATCACACTGGCTACATTTTCCAGCAGTTCAACCTGCTGCCGTTTCTCTCGGTGCGCGAGAATGTCGAACTGCCCTGTCGTTTTTCCAGGTTGCGCGCCAGCCGCGCCAGCCAACGCCACGGCAGCATCGACCAGGCCGCCGCGACCTTGCTCGCGCACCTCGGCTTGCAGGACCCAGCGCTGCTGGAACGGCGCGCCGACTCCCTGTCCATTGGCCAGCAGCAACGCGTCGCCGCTGCCCGCGCACTGATCGGCCAACCGGAACTGGTGATCGCCGACGAACCGACCTCGGCCCTCGATTACGACGCCCGCGAAGCCTTTATCCAATTGTTGTTCGCCGAATGCCGGGAAGCCGGCTCCAGTCTGCTGTTCGTCAGCCATGATCAAAGCCTGGCGCCACTGTTCGATCGTCACCTGTCCCTGGCCGACCTGAATCGCGCGACCGCGCCCGCGGAGGTTTGAGATGTATCTGTTACGACTGGCTTTGGCCAGCCTGGCTAACCGCCGCTTTACCGCCATTCTCACGGCCTTCGCCATCGCCCTTTCGGTCTGCCTGCTCCTGGCGGTGGAGCGTGTGCGCACCGAAGCCCGCGCCAGCTTTGCCAGCACCATCAGCGGCACCGACCTGATCGTCGGCGCTCGCTCGGGCTCGGTTAACCTGCTGCTGTACTCGGTGTTTCGCATTGGTAACGCCACCAACAACATCCGCTGGGATAGCTTCGAGCACTTTGCCAGCAGCCCGCAGGTGAAGTGGGCCATCCCGATTTCCCTCGGCGACTCGCATCGCGGCTATCGGGTGATGGGCACCAACGAAGCCTACTTCGAGCATTATCAGTACGGTCACCAACAGCGCCTGGAACTGGCCGGCGGTCGCGCCTTCGCCGGCGATCCTTTCGAAGTGGTACTCGGCGCCGAAGTCGCCGATGCCTTGCACTACAAGCTCGGTGACCAACTGGTGCTGGCTCATGGCGTCGCGACAATCAGCCTGGTCAAGCACGACGACAAGCCGTTCACCGTGGTCGGTATCCTCAAGCGCACCGGAACCCCGGTGGACCGCACGCTGCATATCAGTCTCGGCGGCATGGAGGCGATCCATATCGACTGGCACAACGGAGTACCGGCCCACGGCACCGGGCGGATCAGCGCCGATCAAGCGCGTAACATGGACCTCACGCCCCAGGCGATCACCGCCTTCATGCTCGGCCTCAAGAGCAAGATTGCGACTTTCGCCGTGCAGCGCGAGATCAACGAGTACCGGGGCGAGCCGATGCTGGCGATCCTTCCGGGGGTGGCCTTGCAGGAACTCTGGAGCCTGATGGGCACGGCGGAAAAAGCCCTGTTCGTAGTCTCGCTGTTTGTGGTGCTGACCGGCCTGATCGGCATGCTGACGGCGATTCTCACCAGCCTCAACGAGCGCCGCCGGGAGATGGCGATCCTGCGTTCGGTGGGTGCGCGGCCCTGGCATATCGCCAGTCTACTGGTGCTGGAAGCCTTTGCCCTGGCACTGTCCGGCGTGGTCGCCGGGCTGGGTCTGCTGTACCTGTGCATCGCCTTGGCCCAGGGTTATGTGCAGTCGAACTACGGGCTGTACCTGCCGTTGTCCTGGCCAAGCGAATATGAATGGAGGCTGCTTGGCGGTATCCTCGTCGCCGCCCTGTTGATGGGCAGCGTGCCGGCCTGGCGTGCCTATCGGCAATCCCTGAGCGATGGCCTGTCCATCCGTTTATGAGTGTTTGTGTGATGAAAAAACCTGTGTTGTCCCGCTTGCTGTTGGCGCTGCTGTTGTTGGCGGCTCTGCCGTCATGGGCCAAGGACGAACCGCGGGAGCTGGCCTGGCAGGAAATGATTCCGCCGGACGCGCCGCCGGAACTGCCGGATATGCGCCCGCTGCATGACTTGTCGCAGTTGGGCAACATGGACCCCGAGGCCGCTCCGGCGGCCAGGCAGAGCCTGCCGGACGCGCCGGTGGTCAAGGCCCTCGATGGCCAGCATGTGCGATTGCCCGGCTATATCGTGTCACTGGAGGTGAGCGAGGAAGGCCGCACCACCGAGTTCCTGCTGGTGCCGTATTTCGGTGCCTGCATCCATGTGCCGCCACCGCCGTCGAACCAGATCGTGCATGTGACCAGTGAGCTGGGGGTCAAGCTCGACGAGTTGTACCAGCCGTACTGGATCGAAGGCGAACTGCAGGTCAAGCCAAGCACCAGCGAGCTGGCGGATGCGGGGTACGGCATGGAGGCACAAAAGATCTATGTGTACGAGTTGCCGGAATAAGGCAATTGACCTTTCATTGAGCTGAGTCAAAGACTCGATCAGCTCGCTCTTTACCATTGACTCCAGTGAATTCGAAATGTCTTCTGGAGTCCTTCCATGCACAAATCCTTACTCAGCGCCGCCTTCGTTGCCCTCGCCTGCGCCGCCCCGCTTGCCCATGCCCATGAGGCTGGTGACATCATCGTTCGCGCCGGAGCGATCACGATCAATCCGAGCGCCGACAGCTCCAGCGTCAAGGTCGATCGCGGCCCGCTGGCCGGCGCCAATCTCGGTGGCAAGGCGACGATGGGCAGCGACACTCAGTTGGGCCTGAACTTCGCCTACATGGTCACCGATCACATCGGTCTCGAACTGCTGGCCGCGAGTCCGTTCGAACATGACGTGAAGCTCAAGAACACCGCGCTAGGCGCCGCCAACGGCAAACTCGGCACCCTCAAGCACCTGCCACCGACCCTCAGCGTGGTGTACTACCCGCTCGACCACAAGTCGGCGCTCCAGCCTTACCTCGGTGCTGGCATCAACTACACCTGGATCTACGACGAGCATGTCGGCAGCGAAGCCAGCGCCGCTGGTTTCGACAATTTCCGTGCGAAGAATTCTTGGGGGCTGTCCTGGCAGGTCGGTGCCGACTATATGCTCACCGACAAATTGATGCTCAACGCCCAGATCCGCTACATCGACATCGACACCACGGCCTACGTGGACAACAACGCAGTGGCGGGCGGCACCCGCGCCAAGGTCAATGTCGATGTGGACCCGATGGTTTACATGGTCGGCCTGGGCTACAAGTTCTAAGCGGTATCAGCGCCCCAGCAACCGCGCCAGTCCCACGCCGATCGGCGTCGGTTCGGGAAAGGCGAAGCGCTCCAGCAGACGCTGGTTGTTCGCCCGGGAATGACGGATATCGCCGCAGCGTGCCGGGGCATACGTCACGGGGGGCAACGGGCCGACGACTTCGCTCAGGACCTGCAGCATCTGCTTGAGGCTGGTGGAGCGGTTCAAACCAACGTTAATCGCACCTTCGTGCACCTGCGGCGCTTCGAGCGCCTGTACCAGGACGTTCACCAGGTCGCCGACGTAGATGAAATCGCGGGTCTGCTCGCCATCGCCAAACACGGTGATCGGCAGGCCTTTCTCGGCGCGTTCGCTGAAGATGCTGATGACCCCGGAATACGGCGAGGACGGATTCTGGCGCGGCCCGAAAACATTGAAAAAACGGAAGATCACCGGCTCCAGGGCATGCTGGCGTCGATAGAAATCGAAATAGTATTCGCTCGCCAGCTTGTCCACCGCATACGGTGTCAGCGGTGCCTTGGGCGTGTCTTCGACAATCGACTCACCTTCGCCGTTGTTACCATAGACCGCAGCGCTGGAGGCGAAGATTACCCGCTTCACCCCCGCCTCGCGCATGGCTTCGCAAACATTCAGGCTACCCACAAAATTGCTCCGGTGCGTGCGCACCGGATCATCCACCGAGGCTTGTACCGATGCCACCGCCGCCAGGTGCACCACGGCCTGACAACCGACCATGGCCCGGACAACCTGCGCGGCATCGGCGACATCGCCCTCGATCAGCTCGACTCGCGGGTTGTCCAGGGCGAGGTTGCTACGCTTGCCGGTGGACAGGTCGTCCAGCACACGAATCGAGTAACCTTTGGCTAACAGCAGCTCGGCCAGGTTGGAACCAATGAAACCGGCCCCGCCGGTGATCAGAATCGGCGTATCAGCCATGACGATAGAACCTGTCCAGTAAAGCCGGCAGCCCGGCGCGCCAGGCGCGCGGTTTGATGCCGAAGGTATGGAGGATTTTCTTGCACGCCAGCACCGCATGCTGCGGTTCTTCAACGGCATCCGGGCGAGCCGCGTGGGCCTGGGCGCTCGGCGCCTCGATCGCCAGCGGATGGAAATTGCGCGCCTCGCCGAGGATCGCCTGGCCCAATGCCAGTGGCGTCGTCGCCTCATGGCCGGCATAGTGATAGGTGCCCCACAGCGGCGCCGCACAGTCGAGTTGCTTGAGCACCGAAATAATCACTCGGGCGGCATCGTCCACCGGCGTCGGGTTGCCGCGCCGATCATCGGCCATCAGCAATTCTTCGGGACGCTCGGCGCGAGCCAGGAAACGTCCCAGCGTGCCGTCGATGCTATCGTCCAACAACCAGCCGAAACGCAGCAGCACATGTTGCGGACAGGTCGCGCGCACGCTCTGTTCGATGCGCCACAGCGCCTGGCCGCGCAGGCCGAGAGGAATCGGTTCGTCTTTTTCGCTGTAAGCGGTCGCCCGCGAACCATCGAACACCCGATAGCTGGACGGTTGCACCAGGACGATATTGTGATGCTGGCACAATTCGGCCAGACGCTCGATCGCGCGTTCCTGGCTGGACAGCCGTGTTTCGCTGACAGCCTCCGCCTGGAACCAGTCGAAATAGTAAGCAAGGTTGATCAACGCATTCGGGCGGGTGTCATCGAGCAATTGCGTCAGGCTCGCGGCATCCCAGCCGTCTTGCGGCGGGCGGGGGGCGAGGAAATCGATGTCTTCCTCCGCACCCAGGCGAATCAGCGCCTGCCCGAGGGCATTCCCGCCACCCAATAACATAAGGCGCATTCGCATAGAGTCAGCAGGCTCAGGTCTGTTCAGAACAATGGCGGTTTGTGGAAGAACCGAGGTTTTCCCGTTGGCAACCGCCACAATCGTTGCATTTTGCGGGTTTTGGATGCAGCCGTCACGGGGAAAGTGCCCGCAGAGTGCTTATCAGTGCAGAAAGATCACAGTGGCTGACTCAAATCCCCATTCAGCTTGCAACTTGTCCACGGCGCCCGCATAAAGTGAAGTATGAACCTTCCCGAACCGACCCCCGACGCTCTGGCGGCGTTTCATCCGGCCGTCAGTGCCTGGTTTCGCAACACCTTCCCGGACGTCACCGCCGCCCAGGCCCGTGCCTGGCCGTTGATACGCGAGCGCCAGTCGACGCTGATCGCCGCGCCCACGGGTTCGGGCAAGACCCTCACGGCCTTTCTCGCGGTCATTGATGAGCTGGTGCGACAGGGCCTGGATCAAGGCGGCAGGCTGCCGGCTGAAACCCTTATCGTCTATGTCTCGCCGCTCAAGGCGCTGTCCAACGATATTCGTATCAATCTGCAGGAGCCGTTGGCCGGCATCACCGCCGAACTCGAACACCAGGGCCTGCCCCCGTTGTCGATCAGCACGGCGGTGCGCACCGGCGATACGCCGCAGAAAGATCGCACGCAGATGCGCAAGAGCGCGCCGCATATCCTGGTCACCACCCCCGAATCGCTCTATGTGCTGCTCGGCTCCGACTCGGGGCGGCGCATGCTTGCCACCACCCGCACGGTCATCGTCGACGAAATCCATGCGATTGCCGCCAGCAAGCGCGGCAGTCACCTGGCCCTGAGCCTCGAACGCCTGCAGGCGCTGTGCCACGAGCCACTGCTGCGCATTGGCCTTTCCGCCACGCAAAAACCCATCGATGGGGTGTCGCGCTTCCTGGTGGGCAGCGAACGCCCCTGCGCGATCATCGATATTGGCCATGCCCGCCCACGGGACCTGGCCATCGAAGTACTGCCGGTGCCGCTGGGGCCGGTGATGGCCAATGACGTCTGGGAGCTGGTCTACAAGCGTCTCGCCGAACTGGCCCAGGCACATCGCACCACCCTGGTGTTCGTCAATACCCGGCGCCTGGCCGAACGGCTGGCCAAGCATGTGAGCGAACGCCTGGGCAAGGATGCGGTGGCCGCCCACCACGGTAGCCTGGCCAAGGAACAGCGCCTGGAGGCCGAACAACGACTCAAGCGCGGCGAGCTTCGGGTGCTGATTGCCACGGCTTCGCTGGAGCTGGGCATCGATATCGGCGAGGTCGAGCTGGTCTGCCAAATTGGCTCGCCAGGCTCTATTTCGGCGTTTTTGCAACGGGTCGGGCGCTCCGGCCACCAGATCGACGGAACGCCCAAGGGCCGCCTGTTCCCGACCTCGCGCGATGACCTGATCGAATGCGCCGCGCTGCTCGACTGCGTTCGCCGGGGCGAGCTGGACACCTTGCTGATTCCCCGAGCGCCGCTGGATGTACTGGCACAGCAGATCGTCGCCGAAGTCAGTTGTCAGGAGTGGCAGGAAGCCCCGCTGTTGGACCTGATCCGCCGTGCCAGCCCCTATGCCGGGCTCGACGAATCACATTATCAGGCCTTGCTGCGGATGCTCGCCGAGGGTTTCAACAGTCGCCAGGGGCTGCGCAGCGCCTATCTGCATCGGGATGCGATGACACGCACCTTGCGTGGCCGACGCGGCAGTCAACTAACGGCGCTCACCAGCGGCGGGACCATTCCGGACAACGCCGACTATGCCGTGCTGCTGGAACCCCAGGCCCTGAATATCGGCAGCGTCAACGAAGACTTCGCGATCGAAAGCATTCCCGGCGATGTGTTCCAGTTGGGCAACAGTTCCTATCGGATCCTGCGCGTCGAAACCGGCAAAGTGCGGGTCGAAGACGCCCATGGCCAGCCGCCCAGCATTCCGTTCTGGCTGGGCGAAGCGCCAGGACGCAGTCACGAACTGTCTTTCGCCGTGGCACGCCTGCACGGTCAGCTCGATGAGCGACTGGCAGCCACGCCCGGCAACTTGCAGCCCAGCATCGACTGGTTGTGCGACAGCCTCGGCCTGGAACTGGCCTGTGCCGAACAGATCGTCGAATACCTCGCCCGTACCCGATTGGCCCTGGGTGCCCTGCCGTCCCAGGAGACCCTGGTGATGGAGCGGTTTTTCGACGAATCCGGCGGCACTCAATTGATCATCCACACGCTGTTCGGCAGCCGGATCAACCGTGCCTGGGGCCTGGCCTTGCGCAAGCGCTTCTGTCGCACTTTCAATTTCGAATTGCAGGCCGCCGCGAGCGAGAATGCCATTATTCTGTCGCTGTCCACCAGCCACAGCTTTGCCCTGGATGAGGTCTGGCGTTATCTGCGCAGCAACAGTGCCGAGCAGATCCTCGTCCAGGCGGTCCTCGACGCGCCACTGTTCGGCGTGCGTTGGCGCTGGAGTGCCGGGGTCGCGCTGGCATTGCCGCGCTTTGTCGGCGGGCGCAAGGTGCCACCACAAATCCAGCGGATGAAAGGCGAAGACCTGACAGCCTGCGTCTTCCCGGACCAGATCGCCTGCCTGGAAAACCTCGCTGGCGAGCGCGAGATTCCCGATCACCCGCTGGTGGAGCAGACGCTCGACGATTGCCTGCACGAAGCCATGGACTGTGACGGTTGGCTGGCCCTGCTGCGCCGGATGGAAGCCGGCGAGGTGCGGCTGATTGCTCGCGATCTGCCGGCGCCGTCGCCGCTGGCGGCGCAAATCCTCAACGCCAAACCCTATGCCTTTCTCGACGATGCGCCCCTGGAAGAACGGCGGACCCAGGCCGTGCTCAATCGGCGCTGGAGCGACCCGAGCAGCACCGACGACCTCGGCGCGCTGGATCATGAGGCCATCGTCGCAGTCGGCGCCGAAGCCTGGCCGCAACCCAACGGCACCGACGAAATGCATGAGGCGCTCATGAGCCTCGCCGTGATAAGCGATACCGAGGCGCACGCCAATGACCGCTGGCCGGACTGGCTCGAAGCCCTGGCCGCCAGCGGTCGCGCCACCTGCCTGTGGGTCGACGACCGGCGGTTTTGGGTCGCCCTGGAGCGCCTGACCTGCCTGCAAGCGCTTTATCCGCACGCCACGCCACAACCGCCGTTGCAGCCACCGGCGGACTTCGCTCAAGCCTGGGAGGCCGACGTCGCCGCCGTCGAAGTGGTCCGCGCCCGTCTCAGCGGTTTTGGCCCGCTGTCACTGCGCGAGATCGCCAGCCCTCTGGGGTTGGCCGAGGGGCGATTGGCCCAGGCCCTGGCGAAACTGGAAAGCGAAGGCTATGTGCTGCGTGGGCAATTCAGTCCTGCGGCGACGTCGGAGCAATGGTGCGAACGGCATCTGTTGGCCCGCATCCACCGCTACACGGTCAAGCGCCTGCGGCGGGAGATCGAACCCGTGGCTTTGCAGGATTTCATGCGTTTCCTGTTCGACTGGCAGCACCTGTCCAGCGTCAGCCAAGCCCAGGGCAGTGCTGCGTTGCCAATGATTGTCAGCCAGCTCGAAGGCTACGCGGCCGCCGCCGGGGCCTGGGACAGCGATCTGCTGAGCGCTCGCCTGAAGGATTATTCGTCGACCTGGCTGGATGAACTGTGTCGTTCGGGCAAGCTGGTCTGGAGGCGTCTGAACGCCCGTAACAAGGCCGCCAATACGACACTGCGCAGCACGCCGGTCGTGTTGCTGCCGCGCAGTCAGGCGTTGCTGTGGGGCAGCCTGGCGCAACAGACTGCGGTCGAGGAACTGTCGCCGCGAACCTTGAAAGTTCACGCGGCCCTGAGCGAGCACGGCGCACTGTTCTTCGATGAATTGCTGCATGAGGCTCACCTGCTGCCGACCGAGCTGGAGACCGCGTTGCAGGAACTGGTGGGCGCCGGCCTGGTGAACGCCGACAGTTTCGCCGGGCTGCGAGCACTGATCACCCCGGCCAGTAAACGTCAGGCGCGCGCCGGTCGACGCGGGCGCGGAGCGTTTGTCGGCGGAATGGACGATGCCGGGCGCTGGGCATTGCTGCGACGGCCCTCAACGACCGCTGTCGGCGGCGAACGACTGCCGGAGGAAACCCTCGAGCAGGTCGCCATGACGTTGCTGCGTCGTTATGGCGTGGTGTTCTGGCGCTTGCTGGAACGGGAAGCCGAATGGTTGCCGAGCTGGCGCGATTTGTTGCGCACGCTGCATCGACTGGAAGCCCGTGGCGAAATTCGCGGCGGACGTTTTGTCAGCGGGCTGGCCGGCGAACAGTTCGCCTTGCCCGAAGCCATT
The DNA here is from genome assembly GCF_900109755.1 of Pseudomonas agarici. Classification (GTDB taxonomy): domain Bacteria; phylum Pseudomonadota; class Gammaproteobacteria; order Pseudomonadales; family Pseudomonadaceae; genus Aquipseudomonas; species Aquipseudomonas agarici. Next base: position 36,613 of record NZ_FOAR01000006.1, on the reverse strand, counting down.
GCGCTGCTGCGCGAGGTGCGCCGCCGCCCCCTGGACGGCAGCCTGGTGGCGGTGTGTGGCGCCGACCCGCTGAACCTCGCCGGCACGCTGTTACCGGGCAACAAGGTTCCGGCGCTGGCGGGCAATCGGCTGGTGTATCGCGATGGAGTACCGGTGGCAGCCGAAGTCGCGGGCAAGCAGGTGTTCTGGTTGGAACTGCAGCAGCAGACGGCGGCCGAGGTCCGGCAGAAACTGGTCCAGCATCGCGGGCCTTGAACAGGCGCCAGCGGCGAGCGGTTGCGGGTCAGGTGAGCCAAAGCCGGGGGTCAGGATGAGCCATCGAACATCCTGGCGAGTTCGGGCATGGTCGCGACAAAGCCGAGCGGCTCGGCCTCGCGACGGATAGCACGCAAGCATTCGACGCTCGAACGATCCCCGTTGCGCAGCCAATGCGCCGCCGCGCCAATCAAGCGCACATGGTGGCGGATCCAGGCACAGGAGGCCGACTCGGAGAGAGTCGCCATCTGTTGCCCGTGGTTGACCGCCTGCTCGATATCACCCGCCAGCAGGCAGACTTCGGCGGCGCTTACCCGGAACTGCAAGACATTGTGAGCCAGGCACGCCTGGTCAAGCAGCGCCTCGCCCCGCGCCAGCGCCTGACGTTTCAGGGCCTCGTCGTCGAGTATCAAGGCCAGGCTGGCGTAGACCCACGGGCCGATATAGCGTTGCAGGCCAAAGCGTTCGACCCGCTCCACCGCCGCCATGATCAGACCCCGCGCCCGGTCTCGCTCGCCCTGACGCAGCGCCACCCGCGCCATGCCTTCCAGCAGGATCGCCTCAAAACGACTGGCGCCGAGATGACGCGCCTGTTCAAGGGCCTCGGACAACGCCTGCCCCGCTTCAGCATCGCGACCGGCGGCCGACAGCACCCAAGTAGCGGTCAGGCGGGAAAACACCTCCGCTCGGTGGTTGCCGATTCTGCGACTGCTCTCGATGGCCTCAACGGCATCGCGCAATGCCTGTTCCGGATGACCTAAGTAAAACTGTACCGAGCCCCGCGCACTGCGATTGCCCGCCTCCACTTGCACCAGCTCATGGCGCTCGCACAAGCGTACACACTGATCGAATACTTCATAGGCGGTCTGCAGGCTGCCCTGGGCATAGTAGGAGTCGCCAATGCCACTGAGTGCCTTGGCCTGGGTTTCGAGGTGCAGACCGATGCGGGCAAAGGACAGCGACTCTTCGTGCAGGCGACGGCACTCGACATAGTCGCCACGCGGGAAATAGATGTTGCCGCGCAAGTGATACAACCGGGCCAGTGCCGTATGCGCCTGCAAGACCTGAGCGAGGGGCAGTGTCTGCTCGATCAGCCGCTCTTCTTCGTCCAGGCAATCGAGGGTGTTCAGCACCGCGGCCAATCCTAACGCCGCCTCGATCCGTTCTTCGTCTCGCACGGCCAGCGTCAGTGCCTGCTGGAAACTGTCACGCGCCTCGACGGTCCGTCCCAGGCCAGAACACGCCTGGGCGCGGAGCAAGGCCAGCTCGAAACTGGCCCCTGCCCGCTCGCCCCGACTGGCCGCCTGCGCTCCCAGGGCAAGGACACTGTCGTACTGGCAGGCCTGTAGCTTCTCGAACATGGCGGCCAGCAACGCATCGAAGGCCTCCGGCGCATTGGCCCGCCACAAATGCTGAGCGTGCAATACCCGGTCGCGCTGGCGATAGAGCGTCGCCACCGCACGGTGCAACGCTTCACGCAGCGCCTGCGGCATCGCGTCGTAGAGGCAGTGCATGACCAGGTCGTGGACAAACATATAGCTACCCGGCTCGACCTCCCGCAACAGGCTTTGGCGCCATTGCGCTTCAGGAACGTAGTCGGGTTTACCCAGCGCCTCGCGCCAGAGCGCCAGGTCGAAGCGATTGCCGAGTACGGCGGCGTAATGCAGGGCCCGCCGCTGTTCAGGGGTAAACCGCTCCACCCGTGTCTGCACCAAATGCCGCAGGCTGTCCGGGAGCACGCCTTCCTGACTCGACAACAGTTGCGTGAGGTACAACGGATTACCCTGGGCTCGCGCCACGCAGTCGGCACGATAGCCGGGATCGATCTCGGAAAACTGCTCCGCCAGCACGCTCGCCTCTCGTGCGCGGATCGGTGCGATATCGAGCAGGCTCATGGGGTTGGCGCAGTGCGAGCGTAGCTGGCTTTCCAGCGGGTCGCCCTCGGGACGGGAGGTCAACAGCCAGACGATCGGGGCCTCGTCGGTATCGTTAAGTAGCTTGCCGAGCAGGGCGAAGAGCGTTGTATCACCCCAGTGCAGGTCTTCAATGGCAATCAGCAAAGGTTGCCGTACCGCGATCCGCAGCAGCAGCTGCAGCAACGCATTGAACAGACCTTGTCTCCGCGCCTCATTGCTCATCGCCGCATACAGTGCCAATTGCGCCTTGAACGACTCGCCAGCCGGATGCACGCCGGTCAGCATCTGCAGGAACATCAACGACTCCGCAGACAACTTCAAACCCATTGCTGCCGCTTCCAGTACCGGCCCGCTCATGGGCGCGGAGCCCCCTGGCGCCAGTAGGCTGCAGGCCAGTTGGCCGAGGGGCCAGAGGCCATGGTCCATGCCAAAATCCAACACATCGCCACGATGGCAGGCGAAACCGCCCTGGCGCGCCATCTCGAAAAACTCGCTGACCAGCCGCGTCTTGCCGATGCCAGCCATGCCACGCAGGTAGACCACATGGCCGTCCTGGAATTCTTGGGTAGCCTCGATCACTCCTTTGAACTGTAGTATTTCTATTGCCCGGCCCACCAGGGGCCGCAGCGCATGCTCATCAAAACGGCGCAGACGCTGGCATTTGCGATAGGTGGGAAGCACCGCCTCAGCCGCTGCAAACTCGAACCGCAGGGACAGTTGCTCCACCAGGTTGTGCGCGACATACACCGGGGCATTGCCATGCTGCACGGGAAACGCCTGATGAATCAGAGCGAGCGCCTCGGCAGGTATCACCTCGACATCGCGACTCTCGCGAACCAATCGCACGGCAATTCCATATCCCGCCGGCACGAACTGCTCACGGCTCAAGGCCAGGGCGCAGAGCAAAGCCCGCTCGCTGTCACTGCGATACGCCTGTGGCGAACCGAAGTGGGCGATGACCAGCCCCGACGCGCCAGCGACCGGCACCCCACCGAACTGGCGGATTAACCGCTCGATTTCCTCGGCAAACAACAGCGGCGATGCCGATGCGCGACTATCGCTTAACGGCTCCGTGGCGAAGCACAACTCCAGCACATAGCGGATGACCGCATATTCCACCGCCTGCGCGCCAAGCACGCTGTCGTGCAATGCGCTAAGGGTCTGCTCGATCTCGCCCAGCGCGGCGGCGCCTGATCGCCCGAGCAAGGCGCTGACATCGAGGTCGAAGGCGCTGGCCAGGTGACGGGCCGTGCGATACAGCACCGGCTTGCCCGTTTCGGCGCGCTTGATGGAGGCGATGGACACACACAGGTGGCGATTCAGGCAGGCCTCGGCGAGGGTTTCCTGGCTCAGACCATGCTGTTTGCGCAATCCTTTCAACAACGTACCGTCGAGCAGAACGCGGCCGTCGGAAATCACCGACTCAGGCTTGCTCGTGGCGGAAAACGAAGGGTTCATGGAGTCCATGTCGATAGCCCCGGCCGCCCTGTCAGCCAGGACCGGCACGCCAATAAACGCACAAACGGATGTCGAAATCAGCGACTGCCAAGTCGTAATGACCTGGCAGCCGGTCGAGTGTACCCCAGCACCCTGGCAGCCTTCACTGGATGAATCGACTGTCTGGTCATTGGTTGATACTAAAATGATACCAAACTGACACCACTCTGGACTGTCTCACCCGTCCCACTCTTCCGATACTGGCCTCGTCAGTTGGAACCAATTGATACAACCTGGACGGAAGGGAAAGACGATGAGCAACGACATCGGTGGTTCGCAGTTGCTGGGACGCGGTTTGAACAAACTGGATTGGGCCAGCGAAAGCAAGGAATGCCAGAAAGTCGGGGATACCGAAAGCGCAAAGCGCACGGTGACCTACGACAACAAGCCCTACAGCATTGGCCAGCACGTCACGCTGGACCCGATGAGCAAGGAAGACTATTTCACGGAAAGCTTTTCGTCTCACGAGGAGTATGAAAAGCACACTCAGTCGAGTGTCCAGGCCAAGGGCAGCTACGGCGCCTTCTCCGCCGGTTTCAAGGCCACGTTCGGCAGCGACATCAGCCAACTCGAAGAACGCGAAGCCGCCATCTACAGCCACACCGTGCGCTTATGGAAACTGACCCTGGCGGTCAACCCGGACAACGCCACCGAGGTGTTCAAGAACCGCGTCAAGGAACTGCCCCATACCTTCGATCCGGCTGACGCCAAGACCTTTTTTAATTTCTTCGTCGACTTCGGCGCCGATATCGTCAACGAAGTACTCGTTGGTGGCTCGCTGAACTATGCCATGACCGCGTCCAAAAGCTACCTCAGTAACAAGACCAGCCTCAAGGCGATGGTCGAGGCGGAATACGGTGCGTTTGTCAGCGCCACGGCCTCGACCGAGATCAAGGAAGAAGTCAAACGGCACCTGGCCAATCGCAACAGCCGGCTAACCACCTCCGGCGGCACTCACTCCATCAGCTTCAGTTCGCTGACGCCCCGCGACTACAGCGCCGATTTCGCCGCGTGGAGCAAATCCCTGCCTGACAGCCCGCGCGTCGTCGAACTGAAGCTGGCGCCCGTGTTTCTCTTCGTCAGGGAAGGCTCGACTCGCAATGCCCTGGAAGAAGCCTACCAGTGGTACACCAGCTACAAGGCGGAGATCGACGCGAACTGGGCCGAATCGGTGATCGTTCTCGGCCGCGCCACCCGCCAGTCCTCGCTCAATGCCGCGACCAACGGCCCGGCCTTGCGTGCCGTGTTCATCGACAACAAAAGTAAGAACACCAGCGAAAGCTTCCACTATCCACCCGCCGCCGACGCCCCGACCGACGCCTTCGACCAGTTCTGGGATGCCCTGGCGCTATTGCTGAAACAGAAGAGTGGGCACAAGCTGTTGCTGGCCACGGAGCGCTGGCCACGGGATGCGCGCTACTATCCGGGTCGCGCCATGCGCGAAGCGTTACTGGACAACGGTGCCAGCGACAAGACCCTCAAGCGCTGGGAAAGCCTGGCCAAACATATGCAGCCCAATCAGGGGGCTGGCCTGACGTATGCGCTGGCGGGCAACGACCTGGAAGTACCGGGTGTCGATGGCCTGATCGCCGGCTTCGGCAAGCCGGGGTATGACCTCAATCCACGGGTAAAGATCAGCGCGCGCCTGTCCCATGACTCCTTCGGCAAGGTGAAACTGGTCCAGACCGGCAAAACCATCGAAGACACACAAACCGTCCTCTATCGGGTACGTAACAATACGGGCGATCATCCGGCGCTGGCCGTTGACCCGCAAAACAAGACCCGAGTGGTCATGCAGGCTCCGGACACGAGCAATCCCGGACAACTCTGGTACATGCCGGAGCTGGAAAAACCCTATCCGGAAATCAATAACCCGATCCTGCTGATCAACTACGAGACCGGCAGTTGCCTGCAGGGCATGCTCGATCACGGCGATTGCCGGCTTCACCCCATCAAGCCGGGTCGGCAGGAGGATGACGTGATCTGGGACCGGCGCGGCGGCGACGTCTTTCACCTGCTGATGGTGTACTACCATATGCGCAGCCTGTGCCTGACCCAAGTGGAGAAACGTGCGGCGGTCCGCCCATGGCGTGAGCCCCATGGCATGGATTGGTTGCGCGAGCAACAACAGCCACATCGCTAAAGGCGGTCACGGTCGGTCTGGCATGCTTGCCGGACCGACCGTTTGCACAACCGGCCTCCTTTGCAGGCCCCGACATGAGCGGTCTTTCCATGTTGCAATTTTTCAACAGCATTCCCTTTATCGAAGATGGCGCTGAGTCGCCGCTCGACACCCGCACGTTCCCGTTCCTGTACAACGACCAGGGCCTGGCGATCCCCAGCCGCGAGGCTCGAGGTCGACGAATCGCGCCAGCGCCCGACCGGCCCGAACTGCAAAGGGGGGAAAAATACACTGACATCCGTTGGAAAACCCGCGAGGTGCCGACGGCATCCGGTTCCTATGAAATCAAGGAGTTCGATTTCCACGCCAAAGAGGTGTACTACGAGCCGCTGTGGGCGACCGAGGAAACCGCTCAAGCCTTCGGCATGACCCTGCTCAAGAGCGGCGAATGCATTCGCTTCGAATACGACAGGCTGATCCTGGCACAGTACACCTACGGCGAGTGGGCCGGTCACCAATCGCCCTACCTCGGGCCGGCACGCCAGCGCGAGCTACTGACCTACAACCCGACCGACCTGGAGTACCACGACTTCGCCCACGTGTTCTTTGCTCGCTACAGCCGGCTGCCGCTGGTGATCAGCGTGGCACGCTGGCGGCCCTACGTAAGCGAGATTTCCCTGGCGGACCTGTGGGTCAAGCCCGGCGAGGCTCTGGTGCTCGCGCCCAAGACCTTTCCCAAGGCACCGCACGAGCGAGCGCCGGACAGCGAGAAGCGACTGAAGATCGTCGATATGCACGGCAACCGCAACTCGGCGCTGGCCTGCCGGTTCAACGAGGGCGAGGATTGCCTGGCAACCGAAACCATTCTGGCCAACCCCGAATTGATGACCTCCGAGCTCGGCAAGCCGCACTACCACGAGGAGAAAACGCCAACCCGACATGAGCCGCCGCCGGGGTATGGCACTGAGCTATAGAGATCTCATTCGTGCAACCACCGAAACTGCTAGTGGCCTGCACGATCAGTTGGTTAGCTCAAGAGCCCGTGGCCAAGGCGCTCAACGCGGGCCACTACGACCCAAATGCCGAGCTATCGGCAACCCTCTCCATTGATAATGGCCATTGCGGCGTCCAGCCCCCGCGGAACTTCAACCACCGGGAGGGTGACAGGCCGAAGGTTTTAGTGAAATGACGGGTCATATGACTCTGGTCGAAGAACCCAGCATTGGTGGCCGCTTCTGTTAACGACTCCCCATTGGCCAGACTGTTTTTAACCAGATCCAACCGGCGCATCGTCAAATATCGATGGGGGCTGGTTCCGAATAGCGCCCTGAAGTCTCGCGACAGTGCCCACCGATCGCGGCCGACACTGTCAGCCAACGCTTCAATGGTGATGGAGCGATCGATAGCGTCGTGGATAAACTCCCTCGCACGTTCCGCCGCGATGTAATCATACGAGTGTGTCGAGGCAGGAAAGCCATGCGCATCACTCAAAGCCATTGCCAAGTCAAAGAGCGCATCGTCCTCTTGCAGCGGATCCTGCGGATAATCAACCGCATGCAAGAGCGTTTTGGTGGCGCTAAACAAGCGAGGATCCGTGGAAATACCGTCCGGCACGAAGGGAAGTGGTTTACCGCCCAATACCCGTTGGATCAATGCAGGCTCTATTTGAAGAGCCTGATAAATCACTCCAGCTTCATTAGCGGCGGCGCCGGAGTGGTCTTCGTCGGGATGCAGTACAAAGGTGCTGCCCGGAAGGCTGTGACGAATAGCGCCTCGATACGCAATGTTGTGAACCCCCGATAGCGTCCGGCCTATCGAGTAAGTGTCATGACGGTGAGGGCTGGTACCATTCGTAGACAAGAATCCTTCAATGCGTTCGATTTTGCCGGTACACGTGATTCGGCACACTGTGTCTTTATGATGGGCGAACGAATACATTGTTCCTCCTTGAGCCATCTCGATAGAAACAACATCCTTTTAAACTATTGAAAAACGCCGATAGCGGAATCTAGCACTCCACCAACGGGGGAAACAACCCGTTACTGAAAGCCTGTGCATCGCCTCAAAAAGCACCGAATACGCCCTAGTAAAATTGATAGTTTATTTTAAATTCATAATTATCAGACAGGTGAAATTTCGCACAAACGTACAATACGCTTTGCGTGAATGTCAGGTAGCTTGAGTAAAGGCTCGACCTGAAGTGAAGACTTGATCGTTGGATCGATACCAAGCAACAAAAATGATGGCCGGTTATCAGCTTTGTCAGGCAATAACGTGCATGCCGCACATGCCAAGCACTCAAGGAGACGAAAAATGGTATTTCCGGCGGATAAAGTATGAGCGCGAACTCACATCAGGCCAGAGTAGCGATACTCGGATCGGGGAGCATCGGTGTCGACCTGACGTTTAAAGTCTTGGCCTCCAGGAATCTACAACTAGCATTTATAGTAGGGCGCAATCAATATAGCGAAGGACTTAGGGTTGCGAAGAATGCTGGCGTAGAGACCTCAAGTGACGGCATTGATTTCCTCAAAGAGAACACTCGGCATTTCGATATGGTTTTTGACGCCACGTCCGCCAAAGCACATGTATCGAATAACGATTTCTTCAAAGAAAATGGCATCTTTGCTATTGATTTAACCCCGGCCAAGCTGGGCACGCTATGTGTTCCATCGATTAATTTGCAAGGCATCGAAAACACCCAAAATGTAAACCTGATAACCTGTGGCGGACAAGCCAGTATCCCTCTGGCATACGCATTGGCCCAAGCCGTAGAAGCAATCGAATATCTAGAAGTAGTTTCCACCATTTCATCGCGCAGTGCTGGTATCGCTACCCGTGAAAATATAAATGAATATCTGGTAACCACTGAATATGCGCTGGCGAAATTCAGTGGAGCTCAGCACACCAAAGCCATCCTGAATATCAATCCCGCCGACCCAGGAATTTGCATGCAGACCACCTTGTATGCACGTGCCACTTACAAAGACTTCAGAGTGGTTGAGCAAAAGTTGGAGGACATGGTCAAAAAAATCCAGTCTTATGTCCCAGGTTATCAACTGGTTCTGCAACCGATTGAAAATAACGGATATATCACGCTCAGCCTGACAGTACATGGCAGTGGCGATTACTTGCCAAGTTATGCAGGCAATCTTGACATCATCAATTGTGCGGCCATTGCTGTCGCAGAGCATAAATATGCATCCATTAGATAAAAAGCCCGGCGCATTGGTCATTATCAGTGATTCCACTTTAAGAGATGGGAACCATGCGATACGCCATCAACTGACGGTGAATCAAGTCTCTGGTTATGCCGCTGCCGCCGAAAAAGCCTGCATCGACATTGTGGAAGTGGGCCACGGAAACGGGCTGGGCGGCTCATCCAGCCTGTTGGGGCACTCGGCGGCGTCGGACCGGGAAATGCTTGAAGCTGCACGGGCCCAACTGGTGCGCAGCTTATTGGGGGTGCACTTTATTCCCGGCCTGGGTAAGTCCGCGGATATCGCCATGGCACTCGAGATTGGCGTGGATGTAGTGCGTGTTGCCAGCCATTGCACGGAGGCCAACATCACCGCACGGTTCATAGAACAAACCAGGACGGCGGGTAAAACAGCCTATGGTGTGTTGATGATGGCACATATGGCGAGCCCTGAGAAACTACTCGAGCAGGCACAATTGATGGAGCGATACGGTGCCGATGCCGTGATCATGATGGACAGCGCCGGCTACTCCAGCCCGAATATGGTCCGTGAAAGGGTTCGCCTGCTGACCGAGCACTTGAACATTCAAGTGGGTTTTCATGGGCATAACAATCTGAGTGTCGCGGTAGCTAACACCTTGGTGGCCGTGGAAGAGGGGGCATCGATTGTGGACGGATGCATCCAAGGGTTCGGCGCAGGGGCGGGCAATACACAACTGGAACCCCTGGTGGCCATTCTGCAGCGTAGCGGCGTCGCGGTTGCCACTTCGTTTGAACGCATAGCCGAACTGGTGGAGGACGCTGGGAAGTGCTTGCAACCAGCGACACCGCACATACAGATTTCAAACATTGCCAGTGGCTTATATGGGCTGTTCTCCGGTTATGTGCCACACGTTCAACGTGCTGCCAGGAAATTTGGAGTCAATGAATTCGAACTCTACAAGCGATTGGCTGACAGGAAGCTGGTGGCAGGTCAGGAAGATGTCATCGTCGAGGAAGCCAGTCGCCTGGCGACCGAGGACAGTTTCAACAAGATGACCAAAGCCAGCGAGGCGCTGGGGTGATCCTGAAATTCCGCTCCTGAGTGAGCATCGCTAATGTGCGCGAAAAAAAAGCACGCGTTGAGTAAGAAACCTGCGAGGTTGTTATGTCTGGATTGAATGAGCACGGCTTCGGCAGTTGGAGCGACGTACCGAGGGAAGTTCTGAATGAGCACATCGAACGCCAGATCGTTTCCGGCGATCAGTTGATGATGGCTAAGCTCTTTTTAAAGAAAGATGCATTTGTCGGTTTACACAGCCATCCCAACGAACAGTTCACCTATATTCTTTCCGGTAAAGTTTTATTTCGTTACGGGGTAAATATGGAGAACGAAGTAATTGTTGCTGCCGGAGAAGTATTGCATATACCGGCCAATATTCCTCATAGCGCCCTTTGTCTGGAAGATGCCATCGATCTGGACGTGTTCACACCGCTGCGTGAGGACTGGTTGACGGCGAGCGGTAACGATTACTTCTCGGGTCGAACGCAAACGGAGCCTTGACTTGTTGATGAGGGGATGGTCCCGACGACGGTCTATCCCTTTACGGATGTATCCGCTTAATGATCCGCTACGCGGGAATTTTCCACCAGAGATCTAAGTTTCAATAGGCAACTATCGATAGACAGCTTATAAAAAAACATGTCTCCGTCGCCAGCTACATTTCATAGACCAATCCTTATCGGCAAGAACAGGAGTGTAATCGACGAGCGGTAGCTACGCCTACATTGACGAGTGAAAATGCTCTTCTAGTCTTCGTGGGCGAGAAAACGTTTAAGTGTGTACTTGTACGTCTTGCTTCGATTGTAAAACCACATAACCACATAATGAGGTGAAATCATGGGCAACAATAATTCCGATGATAAAAGTCAAACTTCTTACACCCTGACGCACGCGCATGTAGAGCTACTGAAAAAACGCCTGGACGAGCTTAAGGGGAAAGAATTGAAGGCAGACGATGATATTTTTAGTGGCGTTGGCGGAGGGGATGATGTTACTTCCTGGAGAGTAGCCGGTTACTACAATAAAAACTGACTCAATATCGCCACCGCATGTTAGCCTCCCCTTATGCTTGCCACAGCGAGGGGGGGGGCCCGTGTAAGGAATACATACCTATGAACGAAAAAACATGGAGCGGCATTCAAACCTTTATTGACAGGGACCTTTCACTTGATAAAAATGATAGTGTAACCATCGCATTTTCTAGCCATTGTACCGAAAGCGCTGCATGGCTTTCCGTTGCCCTCGACGAGCGTAAAATAACTAACACACAAGTCCCTTTCAAGGAAATCATAGATCATGATTTTCCGGTGCGATTAAAACAAAGCCAAGCGAAACCTCCGTCCTTCGGCGGTAAATATGTTGTTATTACGCTGGAAGAAAGCACACTTTCGCACACAACGACTATAAGGCGCTCACTTGATGATTTCGCCACTTCAAATAATGTATGTATACAAATCATGGGAGGAAATCACTTCTTTTTTGAATCCGTACCATACTCACCGGCCAGCCTCTTGCACAAGAAAAACCTGACTCTACTTTCACACTTAGTAAAAGAAAAAAATATATCAATACAAACAGAGTCAGGAACGAGATTGGAGGTCACTCTGGATAACACAAAATTTGACTGGATTTGCAATAGTGGATTAATCGATGATGAGAAAATCGTAATCCTTCCAGCGGGAGAGATTGCAACTTACCCAGCAAACGTCAACGGGGTTTTGATCGCAAACTATGCTCTACACGTTAACAGCCCGATTGAGTTTCCAACCAATTTAAATACAACTCCGGTTAAAATAATCATTGAAAATTCGGTAGCTAAGAGCTGGTATTGCGAAAATCTCGACACTCAATTGTTTCTGAACGAGTATTTCGAGGAAAACTTAGCTAGAAATGTTGGAGAACTGGGCATAGGGACGAACCCTGGCGCTCTTTACCCAACCGGAACAAACAGTCATTTGGATGAGCGGCGCTGCGGCGTCCATATTGGATTTGGACAGCATAATCAGGAAGCAAACGTATCATATAATTGCGGGCATCACCTGGATCTTATCTGCGCAGACGGAACAATAAATTGCGAAAACGGTTTAGCAATCAACCTGCAAAACTTTGAACTTCTTTCCGTTGTTGACGAACATCATTTTAGAAGCCAGGACGTATTTCCCGTATCAGAATCCGGCACCCGGAGCTGCTGCGGAACCAACTCTAAGAGTCACGTAAGCTGTAAAACGCTTTGATAGTCATGTGATGATTTCTCTGATGTGCCTGACGCAACATGGCACACTCTCGAAACATCGCCGCAAGCAGTATAAATATTCGGTTCAGAAAGAAGTTTTTGGCTACATCGAGGAGATTACGCAGAGGCTGCTCGGGGACCAGGAAGAGGAAATGCAGTAGGACAATGACTCTCTCAGTGGGGGCTAAATTTTTGACGGCCTTTCAGGGCTTTGATCACGACCTCACGATGGCGTCGGACTTGAGCCATCTTGCAGCGCATTTTTCTATGACGCTTGCTGTTGAGTACAAACAGGCCCAGCAGCGGAAACAACACCGCGAGAAACCAGGTGAGTTGATCAGCCATATAGTGGGCTGCTGACAGTGGACTCAACAGGCAGATCACCAGCACACCGACGATACCCCAAACCCATTGAGGCCTCCCGCGCAAGACCATGAAATGGCTGTGTACGATGATCAATGCAAACAGGCTTTCTATTAGTAATATGTATACACCAGTGTCCTCTTGATAAAAGTTATCCGTTATCAAGGAGATGGAAAATAAAACAGATGCAATAGCCGCCAAAAAAACGCCAATAAACACAGGAAAATAAAAAACCAGAAATCGACGAAAATCCATCAAAACAATCATGATTCGAACTCCTCGTACAACCCAATCGCAACGGACTTCACATTTCCTGAAAGTGCACTACCCGTCAAACTGACAGATGCGCCAACTGCATCGACTATCTGAGTAATCGTTGCACGTTGAATTTGCGTCGGTGTAAACCGCTTGGAGAACTCACCAGACAACTGCTTGAGCTTGATCATTTTTGATGTCAATCCTGGATGCTGGAGGCTTAACAGCTCTCTCGTCAGCTTCGCACGCTCTTGGCGAGAAAGCCCCCTGAGCACTTCCTGCGTGCTTTTACCGGTAGCAGCCTTAGTCACGCCCATCAATCTGACGGTGGCCAACGACGCCGTACCGACACCAGCAAGCGACACGGCATCCAAAGCGATCATGGTATATCGATACCAATCGTTGCTATCCAGCCAATCATTCCTTTGGGGATCGTTGATTTCATTGCGTATGCGGCGCCCTCCAACCAAGCACTGCACGCTACTAGCCGCTGCGGCGGCATAGCCAACTGCAGCCACTAGCGAGCTGGCACCCGCAGTGAAAGGTATCGCTACAGTTCCGCTAGAAACCACCATCCAACCAATCACCGCTCCCGTACAAGCCAACGCCGTATTCACGGCCTCCATTACCAAGCGCGATTCCCGAGGTTGTGCCTGCAACTCCCGCATAAACTCAATCGGAGCAACGTATCGTGGAGCCTCACGCAAAACGATCTTCTTCGGCGCAATACTGCAAATCGGCTGAAAATCACGCAGCGTCACCACGGAAAAATCACTTTCGATTACACCACACCAGCACCGACTATCGCTGGGTCGGCATCAATGACCTGAAACAGGCGCCGCACATTCATCTGACTCTCTACCCGCTGGCGGGTATTGCGGTGAGCACTGGGCACGCCGCTCTTCAATAACTCGGAAATCATTGCTACCACTCCCTGACATCCTCAGAAAAGTAGGAGCATAGGCAGCCAACCCAAGATAAAATGTAGGACACATCGGCAATATAAATGAGATAGATCCCGTTCAAGTCTCAACATCTTGTCGCTACCACCTCGTTGATAACAAAGTTCATTCCGGCGCCACTTTCGGCGGATATCAACGATAGGTAAGTTATATGACAAGCGATATGTTTTTAAAACTGGGGGATATCAAGGGCGAGTCCCGAGACCAGCAGCACAAGGATGAAATCGATATAAACACCCTACGCTGGACCATGAGTCAGTCCGGCACCATGCACACCGGCAGTGGCGGCGGTGCCGGTAAAGTCAGCATAGGCAACCTAAGCATCGGCAAGTTCATGGATAGATCCTCGCCCAACCTGATGGCCGCCTGCTCGTCGGGCAAGCACTACCCCGAAGCTACTCTCTCGGTACGCAAGGCGAGCGGCAGCAACCCGCTGGAGTATGTAGTCTTCAAGCTCAAGGAAGTGATGGTGTCGAGTTACTCTACCGAAGGCGAACCAGCAGATGATATTTTGCACGAGGTCATCTCTCTCAACTTCGCCAGAGTCGAGGTTAGCTACCAACCCCAAAACGCCGACGGCGGCAAGGACGGCGGAATCATCAAGTACGGTTGGAATATTCGTGAGAATGTGAAAATCTGAAGCTCTTTTTCCAGAAACAGGCCGTTTTCGTGCAATGACGGCTGTGCGTTGGAGAGCCTCGGCCCCTGTATCTCCGGTTACCAACCTGCGCACAGCTGCCACCCATTCGCTTGGTAACGAACGTGGCAGCTATCATCCAGATACGGGAGCCAATCATGCATACGTTCAATACCTCCCCTACCTCAGCGTTCAATACGTCTCATAAAAATGCCACTTGTGAGTACGCGAGCGGGATGCGCTATGACTGATCACACTGAGGTCAAAACCCTTGAGATCGTTACCTTTGGTGGTTGCGGTGCAGATGATCTACCGCTGTTTCGGGTCAATGCTGGCGTGCCATTGGTACAGGCGCTTGAGCAGGCATCCAACCTGCTGTACTGCGCAAAACATCTTGCACCGGATGCGGCGATGGAGCCGGAAGCCAAGAGACAGGCATGGGCTTCGCATTACCTGTGTGAGATGAGCAAAGCTATTGTTGACGATATTTCTCAGCGCTTTCTGACTCCCGACCCATAACGCCTCTCATTGCGGCCCCCGTTGCAGGACACAGAAATATCGACTCCATAAACAACAAACCCGCAGAGATCATCTGCAGGTTTATCTGCTTTCAAGCGACGAAAGAATCGTCCTAGAACGGAATATCATCATCAAAGCTGTCGAAATCCGGAGCCGGCTGCGGTGCGGTCTGCTGGGGAGCCGGACGCGATTGCTGTGGGGCCGACTGCTGCGGGCGCGGCGCCTGTTGGCGAGGGGCTTGCTGGCGTGGCGCGGACTGATCGTAGCTGCCACCACCTTGTTGGTCGCCCTGTTGCGGACGGCCGCCCAGCAGCTGCATGGTGCCCTGCATGTCGACGATAATCTCGGTGGTGTAGCGTTTGATGCCGTCTTTTTCCCACTCGCGGGTTTGCAGCTTGCCTTCGATGTAGACCTGCGAACCCTTGCGCAGGTACTCACCGGCAATCTCGGCGACCTTACCGAACATCGATACGCGGTGCCATTCGGTTTTTTCGACTTTCTGACCGGTCTGCTTGTCGGTCCATTGTTCGCTGGTCGCCAGACTCAGGTTGGTCACGGCGTTACCGTTGGGCAGGTAGCGAACTTCGGGATCCTGGCCGCAAGTGCCGACCAATATGACTTTGTTAACCCCACGGGCCATAACATTCTCCTAGGCTTCGCACGTTTGCGCCACTGGCTCATTGACCAGGCGCTCAAGGGTCGTGCGATCCAACAATTCGGTGTCTAATTTGATGTAAATGGCGGCCTCTTCGACCACCACCACTGCATCTGTTACCCCTACGACGGCCAACAAGCGCTCGACCAGACCGGCTTCGCGGATCGCCTCGGGCGATAACGGCAAACGCAGGCTCGTCACATAGGGAGGTTCACGCATGGTAACAGCAAAGGCCAGCCAGAGGGCAGCCAGAGCGGCACACCCAAGGAATACTGCCGACAAGCCGCCATGCTGGAACATCCAGCCACCCAGGATACCGCCGAGTGCCGAGCCAAGGAACTGGCTGGTGGAGTACACCCCCATCGCCGTGCCCTTGCCGCCAGCCGGTGAAACCTTGCTGATCAGCGACGGCAGCGAAGCTTCCAGCAGGTTGAAGGCGATGAAGAACACCACCGTACCGATTACCAGGGCCCGCAAACTGTCGCCGAACTCCCAGAAGAATAGCTCAGTGACCATCAAAGTCGTCACGGCGCCGAGTAAAACTCGTTTCATTTTGCGTTTCTTCTCGCCGTAGATGATGAAGGGGATCATGGCGAAGAAAGAAATCAGTAAGGCGGTCAGGTACACCCACCAGTGTTGCTCTTTGGGCAGGCCGGCCTTTTCAACCAACGCCAGCGGCAAAGCGACGAAGCTCGACATCAGCATCGCGTGCAATACGAAGATCCCCAGGTCCAGGCGCAGCAGGTCCGGGTGCTTGAGCGTCGGGATCAACGCCTGGCGCGCCACCCCGGACTCGCGATGCTGCAACGGTCCGGTGGACTTGGGCACCATGAAGGCGACGATCAGGATACCCACCAGCGCCATCCCGCCGGTCGCCAGGAACAGCCCCGACAGGCCGAAGACACGGGTCAGCAAGGGGCCGACGACCATCGCCACGGCAAACGACAAACCGATGGTCATACCAATCATGGCCATGGCCTTGGTCCGGTGCTGTTCGCGGGTGAGGTCCGAGAGCAAGGCCATGACCGCTGCGGAAATCGCTCCGGCACCTTGCAGGACCCGACCGGCGATCACCCCCCAGATCGAGTCGGCGTTGGCCGCCAACACGCTGCCGAGGGCAAACACGATCAGTCCCAGATAGATCACCGGGCGTCGGCCGATACGGTCGGAAATGATCCCGAACGGAATCTGGAACAATGCCTGGGTCAACCCATAGGCGCCGATGGCCAAGCCGATCAGTGCCGGTGTCGCTCCGGCCAGATCCATCCCGTAAGTCGCCAGGACCGGCAAGACCATGAACATACCGAGCATGCGAAACGCGAACACCAGGGCCAGACCACTTGCCGCGCGGGTCTCGCCGCCACTCATGCGTTCGCTGTGGGGATCGTGCATGGAAAAACCTCGTGTGAACCGGCAGCGATTCTATCAGTCCCATCGTTTGAGGGGGTATAGGACGACGCTTTGTCGTGAACTCGTTCGGCATCTTGTCATGCAAGTCTGTAATACTGTGCGGCGACAGTGTGCATCCATCCAGTATTTAGCCTTATACTCCTGCGTTTACCGCCTGCCGCGCGAGGCAACCTTGGACAAGATCCTGATTCGTGGGGCTCGAACCCACAACTTGAAAAATATCGACCTGACCCTGCCCCGGGACAAACTGATCGTGATTACCGGTCTATCCGGGTCCGGCAAGTCTTCCCTGGCATTCGATACCTTGTATGCCGAAGGCCAGCGCCGCTACGTAGAATCGCTGTCGGCCTACGCCCGACAATTTCTGTCGATGATGGAAAAGCCCGACGTCGATACCATCGAAGGCCTCTCGCCGGCCATTTCCATCGAGCAGAAATCGACCTCGCACAACCCACGTTCGACGGTCGGTACCATCACCGAGATCTACGACTACCTGCGTCTGCTGTATGCCCGCGTGGGTATGCCGCGCTGTCCGGACCACGATATCCCGCTGGAGGCGCAGACCGTCAGCCAGATGGTCGATCTGGTCCTGGCTCAGCCCGAAGGCGCCAAGCTGATGCTGTTGGCACCCGTGGTCCGCGAACGCAAGGGCGAACACCTGTCGGTGTTCGAGGAATTGCGAGCCCAGGGCTTTGTCCGGGCGCGGGTCAATGGCCGGCTCTGCGAGCTGGATGAAGTGCCCAAGCTCGATAAACAGAAGAAGCACTCCATCGATGTGGTGGTGGACCGCTTCAAGGTTCGCGGCGATCTGCAACAACGCCTGGCCGAATCCTTCGAGACCGCGCTGAAGCTGGCGGACGGCATCGCGCTGGTGGCACCGATGGACGACGAGCCGGGCGAGGAAATGATTTTCTCCGCGCGCTTCGCCTGCCCGATCTGCGGCCACGCCATCAGCGAGCTGGAACCCAAGCTGTTCTCCTTCAACAACCCGGCCGGGGCCTGCCCGACGTGTGATGGCCTGGGGGTAAAGCAGTTCTTCGACATCAAACGCCTGGTCAATGGCGAACTGACCCTGGCCGAAGGCGCGATACGCGGCTGGGACCGGCGCAATGTCTATTACTTCCAGATGCTCGGGTCGCTGGCGTCCCACTACGGCTTCGGCCTGGAGGTGCCATTCAACACGTTGCCGGCGGACCAGCAAAAGCTGCTGCTGCAAGGCAGCGGCAGCCAGAACGTCGACTTCAAGTACCTTAACGACCGAGGCGACATCGTCAAGCGTTCGCACCCGTTCGAAGGCATCGTGCCAAACCTGGAGCGGCGCTACCGTGAAACCGAATCGGCCACCGTGCGCGAGGAGCTGGCCAAGCTCCTCAGCACCCAGCCGTGCCCGGATTGCCGCGGCACTCGCCTGCGTCGCGAGGCCCGGCATGTGTGGGTCGGGGAGAAGACCCTGCCCGCCGTGACCAACTTGCCGATCGGCGATGCCACCGACTACTTCGGCACGCTTAAACTGACCGGACGGCGCGGGGAAATTGCCGAGAAGATCCTTAAGGAAATTCGCGAGCGCCTGCAATTCCTGGTCAACGTCGGCCTCGATTACTTGACCCTCGACCGCAGCGCCGACACCCTGTCCGGCGGCGAAGCCCAGCGCATTCGTCTGGCCAGCCAGATCGGCGCCGGCCTGGTCGGGGTGATGTACATCCTCGACGAGCCGTCCATCGGCCTCCATCAGCGCGACAACGACCGCCTGCTGGGCACCCTGAAGCACCTGCGTGATATCGGCAACACGGTGATCGTCGTCGAACACGATGAGGACGCCATTCGTCTGGCTGATTACGTGGTGGATATCGGCCCGGGCGCCGGTGTCCATGGCGGACATATCGTCGCCCAGGGCACGGCAGCCGAAGTCATGGCACATCCTGATTCCCTGACAGGCAAGTACCTGTCGGGCCGGATGAAGATCGCGATCCCAGCCAAACGCACGCCACGCAACAAAAAGCTGTCGCTGACCGTCAAGGGCGCCCGCGGCAATAACCTGCGCAATGTCGACCTGGAGATTCCGATCGGCCTGCTGACCTGCGTGACTGGTGTGTCCGGCTCGGGCAAGTCGACGCTGATCAACAACACCCTGTTTCCCCTCAGTGCCACCGCCCTCAATGGTGCGACGACACTGGAAGCCGCGGCTCACGACAGCATCAACGGCCTGCAGCACCTGGACAAGGTGGTGGATATCGATCAAAGCCCCATCGGGCGCACCCCGCGTTCGAACCCCGCGACCTATACCGGCCTGTTCACACCTATTCGCGAGTTGTTCGCCGGGGTACCGGAATCCCGCTCCCGAGGCTATGGGCCGGGGCGCTTTTCGTTCAATGTCAAGGGCGGGCGCTGTGAAGCCTGCCAGGGCGATGGTCTGATCAAGGTAGAGATGCACTTCCTGCCGGACATCTACGTCCCCTGCGATGTCTGCAAGAGCAAGCGCTACAACCGCGAGACCCTGGAAATCAAGTACAAGGGCAAGAGCATCCACGAGGTGCTGGAGATGACCATCGAGGAGGCGCGTGAGTTCTTCGACGCCGTGCCCGCCCTGGCGCGCAAGCTGCAGACGTTGAAGGATGTTGGCCTGTCGTACATCAAGCTGGGTCAGTCGGCGACAACCCTATCCGGTGGTGAAGCGCAGCGGGTCAAGCTGTCACGCGAGCTGTCCAAGCGCGACACCGGCAAGACGCTGTATATCCTCGACGAGCCGACCACCGGCCTGCACTTCGCGGATATCCAGCAACTCCTAGATGTACTTCACCGCCTGCGCGACCATGGCAATACCGTGGTGGTAATCGAGCACAACCTGGATGTGATCAAGACCGCCGATTGGCTGGTGGACCTGGGTCCCGAAGGCGGCTCAAAAGGTGGCCAGATCATCGCGGTGGGGACTCCGGAGCAGGTAGCGCAAATGCCGCAGTCATACACCGGCCACTATCTCAAACCGTTGTTGCTTCGCGACCGGGCGTAAACCGCGACTAACAAAAAGCCCCACGAACCTGATAGGTCAGTGGGGCTTTTTGTTGGTCGGCATCAGAACTGCGATTGCAGATAGTTTTCCAGACCAATGGACTGGATCAGACCCAATTGTTTCTCCAACCAGTAGGTGTGATCTTCTTCGGTGTCGGCCAACTGCACACGCAGGATCTCACGAGTCGCATAGTCCTTGTGCTGCTCGCAGAGCTTGATGCCCTTGCACAGAGCGGCACGTACCTTGTGTTCAAGGCGCAAATCACTGGCAAGCATCTCAGGCACCGTGGTACCAGTATCGAGTTCGTCAGGGCGCATGCGTGGTGTGCCTTCAAGCATCAGAATTCGACGGATCAAGGCATCGGCGTGTTGCGCCTCTTCTTCCATTTCGTGATTGATGCGCTCGTAGAGCTTGCTCAAGCCCCAGTCCTCATACATCCGCGAATGAATGAAATATTGATCACGGGCCGCCAGTTCACCTGTCAGCAACGTGTTGAGGTAATCGATTACGTCCGGGTGACCTTGCATCGCCCCACATCTCCCTGCTTGAAAGGTTGTAGTTTGAACCAAGCCGACCGGAAGGTCACTGCAAAAGCAGCAGGAAAATGAAAAATAATAGAGAAAAATCGTCGAACAGAAGCGAAAAGCCGCCCAAATGCGGGCGGCTCTGCTTCTCGTTTAGACTTACTTAAGCACTACGCCCAACGCCTTTGTGATGCGTTCCCCATAAGCCGGGTCGGCTTTGAAGAAGTGCTGCAACTGACGCTGCACCACATCATCGGAAACGCCTGCCATGGCGCCGGCAATGTTGTTGATCAGCACGGTTCTCTGCTCCTCATTCATCAGCCGGAACAGCGCACCGGCATGACTGAAGTAGTCGTTATCCTCGCGATGATTGTAACGATCCGCCGCACCGCTCAGAGCCAAGGCCGGCTCAGCGTAGCGAGGGGCTTGTTTCGGCGCATCGGCGTAACTGTTGGGCTCATAGTTCGGTGCGGCGCCACCGTTGCTGCCAAGGGCCATGGAACCGTCGCGCTGGTAGCTGTTGACCGGGCTCAGCGGCGCGTTCACCGGCAGGTATTGGTGATTGGTGCCAATACGGTAGCGATGGGCATCAGCATAGGCAAATACGCGACCTTGCAGCATGCGGTCCGGAGACAAGCCGACACCTGGCACCATATTGCTTGGGGCGAATGCCGCCTGTTCGACTTCGGCAAAGTAGTTCAGCGGATTGCGATTCAATTCCAGCTCACCGACCTCGATCAATGGGAACTCTTTCTGCGACCAGGTCTTGGTCACGTCGAACGGGTTCTCATAATGCGCTGCTGCCTGGGCCTCGGTCATGAGTTGAATGTATACGCCCCACTTCGGGAACTCACCGCGTTCGATAGCGCTGAACAGATCGCGCTGCGCGTAGTCGGGGTCCGTACCCGCAAGGCGTGCGGCATCGGCCGGCGTCAGGTTCTTGATACCCTGCTTTGTCTTGTAATGCCATTTCACCCAGTGACGCTCACCCTTGGCGCTGATCAAGCTGTAGGTGTGGCTACCGAAGCCGTGCATATAACGGTAACCGTCCGGGATCCCGCGATCGGAGAACAAGATGGTGATCTGGTGCAACGCCTCGGGTGAGTGCGACCAAAAGTCCCACACTGCCTGCGCGCTCTTCAGGTTGCTTTGTGGCAGACGTTTCTGGGTGTGAATAAAGTCTGGAAACTTCAGCGGATCGCGAATGAAGAACACTGGCGTGTTGTTGCCAACGATGTCCCAGTTACCTTCTTCGGTGTAGAACTTCAGGGCGAAACCACGTGGGTCGCGCTCGGTATCCGCCGAACCCCGCTCACCGCCCACGGTGGAGAAACGCAGGAACGTCGGGGTCTGCTTACCCACGAATTCGAACAACTTGGCGCTGGTGTATTGGGTAATGTCCTTCGAGACGGTGAAAGTCCCGTAGGCGCCCGAACCTTTGGCATGTACGCGACGTTCCGGGATGTTTTCGCGATTGAAATGGGCGAGCTTCTCGAGCAGGTGAAAATCGTCGAGTAGTAGCGGGCCGCGCGGCCCTGCGGAACGGGAGTTTTGGTTATCAGTAACGGGGACACCGCTGGCGGTAGTAAGCGTTTTGTTCTGGCTCATGCTCATCCTTCCTCTCTCGGTTTTGGTACTGCCGGCTAATCGGCTGGGAGGGAGTATTGACCAAGAACATGACAGCTACAAATTCATTAAACAATATAAACAAATAGTCGAAAACTATTAAAAATCAAAATCTTGATAGCGAACACAAAAAACCGGGCACTAGGCC
The DNA here is from genome assembly GCF_900109755.1 of Pseudomonas agarici. Taxonomy (GTDB): domain Bacteria; phylum Pseudomonadota; class Gammaproteobacteria; order Pseudomonadales; family Pseudomonadaceae; genus Aquipseudomonas; species Aquipseudomonas agarici. The sequence goes on along the minus strand of NZ_FOAR01000006.1, from coordinate 14,243 downwards.
CGGTTCTTCGTTTCAGACTGACGTTTTACTCGGCAGATACGGCTTCGCCGGCAGTAGCACGATCAACCAATTCGACGTAAGCCATAGGCGCATTGTCGCCAGCACGGAAACCGCACTTGAGGATGCGCAGATAGCCACCCTCACGGGTAGCGTAACGCTTGCCCAGATCATTGAAGAGCTTACCAACGATAGCTTTCGAACGAGTACGATCAAAAGCCAGACGGCGGTTTGCCAAGCTGTCTACCTTGGCCAGAGTGATCAGCGGCTCGGCTACGCGGCGCAATTCTTTGGCTTTTGGCAGAGTCGTTTTGATCAGCTCGTGCTCGAACAGCGACACCGCCATGTTTTGAAACATGGCCTTGCGGTGCGAGCTGGTACGGCTCAGGTGACGACCACTTTTACGATGACGCATGGTTCATTCCTTACCAAACATTACGTTCGGTGATTACGACGATCAGGCAGTCGCCTTGTCGTCCTTCTTAAGACTTGCAGGCGGCCAGTTGTCGAGGCGCATGCCGAGGGACAGACCGCGGGAGGCCAGAACGTCCTTGATTTCAGTCAAGGATTTCTTGCCCAGGTTCGGAGTCTTCAACAGCTCTACTTCGGTACGCTGAATCAGGTCGCCGATGTAGTAGATGTTTTCCGCCTTAAGGCAGTTAGCCGAACGTACAGTCAGTTCCAGATCGTCAACCGGGCGAAGCAGGATCGGATCGATCTCGTCTTCCTGCTCGATAACCACTGGCTCACTGTCACCCTTGAGGTCGACGAACGCAGCCAACTGCTGTTGCAGGATGGTTGCAGCGCGCCGGATAGCCTCTTCAGGGTCCAGGGTACCGTTGGTTTCCAGATCAATAACCAGTTTGTCCAGGTTGGTGCGCTGCTCGACACGGGCGTTTTCCACCACGTAGGCGATACGGCGAACCGGGCTGAACGAAGAGTCAAGCTGCAAGCGACCAATGCTGCGGCTTTCGTCTTCATCGCTCTGACGCGAGTCTGCTGGTTCATAACCACGACCACGAGCTACGGTGAGCCTCATGTTCAAGGCGCCGTTAGACGCCAGGTTGGCGATTACGTGATCGGGGTTAACGATCTCGACATCATGATCCAGCTGAATATCGGCAGCGGTAACCACCCCCGAACCCTTCTTCGACAAGGTCAGCGTAACTTCGTCACGACCGTGCAGCTTGATAGCCAGACCTTTAAGGTTCAACAGGATTTCAATGACATCTTCCTGTACACCTTCGATGGCGCTGTACTCATGGAGCACACCGTCAATCTCGGCCTCGACTACTGCACAGCCAGGCATTGAGGACAACAGAATGCGGCGCAGCGCGTTGCCCAGGGTGTGGCCAAAACCACGCTCGAGAGGCTCGAGGGTAATCTTAGCGCGGGTTGGACTGACAACCTGCACATCAATGTGACGGGGTGTCAGGAACTCATTTACCGAAATCTGCATGGATGCACCTATTTTCTAGCCCTTACTTGGAGTAGAGCTCGACAATCAGGCTTTCGTTGATGTCGGCGGAGAGGTCACTACGAGCAGGAACGTTCTTGAAAACGCCCGACTTCTTCTCAGTGTCCACTTCTACCCATTCTACGCGGCCACGCTGGGCACACAGATCGAGAGCCTGGACAATACGCAGTTGATTCTTAGCTTTCTCACGAATAGCCACCACGTCACCAGCACGAACCTGGTAGGACGGGACGTTTACGGTTTTGCCGTTAACGCTGATCGACTTGTGCGATACCAGTTGACGGGATTCGGCACGAGTCGAACCAAAGCCCATACGGTATACGACGTTGTCCAGACGGCATTCGAGCAGCTGCAGCAGGTTTTCACCCGTTGCGCCTTTACGGCCGGCGGCTTCTTTGTAGTAGCCGCTGAACTGACGCTCAAGAACGCCATAAATACGACGGACCTTCTGCTTTTCACGCAGCTGGGTGCCGTAGTCGGATTGGCGACCGCGGCGCTGGCCGTGGATGCCAGGTGCTGCTTCGATGTTGCACTTGGATTCGATAGCGCGCACGCCGCTCTTCAGAAAGAGATCGGTGCCTTCGCGACGAGCCAGTTTGCATTTTGGACCAATGTAACGAGCCATTCTTTACAATCTCCTGGATTACACGCGGCGCTTCTTCGGCGGACGGCACCCGTTATGCGGGATTGGCGTCACGTCGGTGATGCTGGCGATCTTATAGCCACAGCCGTTCAATGCACGGACAGCGGACTCACGACCTGGACCTGGACCCTTGACATTGACGTCGAGGTTTTTCAGGCCGTATTCCAGCGCAGCTTGACCAGCACGCTCAGCAGCTACTTGAGCAGCAAACGGGGTGGACTTGCGGGAACCGCGGAAACCCGAACCACCGGAGGTAGCCCAGGAAAGAGCGTTACCTTGACGGTCGGTGATGGTCACGATGGTGTTGTTGAAAGACGCGTGGATGTGGGCGATGCCATCAACCACTGTCTTTTTAATTTTCTTACGAGGACGAGCAGCAGGTTTTGCCATGACTAGATTCCTGTCGATTCGCTGGTGCGATTACTTGCGGATCGGCTTACGCGGACCTTTGCGAGTACGCGCGTTGGTCTTGGTACGCTGACCGCGTACTGGCAGACCACGACGATGGCGCAGACCGCGATAGCAGCCCAGGTCCATCAAGCGTTTGATTTTCATGTTGACTTCGCGACGCAGGTCACCTTCAGTGGTGAACTTCGCCACTTCGCCACGCAGCTGTTCAATCTGCTCGTCGCTCAGATCCTTGATCTTTGCGGCTGGGTTGACCCCAGTCACTGCGCAAATTTTCTGCGCAGTAGTGCGACCAACACCATAGATGTAGGTCAACGAGATAACAGTGTGCTTGTTATCTGGAATGTTAACGCCTGCAATACGGGCCATTCAGTGGGACTCCAATTGACAGCTACCTACGCCCCGGAAGCCAAGAAATAGGGCGCGAGATAATATCGCTGTAATAACAAATAATCAACCCAGCAGCGCACTAGCTGCTGGGCTTCAAGCGGATCACACTCAGCCTTGGCGCTGTTTGTGACGCGGTTCCGCGCTGCAAATTACTCGAACAACACCTTCGCGGCGAATAATCTTGCAGTTACGGCACAGCTTTTTCACCGATGCACGAACTTTCATCACCAACTCCTCGAACCTTATGGGGTACTTCAGCGCAGCATGCCGCTGCCGTAGCCCTTCAGGTTGGCTTTCTTCATCAGGGATTCATACTGGTGCGAAACGAGGTGCGATTGCACTTGGGACATAAAGTCCATCACAACCACGACCACGATCAGCAACGAGGTCCCGCCAAGGTAGAACGGAACGTTTGCCGCAACCACCAGGAACTGGGGCAGCAAGCACACGGCCGTCATATAAAGAGCACCGAACATGGTCAAACGGGTCAGAACGCCATCAATGTAGCGCGCCGACTGCTCGCCTGGACGAATGCCCGGAATAAAGGCACCGGACTTCTTCAGGTTTTCCGCTACGTCTTTCGGATTGAACATCAACGCCGTATAGAAGAAGCAGAAGAAAATAATCCCTGCACTAAACAGCAGAATATTCAACGGCTGACCAGGAGCGATCGACTGCGAGATGTCCTGTAACCAGCCCATACCTTCAGACTGACCGAACCAGGCACCCAACGAAGCCGGGAACAGCAAAATGCTGCTCGCGAAGATAGCAGGAATTACACCGGCCATATTCACTTTCAGCGGCAAGTGGCTTGTCTGCGCAGCGAAAACCTTACGGCCCTGCTGACGCTTGGCGTAGTGAACAGCAATACGACGCTGGCCACGCTCAATGAACACCACGAAACCGATGATCGCCACCGCCAGCAAACCGATGGCAACCAGGGCGAAGATGTTGATATCCCCCTGACGTGCAGACTCGAAGGACTGCCCGATCGCTCTCGGAAGACCGGCAACGATACCCGAAAAAATCAACATCGAGATACCGTTACCCACACCGCGCTCTGTAATCTGCTCACCCAGCCACATCATGAACATCGCGCCAGCCACGAATGTGGACACCGCGACGAAATGGAAGCCGAAGTCATTAGTAAAAGAGACGCCCTGACCAGCCAGACCAATGGACATGCCAATGGCCTGGACAAGGGCTAGGACAACGGTGCCATAGCGGGTGTATTGGCTGATCTTGCGACGACCAGCCTCACCTTCCTTCTTCAACTGCTCCAACTGCGGACTGACGGCGGTCATCAGCTGCATGATGATCGATGCCGAAATGTACGGCATGATCCCCAATGCAAAGATACTCATCCGCTCCAGCGCGCCGCCGGAAAACATGTTGAACAAGCTAAGAATGGTCCCCTCATTCTGTCGAAACAGGTCCGCCAGCCGGTCCGGGTTGATACCTGGAACTGGGATGTGTGCGCCTATCCGGTAGACGATAATCGCCAGGAATAGAAAACGCAGTCGAGCCCAGAGCTCGGATAACCCGCCTTTGCTGAGCGCTGAGAGAGCACCTTGCTTAGCCATTTATTCCTCGAACTTGCCGCCAGCTGCTTCGATAGCCGCACGCGCACCTTTGGTGGCGGCGATACCCTTGATAGTTACAGCGCGAGTCACTTCGCCCGACAGCATGATTTTCACACGCTGTACGTTCTGGTTGATCACGTTGGCATCTTTCAGGGACTGCACGGTCACGATGTCGCCTTCCACCTTGGCCAACTCGGACAGACGCACTTCTGCGCGATCCATGGCCTTCAGGGACACGAAACCGAATTTCGGCAGGCGACGATGCAGCGGCTGTTGACCGCCTTCAAAGCCTGGAGCGATGGTGCCACCGGAGCGAGAGGTCTGACCTTTGTGACCACGGCCACCTGTCTTACCCAAACCGCTACCGATACCACGGCCCGGACGATGCTTTTCGCGACGGGAACCCGGCGCTGGACTCAGATCATTGAGTTTCATCGATTAACCCTCGACACGCAGCATGTAGTAAGCCTTGTTGATCATCCCGCGATTCTCGGGAGTATCCTGGACTTCTACAGTGTGACCGATGCGACGCAGCCCCAAACCCTTAACGCACAATTTGTGGTTAGGGATACGACCGGTCATGCTTTTGATCAGCGTTACTTTTACGGTTGCCATGATCACAGGATCTCCACTGTAGTTTTGCCGCGTTTGGCAGCAATGGACTCAGGGGACTGCATGGTTTTCAAACCCTTGAAAGTGGCATGAACCACGTTTACCGGGTTGGTCGAACCGTAGCACTTGGCCAGGACGTTCTGAACACCGGCTACTTCGAGGACAGCACGCATAGCGCCGCCAGCGATGATACCGGTACCTTCAGAAGCAGGCTGCATGTAAACCTTGGAAGCGCCGTGGGCGGACTTCATGGCGTACTGCAACGTGGTGCCGTTCAGATCCACTTGGATCATGTTGCGGCGAGCAGCCTCCATAGCCTTCTGGATCGCAGCAGGCACTTCACGCGACTTGCCACGGCCGAAGCCCACACGGCCCTTACCATCACCCACCACGGTCAACGCGGTGAAAGTGAAGATACGGCCACCTTTAACGGTTTTGGCTACGCGGTTAACTTGAACCAGCTTCTCGATGTAGCCTTCGTCGCGCTTTTGGTCGTTATTTGACATAACTTAGAACTCCAGCCCAGCTTCACGAGCAGCATCAGCCAGCGCCTTGACGCGACCATGATACTTGAAGCCAGAGCGGTCGAAAGCCACCTGCGAGACACCTGCGGCTTTAGCACGCGAAGCGACCAGCTGGCCAACCTTAGTGGCCGCGTCGATGTTGCCAGTGGCACCATCACGCAGTTCTTTATCCAAAGTCGAAGCACTTGCCAGGACTTTGTTGCCGTCGGCCGAAATGACCTGGGCGTAGATGTGCTGCGAAGAGCGGAACACGCAGAGACGCACGACTTCGAGTTCGTGCATTTTCAGGCGTGCTTTGCGAGCGCGACGCAGTCGAGTAACTTTTTTGTCGGTCATTTGCTATGCCCTACTTCTTCTTGGCTTCTTTACGACGGACGACTTCGTCCGCGTAGCGCACACCTTTGCCTTTGTACGGCTCTGGTGGACGGAAGTCGCGGATCTCGGCGGCCACTTGACCTACCAGCTGCTTGTCGATGCCCTTGATCAGGATATCGGTCTGGCTAGGAGTCTCAGCGGTGATGCCTTCCGGCAGTTCGTAATCCACTGGGTGCGAGAAGCCAAGAGCCAGGTTCAGCACCGTGCCTTTTGCTTGCGCCTTGTAACCAACACCAACCAGCTGGAGCTTGCGCTCGAAGCCTTGGCTTACGCCTTGGACCATGTTGTTTACCAACGCACGAGTGGTACCAGCCATTGCGCGAGTTTGTTGATCGCCATTGCGAGCAGCGAAACGCAGCTCACCAGCTTCTTCGACAATCTCAACGGACGAATGGATGTTCAGTTCGAGAGTGCCCTTGGCACCCTTCACCGAAAGCTGTTGGCCGGCGAATTTTACTTCGACACCAGCTGGCAGCTTAACGGGGTTCTTAGCGACGCGAGACATGCTTATCCCCCCTTAGAACACAGTGCAAAGAACTTCGCCGCCGACACCGGCGGCGCGCGCAGCACGATCAGTCATCACACCCTTGTTGGTGGAGACGATAGACACGCCCAGGCCGCCACGAACTTTCGGCAGGTCTTCGACGGACTTGTACTGACGCAGGCCTGGACGGCTAACGCGCTTCACTTCCTCGATGACCGGACGGCCTTCGAAGTACTTCAGCTCAATGGACAACGACGGCTTGGCGTCGGCGGTGATCTGAAAACCCGCGATGTAACCTTCGTCCTTCAGGACTTTTGCTACAGCCACCTTCAGCGTAGAAGACGGCATGCTTACGACGGACTTTTCAGCCATCTGGGCATTACGGATTCGAGTTAGCATGTCCGCTAACGGGTCCTGCATACTCATGGGCTAGATGCTCCTGATACAAAAAAAATGAGCCTTGCGGCTGCAACTGTCGCCGAGGTACTCCGCGCGCAAAAAAGCGCGGGCTCAGGCGAGCCGGTCATTCTAGACACACCCCAGAAATGAATCAAGCCCCAAAAGGGGCTTGATTCATACTCAAACTCACCAACGGTCGGGTTCTTACGATTCCGACCGCGGCGACTTGGGCAGTACGACTTACCAGCTGGCCTTGACCAGACCTGGTACGTCACCACGCATCGCGGCTTCACGCAGCTTGTTACGGCCGAGACCGAACTTGCGGTAAACGCCGTGCGGACGACCGGTGATACGGCAGCGGTTACGCATGCGCGAGGCACTGGCGTCACGTGGCTGCTTCTGCAGGGCTATGGAGGCTTCCCAACGCGCTTCTGGACTTGCGTTCAGATCGACGATGATTGCTTTGAGCGCTGCACGCTTGACGGCGTACTTGGCGACGGTGAGCTGACGCTTCAGCTCACGGTTTTTCATGCTCTTCTTGGCCATTTTCCTACTCCAATCAGTTGCGGAACGGGAATTTGAAAGCACGCAGCAATGCGCGACCTTCTTCATCCGATTTGGCAGTGGTGGTCAGGGTAATGTCCAGACCGCGCAGAGCATCGATCTTGTCGTAATCGATTTCCGGGAAAATGATCTGCTCTTTCACGCCCATGCTGTAGTTGCCACGACCATCGAAGGACTTGGCATTCAGGCCGCGGAAGTCGCGAACCCGAGGCAGGGAGATCGACAGCAGACGATCCAGGAACTCGTACATACGATCGCGACGCAGAGTCACTTTGACGCCGATCGGCCAACCTTCGCGGACCTTGAAGCCAGCGATGGATTTGCGAGCGTGAGTCACGACGACTTTCTGGCCGGTGATCTTTTCCAAGTCAGCCACAGCGTGCTCGATGACTTTTTTGTCACCGATCGCTTCGCCCAAACCCATGTTCAGGGTGATCTTGGTAATGCGCGGAACTTCCATCACGTTCACCAGCTTAAGTTCTTCCTTAAGCTTGGGAGCGATTTCCTTCCGATAAATCTCTTTCAGTCGTGCCATGGTCTTCTACCTAGCAGTGTTCAAGCATCAACCGCTTTTTGGGTCGACTTGAAGACACGAATTTTTTTGCCGTCTTCTACTTTGAAACCAACGCGATCAGCTTTATTGGTTTCGCCGTTGAAAATGGCGACGTTGGAAGCGTGCAGTGGCGCTTCTTTTTCGACGATACCGCCTTGTACGCCCGACATCGGGTTAGGCTTGGTATGACGCTTGACCAGGTTCAAGCCACCGACGACCAGACGGTCGTCAGCGAGAACCTTAAGCACCTTACCGCGCTTACCTTTGTCTTTGCCGGCGATCACGATGATCTCGTCGTCACGACGAATCTTTTGCATGTCGGATCTCCTTACAGCACTTCTGGGGCGAGCGAGACGATCTTCATGAACTTCTCGGTACGAAGTTCACGGGTCACTGGCCCAAAGATACGGGTGCCGATCGGCTCTTGCTTGTTGTTCAACAGAACAGCAGCGTTGCCATCAAAGCGGATAATGGAGCCATCAGCACGACGCACGCCGTGACGGGTGCGGACTACGACAGCAGTCATCACCTGGCCTTTCTTTACCTTACCGCGAGGAATGGCTTCCTTGACGGTCACTTTGATGATGTCACCGATACCCGCGTAACGACGATGGGAGCCACCCAGCACCTTGATGCACATAACGCGGCGAGCGCCGCTGTTATCGGCCACATCGAGCATGGATTGAGTCTGAATCATATAATTTCTCCGACCCCTAGCCCTTAGACTTCCACAGCGCGTTCGAGAACATCAACCAGTGCCCAAGATTTGGTCTTGGCCAGCGGACGAGTTTCACGAATAGTGACTTTGTCGCCGATATGGCACTGATTGGTTTCGTCGTGTGCGTGCAGCTTAGTCGAACGCTTAACGTATTTACCGTAGATCGGGTGCTTGACGCGACGCTCGATCAGAACGGTGATGGTTTTGTCCATCTTGTCGCTGACAACACGGCCAGTCAGCGTACGGACAGTCTTTTCGGCTTCAGCCATGATCACTTACCTGCCTGCTGGTTGAGCACAGTCTTCACGCGAGCGATGTCACGCTTAACTTGCGAGAGCAGATGAGACTGCCCCAACTGGCCAGTTGCTTTCTGCATGCGCAGATTGAACTGGTCGCGCAGCAGGCCGAGCAGTTGCTCGTTCAGCTGCTGTGCGGATTTTTCACGAAGTTCGTTCGCTTTCATCACATCACCGTCCGTTTAACAAAGGAGGTGGCGAGCGGCAGCTTTGCAGCAGCCAGGGCGAAAGCCTCACGCGCCAGCTCTTCAGAAACGCCTTCGATTTCATACAGGACTTTGCCTGGCTGAATCTGGGCTACCCAGTACTCCACGTTACCCTTACCTTTACCCATCCGAACTTCGAGTGGCTTCTTGGAAATAGGCTTGTCCGGGAATACACGGATCCAGATCTTACCGCCACGTTTTACGTGACGAGTCAGGGCACGACGTGCCGATTCGATCTGGCGAGCGGTGAGACGACCGCGAGCAACAGACTTCAGTGCGAACTCGCCGAAGCTGACCTTGCTACCGCGCAGCGCCAGACCACGGTTGTGGCCGGTCATCTGCTTGCGGAACTTCGTACGCTTTGGTTGCAACATTTGGCGTACCCCTTACTTAGCAGCTTTTTTACGAGGCGCTGGTGCTTGTGGCTTCAGCTCTTCTTGGCGACCACCAATTACTTCGCCTTTGAAGATCCAAACCTTCACACCGATCACACCGTAAGTGGTGTGAGCTTCGTAGGTGGCATAGTCGATATCGGCACGCAGGGTGTGCAGTGGCACACGACCTTCGCGATACCATTCAGTACGTGCGATTTCAGCACCGCCGAGACGACCGCTCACTTGGATTTTGATGCCTTTGGCACCAATGCGCATTGCGTTCTGTACGGCACGCTTCATAGCGCGACGGAACATTACACGACGCTCCAGCTGCTGAGCCACGCTCTGCGCAACCAGCATACCGTCGAGCTCCGGTTTACGGATCTCTTCGATATTGATGTGCACAGGCACACCCATTTGCTTGGTCAGGTCCTGACGCAGTTTCTCAACATCTTCACCTTTCTTCCCGATAACGATACCTGGACGAGCGGTGTGGATGGTGATGCGTGCAGTTTGAGCCGGACGATGGATATCGATACGGCTTACGGACGCGCTTTTTAGTTTGTCTTGGAGGTACTCACGCACATTCAGATCTGCGAGCAAATAGTCCGCATAAGTCCGACCGTCTGCGTACCAGACGGAGGTGTGCTCCTTGACGATTCCCAGGCGAATGCCAATGGGATGTACTTTCTGACCCATCTCTTCGACTCCGTTACTTGTCAGCAACCTTGACAGTGATATGGCAAGACCGCTTGACGATGCGATCAGCACGGCCTTTGGCACGCGGCATGATGCGCTTCAGCGAACGCCCTTCGTTGACGAAAACGGTGCTGACTTTCAGGTCATCAACGTCTGCGCCTTCGTTATGCTCGGCGTTGGCTACGGCCGACTCCAGCACTTTTTTCATGATCTCGGCGGCTTTCTTACTGCTAAAAGCCAACAGGTTGAGCGCTTCGCCCACCTTCTTCCCGCGGATCTGGTCGGCGACCAAGCGGGCTTTCTGGGCGGAGATTCGAGCGCCCGACAACTTAGCGGCTACTTCCATCGTTCCTTACCCCTTAACGCTTGGCTTTCTTGTCTGCCACGTGCCCACGATAAGTGCGGGTACCGGCAAACTCGCCTAGTTTGTGACCGACCATGTCTTCGTTCACGAGAACTGGGACATGTTGACGACCGTTATGTACAGCGATGGTCAGACCGACCATTTGTGGCAGGATCATGGAACGGCGCGACCAGGTCTTAACTGGTTTGCGATCGTTCTTTTCCGCCGCCACTTCGATCTTCTTCAGTAGGTGAAGATCAATAAAAGGACCTTTTTTCAGAGAACGTGGCACTGTCGTATCCCTCTATTTACTTGCGACGACGGACGATCATTTTGTCGGTACGCTTATTACCACGAGTCTTCGCGCCCTTAGTCGGGAAGCCCCACGGCGATACCGGATGACGACCACCAGAGGTACGACCTTCACCACCACCATGTGGGTGGTCAACCGGGTTCATGGCAACACCACGAACGGTTGGGCGAACGCCACGCCAGCGTTTGGCACCTGCTTTACCCAGCGAACGCAGGCTGTGCTCGGAGTTCGAGACTTCGCCCAGGGTCGCACGGCATTCAGCCAGGACTTTACGCATTTCACCGGAACGCAGACGCAGGGTAACGTACACGCCTTCACGAGCGATCAGCTGAGCCGAAGCACCAGCGGAACGAGCGATTTGCGCGCCTTTACCTGGCTTCAATTCGATGCCGTGTACGGTGCTACCAACTGGAATGTTACGCAGCTGCAAAGCGTTACCTGGCTTGATCGGCGCCAGGGCACCTGCGATCAACTGGTCGCCGGCACTCACCCCCTTAGGGGCGATGATGTAGCGGCGCTCGCCGTCTGCGTACAGCAGCAGTGCGATGTGAGCAGTACGGTTTGGATCGTATTCGATACGCTCGACAGTGGCAGCGATGCCATCTTTGTCGTTACGACGGAAGTCGACCAGACGATAATGCTGCTTATGACCACCACCGATGTGACGAGTGGTAATGCGGCCATTGTTGTTACGACCACCAGACTTCGACTTTTTCTCGAGCAGCGGTGCGTGAGGAGCGCCTTTATGCAGCTCCTGATTGACCACCTTGACCACAAAACGGCGGCCAGGGGAAGTCGGTTTGCATTTAACGATTGCCATGATGCACCCCTTCCTTACTCAGCACTGCTGCTGAAATCGAGATCTTGGCCTGGCTGAAGGGAGATGATCGCCTTCTTCCAGTCATTACGCTTGCCCAGACCGCGAGCAGTGCGCTTGCTTTTACCCAGAACGTTCAGGGTAGTCACACGCTCTACTTTCACGCTGAACAGGCTTTCGACGGCCTTCTTGATTTCCAGCTTGGTTGCGTCAGTAGCAACCTTGAAAACGAACTGACCTTTTTTGTCTGCCAGAACCGTAGCCTTCTCGGAAACGTGCGGGCCAAGCAGAACTTTAAATACGCGTTCCTGGTTCATCCCAGCAGCTCCTCGAATTTCTTCACGGCCGACACGGTGATCAACACCTTGTCGTATGCGATCAGACTAACTGGATCGGAACCCTGTACGTCGCGGACATCTACGTGTGGCAGGTTGCGAGCAGCCAGGTACAGATTCTGATCAACAGCGTCAGACACGATCAGAACGTCGGTCAGACTCATGCCAGCCAGTTTGCTCAGCAGGTCTTTGGTTTTCGGGGTTTCAACAGCGAAATCCTGAACAACGACCAGACGATCAGTACGCACCAGCTCAGCAAGGATGGAACGCATTGCTGCGCGATACATCTTCTTGTTCAGCTTCTGGGAGTGATCCTGAGGACGAGCTGCGAAAGTGGTACCGCCGCCGCGCCAGATCGGGCTACGAATAGTACCGGCACGAGCACGGCCAGTACCTTTCTGACGCCATGGGCGCTTGCCACCACCGGAAACATCGGAACGGGTCTTTTGCTGCTTGCTACCTTGACGGCCGCCGGCCATATAGGCCACGACTGCTTGGTGAACCAGCGTCTCGTTGAATTCGCCGCCAAATGTCAGTTCGGAAACTTCGATCGCTTGAGCGTCATTTACATTTAATTGCATGTCAGCTTCCCCTTAACCGCGAGCCTTGGCTGCCGGACGTACAACCAGGTTGCCGCCAGTAGCGCCAGGAACAGCGCCCTTGACCAACAACAGATTGCGTTCAGCGTCCACGCGCACTACTTCAAGGGACTGCACGGTCACGCGCTCAGCGCCCATATGACCGGACATTTTCTTGCCCTTGAATACACGACCAGGAGTCTGGCACTGGCCGATAGAGCCTGGAACGCGGTGGGATACGGAGTTACCGTGGGTGTTATCTTGCCCGCGGAAATTCCAACGCTTGATCGTACCCTGGAAGCCTTTACCTTTGGACTGACCGGTCACATCGACCAGTTGGCCAGCAGCGAAGATTTCAGTGCTGATCAGATCGCCGGCCTGGTATTCGCCTTCTGCAAGGCGGAATTCCGTTACGGTACGACCAGCGGCAACGTTCGCTTTAGCGAAGTGGCCAGCTTGAGCGGCTGTAACACGCGAAGCACGACGCTCGCCGACAGTCACTTGCACTGCACGGTAGCCATCAGTTTCTTCAGTCTTGAACTGGGTGACGCGATTCGGCTCGATCTCAATGACCGTGACCGGAATGGAGACACCTTCTTCGGTGAAAATACGGGTCATACCGCATTTACGACCGACTACACCAATAGTCATGTTGTAAACCTCATGAGTGTACGGGGCTTTCACCCGCTATGGCCGCCCATTTCAGAGCGTTACACGACTAAGACCGAGTCTTAGCCGAGGCTGATCTGCACTTCCACACCTGCCGCAAGATCAAGCTTCATCAGCGCATCGACGGTTTTATCCGTTGGCTGGACGATGTCCAGTACACGCTTATGAGTACGGATCTCGTATTGGTCACGCGCGTCTTTGTTGACGTGCGGGGAGACCAGGACGGTAAACCGCTCTTTACGGGTAGGCAGTGGAATTGGACCACGCACTTGAGCACCAGTACGTTTCGCGGTTTCCACGATTTCCTGGGTGGATTGGTCGATCAGGCGATGGTCAAAAGCCTTCAACCTGATACGGATTTGCTGATTTTGCATTGGATTTCAGACTCCGGCTGCTATTCCCACCGAGCGCAATACGCCCGTTAAAAGGAGGCGCAATTCTATAGACGAGCCATATAGGTGTCAACCTAATAAAAAACCCCCGCTAGGCGGGGGTTTTTTAAAGCATCGAAGCTATCTCAATGAGACGCTTACTCGATGATTTTGGCTACGACGCCAGCGCCGACGGTACGACCGCCTTCACGAATAGCGAAACGCAGGCCGTCTTCCATCGCGATGGTCTTGATCAGCGTGACAGTCATCTGAATGTTGTCACCTGGCATCACCATTTCAACGCCTTCTGGCAGTTCGCAGTTACCGGTCACGTCAGTTGTACGGAAGTAGAACTGTGGACGGTAGCCTTTGAAGAACGGCGTGTGACGACCGCCTTCTTCCTTGCTCAGAACATAGACTTCTGCAGTGAACTTGGTGTGCGGCTTGACCGAACCTGGCTTGACCAGAACCTGGCCACGCTCCACGTCGTCACGCTTGGTACCACGCAGCAGCAC
>NZ_FOAR01000021.1 GCF_900109755.1 Pseudomonas agarici | reverse complement strand
CAACTGATGGCCTTGTCCCGCAGCGTAAACGTCAACGCCCATCACTACGCATTCGCGGCCAACCGCTATGCGCTTAACCACTTCGAACAACGTGTCTACGACGCCAACCGCCCGAAAGCGGGCGCCGACGCGACGCCGGTGATTCCGCTGATGAGCGACGCCGATGCCGCTGACCTGCGCGACAACCTGGGAATTGCCGGGCTGGTGGTGGAATACGGCATGGGCAGCGGCACCCGCCGCGAGGCCAACGGCTGCGGGCAGTACCGGCGCATCTTCGATCATGACCATGAGGCGCTGTCGCTGATCGATGAAGCGGGGCGGCACTTGGGGCATCTGCTCGACGAAATTCAGGAGCGCACCCGACAAGCCACCGAGAGCGTCGGTGCCGTGAAGGACCGGCTGACCGATAGCGTCAGCGAGCTGCCGGCCCGAGCCGCCGAAGTCGCCCGCCGACGCGCGCGGGATGCTCTGCGCGATTCACTGCCCAAAGGCATGCCGCCGCTAAACTGATTTTTATGAACGGTCACGACATGCGTGTGGCCATCATTCGCCTGGGACCATCCGCCAGGCTAATTGTCGATGCGCGCCGGGGGGGGGAGAGCCGCCGACTGATGGGAGTGGTGTAGCACCAGGGCGTGGGGCATGGCAATGCAGCCATGACGCTCTGCGTCACACAGACGGATGCAATAAACGCTGGGAGGAAGCGATCAGGCGTAAGTGTCGATCAATGTGCCCAGCGCCTGGTCCGCAGCCTTCTCGACCTTGGCCCCCAGCTCGACCTGGAGCTTGCCCCGGGACAGGTCGACCAGCGTGCTCGACAAATTCTGCCGGCTGCGATCCACCGACAGCAGGCGCTCGACCTGGACATCGGAAGACTGGCTCTTGAGCGAACGCTCGACCGTGGTATTGGCGATCTCGCTCGCGGCTCGGTCGACACGGTTTTGCCCAGACTGAATCGTGCTCAAACCGGCATAAAAGGCGGTATTTCCCGAGATTTCCATAGGCGAACTCGACTCTACGAAGAAGTGACAACGCTTATTGAAGCAGATCCGCCAGCAAAGCACCCGTCAAAAACACTAATGGCACAATGCCTGACGATAGCCAAAAGCTAGTCGAGCAAGTCCAGTTGCAAATACGACGCCACCGTTTTGGCCGTCGCCGCCTTGAGTTTCGGCACACGTCCCAGGCAGGGGGCCGGTAGCCGTTCGGTCAACGTCGCGAGGTTTTCTTCCAAACGAGAGGTCTTGGGGTCGATGATATTGGCCACCCAACCGGCCAGTTGCAGGCCGTCACGGACAATCGCTTCGGCGGTCAGCAAGGCATGGCTGATACAACCAAGACGCACTCCGACCACAAGAATTACCGGCAGGCCCAGGCCCTGGGCCAGGTCCGACAGGTTGGCCTGGTCCGCCAAGGGCACCCGCCAACCACCCGCGCCTTCGATCACGGTAAAGTCGGCGTTTTTTGCCAGTACCGCACGCATCGGCACCAGTAGCGATTGCACGGTCAACCCCACACCCGCCTCCCGCGCCGCCAGATGCGGGGCAATGGCCGGTTCGAACGCCAGCGGATTGACCTCGGCGTAGGAAAGCGCCACCGAACATTCGGCCAGCAATGCCAGCGCATCGGCATTGCGCAGGCCATTGGGCGTCACCTCGCAACCGGAAGCCACCGGTTTGCCCGCCGCCGTGCTCAACCCCGCTGCCCGCGCAGCGTGTAACAAGCCGGCGGCGATGGTGGTCTTGCCGACATCGGTGTCCGTGCCGGTAATGAAATAGGCTGCATTCATAGCGGCTTCTCCAGCACCGCATAGACCACTTGATAGGTCGCCGGTAAACCTGCGGTCTGACGCAATTGTTCGTAAGCCTGCGTCAGCCCGAGAATCCGCTCGCGGCCCGTCAGTCCTCCTGGCCGACCGGGATTGAGGTTATGCGCCCCCAGCGCCTTGAGCTCATGAGTCAGGCTGCGCACATCCGGGTAATACAGCACTCGC
This sequence comes from Pseudomonas agarici, assembly GCF_900109755.1. Taxonomy (GTDB): domain Bacteria; phylum Pseudomonadota; class Gammaproteobacteria; order Pseudomonadales; family Pseudomonadaceae; genus Aquipseudomonas; species Aquipseudomonas agarici. The sequence continues at coordinate 104,550 of NZ_FOAR01000021.1, read as the reverse complement.
GGCTGGCTTTCCAGGCTCAGTACCTGTAGGCCACTGGCCACGCACAGCCGCTCATAGTCGGCGAACGCTCGGAAGCGATTGACGTGGACCATGCCGTCCACGGTCCGCCAGCTTTCGCGCAACTCATGCAAAGTGCCGACACACAAACTGGCAAAGGCCAGCACGCCGCCCGGCTGCAGGACTCGCTGGGCTTCATCGAGCACCGCCGCAAAATCCGCGCACCATTGCACCGCCAGGCTGGAAAACACCAGTGCGCAACTTTGCGCCTGCAGCGGCAACCGCTCCGCATCTCCGGCGATAAAATGTCGGGTGCCACCCAAGGGCCGGGCGTGTGCGAGCATGCCCACGGCAATATCCAGCGCCAGCCCTCGGTCTTCGCCGAAGCGAGCGCCCAGTACGCGAGTGAAATAACCCGTACCGCAACCGACATCGAGCCAGCGCGACGGGTTCAGTGACGGCGGCAAGCGCAGCAATAGCTCATGGCCCACATCGCGCTGCAATTGGGCAACGCTGTCGTAACTGGCCGCCGCACGGGAAAACGAAGCCGCGACCTGACGCTTGTCGGGCAAGCCGCCCGGCAACGGCGGATGAGCAAGATCAGTCATCACCGGACTCATGCAGAAAAGCCTGGATAGCCCCGGCCACTCCGTGGGGGTCTTCCAAAAGAAAAGCGTGACCGGCCTGTTCGATCAGACCGACTTCAACATCCGGCAACAGCGCCAGCAACTCGCCCGCGGCCTCGGCTGGAACCAGACCATCGAGCCCGGCGAACAGATGCAACTGCGGCCCACGGTAGGCTTGCAGAGCCTCACGCGTATCCAATTGCGCCAACACTTCCAGGCCGTTCAACAAGACCGAAGCAGCGGTGTTCGGCGCACCACTCGACAACAGCCGCGATTGTCCGCGCGGGTCCGCACCGCCCTGGGCACATAGCAGGCTGAAGCGCTTGAGGGTGGCCTGCGGCTGCTCGCGACAGCCCGCCAGGAATTGATCGAACGTTTCGTTGGCCATCGCGCTGGGCCAGCCGTCACGCACGACGAAACACGGGTTGCTCGCCAATGTCAGCAAGCCGCAGCAACGATCGCCACGGCGCGCCGCCAGCGCCGAGGCAAGCATCCCACCCAGCGACCACCCCCCCAGCCAGGTATTCTCCGGCAAGCTCGCATCCAGTTCCTCGATCCACTGTGCCAGCTCGTTGGAATCCAGGTCCGGCAGCGGTTCGATTGTCACCCGCAGGTGCTCGTCCAGCCCGCGCAAGGCGGCCGCCAGCGGCTCCAGCGGTGAAATACCGAGGCCCCAACCGGGCAACAGAATCAACTGATCACGCATGGTCTGGCTCCAACGGCTCATGGGGGCCAAGCAACCTGGAACATTCCGCCAAGCCTTCTAACAATAGCTGCACTTGCGCCTCACTGTGGGCGGCGGACAAGGTCACCCGCAAACGCGCACTGCCGGCGGGCACGGTCGGCGGACGAATCGCCGTGACCAGCAACCCGCGCTCACGCAGCCTCTGCGAGAAACGTAGCGCCCGCCCGGCATCGCCGATCAGGATCGGCTGGATCGGCGTAAAGCTGTCCATCAACGCCAGGCCGATCTGCCGCGCACCCTCGCGAAACTGACCGATCAACGTCTTCAGATGCGCCCGGCGCCAGTGCTCGGTACGCAGCAGTTCCAGGCTTTTCAGGGTCGCGCAGGCCAGCGCCGGTGGCTGGCTGGTGGTGTAGATATAGGGTCGAGCGAACTGGATCAGGCTCTCGATCAGCTCCTCGCTACCGGCGACAAACGCCCCCGCCGTGCCGAAAGCCTTGCCCAAGGTGCCGACCAATACCGGCACGTCCTCCTGGCTCAAGCCGAAGTGCTCGACGATCCCGCCACCGTTGGCCCCCAGCGGGCCGAAACCGTGAGCGTCATCGACCATCAGCCAAGCACCCCGGGACCGGGCTTCGCGGGCCAGGGCCGGCAGGTCGGCCAGGTTGCCGTCCATGCTGAACACCCCGTCGGTGACTACCATGGTATTGCCGGTGGCTTTTTGCAGGCGTTGGGCGAGGCTCTCGGCGTCATTGTGCAAATAACGATTGAAGCGTGCGCCCGAGAGCAGTCCGGCATCCAGCAGCGAGGCATGGTTGAGGCGGTCTTCCAGCACCGTGTCGCCCTGCCCGACCAAGGCCGTGACCGCACCGAGGTTGGCCATGTAGCCGGTAGTGAACAACAGCGCACGGGGCCGCCTGGTGAAATCGGCGAGCGCTTCTTCCAACGCATGGTGCGGGCCGCTGTGGCCGATCACCAGATGCGACGCGCCACCGCCTACGCCCCAACGCGCCGCGCCGGCTTGCCAGGCTTCGATCACCTGCGGATGATTGGCCAGGCCCAGGTAATCGTTGTTGCAAAAAGCCAGCAGCCGCTGACCATCGACGACCACTTCCGGTCCCTGGGGACTTTCGAGCAGTGGTCGCTGACGATAGAGGTTTTCGGCGCGACGGGCGGCCAGGCGTGCCGAGAGATCGAAGGACATATGGATCAAACAGCAGCGTTATAGAACTGCTCGCCGCTCTTTTGCTCCACCAGCGCCTGTTCGATGGCCGCCTGATGCACTTCGTCCGCGTGTTCTTCACGGGCCTCCGGTTGGATACCCAGGCGCGCGAACAACTGCATGTCCTTGTCGGCTTGCGGGTTGGCGGTGGTCAGCAGCTTGTCGCCGTAGAAAATCGAGTTCGCGCCAGCCAGGAACGCCAGGGCCTGCATCTGCTCGTTCATTGCCTCACGACCCGCCGACAGGCGCACATGGGATTTGGGCATCAGGATCCGTGCCACCGCCAGCATACGGATGAAGTCGAACGGATCGACATCATCGGCGTTCTCCAGCGGCGTACCGGCGACCTTCACCAGCATATTGATCGGCACCGACTCTGGATGCTCCGGCAGGTTGGCCAGTTGAATCAACAGCCCGGCGCGGTCGTCGAGGGACTCGCCCATGCCCAGGATGCCGCCGGAACAGATCTTCATGCCGGCATCACGCACATAAGCCAGGGTCTGCAAACGCTCGCTGTAGGTGCGCGTGGTAATGATGCTGGTGTAGAACTCCGGCGAGGTGTCGAGGTTGTGGTTGTAGTAGTCCAGGCCAGCTTCAGCCAGCGCGGCGCTCTGCTCTTGATCGAGGCGGCCCAGGGTCATGCAGGTTTCCAGGCCCATGGCCTTCACGCCCTTGACCATCTGCAGCACGTAAGGCATGTCCTTGGCCGACGGATGCTTCCACGCCGCGCCCATGCAGAAGCGGGTCGAACCGATGGCCTTGGCCCGAGCGGCCTCCTCCAGCACCTTCTGCACTTCCAGCAGTTTTTCTTTTTCCAACCCGGTGTTGTAGTGGCCGGACTGCGGACAGTATTTGCAGTCTTCCGGGCAGGCGCCCGTCTTGATCGACAGCAGGGTCGACACTTGCACGCGATTGGCATCGAAGTGCGCACGATGCACGGTCTGAGCCTGGAACAGCAAGTCGTTGAACGGCTGAACGAACAGCGCCTTGACCTCGGCCAAAGACCAATTGTGACGCAAAGTGGCAGTGATGCTGGCGCTCATCGGCGGGATTCCTTGTTTTATGCTGGGCAAGCGGCCGAGGTAAGCAACACTCAACGCCGCGACACGGATACTCGGCATATTTAAGGAACAGACATGGACTGTCAACCACGGAACAAAATGCAGGTTTACATCTGGTTAAAAAACAAACAAATCTGTTTGTTATGCGATGAGCCCGCCGACAGCACCTATCCACTTTGCACACCCTGTGAAAGCGAGCTGCCCTGGCTGCTGGCGTACTGCCAGACCTGCGCCTTGCCCTTGCCGATGGCCGGCTTGACCTGCGGCCATTGCCTGAAGCGACCGCCCAGCTTCGAACAGGTGATTGCCCCGTGGTCCTACCACTTTCCGCTGGATAGCCTGATCACCCGCTTCAAGCACCAGAGTCAATGGCCACTGGGGCGTTTGCTCGCCGAGCTATTAACTGAGGCACTGCGCGAGCGTTTCAACAACGGCTTGTCCCGCCCGGACTTGCTGCTGCCGGTGCCCCTGGCGCTAAAACGTCAGCGTCAACGCGGCTTCAACCAGGCCGCCATGCTGATGAACTGGCTGGGTCGAAGCCTGAAAATCGCTACGGATGAACACCGCTTGCTGCGTACCCAAGACACCGTGGCGCAGCAGGACCTGGACGCCAGGGCGCGCCGTCGCAACCTGCTGAACGCCTTTGCGCTGGCACCCGGCGCACGCGTCGACGGCCTGCACTTGGCCTTGGTCGATGACGTGCTGACTACCGGGGCTACCGCCGAAAGCCTCGCCCGCCTGCTGCTCAAGGCTGGGGCCCGGCGTGTCGATGTCTATTGCCTGGCGCGCACCCCAGCCCCGCACAACCGCTAGCGACTTGACGCCATCGACCTGGAGAGGCACCTTGCCAACTACTTTGCCGCCCGAAGTTCGCCGTATGCTCCTGCCCGTCTTGCTGACCCAACATATCGTCCGTCGCCCGTAGCGCATCGCGCTGCTGCAACATATCGCCGAGCAGGGTTCGATTACCCGTGCGGCATAAACAAGCTGCCCCCCATCAGCACGGCTGACATAAAAACCCATGCATCGACCCGATTGGGAAAGTCCCAGGAATGCCAAGGCACGATGAACGTAGGAGTACACAGGACCAATCCGAAAAACCTGTAAGACGGGAGCCTGATTATCGAGTCGGGCGTTTTCAATCACGCAACAGGCTTTTAGCCTCACGCACGTTCATTTACCTTTTTTTGCAGTACGGGCAATCAAATCTTATTCGGTGGGCTGAAATTGATCGCCCCGCAGGTCTCGGCAACACCTTGACACAATTACCCAGGCAGTCTTGTCGAGGAAACCCAGGAGGACCAAAGCGGGCCTACTGAGATCGGGATGGCCGCTCGGTACGCCGTTGTGAGGCGATGGTCGGCAGCCGCCTCTTGCAGAAAACTGCAGACATTGCGCCGATGTCGGTTTGCCGGTGATCGATCGGGCAACACTTGCGGCTTTCTTCTGCAACAAATTCGTCATCCACCCTCACTAAGGTGGTCGCTTAACCGCAGGGAGCCTGATGATGAAACAACTAGAAGAAAACCAACTCACCGATCTCGAACAGATGGTCGGCCTCAGCCGTCGCGGCTTTATCAGTGCCGGTGCCCTGTGCGGCGCGGCGATGTTTCTCGGCGGCAACCTGCTCACCCGCAGCGTGATGGCCGCCAGCGTCAGCGCCGCCTCCGGCAGTCTGCTGGGCTTCGCCGGGATTGCCGCCGCCACCAGCGACAGCCTGACCCTGCCGCCCGGCTATACCGCCTCGGTGTTAATCAGTTGGGGTCAGCCCCTGGAGAAAAACGGCCCGGCCTTCGACCCGAGCGGCAATGGCAGCGCCACGGCCCAGGAAACCCAGTTCGGCGACAACAATGACGGCATGAGCCTGTTCCCCTTCCCCGGCGACGACAACCGCGCGCTGATGGCGATCAACAACGAATACACCAACTACCGCTATCTCTACCCCCACGGCGGCCAGCCGAAATCCCTCGAAGAGGTGCGCAAGGCCCAAGCCAGCGAAGGCGTCTCGGTGATCGAGGTGCGACGCCAGGGCGAGCAGTGGCTGTTCGTTCAGGGCTCCCCCTACAACCGACGTATCCACGGCAACACGCCCATCAAGTTCGGCGGCCCGGCGGCGGGTCACCCCTGGTTGCAGACCCAGGCCGACAAACAGGGGCGCAAAGTCCTCGGTACTTTCCAGAACTGTGCCAACGGCCAGACGCCATGGGGCACCTACCTGACCTGTGAAGAGAACTTCACCGACTGTTTCGGCAGTAGCAACGCCGAACAGATATTCGATGCCGGGCAAAAGCGCTATGGCGTCGTGGCCACCAGCAAGGAAATCAACTGGCATCTGCACGACCCGCGCTTCGACATGGCCCTGAACCCCAACGAACTGAACCGTCATGGTTGGGTGGTGGAAATCGATCCGTTCGACCCACAGTCCACCCCGGTCAAACGCACTGCCCTTGGCCGCTTCAAGCACGAAAATGCCGCCCTGGCCGAAACCCGTGATGGCCGTGCGGTGGTCTACATGGGTGATGATGAGCGCGGCGAGTTCATCTACAAATTCATCAGCCACGACAAGATCAATCACAAGAACCCCAAGGCCAACCGCGAACTGCTGGATCACGGCACTTTGTATGTCGCCCGTTTCGACAATGGCGACGGCAACCCGGACCACCCCAAGGGCGCGGGCGAATGGGTCGAATTGACTTTCGGCACCAACGGCATCGATGCCAGCAGCGGTTTTGCCAGCCAGGCCGAAGTGCTGATTCACGCCCGACTGGCCGCCAGCGCGGTCAAGGCGACGCGCATGGATCGTCCGGAGTGGATCGTTGTCAGTCCCATCGATGGCCGGGTCTATTGCACTCTGACCAACAACGTCAAGCGCGGCGAAGACGGCCAGCCAGTGGGCGGCCCCAACCCCAGGGAAAAAAACGCCTACGGACAGATTTTGCGCTGGCAGGCCGCGGGTAACGATCATGGCGCCCTGCACTTCGACTGGGACCTGTTCGTAATCGCCGGCAACCCGCAAGTGCATGTCGGCACCGCCAAGGGCGGCTCGTCGAACATCACCCCGCAGAACATGTTCAACAGCCCGGATGGCCTGGGCTTCGACAAGGCCGGGCGGCTGTGGATCCTCACGGACGGCGACTACAGCAATGCCGCCGATTTCGCCGGCATGGGCAACAACCAGATGCTCTGTGCCGACCCAGCGACCGGCGAGATTCGTCGCTTCATGGTCGGGCCAGTGGGTTGCGAGGTCACCGGCATCAGCTTTGCCCCGGACCAGAAGACCCTGTTCGTCGGCATCCAGCATCCGGGTGAAAACGGCGGCTCGACCTTCCCCGAACATCGGCCCGGCGGCAAGCCGCGCTCATCGGTGATGGCCATCCGGCGAGAGGACGGCGCAGTCATCGGCGCCTGATCGACCAGAGCCAAAAATGGCGACCTTGTGGCGAGCGGCTTCGCCACATGAGTCCATCACCTTTCTTGGCCCCGGTGCGCTAACATGCTTGGCCGGACGCGGCAGCCTGCTGCGCGCAGGAGCCAGTATGTCCCACCCGTTTGAAACACTTACCCCCGACCTGGTGCTCGACGCCGTGGAAAGCATTGGCTTTCTCAGCGACGCCCGCGTGCTCGCGCTCAACAGCTACGAAAACCGCGTCTACCAAGTGGGCATCGAAGATGGCGAGCCCCTGATCGCCAAATTCTATCGGCCCCAGCGCTGGACCAACGAAGCCATCCTTGAGGAACACCGCTTCACCTTCGAACTGGCCGACTGCGAAGTCCCGGTGGTCGCGCCCTTGCTGCATAACGGCGAGAGCCTGTTCGAACACGCCGGTTTTCGCTTCACCCTGTTTCCCCGACGCGGCGGACGGGCGCCGGAACCGGGCAATCTCGACCAACTCTATCGCCTCGGCCAACTGCTGGGGCGCCTGCACGCCGTCGGCGCCACTCACCCGTTCGAGCACCGCGAAGTCCTCGGGGTGAAGAATTTCGGCCACGACTCGCTGACCACCCTGCTTGAAGGCAACTTCATCCCGCGCAGCCTGCTACCAGCCTATGAGTCGGTGGCCCGCGACCTGCTCAAGCGCGTGGAACAGGTTTATAAGGAAACCCCGCACCAGAACATCCGCATGCACGGCGACTGTCACCCTGGCAACATGATGTGCCGCAACGAGGTGTTCCATATTGTCGACCTCGATGACTGTCGCATGGGCCCAGCCGTCCAGGATCTGTGGATGATGCTGGCCGGCGACCGCCAGGAATGCCTCGGCCAGTTATCGGAACTGATGGATGGCTACAGCGAGTTCCACGACTTCAATCCTCGCGAACTGGCCCTGATCGAGCCCCTGCGCGCCTTGCGCCTGATGCACTACAGCGCCTGGTTGGCACGGCGCTGGGACGATCCGGCGTTTCCCCATAGCTTCCCCTGGTTCGGCAGCGAGCGTTACTGGGGCGACCAGGTGCTGGCCTTGCGCGAACAACTCGCGGCGCTGAATGAAGAACCGCTGAAACTATTCTGATGCCCCACGGATCGTCCCCATGCTCCCTGTCGATGCGCGGTGTCACGGCAGCGTCCAGCGGGGCGTGGGAACGACCGGTCGCTTACTTTACACTGGCTCTTTAGTCGGCCTCTAAAGGACTCTGCATGCAAGCCGTCAACCCGACTCGCGGATACATTCTGGGCCTCACCGCCTACATCATCTGGGGGCTGCTCCCGATCTACTTCAAAGCCATCGCCACCGTGCCGTCCGTGGAAATCATCATCCACCGTGTGCTCTGGTCCGCGCTGTTCGGCGCCTTGCTGCTGGCCGTCTGGAAACACCCTGGCTGGTGGCGCGAGCTGCGGGAAAACCCGCGTCGCCTGGCGATCCTGGCGCTGAGCGGCACGCTGATCGCCGCCAACTGGTTGACCTATGTCTGGGCGGTGAACACCGGACGGATGCTCGAAGCCAGCCTCGGTTACTACATCAACCCGTTAATCAACGTGTTGCTGGGCCTGTTGCTGTTGGGTGAACGCCTGCGCCGCCTGCAATGGATCGCGGTCGGCCTGGCCGCCGTGGGCGTGGCACAACAAGTCTGGCAGGTCGGCAGCCTGCCGTGGGTCTCGCTGGTGCTGGCGCTGACCTTCGGTTTCTACGGCCTGATTCGCAAGCAGGCACCGGTCAAGGCGTTACCGAGCCTGGTGGTGGAAACCTGGATGCTGGCGCCGATTGCCCTCGGCTGGCTGCTCCTCCATCCAATGGCCGACACCGCGCAAACCGACTTCTGGAGCAGCTCCCAAGCGTGGTGGCTGGTGGCTGTCGGCCCGATCACCCTGGTTCCGCTGGTGAGCTTCAACGCCGCTGCGCGCCATCTGCCCTACACCACCCTCGGCTTCCTCCAGTACCTGGCACCGACCCTGGTGCTGCTGGAGGCAGTCTGGCTTTTCGACGAGCACCTATCGCCAGGCACTTTGGTCGCGTTCATGTTCATTTGGGCGGGCCTGGCGATTTACAGTGTGGATATCTGGCTCAACCTGCGCAAACGTAGCTGATCAGAAAACGTACAAAAGCCTGCAAGCCACACCCGACAATGGCTGCAGGCTTCCATCCCAAGCTTATCCACAGGCCGGTCCACGCCGTTTGTGCACAAGCCCTTGAAACTGTTCGTTTTTTGCTCACATCTGCGCAAGCCACGACCCGCCTGGCCGGGCGCCGTGTCTCCCCAGGTTATCCACAGGCCCGTCCCCGTTAACACTGGATAACCCGCCTCAGTCTTCTTCGCCGCGCAGCACCAACTCCACCATCAGCTCATCGGCCAGGGTTTCCAGGCACGACTGCAAGGCTTCCAGCGTCTGCTCAAACGGCACCGCCAGGATCGCCTCGGCATGGAACAGCAGGTCGCCACTCATGGGCGCGGGGCTTACGTCGGTCACCAGTTGCTCCAGGTTGACCCCCTGCTCAGTCAACAAGCGGGTGATATCGCGCACGATGCCCGGACGATCATTGCCCACCAGCTCCATCGCAATGGCTTTCCACTGGCCGGGCGCTTCGCCGCCATCGGGAATAACCTGGATATGAATACCTTGGCTGGCAAGTGATTGCAGCGCCAGGATCAGTTCATCATGGGCCTGGGCTGGCGCCTCGACCCGGACAATACCGACAAACTGCCCGGCCAGGCCCGACATCCGGCTTTCCAGCCAGTTGCCACCGTGTTCGGCGATGCACAGCGCAATCTGTTCGACCTGGCCGGCCTTGTCGGGTGCGAATACAGTCAGTACGAGGTGATCCACGGGATAGCCCTCCGGTCATGGGTCGACCCAGTATAGGCAAGGGGCACTCCACCCGTGGGGTTTTGCAGGTTTGGAATCACTTGAGGTACGGATACGAAACCCCAAAGCGGCGCGGGAGTGGCTGACTTCATGGGCAAACTATTGTGAAGTCATACAGGCATATCAGATCGTCCCTATTTTTAAGGATCCTTGGTTCTTATAGCGTTTAGCCCTTGAAGCTGAAAAAAAGCAGCAAGCCCTATCGAGCCTCAACAATGCCGATTACCTCGGCGACATCACCGTAAGCCTTATTGCAGCTGTTGAGGGTGGTATTGGTCCGTAGCAGTCATTTGATGCATCAATCGTTACGCTTGCTTTGCTGTTAGGTGGCGCCTCGTTTATAACCGCCTGGGACAAGGATTAGGCTCGGTATGACATCCTCCCTTTCTCAAAAACGCCACCGGCTTTTGCGTGACCGGATAGAACCCATTGGTCGCAAAACGACGCATTTAGTCTGATTTTCACAACCGCGAACCATCATGTAGTATGCCTCGGCGAGCACTACATAATGTTGAATGGATGTCTGCCCGAGTGTCTGTGAAACCACGCCAGGCGTTAAAACACAAGAGCTCAATAGCTGAGCAGAGTGAGGCAAGCAATGACTGAACACGTTCAAGTCGGTGGCCTTCGAGTCGCCAGAGTCCTGTTCGACTTCGTGAACAACGAAGCCATTCCCGGTACCGGCCTGACCGCCGAGCAGTTCTGGGCCGGCGCCGACAGGGTCATTCACGACCTGGCGCCGAAGAACCGAGCCCTACTCGCCAAACGCGATGATCTCCAGGCCCGCATCGATGCCTGGCACCAGTCCAGAAGCGGTCAGGCTCACGATGCCGTAGCTTACAAAGCTTTCCTGCAAGACATTGGCTACTTGCTACCAGAAGCAGAGGATTTCCAGGCCACGACCCAGCATGTCGACGACGAGATCGCCCGCACCGCCGGCCCGCAACTGGTGGTCCCGGTGATGAACGCGCGTTTCGCCCTTAACGCCTCGAACGCCCGCTGGGGTTCGCTGTATGACGCCCTGTACGGCACCGACGTCATCAGCGAAGCCGGCGGCGCGGAAAAGAGCAAGGGCTACAACAAAGTCCGTGGCGACAAGGTGATCGCCTTCGCCCGTGCCTTTCTCGATGAAGCCGCGCCACTGGCGACCGGCTCCCATGTCGACGCCATCGGCTACAAGATCGTCGAGCGCAAGCTGGTGGTCGCCCTCAGGGGCGGCAGCAACAGTGGCCTGCGCGACGATGCCCAACTGGTCGGTTTCCAGGGCGATGCAGTGGCCCCCACCGCCATCCTGCTGAAGAACAACGGCCTGCACGTCGAGATCCAGATCGACGCCAACAGCCCGGTCGGCCGGACCGACCCCGCTGGCGTGAAAGACCTGCTGATGGAAGCAGCCCTGACCACTATTATGGACTGCGAAGACTCGGTCGCCGCCGTCGACGCCGATGACAAGGTGCTGATCTATCGTAACTGGCTCGGCCTGATGAAAGGCGACCTGGCGGAGGAAGTCGCCAAGGGTGGCACCACCTTCACCCGCACCATGAACGCCGACCGTCGCTACACCGCCTTCGACGGCAATGAACTGAGCCTGCCTGGCCGCTCGCTGTTGTTCGTGCGCAATGTCGGTCACCTGATGACCATCGATGCGATTCTCGACCAAGATGGCAACGAAGTTCCCGAAGGCATCCTCGACGGCCTGCTCACCAGCCTCGCGGCGATGCATAGCCTCAACGGCAACAACCTGCGCAAGAACAGCCGCACCGGCTCGGTCTACATCGTCAAACCGAAGATGCACGGGCCGCAAGAAGCGGCGTTCACCAATGAGCTTTTCGCACGCATCGAAGAGGTGCTGAACCTGCCGCGCAATACGCTGAAAGTCGGGATCATGGACGAGGAACGGCGCACCACCGTCAACCTGAAGGCCTGCATCAAGGCGGCCAGCGAGCGTGTGGTGTTTATCAACACCGGCTTCCTCGACCGTACCGGCGACGAGATCCATACCTCCATGGAAGCCGGGGCGATGGTGCGCAAGGCTGCCATGAAGGCGCAAAAATGGATCGGCGCCTATGAAAACTGGAACGTCGATATCGGCCTGAGCACCGGCCTGCAAGGTCGCGCCCAGATCGGCAAGGGTATGTGGGCCATGCCCGACCTGATGGCGGCGATGCTCGAACAAAAAATCGCCCACCCGCTGGCCGGTGCCAACACCGCCTGGGTCCCGTCGCCGACCGCCGCCGTGCTGCATGCACTGCATTACCACCGGATCGACGTGTTCGCCCGCCAGGCCGAACTGGCCCAGCGTGCGCAGGCTTCGGTGGACGATATCCTGGCAATTCCGCTGGCGAGCCATACCGACTGGTCGAGCGAAGAGATCCGCAACGAACTGGACAACAACGCCCAGGGTATCCTCGGCTATGTGGTGCGCTGGATCGACCAGGGCATCGGCTGTTCGAAAGTGCCGGACATCAACGACATCGGGCTGATGGAAGACCGTGCGACCCTGCGCATTTCCAGCCAGCACATCGCCAACTGGCTGCGCCACGGCATTGTTACCAAGGAGCAAGTGCTGGAAAGCTTCAAGCGCATGGCGCCGGTGGTTGACCGGCAGAATGCTGGCGACGTCCTGTACCGCCCCCTGGCTCCGGACTTCGACAGCAACATCGCCTTCCAGGCGGCGGTCGAGCTGGTGCTCGAAGGAACCACGCAGCCAAACGGCTACACCGAGCCGGTGCTGCACCGTCGCCGCCGCGAGTTCAAGGCCCGTAACGGCCTGTAATCTCAAGAAACGCAACAGCCCTGATCCTTAACGATCAGGGCTTTTTCATTTCGGGCATCTCGCCCCAAGGCCTAGTGGCCTGTACGGTTGGTTCAGTAGTTCAAGTCGGATACCACCCGTCCATGGCGAGGAACAGCGACTCAGGCCACTAGGCCAGCAAGCCCAGTTCGCGCCTGGCCAATGCCAACAGATGCTCGACATCGATCGGCTTGAGCAGGAAATCCACCACGCTCAAGTGCATGGCATCAATGGCATCGCGCACCCCGGCATGACCGGACACGATGATGATCGGCAGCGCCGCCCGCTCCGAACTGCGGATTTTGCGAATCAGGTCCAGGCCATCGTCGGCCATGCGCAGATCAGTGATCAGCAAGCCGATGGAGCGATCCGCCTCCAGCAATTGGAGCGCCACGCAGCCGCTGGCGGCGGTCAGGCAGTGAATGCCATTTAGCATAAAAATTTCCGACAACAACTCGCGGGCGTCCCGGTCGTCATCGACGATCAGCACGCATTGGGTCGGCAATTGCGGCGTCTGCATCACCTGAAGTAATGCTTCACGCTCGGCATCGCTCAAAATATCGTGTTCGGGCATACGGTTCTCTAGCTTCCCTTAGCTATCCAATTCCCTGGCACTGTGGTCAGACACTGCTAAACGGCGACTCAATGTGCACTTCGTCGGAAAGTTTTCCAAGAAGCTCTTCATTAAGAACTCGATGAGTTAACTGTAGATTATTTCTCGACCCGAAGAATCTGTACGAAAAACTCGCCGAACACCGATCAGACAAGGCAGACGACTAACGGGAGTAACAGCCGCAAGCCACTAGACTTACGTCCAATGGGCATCCGTTAACAAGCGTCCGACCATGGGCGAACGCGACAGAAAAAAGCCCGATAACAATAACGGACAACAGCGATAGCGGTCATGAACAAAGCCGATACCTTCACCCAGGCAGGCAAGACCGCGGTGTTACAAAACATTCACGGCACCCTGCAGTTCCTGCGACGCTTCCCTCCTTTCAACCAGATGGAACACGCCCATCTGGCGTATCTGGTCGAGCAGTGCCAACTGCGCTTCTACAGTCAGGGCGAGAGCATTATCAAACCCACCGACGGCCCGGTGGAGCACTTCTATATCGTCAAGCAGGGACGCATCGTCGGCGAGCGCCCACACGGCGCCCGTGGCGGCACCGAGACCGTCTTCGAAATCAGCATCGGCGAATGCTTCCCGCTGACCGCGTTGCTGGGCAAACGCGCCACCCGCACCGAGCACCTGGCGGTCGAAGACACCTTCTGCCTGCAACTGAACAAACCAGCCTTCATCAAACTGCTCTCGCTGTCCGAGCGCTTTCGCAATTTCGCCTTGCGTTGCGTCAGCAGCCTGCTCGACCAAGTGAACCAGCAGGTCCAGCAAAAGGCCGTGGAAACCCTCGGCACGCAATATTCCCTGAACAGCCGCCTCGGCGAACTGGCCATGCGTCACCCGGTCACCTGCGGCCCGCTCACGCCACTGCGCGAAGCCGTGACCCTGATGCATAAGCAGCAGGTCGGCAGCATCGTGGTGGTCGACGAGCGCAAGGCCCCGGTGGGCATTTTTACCCTGCGCGACCTACGCCAAGTGGTGGCCGACGGCCTCGATGACTTCGACCGGAGCATCGACCGGCACATGATCAACGCGCCGTTCGCCCTGACCCCGGACCACAGCGCCTTCGATGCCGCTATCGCCATGACCGAACGGCATATCGCCCATGTCTGCCTGGTCAAGGATCGGCGGCTGTGTGGCGTGGTCTCCGAGCGCGATCTGTTCTCCCTGCAACGGGTCGACCTGGTGCATCTGGCACGGACCATCCGCACCGCCGCCCAGGTGGAAAACCTGGTAACGATACGCGGCGAGATCGGCCAATTGGTGGAGCGCATGCTCGCCCACGGTGCCTCCTCCACCCAGATCACCCAGATCATCACCCTGCTCAACGATCACACGGTATGCCGGGTGATCGAGCTGACCCTGGACGACCAGGGCGATCCGGGCGTGCCCTTCAGTTGGCTGTGCTTCGGCAGCGAAGGCCGCCGCGAGCAGACCCTGCACACCGACCAGGACAACGGCATCCTCTTCGAGGCTCGCGACGCGGCACATGCCGCCGAAATTCGCGACAAGCTGCTGCCGCTGGCCCAGCAGATCAACCAGAGCCTGGCGTTGTGCGGTTTCACCTTGTGCAAGGGCAATATCATGGCTGGCAACCCCGAGCTGTGCCTGTCCCGCGCCGAATGGGCGCAGCGCTTCGCCACCTTCATTCGCGAAGCGACGCCGGAAAACCTGCTGGGATCGAGCATCTATTTCGATCTACGGGTGGTCTGGGGCGACGACCAGGCCTGCCAGTCGCTACTCCAGGGTATCCTCGGCCAGGTTGCCGAAAACCGGCTGTTTCAGCGCATGATGGCCGAAAACGCCTTGCGCAACCGCCCACCGGTAGGTCGTTTTCGCGAGTTCGTGTTGAGCCGCAAAGGCACCGACAAGGCGACGCTCGACCTCAAGATCCAAGGCCTCACGCCTTTTGTCGACGGCGCCCGTCTGCTGGCGCTGGCCAACGGTATCGAGGCCAGCAACACCCTGGCTCGCCTGCAACAGCTAGTTGTCAGGGAAGTGATCGCTCCCCTCGACGGCGCTGCCTATGAAGAGGCCTATCACTTTATTCAGCAGACCCGCATGCAGCAGCACCAATTGCAGACTCGGGCCAACCTGCCGTATTCCAACCGGGTCGACCCGGAAAGCCTCAATCACCTGGACCGGCGCATCCTGCGTGAAGCCCTGCGCCAGGCGCAACGCCTGCAACGCAGCCTAGCCCTGCGGTATCAGCTATGAAGCTGTTTGCCTGGTTCAAGCCCACTACTCCGCCGCTCACGACGGCTCAACGCGAACGCCTGCGACAATTGCCGGCGACGCGGCCCTTGCAGGAGTGCTCGCTGCGTGAACAGCGCTGGATCGTGGTCGACCTGGAAACCACGGGTCTCAACCTCAACCGCGACCTGGTGATCGCCATCGGCGCGGTGGTGATCGAGGATGGCGCCATCGACCTCGGGCAATCCTTCGAGCGCACGCTCTTGCGGACCAACCAGCCGATCAACCCCAGCGTACTGATCCATGGATTGGGGCCCAGTGCCCTGGCGGCGGGCAGCGACCCGGCCGAGGCTTTGCTGGACTTCATGACATTTGTCGACGACAGCCCACTGCTGGCCTTCCATGCCCCGTTCGACCAGCACATGCTGTCCCGTGCGCTAAAGGACAGCCTCGGTTATCGTTTGCGGCACCCATTCTTCGACGTGGCCGCCATCGCGCCGATGCTGTGTCCGCAGGCGGGTTTGCGCGATGCCGGGCTGGATGACTGGATCGCTCACTTCAACCTTCGGGTGGAAGAACGCCATCACGCCAGCGCCGACGCCCTGGCCACCGCCGAACTGGCGTTGATCCTATTCAGCCGGGCGCGGAAACAACAGATCCATGGCCCGCGGGCCCTGCAGCAACGATTGAGCCACTGGCAGCGGAGTCGGCACGGTCACTCGTTCTGATCCGCCGTCCACAACTGATTCGAACCGGTAATACATCCACGCCCGCCAATCAGCAGTCGGGTTTGTCAGCGGTATAACGCCGCGCCGGATTCACCGCCGCACCGAACTCGCGCAGGGCCTTGGCGCCGATCAGTAACGGATAGTTGAAGCTGCTGCGGTTGGTCAGGTTGACTTCCACGGTGCGTTTGACGTTGCCAAGGCACATTTCCAGGTCCACCACAGGCCGCTTGCTCGGATCGGCGACATCACTGTCCTCGTCTTCCTCGGTGCGAGTCTTGATCTTACTGATGCGTGAGATCAGGTGTTCATAGACCTTGTTATCGGCATCGGCGGTACCGAGACGGAAACGTACCCAGTCCTTGCCGTCGCGCTTGAACAGCTCGATATCCTTGGCCGACAGCGACGCGGTCAGGGCACCGGTGTCCATCTTGGCCTTGAAGGTCTGGCCGATTTCCGGCAGTTGGATGTATTCGTAGCGCCCGTACAAGGTCGGCTCGGCGGCCATGGCGGGCAAGGCCAGGAGGGACAACAGGGCAAGAAGCGATTTCACTTGGACGGTACCTTTGAGTGGAGACGTGGGGAGTGGGTTCAGCTACCGGCGCCCCAAATTCCGCTCAGGCTCTGCAGCAGCGGTCCGCTTACGCCCTGGTCGCCCAAGTACTGGAGAATGATCGGGGCAAACTGGCCGACCATACCGCTGTTCATGCCCAGGGCGCCAAAGGCGTTGTCCAGGTCAGTGGGACTTTTTACATTGCCCAAAGCATTGCCGACGGCGGAAGAGCTACCCGACTGCCCGCCGAGCAAACCACCGAGCCCGGCCAGGGCACCACCACCGGACAATTGATCCAGCCCCGGTACGCTCTGGCTCAGTTGCGAATAATCGTTGCCGCTGAGTTTGTTCTTCGCCAACCCCAACATCGCCCCGGTACCACCGATGGCCTGTTCCGGCGTGACATTGAGCTGCGAGCCAAGAGCACTGAGCAAGCCGCTGGCCGGCGCGGCGGCGTTCTTGTTGCCGTCCTGCATGGACGATATCGCATTGGCCGCATCGCTCAGGCTGAAAGCCGCAAACACCGGCGTGGCGGCAAATGCCATCAGTGAAACCAGTACAACACCGCGTGAAACCTTCATCGCTACCACCTCTTGAGTCATCTGAAAGCCCCTGCGCACGGGGCTTGGCACTGCCCGTTGGAGTCGAAAAAACCGGGCTTGTTCCCAGGGCAATAATCTTCAGTGGCGCTCGATGGCAGCCTGGACAAGCGGTCGTGCCCATTCGGGCGTTGCCCGCAGGGCCTGGGCATCTTGCGGATAGGGATAGACCATCTGGCCCTCGACCATCTCCAGCACGAGCAACGGGTCGGGGATCTCCTCGTCGGGCTCGGCGTCGGTGCTGTTATCAAAGACTTGCAGATGGGTCAGGTATGGCATCAGCGCAATCAGGTTCATCCGCGAATTGACCCAACGTTCGCGAATCTTCTGTGGCGCAATATCATGACCGCCACGCGAAACTCGCAAGTGCACTCGCTGCAGGTGCTGCTCCGGCGAAGACAAGCCACAAAACAGCATCACCACATCATGGGTCCGCGACGCCTGGGCGAGCATCAGGGCGATGGTATTGCCCCCCAACGTGGTCTCGAAAGCATAGTTGCGGCCTTCGCACAGGGCGCGTTCCAATTGTCTACGACCGTGTTCCCAGGCCAAGCCATTGGCCTGGGTCGGCTCGATCGCTAATGAACCGATCAGCTCGCGGGCAAAGCTGTCTGGGTTAAACCAATCCAACCCATGCTCGGCGAGCAACGCACCGCCTATCGAGCTTTTGCCGGCGCCATTGACGCCGGCCAGGACAAAAATAAACGGACGTTCGGCGACAGGCGTCACCGCCATCAGAATGAAGAGCCAGCTTTAGGTCGCTTGGCCAGCTTGCCTTTGGCCGCCAGCAACGAGCGCAGCCCCTGGGCGGCTTCGGGTTGTTGCAGGCTCTCCAGGCGCGCATTAAAGCGCTGGGTCAGCTCATCCAGCGCCGATTGCTCCCGAGCCTTGTAGGCCTGCACTTGCGCGGTCAACTGCTGGTAGGTCTCGGCGTCCAGCAAGACCATTTCCACCGTGGAGTGATTGGTCACTGCGACACTGCCGGACTGATGAACCAGGCGAACAACATCGGCCCACTTGTTCTTCACCTGGGACGCGTTCTGACGGGGCAGATCAAGCAGATCAGGCAAGGCAATCATGACGCGGACTCGCAGACAAGGAAGACAGGCTCACTATAACAAGGCGACGCCATTCTGGCTATTTTTGCCATATTGGTTTTTTCTGTCCTATGAAGGTGGCACGCAGACGTGCTCGCCCGCCAAAGGTGCAGAGACGCTCCCAACGTCCTCAGAATTCCCCTCCTACGCCGAGTGGACAACGAGCAAACTATCGCAACGCTTATATAGCCGCACTGTTATTCAGCAACCTGGCGTTATTTCAAAACAACCTCGGAACCTGTCAATTCTGACAGTAGCCATCACCACTGACTTTGCGCAACATCAAAGCTCTTTCAATCGATAAGTGAGCAAGCAGACATGCAAGGAAAAATGAAAGTAGGACTAGGACTGATGGTGATTGCCTTGTTCACAGGCAATGCTTATGCCGATACCGCCACCTGTCCGCCCGCCACGGCAATCAAAGAGCAACCGCTTAAGGATGGAGGCTTCAGTTATAGCGCGCCAGGCCCCGAGGGACGAATGTGGACGGGAGAAAATGAATATGCCGCCAAGAGTTATCTGGGCAAAGTTAATTTTACCAATGCCAAGTTCAATACCGACAGCCAGGCAGTCATCTGTAGCTATGAAGGCGACGGCGAGGCGGGTATCAGGTTGGCCCTGAAACCTTTCAATCAGTGGAAAGCGGCGAACGGAACAGCCTGGCAAAAGCAAGACTGCGCCGATTCGGACATCTCAAAGTGCTCTTTTGAGTATCAGAAATAGAAGAATCACCCAGCCTCCTTGTTTGATCGTTCCCACGTGGGAACGCCTCGCATACTTTGTAAAGATGATTGCGCAGGACAATATCACTTATTCCACGCCCGAACGTCTGAATATGGCGATACTCATGAGAGCAATCATCACGAGAGACTAAAAAAGGCGACCGGAGTCGCCCTTTTTAGTTTCGCCTTGATCTATTTACGCCGCACTGAACAGCTTGTGCGGGTCGATCACGAATTTCTTCGGCACGCCGGCGTCGAACTCGCCATAACCTTGTGGTGCCTGGTCCAGGCTGATGACCTGCACACCGACGATTTCGGCGATGTTGATTCGGTCCCACATGATCGCCTGCATCAACTGGCGGTTGTATTTCATCACGGGAGTCTGGCCGGTATGGAAACTGTGGGACTTGGCCCAGCCGAGGCCAAAGCGGATGCTCAGGCTGCCGATTTTCGCGGCGGCGTCCACCGCGCCCGGATCTTCGGTCACGTACAGCCCTGGAATACCAATCTTGCCCGCCACCCGCACCACCCCCATCAGCGAGTTGAGTACGGTAGCCGGCGCCTCGTGCTTGACGCCCTCATGACCGTGACCACGGGCCTCGAAGCCCACGGCATCGACAGCACAGTCCACTTCCGGCTCGCCCAGCAACGCCGCAATCTGTTCGTGCAGCGGCGTGTCCTGGGACAGATCGGCGATTTCAAAGCCCTGGGCCTTGGCGTGGGCCAGGCGAATCGGGTTGACGTCACCGATGATGACGACAGCGGCACCCAGCAGGCGCGCCGAGGCGGCGGCGGCCAGGCCAACCGGACCGGCGCCAGCGATATACACGCTACTGCCCGGACCGACACCGGCGGTCACGGCACCGTGGTAGCCGGTCGGCAGGATGTCGGAGAGGCAGGTCAGGTCGCGGATTTTCTCCATGGCCTTGTCGCGATCCGGCAGTTTCAGCAAGTTGAAGTCGGCATACGGCACCAGCACGTACTCGGCCTGACCACCGGTCCAATCGCCCATGTCGACGTAGCCGTAGGCGCCACCGGCACGGGCCGGGTTGACGGTGAGGCAGACGCCGGTGTGCTGCTCCTTGCAAGAGCGGCAGCGTCCACAGGCAACGTTGAAAGGCACGGAAACCAGGTCGCCGAGTTTCAGGTTCTCGACGTCACTGCCCTTCTCGACCACTTCACCGGTGATCTCGTGACCCAGAACCAGACCAACCTGGGCGGTGGTGCGACCACGGACCATGTGCTGGTCGGAGCCGCAGATATTGGTGGAGACTACGCGCAGGATGACTCCGTGCTCGATCTTCTTGCCGCGCGGGTCCTGCATTTTCGGATAGTCGATTTTTTGCACTTCGACCTGACCATTGCCCAGATACACCACACCACGATTGCCAGACATGCTTTCACCTCGCTGTTGTTTTTAGATAACGGCGCGTCACCAGAGGGCAGCGCACGGATTGCTCGGGTTTGTGCTTGTGTCTTGTTATTGCGTTGTTCTTGCCGGCGCAGAGAACGGCCAGATAATCAGAGGACGACGGTCCGATTGGCGTTCAAAAAGACGCGTCGCTCAATGTGATAACCCACCGCCCGCGCCAGCGTCAGCCCTTCGATGTCTCGCCCCTTGGCAATCAGGTCCTCGGGATAATGGCTGTGATCCACCACTTCCACGCCCTGGGCGATGATCGGGCCTTCGTCCAGGTCGTTGTTGATGTAGTGCGCGGTGGCACCCACCCATTTCACGCCCTTGTTGTAGGCCTGGTGATACGGCTTGGCGCCCTTGAAGCCGGGCAGCAACGAGTGATGGATATTGATGGCCTTGCCATCGAGCTTGCGGCACAGCTCCGGCGACAGCACCTGCATGTAGCGGGCGAGAATCACCAGTTCGGCGTCGGATTCCTCGATCACCCGCCAAACCTGGCGCTCCTGGCTCGGCTTGTCGTTGGGGTCCAGGGGGAAATGGTAGTAGGGAATCTGGTGCCAGTCGGCCAGGGGCTTAAGGTCCGGGTGATTGGACACCACGGCGACCACGTCCATGGACAATTGGCCGATGCGCTGGCGGTAGAGCAGGTCATTGAGGCAGTGATCGGCCTTGGAGACCATGATCACCACTTTCGGTCGGTGATTCGGCGCAGTCAGCTCGAAGATCATACCGAAGGTCTCGCCACGCCGGGCCAGGCCTGCACGGAAGGCCTGTTCGTCGAAAGCCTCGGGCTGGCGGAACTCCACACGAATGAAGAACCGGCCAGAGAGCCGATCATCGAACGAGTGGTGTTCGGTGACGTAGCAACCCTGCTCGAACAGATAGCGGGTCACCGCATCCACCGTACCGAGCACGCTGGGGCAGTCAGCGGTCAAAATCCATGTATCGGGTGCGCGGCTCATTGCTTGACTCCTGTGCGTGACGCCAGTTGGTGAATACCCGAGCGATGCAGCACCTGTAGCGAGGGGGTTTGCCCCTCGCCACCCAGTGCCTGCCCGCTCATATCAGGCCTGGACGCTGAGACCGTATTCAGCCGAGGCGTCCTGCAACCACAGCCACCAGTAGTCCGAGAAGCTGCGCCGGATCACCAGTTCCCAAGTCTCCTCGCCGGTATGGCGGATCATCAGTTGCGACTTGGCGAACACGGTGCCCACCGCCTTGCCCACGGGGAAGTTGTTGGGGTGTACGTCATAGCTGGTGGACTTCATCAGCACCTCGCGCACGTTCGGGCCGCTCAGTTCCAGCAGTTGCTGGCCGCCGCTGACATTGACGATGGCGACATGCAAGTCGCCCAGCGCTTCGCGCAGTGCCTGCTCGGCGGCAAACTCCTCGCCGCTGGGGACGATTAGCAGCCACTCATCGGGGCCAAGCCATTGCAGGCTGGTGTCACCCTTGGCGACTACGGTCAGCGCCACCGGCAGTTCCAGGCCGAGGGCCTTGTGTACACCGGCGGCCAGCGCCGGGTCGCGGCCATCGCCACGAAGGGTCAGGTGCCCGAGCAGCTTCTTTTCCCGCACGGTCACTCCGGCGTTCTTGCGGCCCCGGCCCACCCTGCTCGCGAGGTCGGCATGGTGCAACGACGACTCGGCCTTGGCCCCGGAGGTCGGGCGTTGTTGGTAAACGTTGGCTGTGGTCATAAAACACCTTTGCTGAATGCTGTTGAGCGTTCCGCTGTTCTGCGCGGGAACCCTCTACTTAAATGTTCTGGCGATCGCCCTTTGGATCGAAGAACACCGAAGAAACGATTTGCGCCTCGATCACGCTGCCATCGGCCAGCGGTGCGAACACCCGCTCGCCAATGCGCTTGAGCCCGCCCTTGACCACGCCCAGGGCAAACGAATAACCGAGGGAGTTGTGGGCATAGCTGGAGGTCACGTGACCGACCATCTTCATTGGGATCGATTGCTTCGCATCGAACACCAACTGCGCGCCTTCCGGCAGCCACTGGGTCGGATCGACCGGCTTGAGCCCGACCAACTGCTTGCGCTCGTCGCGCACGCAGTCTTCGCGATTCATTCCGCGCCAGCCGATCCAGGAGAACGGCTTGGTACGCCCCACACACCAGCCCATGTTCAGATCGTCCGGGGTCATCGAGCCATCCGTGTCCTGACCGACGATGATGAAGCCCTTCTCGGCCCGCAGCACGTGCATGGTCTCGGTGCCATACGGAGTCAGGTTGTACTGTTTGCCCGCCTCGGCGATTTTTTCCAGCACGCCCATGGCGTAGTCGGCCTGGATGTTGACCTCGTAGGACAACTCGCCGGTAAAGGAAATCCGAAACACCCGCGCCGGCACGCCGCCCACCCGGCCTTCTTTCCAGGTCATGAACGGGAACGCATCCTTGTCCAGGTCGATGTCGGTAACTTCGCTGAGCAGCTTGCGGCTGTTCGGGCCGGACAACGTCAGGGTCGCCCAGTGATCGGTCACGGAGGTGAAGTACACCTGCATGTCCGGCCATTCGGTCTGGTGATAGAGCTCCAGCCATTGCAGTACGCGCGCGGCACCGCCGGTGGTGGTGGTCATCAGAAAGTGATTGTCGGCCAGACAGGCGGTGACACCATCGTCGAAGACCATGCCGTCTTCCTTGCACATCAGGCCGTAGCGGGCCTTGCCCACCTCAAGCTTGGTCCAGGCGTTGGTGTACACGCGGTTGAGGAATTCACGGGCATCCGGGCCTTGGATATCGATCTTGCCCAGGGTCGAGGCGTCGAGCAGGCCGACGCTATCGCGCACGGCCTGGCATTCACGCTTGACCGCCGCGTGCAGGTCCTCGCCGTTGCGCGGGAAGTACCACGGCCGTTTCCACTGGCCGACGTCTTCGAATTCGGCGCCCTGTTTCACATGCCAAGCCTGCAAGGCAGTGTAGCGCACCGGCTCGAAGAGATGCCCGCAGTGGCGCCCGGCGACCGCGCCGAAAGTCACTGGCGTGTAGTTCGGACGGAACATGGTGGTGCCCATCTGCGCGATGGTCACGTTCAGCGAACGGGCGGCAATGGCCAGACCGTTGACGTTGCCCAGCTTGCCTTGGTCGGTACCGAAGCCCAGCGCAGTGTAGCGCTTGACGTGTTCGACCGATTCGAAGCCTTCGCGGGTCGCCAGTTCGATGGCGGCGGCGGTGACATCATTCTGCAGGTCGACAAATTGCTTCGGTGCCCGTGCGGTGGCTTTTTCGTGGGGTACCTGAAACAACGCCAGGGTCGGCTCTTCCAGGCGCGCCAGAGCCTTGGGCAGCACCCCTTCGACGGCCTTGAAACCGGCTTCGCTGGCGGCGCGCGCACCGCCCTCAAAACCGTCGGCCAGGGCATCGGCGAGGCCATAGACACCGTTGATGCCACCGACGCACACGCGTTTCTGCGGCGCTTCTCCAGGGACGAAACCGAGAATGTCTTCACGCCAGATCGGCTTGCCACCCAGGTGCGAGGCCAGGTGTACCACCGGGCTGTAGCCGCCGGAGCTGGCCACCAGGTCGCAGTCCAACCATTCCCCGGGGCTGGTGACTTTATGGGCCTGGACGTCGATGGCGGCGATCCGCGCCGCAGTCACGTGCTTGCTGCCACGGGCTTCGATCACGGCGCTGGCGGTGAGAATGCGAATGCCCTTGGCCCGTGCCTCTTCCACCAGCGCACCACGCGGGTTGCTGCGGGCGTCGGCAATCGCAACCACTTGCAGGCTGGCGTCGAGCCAGTCCAAGGCCACGCGGTAGGCGTGATCGTTGTTGGTCGACAGCACCAGTTTCCTGCCAGGTGCCACGCCGTAACGCCGCACGTAGGTCGAAACGGCACCGGCGAGCATATTGCCCGGCACATCGTTGTTGCCATAGACCAGCGGGCGCTCATGGGCGCCGGTCGCCAGGACCACCCGCTTGGCGCGGACCCGATGAATACGCTGACGCACCTGCCCGATCGGTGCGCGGTCGCCGAGGTGATCGGTGAGACGCTCGTGGATGGTCAGGAAGTTATGGTCGTGGTAGCCGTTGACGGTGGCCCGTGACAGTAGCAGGACATCCGGCAGCGCCTTCAACTCGGCGATCACACTGGCGACCCACTCGGTCGCGGGTTTGCCGTCGAGGCTTTCGCGCGAATCGAGCAGACTGCCGCCGAATTCTTCCTGCTCATCGGCGAGGATCACCCGCGCACCGCTGCGAGCCGCAGCCAGTGCGGCAGCCAAACCGGCAGGACCGGCGCCGACGATCAGTACGTCACAATGCCGATTCATGTAATCGTAGGTATCGGGATCGTTCTCGGTCGGCGAACGGCCCAGGCCGGCAGCCTTGCGAATGTACTTCTCATAAGTCATCCAGAACGACTGCGGATACATGAAGGTCTTGTAGTAGAAGCCCGGCGGCATCAGCTTGCCGCCCACCTTACCGAGAATCCCCATCACATCGTTGTTGACGCTCGGCCAGCCGTTGGTGCTAGTGGCGACCAGGCCCTGATAGAGGGCCTGCTGGGTAGCGCGGACGTTGGGGATCTGGGTCGCTTCGGTGGCGCCGATCTGCAACACCGCATTCGGTTCTTCGCTACCGGCGGCAACAATGCCCCGTGGCCGCGAATACTTGAAGCTGCGCCCGATGATATCCACGCCGTTGGCCAACAACGCGGCAGCCAGGGTGTCACCTTCGAAGCCCTTGTAGGTCTGGCCATTGAAGGTGAAGCTCAAGACTTTGTTGCGGTCGATCCGACCACCGTTGGACAGGCGATTGACCTGGCTCATACCTTCTCTCCCACAACGGCGCCCGGCGCTTTCGAACGGTCTGCTCCGGCGGTGAACTGGGGCTTCTCGCCGATCCGGTAGGTTTCCAGGATTTCGTAGGTGACGGTGTCACGGGTCACGTTGAAATATTGGCGGCAGCCGGCGACGTGATCCCAGAGCTCGTGGTGCAGTCCGCGCGGGTTGTCGCGAAAGAACAGGTAGTCGCCCCACTGCTCGTCGCTGCAGACGCCGG
The DNA here is from genome assembly GCF_900109755.1 of Pseudomonas agarici. Classification (GTDB taxonomy): domain Bacteria; phylum Pseudomonadota; class Gammaproteobacteria; order Pseudomonadales; family Pseudomonadaceae; genus Aquipseudomonas; species Aquipseudomonas agarici. The sequence continues at coordinate 78,931 of NZ_FOAR01000021.1, read as the reverse complement.
GCTCCAGGGGACGCGGGATGTGCGCCTGTCCGGAGGCGTGAAACTCCTCTTCGGAGCGCAGCTCGCCGCAATGAGGACAGAAGATATGCAACATAGGGATTTCTCCTCTCAAGCCTCTTGAAAACGTAGCGAGCGAAGGCAAGACAAGGAAAAAACAGGTGAAAAAACGGAGCTTAGTTTACTAAGTGAGCGTTTCGAGCCTGTTTTTAACGCCGTATTGCCGAGCGCAGTCGTTTTCATAAGGTCTTTATTAGTGGGCGACCGCGGCTGCGCCATGTTCATCGATCAACGCACCGTTGTGGAAACGGTCGATGGAGAAAGGTGCGGCCAGAGGGTGCATTTCACCTTTGGCCAGGCTCGCGGCAAACACGTTGCCCGAGCCCGGTGTTGCCTTGAAGCCACCCGTACCCCAACCGCAGTTGAAGAACATGTTCGGGACCGGGGTTTTCGAGATGATCGGGCACGCATCCGGCGTGGTGTCGACGATGCCGCCCCACTGGCGGTTCATGCGCACGCGGGACAACACCGGGAACATCTCGACGATGGCCTGGATCGTATGCTCGATCACCGGGTACGAGCCACGCTGGCCGTAACCGTTATAGCCATCGATGCCGGCACCGATCACCAGGTCGCCCTTATCCGATTGGCTGATGTAGCCGTGTACAGCGTTGGACATGATCACGCTGTCGATGATCGGCTTGATCGGTTCGGACACCAGCGCTTGCAGGGGGTGGGATTCGATTGGCAGACGGAAACCGGCGAGCTTGGCCATATGCCCGGAGTTCCCGGCGGTGACCACGCCGACGCGCTTGGCGCCGATAAAGCCCTTGTTGGTTTCTACGCCGATGCACACGCCGTTTTCTTTGCGAAAACCAATCACTTCGGTCTGTTGGATCAGGTCCACCCCCAGGGCGTCGGCCGCGCGGGCGAAGCCCCAGGCCACGGCATCGTGACGAGCGACGCCGCCGCGACGCTGGACGGTGGCGCCCATGACCGGGTAGCGGGTGTTCTTCGAGCAGTCCAGGTACGGAATCTCGTCCGCTACCTGCCTGGCGTCGAGCAGTTCACCGTCGACGCCATTCAGACGGTTGGCGCTGACCCGCCGCTCGGAATCACGGATATCCTGCAGGGTGTGACAGAGGTTGTAGACGCCACGCTGGGAGAACATGACGTTATAGTTGAGGTCTTGGGACAGGCCTTCCCACAGTTTCATCGCGTGTTCGTACAGGTGTGCCGACTCGTCCCACAGGTAGTTGGAACGCACGATGGTGGTGTTGCGGGCGGTGTTGCCGCCGCCCAGCCAGCCCTTCTCGACCACCGCGACGTTGCTGATGCCGTGCTCCTTGGCCAGGTAGTAAGCGGTTGCCAGGCCATGCCCGCCGCCGCCGACGATGACCACGTCATAGACCTTTTTCGGGGTCGGCGTGCGCCACATTTTCTGCCAGTTTTCGTGATGGCTCAGAGAGTGCTTGAAGAGGCCGAAGCCCGAATAGCGTTGCATGGTCATTTACTCCAAAACCGCTCTCAGCGATAAACCGGGAAGTCCGCGCACAGCGCTGTCACCTGCTTGGCGACGTTCGCCTCGACATCGGCATCGCCGAGGTTGTCGAGGATGTCGCAGATCCAGCCGGCCAGTTCCACGCATTGGCTCACCTTGAAACCTCGGCTGGTAACGGCCGGGGTGCCGATGCGCAGGCCGGAAGTGACAAACGGCGATTGCGGGTCGTTCGGCACCGCGTTCTTGTTCACGGTGATATGCGCACGACCCAGGGCGGCATCGGCCTCTTTGCCGGTCAGGCCCTGACGGATCAGGCTGACCAGGAACAGGTGGTTGTCGGTGCCGCCGGACACGACATCGTAGCCACGCTTGATAAAGACACTCGCCATCGCCTGGGCGTTGTCGATGACTTGTTGCTGATAGACCTTGAAGCCCGGCTCCAGCGCCTCCTTGAAGCTCACGGCCTTGGCGGCGATCACATGCATCAGCGGGCCGCCCTGGGCACCGGGGAACACCGCCGCGTTGAGTTTCTTCTCGATCTGCTCATTGGCCTTGGCCAGGATCAGGCCGCCACGGGGACCGCGCAGGGTCTTGTGGGTGGTGGTGGTGACCACATCGGCGTAGGGCAGCGGATTGGGATACAGGCCGGCGGCGACCAGACCGGCGACGTGGGCCATGTCGACGAACAGCAGCGCACCGACCTTGTCGGCGATCTGACGAAAGCGCGGGAAGTCGAGGGTTTTCGAATAGGCCGAGAAACCGGCGACGATCATCTTCGGCTTGTGCTCGACGGCCAGGCGCTCGACTTCATCGTAATCGATCAGGCCGGTATCGGTGTCGATCCCATATTGAACGGCGTTATACAGTTTGCCCGAGGACGACACCTTGGCACCGTGGGTCAGGTGACCGCCGTGGGCCAGGCTCATACCCAAGAGGGTGTCGCCGGCCTGCAACAGCGCCAGGTACACCGCGCTGTTGGCCGAGGAGCCGGAGTGCGGCTGGACGTTGACGTAATCGGCGCCGAACAGTTGCTTGGCGCGCTCGATGGCCAGGGCCTCGACCTTGTCTACGTGTTCGCAGCCACCGTAGTAGCGCTTACCCGGATAACCTTCGGCGTACTTGTTGGTCAGGCCGCTGCCCTGGGCCTGCATCACGCGCTTACTGGTGTAGTTCTCCGACGCGATCAGCTCGATGTGATCTTCCTGACGCTGCTCCTCGGCATTCATGGCCGCCATCAGTGCATCGTCATAACCCTGGATCTGGTCTTGCTTGCTGAACATCGCGTCTCTCCCAGCGGCGGTGGCACGCCATTCGTCTCGGTGAGGCCGTTGCCATGCGGCAGTGCCCTTTGCCGCTGATGGTATGACCGGCGCAGACAGCTCAAATGCCTACGCACGCCTTGCAAAGGTGCGTTTACGACATAGCCTGGCGCAAAGAGATAATCGAGGCGAAAGATGACGCAAGCCTGTGGCGGGCGGTGCTCGTTGAATAGCGAGTTTTCCTACGCAAACTGCGCCTGTGCGGTGAGGTCATTTCTGGTTACAGTGCACAGCATAAATGATCACAAGGACCGGGCCATGACCGACAAGAGCCAACAATTCGCCAGTGACAACTATTCCGGTATCTGCCCTGAAGCCTGGGCCGCCATGGAGCAGGCCAACCACGGCCACCAGCGCGCCTACGGCGACGATGAGTGGACCCAGCGCGCCGCCGATGGCTTTCGCAGACTGTTCGAAACCGACAGCGAGGTATTCTTCGCCTTCAACGGCACCGCCGCCAACTCCCTGGCCCTGTCGTCCCTGTGCCAGAGCTACCACAGTGTGATCTGCTCGGAAACCGCCCACGTCGAGACCGACGAATGCGGCGCGCCGGAGTTTTTCTCCAACGGCTCCAAGTTGCTCACCGCCCGCACGGAAAACGGCAAACTGACGCCGGACTCGATCCGCGAAATTGCCCTCAAGCGCCAGGACATCCACTACCCCAAGCCACGGGTGGTGACTCTGACCCAGGCCACCGAAGTCGGCAGCGTCTACACCCCGGAGGAAATCCGCGCTATCAGTGCCACCTGCAAGGAGCTGAACCTGAACCTGCACATGGACGGCGCGCGCTTCTCCAACGCCTGCGCCTTCCTCGACTGTTCGCCGGCGGACCTGACCTGGAAGGCCGGGGTCGACGTGTTGTGCTTCGGCGGGACGAAAAACGGCATGGCGGTAGGCGAAGCGATCCTGTTCTTCAACCACGACCTGGCGGTGGACTTCGACTACCGCTGCAAGCAGGCCGGACAGTTGGCTTCAAAGATGCGCTTTCTCTCCGCGCCCTGGGTCGGTCTCCTGGAAAACCACGCCTGGCTCAAGCATGCCCGGCACGCCAACCACTGTGCACAGTTGCTCAGCAGCCTGGTCAAGGATATTCCCGGCGTGGAACTGATGTTCCCGGTCGAGGCCAACGGCGTGTTCCTGCAACTGTCGGAACCGGCCATCGCCGCGCTGACCGCCAGGGGCTGGCGCTTCTACACCTTCATCGGCAAGGGCGGCGCGCGCTTCATGTGCTCATGGGATACCGAAGAGACGCGGGTGCGGGAGCTGGCGGCGGATATCCGCGAGGTCATGACCGGGTTTCTGTAAGGACTGGCTTTGCAGACCGCTACCGCCGGTCGCGACTGTCATTTCTGACAGTATCGAGCGCCGTCCCGCGGATGGGAAAATCCAACCGCCTGAAAAGGAGTTCGTGCAGTCTTTCAGGATATGGGCCAGCCACTCACCCAGTGACAGCCCCCATGCCAAGGAGAGATAGACATGACCAAGCAAACCCTCTGCGCCAACCCGCAAGCCAACGCCGGCCCTGCGGAGGTCAACTGGGAAGAAGTGCAGAAGTTGATCAGTATCGGCGACCACGTAAAGTTTCTCGCGGGGTCGTCGGAAGGCAAAATCGGCCGCAAACTTTATGAGCAAACAGGGCCTGACACTTACCAAATAAAAATTTGGCGAGAAGATTAGTAGGAATCCGGTCGTTCCCACGCTAGTGGCCTGTACGGTGAGTTCGTTAGCTCAAGTTCGGATGCCATAAGTTCATGGCTAAGGCGCTGTGACGAGTCATAGCCGGGCTATGGCGAGGAACAGCAACGCAAGCCAGGGATTTATGGCGCCGAAATTGACTCATAGAACTAACCACACAGGCCACTAAAGCGTGGGAACGATCGTCGCGACCCAGCAGTGGGGTCCCCCTCAGCTCTGCCCGATGGTTTTCGAGATCGCTTCGACCGTGGCGCTGACTTGCTCTTGATAACGGTCGAGTTCCTCGCGGTGCTGACGCCGCGCTTCGAGTTGCTGTGAACACAGGTTCAAGGCCGCCAGGACCAGCAACGGCTCGCCGATCAGCGTGGGAAACCTCTTCTTGGTGTCGACCAGGGCCGTCTTGAGCATCAGGGTTGCGTCCTGCAACGTCTGCTCCTGGCCGGCGGGGGCCTTGATCGAATATTCCTCACCGAGGATCGAGATGACGGTCACCCCATCGGCGCTGGCTATCATGCGCCCACGGGATCCGCGCTGACACGTTCGACCAGCGCCCGGATACGAGCGGCGGTGGCGCCGTGCTTTTCTTCCTGCTCCATCAGGCTCAGTTGCAGGCTTTCGTTTTCATCCTTGGCCTGGGCCAGTTCGGCGCTCAATGCCGCATTGGCGGCCAACAGCTCTTGTTTTTGCTGAACCAGCTCGCTGACCAGTTGTTCCAGTTGATTGAGGGAAGTCTCCAACATTTTCTTGATCTCTCGGGCAGTTTCAAAGGGCGCGTAAGATAAAGAAAAGCCCCTGGATTTGCCAGGGAAAAACGCTCTCAAAGCCTTGATTTTCCTGGCCGGGTGCTTTTCTTCATGCTTAGGGACTGTGATTGGCCAAACATGTTCCCGGCCTTTCGTCGCAAAGCCGCCCCCATGCGAAAATACGCAGAAGCTTCAGGCTTTCCTCATACGACCGACGCGTCGATGTAGGGGCCCAGAGCATATTGTCGCCGACCCGATCAGTACTCGATCCGTACATCCCCCTTCGGCACACTGCAACATGACAGAATATAACCCTCGGCCATATCGTCGTCGGTGATCCCGCCGTTGTGGTCCATCTCCACCTCCCCACCCAGCTTAAGCACCTTGCAGGTGCCGCAGATGCCCATGCCGCAGGCCTTGGGAATCATCAGGCCCAGCTTGGCCGCTGCCGCGTGCACGGTTTCACCAGGCACCACGCGAATGCTCTTGCCAGTGGCGGTGAATTCCACCTGGTGCAGGTCCGCAGCATCCACTTCCGGCGCCTCGGCGGCCTGTTCGGCCTGTTCCACGGCATCGGCACGGGCTTGCGACGGCGTCGCGCCGAACGATTCCTCGTGATAGCGGTTCATATCGAACCCGGCAGCTTCCAGCAGGCGTTTGACCGCGTTCATGTACGGCGTCGGGCCGCAGCAGAATACTTCGCGGTCGAGGAAGTCCGGGGTCATCAGCTCCAGCATTTTGTGGTTCAGATAACCGCGATAACCGGCCCAGGGCTCGCCCAGGCCATGTTTTTCACAGATCAGGTGCAGACTGAAGTTATCGATCCGCGACGCCATATGCTCCAGCTCGCGCTGATAGATGATGTCCTTGGGCGAGCGGGCACTGTGGATAAACACCATGTCGACATTGGCGTTGGTGTCATAGAACCAGCGGGCCATGGACATCACCGGGGTGATGCCGACGCCGCCGCTCAGGTACAACACTTTGGGGCCGGGGAAGTCGATAGCGTTGAACAGCCCGACCGGCCCGTGCACCGCCAACTCCTGGCCTTCGTGCAGGGTGTCGTGCAGCCAGTTGGAGACCCGCCCGCCCGGTATGCGCTTGATGGTCACGGAAAAGCTGTAGGGCACCGACGGCGAGCTGGAAATGGTGTAGGAGCGCATGATCGGCTGCCCGTCGATTTCCAGTTCCAGGGTGACGAACTGCCCCGGTTTGAAGAAGAACATAATCGGCTGGTCGGCCATGAAGCAGAAGGTGCGCACGTCCCAGGTTTCCTGGATAACCTTCACGCAACGCACGATATGCCGACCATTGGCCCAGGTCTGGGTAGTTACCGGATTCAGGAAGCTGTTCGACATCGTGTTCTCCGCGCCGATCGTCGGCTCTATGTGGGCGATTCTGCGCAAGCCTCATGGCGACCATTTACCTATCCACGACATTGACATGCTTATCGCGACCAGCCCCCAACGACAGGGGATTGCGCGTCGGGAACGGATGCGGCCATGTCGCCCATGGATAAGGTCGGCATCGCTGCCAGTCGCACACTCCAGCGTCAATGAGCCGCTGTATTTTTGCCTTGCGCACTCGGGGCTGTACGACATGTTTTCGAGCACAGGCCAGGCAAGGCGAAAGCCGGCGAGCCAGCTTTCAACGTCGCATGGGCAAACGCAGATACATTTGGTACAGAGCCTAACCGTATTAATCGCCGGCCACACCGTATGGCCATGAGGACCGAATCGATGGACGTCACCGCAACCCTGAGCCTGGGCGATCCGCTGGAACCCGCACGCAAGGCCACCGCACAGATGTTGCAAGAACGCGAGCGGACCTTTTCCCTGCCGCAGCCGTTCTACTGCGATGAGCGGCTGTTCGAAATCGACATGCAGGAAATCTTCCAGAAAGAGTGGTTGATCGCCGGTATGACCTGCGAAATCCCGGCCAAGGGCAATTACATGACCCTGCAGATCGGCAAGAACCCGATCATCGTGATCCGTGGCGCCGACGGCGTGGTCCATGCCTTTCACAACGTCTGCCGCCATCGCGGTTCACGCTTGTGTACCAGCGACAAGGGCAAGGTCGCCAAGCTGGTCTGCCATTACCACCAATGGACCTATGAACTGGACGGGCGCCTGCTGTTCGCCGGCACCGAGATGGGCGCCGACTTCGACATGCAGCAATACGGCCTCAAACCGGTGCATGTGAAGACCTCCGGCGGCTACGTCTTTATCAGCCTGGCGCAAAACCCGCCGCCGATCGACGAGTTCCTGGCGACCCTGAACCACTACATGGAACCCTACGACATGGAAAACACTAAGGTGGCGGTGCAGACCACCCTGGTGGAAAAAGCCAACTGGAAACTGGTACTGGAGAACAACCGCGAGTGCTACCACTGCAACGCCTCTCATCCGGAACTGCTCAAGACCCTGCTGGAGTGGGATGACGTCACCGACCCGCGCGCCGACCAGAAATTCAAGGACCACGTGGCCGAATGCACCGTGGCCTGGGAAGCCGAGAAGATCCCTTACGCCCACGCCAGCTTCGGCCTGCGCAACCGTATCGTGCGTATGCCATTGCTCAAGGGCACCGTGTCGATGACCCTGGACGGCAAGCAGGGCTGCAAGAAGCTGATGGGGCGGATCAAGAACCCCGACCTCGGCTCGATGCGCATCCTGCACCTGCCGCACTCGTGGAACCACTGCATGGGCGACCACATTATCGTGTTCACCGTCTGGCCGATCAGTGCCCAGGAGACCATGGTCAGCACCAAGTGGCTGGTACACAAGGATGCGGTCGAAGGCGTCGACTATGACGTGGCGCGCATGCGTGAAGTCTGGGATGCGACCAACAACCAGGACCGTCGCCTGGCCGAAGAAAACCAGCGTGGCATCAACTCCACGGCCTACCAACCCGGGCCATACTCGAAGACCTACGAGTTTGGCGTGGTCAACTTCGTGGATTGGTACAGCGAGCGGATGTTGAGCAACCTGGGGGCCGAGCCCGCGCCGTACCTCAAGGGCGTGCCGGTACACGGCTAAACACACGGATAGACAGTGGTGGCCTGCACGGTGAGTCCCTGACCACACAGGCCACTAGGGCTGTATGAAATTTGATCTATAACGCTCGGCGCTATAAGAACCGAGGCTTAGCGGGCTTGGCGAACAACTTATCCACAGAAGCGCCCACAGCAAATGTGGGTAAGTGCCGATTCAGGCACTGTCGACAGCGAAATAATTTGAATAAAATCCGTGACTTATTCAAAAAGATCGGTTCCAGGCGCTATCGAACATTTTTTGATCAAATCGCTACAGCCCACGTTTTTAAAGGTTCGTGACGAACCGCAAACACCTTATCCACAAAAAGGCCAACAGACTTTGTGTGCAAGTCGGTCATTTTTTCAAGTGTCTGTGGAAAACCCTGAAAAACCGCCAGATATGTAGGTTTCAAGTTGATCAGATGAAGAAAAAACTACAATTGGATAGTTTTTAATCAAAACCTTACAAGCCTTGTAAAACAAGGTCTACAGCGGATAGCAAACATCTTATCCACATAATCGCCAACAGGCTTTGTTAACAAATCGCTCACCAAGCCCCCCTTTGAAAGCCCCTTATCCACATAAAAAACTTGAATAAAAACCGTCAATTAGGTTGATTACTTTTTGTACCAGGGGCTACAACCGTTGAGCTGTGGCGGATACAGCGATGCACCAACATTTTATCCACAGAACCGCCCACAGCCTCTGTGGACATTTATTCAGATGAACACAACCACCCACCGATGCCGAACAGTTCGCCTGGCATCCTTGAACTATCGACTACACTTCTGGCACAGCGCGCCATGTTCTTGCAGTAAAGGTGTCTTGGCCTGACGCATTTACCCGAGGATATCCAGATGGTGCGATCCCCATGTGGCCGTTTCCGTTATTTCCCCTAGCGTTTCGCCGCCCATCCGTAGCCGGCTTCACCTTGATCGAGTTGCTACTTGCTCTGGCATTGCTGGCAACCCTGGCCACGGTGGCCTATCCGCTGACGGCCCTGGTGGGCAAACGCGAACGCGAACTTGACCTGCAACGCTCGTTGCGGGAAATCCGCCGTGCCATCGACGCCTACAAGGAGGCGGTCGATGACGGGCGGATCGACAAAGGCATCACCAACGGTTATCCCCCCTCCCTCGAAACCCTGGCCGAAGGCGTCGTCGATAAGAGCGACCCGAGCGGCCAGAAGATTTTTTTCCTACGGCGTATTCCCCGCGATCCGGTCTGCGAGTGCCCGGACCAGCCCGCCGAGAAAACCTGGCGCCTGCGCAGCTACAAGAGCACCGCCGAGGATCCGGCCGAAGGTGAAGATGTCTTCGATATCAGCTCTACCAGCCAGCGGGAGGGCCTCAATGGCATTGCGTACAACCAATGGTAAGGCCAGGGGCTTTACCCTGATTGAGCTGCTGGTAGTGATGGCCATCATCGCCACGCTGATGACCCTGGTCATGCCGCAGTATTTCCGCCAGCACACCAAGGCACAGGAAACCGTGCTGCGCCATAACCTGGTGTCGATCCGCCAGGCGCTGGATCACTACCGCGAGGACAAGGGTGGCAACCCCGAATCTCTGGAAGACCTGGTCAACGGTCGCTACCTGCGTGAGATTCCTCGGGACCCGATCACCGGCCGACGCGATACCTGGCGCTTGCAGAGCGGCGAGGACAGCGGTTTCGGCGATGTACACAGCGGTGCGCAGGGACAGGCCGTGGACGGCACCGATTATGGCTCCTGGTAACGATTGGCGCGTCCGGGCACCGCAGCGCGGCTCGGTGTTCATGGGTCTGCTGGTGTCGGTGGCGATTGTCGCGGTGCTGATGATGGAAGTGGGCGTGCTCTGGTCGACCCTACTGCGCCGCGAACGCGAGGCGCAGCTACTGGCCCATGGCGAGGAAATCCGACGGGCCATCGGCCTGTACTACGAATCGCAGAGACTGTACCCAAAGACCCTCGAGGACCTGCTGCTGGACCGTCGCCAACCCACGATCAAACGCTACTTGCGCCGGGTCTACGCCGACCCCATGAGCGGCACCACCGATTGGGGAATCATCGCCGGCCCCGGGGAAACCATCATGGGCGTGTTCAGCCAGGCACCGGGACAGCCGCTCAGGCAAGGCAACTTTCGTCGGCACCAGGAAAGTTTCACAGGGCAAAGCAGTTATCAGGGGTGGCAGTTTCTGTACCGGCCTGGACAGAGTAACTCTCCAAAAAGAACGTAGCACTTACGTTGGAGGTGAACATGTTGGGCGATCAAGTCAGTCAATGAACGAAATACCAGAAGCCCGAACGGTTCGGGAGGTTTTTTCCAACTTGAACGTGGACTGAACAATGAACAGCTTACATTTCTACGCACGATCCATTATCCGCTATTCGCTGGTCATGTCACTGGCGGCGCCAGCGCTGGGCTGGGCCCACGGCTCACCGGACACCCCCATCACACGGCAGACACTGTGCCGCAGCTACGCCGATTATTGGGGGGCTCCCGACAAAATGAAGGACGAGGGTTGCCGAAGGGCTGTGACCGAGCCGGGGTATTCGGGACAACTGGCCCATGCCGCGACCCAGTGGCATGAAGTCAGCCTGAACATCGGCGGCCGCTACAACGACGCGGACGGCGGCGAGGCCGCCGTCAAGGCACTCGTGCCCGACGGCAAGCTCTGCTCGGTAAACCGTCCGGGAATGGATGTACTCAACCTTGCCATGCCACAGTGGACCAAGACCGAGGTGAAACCCGATGCCTCCGGCAAGATGAAGGTGCGCTTGATCGCCACCGCCCCCCATGTCCCCAGTTTTGTCAGGATCTATCTCAGTAAACCCGGTTACGACAGCGCGACCCGTCCGCTGAAGTGGGACGACCTGGAGCTGGTTCACAGCGAAGAACTGACCGAATCCCGCAGGGATTGGGGCAACAACCCTCCGGCCATATCGGGCACCAGCGCCTTCTTTCAGTTCAACGTGCAAATACCCGCCAGCCGCTCGGGTAATGCCGTGCTCTTCACCCGCTGGCAGCGTCGGGACCCGGTGGGTGAAGGCTTCTATGGCTGCAGCGATATCGCCTTCGAGGACAAGACCCAACCCTCGCCCTGGACCAAGGAGAAGGTGTTTATCGACGGCAACGGGATCGATCCGAAGGCCGGTGACACGGTACACTTTCGCGTGTTCGGACATGACAGGGCAGTCACCGAACTGATTGACCTGAAAGTGCCCATCGACGCCAGTAACCAGAGTCCGGCTGTGTGGGGCGCGCAATTGGCGAACCTGTTGAGCAGCAGCCAGCATATCATTCGCGTCGGCGTCAAAAAAAATGAAACCATCACCTTCAATCCCAACGACATCTATGCCAACTACAACTACCTGGCCGATACCAGAGACTCCACGCAGATGTCGGTCGACACCGACGATGACGGAGGAGGAACCCCAGGTCCGGTGGATGAACGTCCGCCCGTGGCAGTGATCGAAGGGCGCACCGAGATCAAGGCGGGTGAGCGCTTTATCATGGATGGCAAACGATCCGTATCTTATAACGGCACGCCATTGCGTTATGTATGGGCATTCCAGGGCGGACCGGGCTGGACCTACGGAGCGAACACCGAGCAAACCTTCACCATTACCACGCCCGTCAGCGACAAGGTCTCGACCGCCAAGCTGCTGCTCAATGTCTACGACGACGCCAACAAAAAGCGCCATGAAGCGCAAGTGACACTGACCGCCAGGCCAGAGGCGGGGGGTGGCGATTATCCACAATACCAGGAAGGCACGGACTACAAGGACGGCGACATCGTGACCAACGCCGGCGCCAACTACAAGTGCAAACCCTGGCCGGCTACCGGTTGGTGCAAAGGCGCCGCATGGGCCTATGCCCCTGGCACCGGCATACACTGGCAGGAGGCTTGGGACAAGCTCTAGTGGCCTGTGTGGTGGATGATAACGTCGCACGGCCCGTGCGACGTTATCCAGGCGAGCGGTTTCTCTTATATTTTTCAATCACAAAAAAATCTCTCACTAATAATAAAGAGATATAACCCCAAAGTACTTGCCACTTAGGGTATTGAACTAGAGTTACAATCAGTCATTCACTCCGAGACATGTTCAACGTGTACCTGCCGGTGGTGCCCGCCTGATGTAGGGCCGGAATAGGTTAGCAGTAACCGCGTTCCCTGCCTCATCAGCCGAGCGGCCTCCATGAACGGTTTATCGTTACGCCTGCGCCTTGCCCAGCCCTCACGCGGCTTCACCTTGCTTGAACTGCTGGTGGTCCTGCTGATCATCGCCCTGCTGGCCGGCTACGTCGGACCGAAGATGTTCGATCGCCTGGAACTGGCGAAAGTCCAGACCGCCAAGGGCCAGATGAAATCCCTGTCCGACGCCCTGAACCAGTACCGCCTGGACAACGGTCATTACCCCAGCGAGGCCCAGGGCCTCAACGTCCTGGTCGAGCGGCCAGCCAGCGAGCCCGCCTGGCACGGGCCGTACCTGTCCAAGGGCGTACCGCCCGATCCCTGGAACAATCCCTACCTTTTCAAGAACCCCGGCGCCAGCCATGAAGTCGAGATCATCTCCCTGGGTCGCGATGGCAAGGCCGCGGGCGAGGGAACCAACGCCGACATCGTGTATGGCTTCTGAGCCCGGAGGTCCTGCCCATGCGTCACTCATTCGAACTGCTGATCGCCCTGGCCGCCCTGCTGATGGCCGGTGCCAGCGGCGCCAACTGTTTCCAGGACGCTGGCGAGCGCTACCATATCGACCCCCTGCTACTTTATGCCATTGCCCAGGTCGAATCCGGGCTCGATCCCCGTGCGCGCAATATCAACCGCGATGGTAGCCGTGATATCGGTCTGATGCAGATCAACAGCCGCCACTTGGAACGTCTTGCCGCCTTCGGGATCGGCGAACGCAACCTGCTCGACGAGCCCTGCACCAGTGTGATGGCCGGTGCCTGGATTCTCGCCCAGTTCGTCCAGCAGCTCGGTTATGGCTGGCAGGCCGTGGGCGCCTACAACGCCGGCGCTCGTAGCGAGCGCGACGCCCATCGCGCTCGCTATGCCCGACGGGTATGGAGCTACTACGCCAACCTGCTGCAACTGCGTCAGCGGGGCGCCAGCACGCTGGCCTCGCGCGGCGGGGCGCGACCATGAGGGAATTCGATGCGCGTATCGTCAGCCAGGGCCAACTGCGCAACCTGCGCCTGCAGGCCGTCGACCTCGACGATGCTCGCCGCCAGTTACAGCACGCCCAGGTAGTTTCGCTGCGCCAGCGTACCGCCTTCAAGTGGCCAGGACGCGGCGCGCGTTTCGCTCTGGGCCTGTTTATCCAGGAACTGGTGGTACTGCTCGACGCCGGACTGGTCCTGGTGGAGTCGGTGGAAACCCTGCGCGACAAGGCCGCACCGGGGGTCAACCGGCAGGTGTTGAGCGAACTGCTGGAGTCGATGTACCAGGGCAACGCCTTTTCCAAGGCCATGCAAGCCAAGCCGGCGATCTTTCCGAGCCTGCTGGTGGCCACCGCCGCTTCTTCCGAACATAGCGGGCAACTGTCGGTGGCACTGCGGCGCTACCATCATTTCGAAGCCCATCTGGAAACCGTGAAGAAACGCGTCAGCAGTGCGCTGATGTACCCTTTGGTGGTGCTTGGCGTGGGCGCGGTGATCCTGCTGTTCCTGTTGTTTTTCGTGATCCCGCGCTTCGCCTCGGTGTTCGACGCAATGAGCGACCTGCCGGCGACCGCGCGGTTCATGGTCTGGTGGGGCGAGTTGGTGGAGCAACAGGGAGGCTTGCTGATGAGTGGCCTGGCGTTGCTGATCGCCGCTCTGGTGCTGCTGGCGCGGACCGCGACGGTCAAGCGCCACCTGGCCGCCCTGCTATGGAAAATCCCCAGCCTCGGTGCCCAGCGGACCCTGTTTATCCTCGCACGTTTCTACCGCACCGCCGGTATGTTGCTGATGGGCGGGATGCCGGCGGTGTCGGCCATGGAAATGGCTGGGGCGCTGCTACCGGCGGAGCGTCAGGGCGACCTGGTCCGCAGTTTGACCGATATTCGCGCCGGCCAGCCGCTGTCCACCACCCTCGCCCGGCATCGGCTCACCACTGCGGTCGCCGAGCGCCTGCTGCGCGTCGGCGAGCAGAGCGGCGAACTGGCGTCCATGTGCGAGCGTATCGCGCAGTTCCACGACGAGGCGCTGGAGCGCGCCATCGAGCTGTTCAGCAAGGTCTTCGAGCCGCTGCTGATGCTGGTGGTCGGCGGCCTGATCGGACTGATCGTGTTCCTGCTGTACATGCCGATCTTCGAACTGGCCGGTTCCATCCAGGGGTAGCGCGATGGACACCCTCAGACAGCAATGGCAGCAGCAGGCACGACAGGCCAACAGGCCGTTGGCGGAGCACCTGCAACAGGTGCTGGAGCACACGCCGGAACACTTGGCCGACATCGCCGCGCTGCTGGGCCTGACGCCACTCACCGACGCCCAGGTCGACGGTCATGAGCGCTTCGACACCCTCTCCCTGCCCCAGGCGCTGGCCCGCCGGACCCTGCCGGTAGAGATCGACGGTCAGGCCTACCTGGTGCTCGGCGCGCCCTTCGCCCTGAGCGGTCGCCAATGGTTGCAAGCCCATGCCGAGCTAGCGCCGATGACCCTGGCGATGAGCCTGCCGGGGGTCGTCGAGACACAGCTGAAAAAGGCTGAGGCCAGCCAGCGTGTGATGGACCCCTTCGCCCGCGATGATGAAGACGCGCGGGTGGCCGAAGCGGTGCAGGAAATATCCCTGAGCAGCATCGCCCGCGACGACAATCCGGTGGTGCGGCTGGTCAACTCGATGCTCTTCGATGCCCTGCAGAGCCGGGCCAGCGATATCCATGTCGAGAGCACTCCCGAAGGCCTGGTGATCAAGTACCGGATCGACGGCGTGCTGCAACAGATCGGCCAGAGCGCCGGGCTCGATACCGCCGAACAGGCGCTGTCACGGCTCAAGGTGCTCTCCGGCCTGGATATCGGCGAGCGCCGCGTCCCCCAGGACGGTCGGTTCAAGGCGCGCATCCAGCAGCGCGACGTCGACTTCCGGGTTTCCATCATGCCTAGCATCCACGGCGAGGATGCGGTGCTGCGGGTGTTGGACAAGTCCCAGCGCGGAGAGTCGCTGAGCCTGGACAGCCTGGGCCTGGACGAGGACGCGATCCGCCGCATCCGCCTGCTGGCCAGCGAACCCTATGGCATGCTGCTGGTCACCGGGCCCACCGGCAGCGGCAAATCGACAACGCTCTACGCCGCCCTGTCGGAGACCAATACCGGCGAGAAGAAAATCATCACCATCGAAGACCCGGTGGAGTACGAGCTGCCCGGCGTGCTGCAAATCCCGGTGAACGACAAGAAGGGCCTGACCTTCGCCCGAGGCCTGCGCTCGATTCTGCGGCACGACCCGGACACCATCCTGGTGGGCGAGATCCGCGACGGTGAAACCGCCGGAATCGCCGTGCAGGCCGCCTTGACCGGCCACCTGGTGCTCTCCTCGGTCCACGCCAACAGTGCGTTCAGCGTGCTGGAGCGCTTCAACTATCTGAAGGTCGAGCCGGCCAGCTTTGTCGAGGCGCTCAACGGCGTGGTCGCGCAACGGCTGCTGCGTCGAGTCTGCAGCGAGTGCGCCGAGGCCACCGAAGCCGATGCGCAATTGCTGCAACTGGCGCATCTGCCGGCCGCTTCCTCCGCCAGCCACTACCGGCTCGGCCGGGGCTGCGAGGCCTGCCGCCATACCGGCTATCGTGGCCGGCTGGCCCTGGCGGAAGTACTGACCGTCACCGACGCACTCAAGGAAGGTCTGCTGCAACGCCGCTCCGCCGCCGCCCTGCGGGAGCTGGCGCGGGAGTCGGGCCACCGTTTCATGCGCGATATCGCCTTGGCGAGCGCCGCCGCCGGACACACCACCTTGCAGGAGGTCCATCGTGTCCTCTCCCTTTATTGATCATGTGGTGCTGCTGGCGCAGGACGAAGTTCACTGGGCCGCCCGCCCGCGCTGGCCCGGCGGCCCCCTCTGGCGGGGCCGCGAGCGCGGCGATCCACTGACTGCCTGTGCCGCGCTGCTGGAACAGGCGCCCCATGGTCGACTGGGTTACCTGGAGCGAGTCACCCTATTGTTGGGCTTCCCTCATGTGCATTACCGAGTTCTGCCTTGGCAGGAAGGTCTCTACAGCCCCCTCGACTGGCAAGATTTTGCCCTGGCGCTGTTCAGCCAGCACAACGATCTCGACTCCGCCCAATGGCAGGTCGCGATCGACCCTGCACCGTTCGGTTGCGCGCGCCTGGCGGCGGCGGTCGACAAGGAACTGATGGAATCCCTCACGACGTTGTTCCGGGCCAGGCACCTGCCCATTCAGCGCTGCGTGCCGTTGCTGATCGATGCCTTGCAACGCCATTGGCGCCAGTTGCCCCAGGACTATCGCTTCGCCGTCCGCGAACCCGACGCTCTCGGTTGCGTATTCGCCCACCAGGGTCGGCCAGCGCAAGTCTGCGTGGTGCCGCTGAGCCAGCAGACGGACTTGGCCGATGCCTTACTGATGGTCGATGTATTGTGCGACGAGCAGGAACAGCAAACCCTGGTGGTGGCCGCCAAGGCGCCGTTCGAACCGTCGGCGAGCAGGCCCTGGCACTGGCTGGGGCCGTTGCATCCTTGGCTGGCGGAGCAGGCCTGATGAACATTTCCCTGATCCGCCGCTGGCGCCACCCACGGGCACCCTTGATCGACCTGCGCGGTGAAAGGATGCGGCCCTGGCTATTGGTCCTACTGAGCATATTAGCCCTCGGCCTGTGGTTGCTGCTGTGGTCGGACTGGCAGGCCCTGCAGGTCCGGGAAGCCGAAGCCGACCAGGTTGAACGGCAATTCACGGCCCTGGCGATCCAGCAGGAACAACTGATGCAAGCCTCCCTGCGCACCTCGCCCCAACAGAAAAAACAACTGGAAACCTTCGCCCGCCAAAACGCCACGCCCTTCGCCCTGCTCGACGCCCTCGGTCAGGCCTGGTCACCGGACGTCGCGTTGTTGCGACTGGAAGTCAACACCGCGGCCCAGGAGCTCAACCTGGACCTGGAGAGCCAGCGCCTGGAAGGCAGCTTGCGCTTTATCGAGAAACTCAAGACCGACACCGGCCTCACCGTCAACCTGCAACAGAGCGCGCGCAATACCCGCGATCCCATGCTGCCGATGAGCGTCAAATTCAAACTCAGCGCCCAATAGGGAACGGACCGGCCATGAAGCCAATACCCCGCCAGTGGCCCGACGCCGCCCGACTCCAGGCACGTCTGCGCTGGTCCCTGGCCCAGATGCAACGTTTCCTTGGCTTCTGGGGTGGCCTGGCGCTGCTGCTGATCGTTGTCGCCCTGGTGATTCGCCAAGGGCTGATCGTTCCCGGCCTCGACAACAGCGCCATGCGTCTGCGCGAGGCCCGGGCGGGCATCGCCGAACGCCCGCTGGACCTGCATGCCGCCGAACCTCGGGCGGTCCGGCAACTACCTGACACCGACAGCTTCGAGGCGCGCCTGGGGAGCCTGGTGGCAGTCCTGCAGCAAAACGGTTTCGCGGTGCTGCAAACCGACTTCCAATACTCCTCGCCGGGGGACGATCAAACCCAACGCCTGGAACTGGATATCCCGCTGAGTGGCGCTTATCCGACCTTACGCAGGGCGCTCGACGAAGTGGTACAGCAACCGGCGGTGCGCATAGAGAGCTTGAGTCTGCAGCGCAAGGATATCACCAGCGCACAACTGGACATCCGCCTGCGCCTCAGCCTGTTGGCGGTGCTCAAGTGAAGCTGGCGCTCCCTCTGCGCGTGCTGCTGGGAGGCGTGCTGCTCGGCTGTGGCTGGCTGTTCTGGCAGGACCTCAACACCTCCATACCGCCCCCGCCAGCGCTCGCCCCGGCGTCGCGCACGCCAATTGCCACACCGCCAGCGGCCCCCGACGCCAACGCGCCGGCGCCGGCCACATCCCTGGTGGATCTGTTTCCCAGCCAGAGCTGGCTGCCACCACCGCCACCGGTCGCAGCGGCGAAACCCAGCGCCCCACAGGCACCGCCGATGCCCTTCACGGTCAGCGCGCAATGGCGCTACCAAGGCCAGTCGAAGATTGTCGTGCTACAGGGCCAGGGTGTGCGTTACACCCTGTGCCAGAGCTGCTCGGTGGCGGGACATATCCGTCCGGGGGCGACCTTCGACAAGGGGTATCGACTGGACAAACTGACCGACACCCGCGTGGTGCTGACGTACTTGCCTTTGCGCCAAGTGACCACGTTGCGCCTGGATACTCCCTGAGCACGGACCGCTCTAGCGAAGAGAACGATCATGTCAAAATCTATCCGGCCATGGTTGGCCCTGCTGCTGATCGGACTGAGCGCCTGCCAGTCCCGCGGGCCGCTCAACGAGAGTGAACTGTTGCGCCAGGACGGTGATATCACCCGCTCGGTGGATGTGCTGCGCGCCGCCGTCAGAGAACACCCGGACGATATCCAACTGCGCGCCGCGCTGTTCGGCAGGACCGAGCAACTGGTCGACCAATACAGCCGCCAGTCCAGCGATGCCCTGGCACGCAACGACGATGCCGGTGCCATCGCGGCCATGCGGCAGATCCTCAAATACGACCCCGGCAACCTCGGCGCCAGCCAGGCCATTCGCACCATCGAGAACCTCGCCCGGCTGCGCCCCGAACTGGCTCGGGCCAAGGCACTGAGCGCGAGCAACCCGAGGGAGGCTCTGGCCATCGTCCGTCAGATCATCGTCCAGCAACCCAACTACCGCGACGCCCTTGACCTGCGCGACAGCCTGACGCGTACCCTGGTCAGCGTCGACAGCCTCAAGCCGAAGCTGAGCGACTCGATGAAAAAACCCGTCAGCCTGCACTTCAGTTCCCAGAGCCTGACCACTATTTTCGAGACCATCGCCAGGCTGTCGGGGATCAACTTCGTGATCGACAAAGACGTCAACCCGAACGCGGCGGCCAGTATCTCGGCGTCCCGCACCACCGCCGAAGATGCGCTGAACCTGCTGTTGTCGACCCATCAATTGCAGATGAAGGTACTCAATGCCGACACCGTACTGATCTACCCCGCACGCCCGGACAAGGAGCGCGAATACCGCGAGTTAGCGGTGCGCACCTTCTACCTCAGCCACGCCGATCCGAAACTGGCGGCGGCCGAGATCAAGCAGTTGCTCAAGCCCAAGGAGGTGCTGGTGGACGAACGGCTCAGCGCGGTGATCGTGCGCGACGGCGTGGAAACCCTGAGCGCCGTGGAGAAGCTGGTGCAAGCCATCGACCTGGCCGATTCGGAAGTGACCATCGATATCCAGGTGATGGAAGTCAGCCTGGTCGACGAACTCAACCTGGGGGTCAATTACCCCGGTTCCATCGGCCTCTCGCTGCCCGGCACCCTCCCGGCCACCACGGGGCTTGGCGGGCGCCAACTGGAAATCGGCAGCCTGGAAGCCAAGATCAACCTGCTGCAACGTAGCGGCAATACGGTCACCCTGGCCAATCCGCGCATCCGCGTGAAGAACCGGGAAAAGGCCGAGATCAAGATTGGCGATAAGATTCCGGTGGTCACCTCCACCACGGCTAACCTCACGACCACCGCGTCGGTCTCCTACCAGGATGTCGGGCTGAGCATCGAAGTCCAGCCCAATATCAGTCTCAACGATGAAATCAACTTGCAGATGGTGATCGACATGACGCATATCACCAAACGCAACGAAGGCACCGACAATATCCCGCCGACCTTCGAGCTCGGCTCGCGCTCGACCCGCACCACACTCACCGCGCGCAACAATGAAACCCAGGTGGTCGCCGGCCTGATTCGCACCGCCGACATCGACGAGGGCAGCGGCCTGCCGGGCTTGAGCCGGTTGCCGGGGTTGGGTCAGGCGATTTTCGGCACCAACAAGAGCGAGCAGGGCAAGAGCGAGATCATCCTGCTGATCACCCCCAGGATCGAGCGTAATCTCGACCTGCCGGCATCCCAGGTCAGTACCTTCAGCAGCGGCACCGAAGCGCGCAGCTCCACCGAGGGCATGGTGTTACACAACAGCCAGAACTTGAATATGAAAACCAGCGGCGGCGCCAGCAACGGTGCCATTCCACCACCGTTGGCGGTGCCACGGGCGAATGAGAACTGGCAGCCGTTGCCGGCGCCCGTGGAGCAACCGGTGATGGAGTCGCCGCTGCCCAAGCCGGTGGAACAACCGGCCAGCTCCGCGCCAGCCACTCCGCCGCCTTAAGTATCGTGGCGAGCAGGCTCGGTATCAACGCACCACGCCTTCCTCGATCAATAACTTGAGGATCGCCTGCGCGCCCGCCTCCGCAGTGACGCCCTTGAGTACCTGGCCACCGCCGCCGCTGGCTTTGGCCGTGGCCGCCTTCATCCGCTCGGCGCCGCTCTTGGCCTTGATCACTTTCAGGCGCTTAGGCCGGGGCTTGGCCGATTGCAACAACGCAGCGGCGAACAACTCATCCTCCAGCACCTCGACTTCCTCGGCCTGCAACACCCCGCGCCGGGCCGGACCATAGGCACTCTGGCGTGGCTCGGGCGCGGCGTTGTCCACCGTGGCGAGAAACGGCAGGCGGACTTTCAACCGGCGCCGCTGGCCTCGCGGCAATGCCTGCAACACATGGGCCACACCGCCTGCAATGGACTCGACTTCAGCCAGTCCCACCACCAGCGGCCAGCCGAGGTTTTCCGCCAGCAGGAACGGCAGCATGCCCGAACCTTCACCGGTTTCCGCCTGGCTACCGGTCAGCACCAACTGCGCCCCGGCATCGCGCAAATAGTCGGTCAGCGCCGGCAGCGCATCGGCGCCAGTGGGTTGCTCCAGCACCCGTAACTCGTCCAGGCCCATGCCCAGGTAAGCCCGCAGCGCTGGCTCGGCGATATCGCCGGCATGCACCACTTGCAAGTTATCCCCAGCCAGTCGCAGGCCCAGTTCCACCGCACGGGCATCCTGTCCGGCGCGCCGGGCACGGCCAGAGGTGGGGTGGGCACCGATGGACACCAAGCTGATTACCGTCGTACTCATGACCTTATCCCTACCTTAAGCCGCTTCGCGCTGGGTGCCGTTGCGATATGCCGTCACCGCCGCGATCAGGGCGCGGAAGATTTCGCTGCTCTCGCCGACCACCGACAAGTCGGCGCGCTTGACCATGTCGCAACCCGGATCGAGGTTGATCGCCACCACCTTGTCACAGGCACCGATACCTTGCAGGTGCTGGATTGCCCCGGAAATCCCCACGGCCACATAGACCCGCGCCGTGACCCAAGTGCCGCTGGCGCCGACCTGACGGTCGCGGGCCATGAAACCATCGTCCACCGCCACCCGCGAAGCCCCTTCGGTGGCGCCCAGAGCCACGGCGGTTTGGTGGAACAGCGGCCAGTCCTTGACTCCATTGCCGCCGGAAAAAATGAATTCGGCCTCGGCCATGGAAATCGCCGCCGGGTCCACCGCCACCGCGCCGAGGTCCTCGATACGCGACAGAGGGCGGGCGAGATGTGCGGATAACGCCACTGACAAAGCTTCGTGACGGGTTTCGCTGACCGGCTCGGCGCATTCGGCAGCGGCCAGGATCAAGCGCGCCAGCGGTCGCACGACGTCCTGCAGTCCGGCGCCGGCACGTCCGATGCACTGATCGCCCTTGACCTGCCAGACCCGCGTGGCCGGACGTTCGCCCAAGCTGGCGGCAAGCCGTCGACCCAATTCGCCACCACCGCTGCGGCTGTCCGGCAGCAACCAGTGGCGAGGCTTGAACTGCTTATCCACAGCCCGCAGGCCCAGCACCCGCGGTTCCGGCGAATAGCCGTTGAACTCGCTGCCTCCCAGCACCAGCAGACGGTCGACGCCTGCGGTTTCAAAGGTGCTTTCCTTGTGCTCGCCGAAGACGACGGCCAATACCGCGCCGTCCTTCCCGGCCAACTGATGAGCCAGGCCAAGCAGATCACGGTCGTGACTGCTCAGACGACCGCCGACCATGTCCGGCACCACGCTGATATAGAAGGCAGGCTGGCGCACTTGATGCAGCGGTAACTGCACTTCGACACTGGCCGAGCGCTTGCTTGTGCCGCCCTGCTGGACGCCGCTGCGGTCGATACGCTTGATGCCGTTGGGACCGATAAAACCGACGCCATGGACATTCTTGCGCACGATCCCGTTGGGACCCATCCAGCTATGTTGCAGCGGTTGCATGGCCGCATGCAGAGGGTGCAGGCGGTTGCGGGCGATCCATTCGGCGTGGGGGTCGCGGCGGATAATGTCGCTCATCAGTGCACCTCCACGGGTTCGCGCTGGGGCACCGATTTGTTCGGTGCCGCCTCTTCAAGCAGGGCCTCGGCCACCAGCTCGGCCAGATCCTTGATCAACGGTCGTGGTTCAACCACGCCTTCGAGCATCGCCGTGCATTGCGGACAACCGACCGCTACCAGTTCGGCAGCGGTTTCGCGGATATCTTCCATGCGCATATCGGGAATCCGCTGCTTGCCGGGAATGTCGGTAATCGGTGCGCCACCGCCGCCACCGCAACAACGGGAGCGCAAGCCCGAACGCTGCATTTCCTTGACCTCGATCCCCAGTGCCCGCAGCACCTCACGCGGCGCTGCATACTCGCCGTTATAGCGGCCCAGGTAGCACGGATCATGATAGGTCACGCTGTGGCCCCGGTGTCGACCGAGGTTCAGCGCACCGGCGCCGATCAGTTCGGCCATGTAGGTGCTGTGATGCTGCACCCGGTAGTCGCCGCCAAAGGCACCGTATTCGTTTTTCAGCACATGAAAACTGTGGGGATCACAAGTGACAATGCGCTTGAAGCGGTACTTGGCCAGGGTCTGGATATTGCGCTTGGCCAACTGTTGGAAGGTTGCCTCGTCGCCCAGGCGCCGAGCCACGTCACCGCTGTCGCGCTCTTCCAGGCCCAGTACCGCGAAATCGACCTTAGCCGCCTTCAGTACTTTGACAAAGGCGCGCAAGGTACGCTGGTTACGCATATCGAAGGCGCCGTCGCCGACCCAGAACAACACCTCGGTGGTTGACTTTTCACTGAGTAGATCGAGGTTCAGGTCCGCCGCCCAGTTCATTCGCCCGCCTGGGGCGAAACCGCCGGGATTGTCGGTAGCAATCAGATTTTCCAGGACTTCGGCACCCTTGTTCGGCGTCGCGCCTTTTTCCAGGGTCAGGTGACGGCGCATATCGACGATGGCATCGACGTGCTCGATCATCATCGGGCACTCCTCGACACAGGCGCGACAGGTGGTACACGACCACAAGGTTTCGGCATCCACCAGGCCATTGACGATTGGTTGGTGCGGGTTGCCGGAATGCTCGCCGACAGCCTTGCCAGGATACGGACTGCCGGCGAAGTTCGCGTCGCTGCCGCCGACAAGACCGACCACCATGTCCTGGATCAGCTTTTTCGGATTCAGCGGCTGGCCGGCAGCGAACGCCGGGCAGGCCGCCTCACATTTACCGCACTGCACGCAGGCGTCGAAACCCAATAGCTGGTTCCAAGTGAAGTCCTTGGGCTGCTCGACGCCCAGCGGCGCTTGCGGGTCGGCCAGGTCCAGCGGTTTGAGGCCAGTGGAACGGCCGCCGCCAAAGCGTTCCGCGCGACGGTGCCAGGCCAGGTGCAAGGCACCGGCGAAGGCGTGCTTCATCGGCCCGCCCCAGGTCATGCCGAAAAACAGCTCCGCCACGCCCCACAGCACACCCAGGCCGAGGATCACCGCCAGCAGCCAACCACCGAAATCTTCTGGAAGAATGCCGGCGACCGGCAGGGTGACCAGGAAGAACGACGCCGAGAACACCAGCAGGCTTTTCGGCAGACGCATCCACGGGCCTTTCGATAAACGGCTCGGCGGATGGCGGCGACGCAAATAGACAAAGATCGCACCGACAAACATCAACGCCGACATCAGCAGCAGGGCATAACCGAGGACCCGGTTATGCAGGCCGAAGCCGTGCACCAGGATCGCCAGGACAATCGACGCCACCGCGCCGCCAGCCGTGGCGACGTGGGTATTGGCGATGTATTTGTCTCGCGCCACCACCTGATGCAAATCGACCATATAGCGCTTGGGCATGGCGAGGAGCCCCGCGAGCAGGTCGACTTTCGCGGGTCGACCACGGCGCCACATCGCGACCCGCCGCAATGCGCCGAGGACCGCAAGGCCCAGGGCGGCGAACAGCAGGATGGGAAGAAGAGTGTTCAACATGGTGCAGCTCCCAAAGACCTCGGGTCTTGCGAGGGTTCATGTGCAGGCCGGTCAAGAAGCATGCACCGACTTGTGGCAAGGGAGCTCGCCCCTTGCCACAGATGGGCAGCGTGCCCGTTAGAAATCCTTACACAAGCGCAGCGCGTCGTAGATCGCCGCATGCGTATTGCGCTGGGCCACACAGTCACCGATACGGAACAGCAGGTAGCCGTCGCCCGCCGGCTCTTGATCACGAGTATTCAGCGACGGCTGCGGCCGGATCGCGAACAGCGCGTCGATGTCGATCTGGCCCTGGTTGCGCGAACCGTCCTTGAGCGCGTAGTACAGCGCTTCGTCCGGACGCACACCGTTCTCGACCACCACCTGGTCCACCACCCGCTCCTCCTTGGCGCCGGTGTATTCGTTTTCCAATACCGCCACCAGCTTGTCGCCCTCGCGATAGACCTTTTCCAGCATCATGTCGCCAGTCATGATCACTTCCTTGGGGTATAGGCTGCGGTAGTAAGTCGGGAACGACGTACCGCCGACCGCCACGCCCGGCTTGATATCGTCGGTGACAATTTCGACCTGGCTGCCTTTGTCGGCCAGGAAGTCGGCGGCCGACAGGCCGGTGAATTCGCAGATGGTGTCGTAGACCAGCACGTTCTTGCCCGGCGCCACCTTGCCGTCAAGCACATCCCAACTACTGACCACCAGCCCTTCGGCGGCCCCCCAGTGTTCGTTCTGCTCGACGAACGGATGACCGCCCACCGCCAGCACCACCACATCCGGGCGCAAGTCGAGGACGGTCGCCGCATCGGCGGCGGTGCCCAGCCGGACATCGACTTTCAGGCGTGCCAGTTCCAACTGGAACCAGCGGGTGATCCCGGCGATCTGGTCCCGTTGCGGCGCCTTCGAGGCCGTGGTGATCTGCCCGCCGATGGCGTCCTTCTTCTCGAACAGGGTCACGTCATGGCCGCGTTCGGCGCTGACTCGCGCCGCTTCCATGCCGGCGGGACCGGCACCGACCACCACGACCTTGCGCTTAGGCCCGGTGGACTTTTCGATGATATGCGGCACGCCCATGTATTCACGGGAAGTCGCGGCGTTCTGGATGCACAGGACGTCCAGGCCCTGGTACTGGCGATCGATGCAGTAGTTGGCACCGACGCATTGCTTGATCTGGTCGATCTGGCCCATCTTGATCTTGGCGATCAGGTGCGGGTCGGCGATATGCGCACGCGTCATGCCGACCATATCGACATAACCGCCTTCGAGAATGCGGGTCGCCTGGTTCGGGTCCTTGATGTTCTGCGCGTGCAGGACCGGTACTTTGACCACTTCCTTGATGCCGGCGGCCAGGTGCAGGAACGGCTCCGGCGGAAAACTCATGTTCGGAATCACGTTGGCCAGCGTGTTGTGGGTATCACAACCCGAGCCGACCACACCGATGAAGTCCAGCATGCCGGTGTCGTCGTAGTACTTGGCGATCTGCTTCATGTCCTCGTGGGACAGGCCGTCCGGGTGGAACTCGTCGCCGCAGATACGCATGCCGACGCAGAAGTCGTCGCCGACTTCGTTACGCACCGCCTTGAGCACTTCCAAGCCGAAACGCATGCGGTTCTCGAAGCTGCCGCCCCATTCGTCGGTGCGCTTGTTGACCCGAGGGCTCCAGAACTGGTCGATCATGTGCTGGTGTACCGCCGACAGTTCGACGCCGTCCAGGCCACCGGCCTTGGCCCGGGCCGCCGCGCTGGCGTAGTTACCGATCACCCGGCGGATTTCTTCCGGCTCGATGGTCTTGCAGGTGGCACGGTGCACCGGTTCACGGATACCCGACGGCGACAACAGGGTCGGCCAGTGTTCGCCGTCCCAGCGCGAGCGCCGGCCCATGTGGGTAATCTGGATCATGATCTTGGCGCCATGCTTGTGCATGGCATCGGCCAGGTTCTGGAAGTGTGGGATGATCCGGTCATCGGCCAGGTTCACCGATTTCCACCAACCTTGCGGACTGTCAATGGCGACGCTCGAAGAACCGCCGCAGATCGCCAGGCCGATCCCGCCCTTGGCTTTCTCTTCGTAGTACTTCACATAGCGGTCGGTGGTCATCCCGCCGTCGGTGGCATACACCTCGGCATGGGCGGTGCTGAGCACGCGGTTGCGGATGGTCAGTTTGCCGATCTGGATCGGCTGGAACATAGCTTCGAAAGCCATGACACTCTCCTCGAATCGTGAAAAAACTATTGCGCTTGCTCGCTAGTTTTTTTCAACGATTGACAATAGGGTTGACGGTGAACAGACCGTCATCGTGGCCGTCTTCGGAGCCGCCGTAGACCTGCTCGGCCACGGTGCGCAGCGGGCTGCCGCGAGCCGCGAGGATTTGGTCCATGGCACCGGCGAACCAGCCGGTGAACATGTAGTCGACCTTGCGTCCGACCTTGCCGTAGACGTAGACGAACGCCGAGTGTTCGAGCTTGACGCTGGCGGTGCCCCGGTCGAGGTCGATGTCCTGGATCTTGAACAGGCCCCAGCCTCGCTGCGACAGACGCTTCATGTAGTGCTCGAACACCGCGACGCCTTCCAGGCCATGACATTCGGCTTCTTTTTCACACCAGTGCCAGGCGGATTTGTAGCCGGCCTTGTAGAGGATTTCGGCATAGGCCTCGGCGCCCAGCACTTCCTCGATGCCCATATGGTTGTTGACGAAGAAATGCCGTGGGACATAGAGCATCGGCAAGGCGTCGGAGGTCCAGACACCGGTCTCACTGTCGACTTCGATGGGCAGTTGCGGGGCGATTTTAGCCATGGGAAACACTCCAGAATTCTATTGGATGCCGTACAAAGCGCTTGCTTTGGCTCTAAAGATAAACAGCGCGGTGAATGCCTTCGCAGCCGTAGCGAACCTCGATCGCGCAAGGAGCCGACGCAGCTATCGGCGAACGGATCAGGCCGCGTGGCTATTCATTCGCCCCAGACGTCCTTGAGGACGTTGACCCAGTTTTCGCCCATGATCTTGCGCACCACCCGCTCGGAGTGACCGCGCTTGAGCAAGGTCTCGGTAAGATTGGGGAATTCGCCCACGGTACGGATGCCCAGTGGGTTGATAATCTTGCCGAAGCTGGTCAGGCGCCGGGCATAGCCCTTGTCATGGGTCAGGTATTCGAAGAAATCCTGGCCGTGGCCCTGGGTGAAGTCAGTGCCGATGCCGATGGCGTCTTCACCGACGATGTTCATCACGTACTCGATGGCCTCGGCGTAGTCGTCGATGGTCGACTCGATCCCCTTGGCGAGGAACGGCGCGAACATGGTCACGCCGACAAAGCCGCCATGGTCGGCAATGAACTTCAGCTCGGCGTCGGATTTGTTACGCGGATGCTCTTTCAGACCCGAAGGCAGGCAGTGGGAATAGGTGACTGGCTTCTTCGATTCGAGGATGACCTCCTCGCTGGTATTGGAACCGACGTGAGACAGGTCGCACATGATGCCGACACGGTTCATCTCGGCGACGATCTCCCGGCCAAAGCCCGACAGACCGCCGTCACGCTCGTAGCAACCAGTGCCCACCAGGTTTTGGGTGTTGTAGCACAGTTGCACGATACCGACGCCGAGCTGCTTGAAAATCTCGACGTAGCCGATCTGGTCTTCGAAGGCGTGGGCGTTCTGGAACCCGAGCAGGATGCCGGTCTTGCCCAGCTCCTTGGCCTTGCGAATATCGCCGGTGGTGCGCACCGGCATCACCAGATCGCTGTTCTCGCGGATCAGTTTCTGGCTCGAAGCAATGCTGTTGACGGTGGCCTGAAAACCTTCCCATACCGACACGGTGCAGTTGGCGGCGGTCAGCCCACCCTTACGCATGTCCTCGAACAGTTCACGGTTCCACTTGGCAATGATCAGCCCGTCGATAACGATGCTGTCGGCGTGCAATTCGGCTGGGCTCATCAGGCAGTCCCCTATTGGCGATTCATGCGCCGAATCGTCTGCCGGCGCTTTGGGGCCAGCATATGCCCAGGGGGCAGCGGAGCTGGGTGCAAAAACGACAGGGGAATTGCCGAAAGCGTCAAGCTGCGACAAAGGACGTCAAGGCAGTAGGCTCAAGCACTTGTCGCTGTACGACTATTCTTTGCATTCTGCTTGAGACAGAATTGTCCCACCTCGCCCCTCCATCCCGTATCAGGACGCCGTAATGAAATCTATTTTCCTGGCTTTGGCCCTTGTCAGCATTGGCGTTCACGCGGCCGAAGACTCCGACAACTCGCCTTGCGACGCGGTCCCGGACGATCAACAGACGCTGGAATGTGCCACCTACAACAAAAACACCGCCGATCAGTTGCTCAAGGAGAACTTCCAAGCGCTGCTGGATCGGGTTGCGTCGCAATATGCGAACAAAAAGGCCGATCTGGCGGACATCACCGGCAAATTGCAGACCGCCGAGCAGTTGTGGATAAAATCCCGCGATGCCGACTGCGCCATCGCACCGTTCCCGGCGAAGGTCGGCAGCAAGCCATACAACATCGACCTCAACGACTGCCTGGCGAGCAAGAGCGACGAACGCTCGGAGTTCCTCGAGTCGCTGTTGCAGGAATAGACCTCAGGACACGCGGCGGCGCGCCGGAAACCCACTCGCCCATTGAGTACCGCGCCGAGCCGGCAACATCAGACGAACCTTGTAGCGTTGTCGGTTGGGAAGATATAAGTAAATATTGGAGCCGCTCAATTGGAGCTCTGAGCCCCACTCCCAACCAATCCCCCAAAGGATTCAAATGACTATCTGCGGCATCGAGATCAAAGGCAGCGAAGCCATCTTCGCCCTCGCTACCCTGCAAAACGGCAGCCCTGAACATATTGCCGTCGCCACCAAGAAGATCGCCCTGGATGACGATGACCCAGCAGGCAACGTGAAAGCCTTCGCCGACCAGATCAAGGCCTTTGTCCAGGCCCATGGCATCCAGCGCATCGCCATCAAGAAACGCGGCAAGAAAGGCGAATTCGCCGGTGGACCGACCACCTTCAAGATCGAGGGCATCCTGCAATTGCTGGACAACTGCGAGGTGACATTGCTGTCACCCCAGACCCTCAACGCGCAGCACAAGAAGTTCGACTTTGCCCTGCCCGCGACGCTCAACAAATATCAGCATGAAGCCTATAAGGCGGCCTGTGCCGCGCTGCTGAAAAGATAAACGGCTCCGACGTGGCCTGTTCAGCGGGTTAGCTCAAGTTCGGAGCCACTAAGCCTTGATTCCGCGCCGGTCCTCTCGCGGGCAGCGGGCAAACCTGGCTCGGTAGCTGCGGGTGAAATACGACGGCGACTCGAAGCCGCTGGCGATACTCACTTCCAACACGCTCATGTCGGTCTGGCGCAGTAGCTGGCGCGCCTTCTCCAGGCGCAGGCCCAGGTAGAAGTTGCTCGGTGTGTCCTTGAGGTACAGGCGAAACAGACGCTCCAACTGGCGCCGCGTAACCTTGATCGACTCCGCCAGCGCCAGCGTGCTCAGGGGTGGCTCCATGTGTTGCTCCATATCGCCCACCACCTGCACCAGCTTTTTGTTGCTGATGCCGTAGCGCGTGGCAATCCGCATGCGCTGGTGGTCCTTGCGTGGGCGGATGCGCCCGAGCACGAACTGTTCCGAGACCTGGATCGCCAGCTCCGGCCCGTGGGCCTGGCCGATCAGGTCGAGCATCATGTCGATGGACGCCGTGCCGCCTGCGCAAGTGATGCGTCGGCGGTCGATCTCGAACAGTTCCTGGGTCACTGCCAACTGGGGATAGGACTCCTTGAACGCCTCCAACGCCTCCCAGTGCAGGGTCACGCGATGACCTTCGAGCAGGCCGGCTTCGGCCAGCACTACGCTGCCGGTGTCGATCCCGCCGAGGGTGACGCCCTCGTGATCGAGTCGGTGCAACCAATGTTTCAAGGCCGCCGTCACACATTTCAAAGGCTCGAAGCCAGCCACCACCAGCAAGGTCGCGCCCTTCTTCAACGGCTCCAGCGCCGCATCGGCGTTGACCGACATGCCGTTGCTCGCCAATACCGCGCCACCGTCGGCGCTCAGTACATGCCAGCGATACAGCTCGCCACGGAAGCGATTGGCCACACGCAACGGCTCGAGCGCCGAGATAAAGCCCATCGCTGAAAACCCCGGCATCATTAAGAAATAGAAATCCTGGAACATGGAGCGCACTCGCAAGACGGGTAGCGTTGCCGCTGTGATACGCCAGTTCAACGGCGGCGACAAGCGCCCAGGTCGCTGCTGTGCAAGAGTCGGTCGCCGCTGTGCGTTTTTAGTGGACCGGAGCTGCGTAACTTGGGCATTACCGGCGCATCAGACACCGGGACCGACAATAAACGACCTGCCGAGGAAACTTTCATGAAACCACTGATCAGCCGCTGTGCACTCGCACTCACCGCCGCCGCGCTCTTGAGCACGGGCGTCATGGCCGCGGACCAGGCGTCCTGCCGGAATGTGCGCCTCGGCGTGGTCAACTGGACCGATGTGATCGCCACCAGCGCCATGACCCAGGTGCTGCTCGACGGCCTGGGCTATCAGGTCAAGCAGACCAGTGCCTCGCAGCAGATCATTTTCGCCGGCATCCGCGACCAGCGCCTGGACATGTTCCTGGGTTACTGGAACCCACTGATGACCCAAACCATCACACCGTTTGTCGAAGGCAAACAGGTGCAGGTCCTCGCCGAACCGAGTCTCAAGGACGCCCGCGCCACCCTGGCCGTGCCGACCTACCTGGCTGACCAGGGCCTGAAGACCTTTGCCGATATCGCCAAGTTCGAGAAAGAGCTAGGCGCCAAGATCTACGGCATCGAGCCCGGCTCGGGCGCCAATACCCAGATCAAGGAAATGATCGCCAAGAACCAGTTCGGCCTGGGCAAGTTCCAACTGGTGGAGTCCAGTGAAGCCGCCATGCTCTCGGCGGTGGATCGCGCCGTGCGGCGCAAGGAGGCCGTGGTGTTCTTCGGCTGGGCGCCGCACCCGATGAACGTCAATGTACAGATGACCTATCTCACCGGTAGCGACAACGCCCTGGGCCCGAACGAAGGCAAGGCGACGGTCTGGACCGTCACCGCACCGACCTATGCCGAGCGCTGCCCGAACGTGAACAGGCTGCTGACCAACCTGACCTTCACCGCCGAAGACGAGAGCCGCATGATGCAACCGCTGCTCGATCACAAGGACGCGCTGACGTCGGCCAGGCAGTGGCTCAAGGATCACCCGCAAGACCAGGCCCGCTGGCTGGAAGGAGTGACCACCTTCGATGGCAGGCCGGCCGCCAACAACCTGCAACTGACCCGCCAGTAAATCACTGAGAATCGCACCCGCGGCCCTCGACGGCTGCGGTGTGAACCACCACGCCTGTAAGGAACCCGCACCATGAACCACGACGTCATCATCACCTGCGCACTCACCGGTGCTGGCGAAACCACCGGCAGAAGCCCTCACGTACCGGTCACGCCTAAACAGATCGCGGCGGCTGCCGTTGAAGCGGCCAAGGCGGGCGCTACCGTGGTGCATTGCCATGTGCGCGATCCCCAGACGGGCAAGTTCAGTCGTGACGTGGCGCTCTATCGCGAACTGATGGAGCGCATCCGCGAAGCGGACGTCGACATCATCGTCAACCTCACCGCTGGCATGGGCGGCGACCTGGAGATCGGCGCCGGCGAAAATCCGCTGGAGTTCGGTCCGAACACCGACCTGGTTGGCCCGCTGACTCGCCTGGCCCACGTCGAGGCACTGCTGCCGGAAATCTGCACCCTGGACTGCGGCACCCTGAACTTCGGCGACGGCGACACCATTTACGTTTCCACCCCGGCACAACTGCGTGCTGGCGCCAGGCGCATTCAAGAGCTGGGCGTGAAAGCCGAGCTGGAAATCTTCGACACCGGACACCTGTGGTTCGCCAAGCAGATGATCAAGGAAGGCCTGCTCGACAATCCGCTGTTCCAATTGTGCCTGGGCATTCCCTGGGGCGCGCCAGCCGACACCACCACCATGAAGGCTATGGTCGACAACCTGCCAGCGGGCGCGCTATGGGCCGGTTTCGGTATCGGCCGCATGCAGATGCCGATGGCCGCGCAGGCCGTGCTGCTGGGCGGCAACGTGCGGGTCGGACTGGAAGACAACCTGTGGCTTGACAAGGGTGTGCTGGCGACCAATGGCCAGTTGGTCGAACGTGTTTCGCAGATCCTCAGCCACATGGGCGCCCGTGTCCTGACCCCAGCCGAAGGTCGGGTGAAGATGGGCCTGACCCAACGCGGCTGATCCCGACACCCCACTTCCCCGTGGGAACGGGCTCATCGAACTCTTTAGGAACTTGCCATGAGCTTTATCACCGAAATCAAAATCTTCGCGGCGTTAGGCAGCGGTGTCATCGGCAGCGGCTGGGTCTCCCGTGCGCTCGCTCACGGCCTCGATGTTATCGCCTGGGACCCGGCGCCCGGTGCCGAAGCGGCCCTGCGCCAGCGCGTCGCCAATGCCTGGGCTGCCCTGGAGCAACAAGGCCTGGCTCCCGGTGCCGCACAAGAGCGCCTGCGCTTTGTCGCCACCCTCGAAGAGTGCGTGAAAGATGCCGACTTCATCCAGGAAAGCGCCCCGGAACGGCTTGAGCTTAAACTCGAACTGCACAGCAAGATCAGCGCCGCAGCCAAGCCCAATGCCCTGATCGGCTCCAGCACTTCGGGCTTGTTGCCCAGCGAATTCTACGAAGGCGCCACCCACCCGGAACGATGCGTGGTCGGTCACCCGTTCAACCCGGTGTACCTGCTGCCATTGGTGGAAGTGGTCGGCGGCAAGAACACCGCGCCAGAGGCCGTGCAGGCGGCGATGAAAGTCTATGAGTCCCTCGGCATGCGCCCGCTGCATGTGCGCAAGGAAGTCCCCGGTTTTATCGCCGACCGCCTACTCGAAGCGCTGTGGCGCGAGGCGCTGCACCTGGTCAACGACGGCGTCGCCACCACCGGCGAAATCGACGATGCGATCCGCTTTGGCGCCGGCCTGCGCTGGTCGTTCATGGGTACCTTTCTGACCTACACCCTGGCGGGTGGCGATGCCGGCATGCGCCACTTCATGGCTCAATTCGGCCCGGCGTTGCAATTGCCGTGGACCTACCTGCCGGCTCCGCAGTTGACCGACAAGTTGATCGACGATGTGGTCGACGGCACCCGCGATCAGCTGGGCAAGCACAGCATTGCCGCCCTGGAACGCTATCGTGACGACTGTCTGCTGGCAGTGCTGGAAGCGGTGAAAACCACCAAGGCCAAGCATGGCCTGAGCTTCAGCGAGTAGCTGTACCCAGACCCAGTGGCGAAGGGGTTCGCCACTGGGATGCCATTCGCCGTTATCTTTGTGGAAGCCCCACCATGCCCACCCTCACCACCTACGCCAGCGAAGTCAACCCGGACTGGGTCGACTACAACGGCCACCTGCGTGACGCCTTCTACCTGCTGATTTTCAGCTATGCCACCGATGCCCTGATGGAACGCCTGGGCATGGACAGCAACAACCGCCAAGCCACCGGCAGCTCGCTGTTCACTCTCGAACTGCACCTCAACTACCTGCACGAAGTGAAACTCGGTGCCCAGGTCCAAGTACGCACACAGATCATCGGCTACGACGCCAAGCGCCTGCATCTCTACCACAGCCTGTACCTGGCGGGCGGTGACAAGGAGCTGGCCGGTAACGAACAGATGCTGCTGCATGTCGACCTCGCCGGCCCGCACTCGGCGCCCTTTACCGATGCAGTGCTGGAAAAATTGCAAGCCATTATCCAACAGCAGAGCGACCTGCCGCCGCCCGAATACATTGGCCGCGTCATTGGCCTGCCTGCCAATAAGCATCCAGTGAAAAGGAGCTCACCGTGAACACCGCCGCGTTTGCCGATTTCCGCAGTTATCCGCTGATCAGTGCCCTGACCGCTGTGCATCCGCTGGCGGATCGCCTTGAGGTGCATTGGGCGGATGGGCGTATCAGCCCGTACCATCACGTATGGCTGCGGGACAACTGCCCATGCCCGCAGTGCGTGTACACGGTGACCCGTGAACAAGTGCTGGAAATTGTCGATGTACCCGACGACTTGACTGCCGCTGCCGCCCGCATCGACGACAGCGGCTGCCTGTGCATCGACTGGCAGGACGGCCACGCCAGCCGTTTCGACCCTGGTTGGCTGCGAGCCCATGCCTATGATGCTCAATCACGCGCCGAGCGCCAGGCCGGCAAACCGAAAAGCCGGCTGTGGGACAGCAGCCTGGAGTTGCCGGTATTTGAGTTCGCGGCACTCAAGGCAGACCCGAACATCCTGCTGCATTGGTTGCTGGCATTACGCGATACCGGCCTGACCCAGGTACGTGGCGTACCCACCAAGCCTGGCTCATTGGCCGAGGTGGCCAAGCTGATCGCGTTTATCCGCCAGACTAACTTCGGCGTCCTGTTCAACGTGCAATCCAAGGCCGACGCCGATAGTAACGCCTACACCGCCTTCAACTTGCCGCTGCACAGCGACCTGCCGACCCGCGAACTGCAACCGGGGCTGCAATTTCTGCATTGCCTGGTGAACGACACCGAGGGCGGCGAGAGCATTTTCGTCGACGGTTTTGCCATTGCCGCCGCCCTGCGCCAGGAAGATCCGGCGGCGTTTAGCGCACTCTGCGAAATCCCCGTGGAGTTCCGCAACAAGGACCGCCACAGCGACTACCGTTGCCTGGCGCCGATCATTGCCCTGGACAGTCTCGGTCAGGTCAGTGAGATCCGCATGGCCAACTTCCTGCGCGGGCCGTTCGATGCGCCCACCGAGCAGATGCCCGTGCTGTACGGCGCCTATCGACGCTTTATCGCCATGAGCCGCGAAGCGCGCTTTCGCCTGATACGCCGGCTCGACCCTGGCCAACTGTGGTGCTTCGACAACCGCCGCATCCTGCACGCGCGCAACGCCTTCGACCCGGCCACCGGTGCGCGACACTTCCAGGGCTGCTATATCGACCGGGATGAATTGTTGTCGCGGATATTGGTATTGCAGCGCCAATAGCAGCGACCTCTCATCGCAAGCACATCGATAATTCAAGGCAAAAAAAACCTCGATCAAGCCGTGGCAGGATCGAGGTGAGGGAGTGTCCTCAGCAGTTGAATGTCGAGAGGGCGACCAAACCATCGACGGGTCTACTGAGGCCCAGTGTGCCCACTCCTCTGGCCTGCGAGTTAGTTGAAAACGACCTGTTCATAGGTATCACAGTCATCGCGACAATCTACCCTTGCCGACACTCCCGGCGCCTACCAGAATCGAAACACGATCACGCCCTGAATAGGACAAGCGCCATGATGCACGCGGATTTGATTGACCAGGAAGACCTGCTGGGACAACTGAAGTCCCTGGGGTTCGAGGTGCCACACGGCGCCAGCGCCGAGCAGGCCTGCGAGTGCGCGGTACGTGGCTTGAACGATGTGCGGGCGATTACCCTGCGGACCATGGTCAAGCAGATGTACACCAGCAGCGCGACGATTCTACCGGCGGTGCGCCAGGCCATCGATAAACAGTTGCTGCCAGCGCTGGCGCACTATCAGCAAACACGCCCCTGACCGAAGAAACACACAGGCCACTAGAGCCTCACACTGGCAAACGTCGACTCGTTGCGCGCCTGGCTCAAGGCCGACATCGGTCCGGACAACGGGGCCAGGACCAGCGCCTGCGGAATCGGCATCATCGCCACCTGCTGGGTGGTGTTGGAGCCGACGCGCTCGTCACGTGGCGGAATGCCGAAGTACTCGCGATAGCACTTGGAGAAGTGCGGCGTCGAGACGAAGCCGCAGACCGACGCCACTTCGATGATCGACATCGGCGTCTGCTTGAGCAACTGCCGCGCCCGGATCAACCGCAACTTGAGGTAGTAGCGCGACGGCGAACAGTGCAGGTACTTCTGGAACAGCCGCTCCAACTGCCGGCGGGACACGGTGACGTACACGGCCAGCTCGTCGAGGTCGATCGGCTCTTCCAGGTTGGCTTCCATCAACGCGACGATTTCCTGCAACTTCGGCTGGTTGGTGCCGAGCATGTGCTTGAGCGGCACGCGCTGGTGATCCTGTTCGTTGCGGATACGTTCGTAGACGAACATCTCGGAAATCGCGGCCGACAGTTCACGACCGTGATCGCGGCTGATCAGGTGCAGCATCATGTCCAGCGGCGCGGTACCGCCGGAGCTGGTAAAGCGGTTGCGGTCGAGGGTGAATAGGCGAGTGCTCATGACGACGCGCGGAAAGGCCTCCTGCATCGACGCCAGGCACTCCCAGTGCACGCTGCAATCGAAGCCGTCGAGCAGACCGGCACAGGCCAACGCCCAACTGCCGGTGCAGACCGCCCCGAGGCGGCGGGACTGGCGAGCCTGACTCTGCAACCAGGACACATGCTCGCGGGTCACGGTGCGCTGAATGCCAATGCCGCCGCAAACAATCACGGTGTCCATCGGCGGGGCTTTGTGCATGGAGGCATCCGGCGTGATCTGCAGTCCGTCGCTGGCCCAGACCTGTCCACCATCGACGCTCAGGGTGGTCCAGCGATAGAGCTCGCGACCGGACAGCTGGTTGGCCATGCGCAGCGGCTCGACCGCCGAGGCCAGGGAAATGAGCGTGAAATTGTCCAGCAGCAGGAAGCCGATGGATTGAGGCGCACGGTTCTGGGGCTGGACCCCGGATTGAAACGACGTCATCGCGGTATCTCCTCACACAAGCGGGTGATGGCCTCAAGCGGAGGCTCTTGTTATTGCCCTCGTTCCCACGGGGAAAAGGTGCTTTGTGATGACAGAGCAATTGCCATGCCTAAAGTTGAATGCATATTCAATAACTCCTGAAAACGACATGACGGCGTGTCTATATAGCCCCTGCCAGGAGTGCGGGTTATAAGCGCGAAAAAGTTCCGTAGGCGCCCTGCTTCGGCGGTTTGAGCAAATCGGTAGCACTTGTGTTTCGGGCGCAGCAAAGCGCCGGGCGAGAGTGTCACCGCAAGCACGGTGGGCCGGCGGTAACGGGGCACGATCCTGGTTGTTGCCCCGGTGTTTCAGTTATCTGTTTGCGACGCCCCAAATACGGGCCACCAGGATAAGCGGTAGGTCCACAGGCTCGATCAGCACTCCACTGCACTGACCGCCAATCCACCCCGCGAAGTCTCCTTGTATTTGTCGTGCATATCGGCACCGGTATCACGCATGGTGCGAATCACCCGGTCCAGGGAAATAAAGTGCTGGCCATCCCCACGCAAGGCCATCTGTGCGGCGTTGATTGCCTTCACCGCGGCAATCGCGTTGCGCTCGATACAAGGTACCTGCACCAGTCCGCCCACCGGGTCGCAGGTCAGGCCGAGGTTGTGTTCAAGGCCGATCTCGGCGGCGTTGCACAACTGCTCCGGCGTCGCCCCGAGGATCTGCGCCAACCCCGCCGCAGCCATGGCGCAGGCGGAGCCGACTTCGCCCTGGCAACCGACTTCGGCGCCGGAGATGGAAGCATTCTTCTTGCAAAGGATCCCGACCGCCGCCGCTGCCAGGAAGTAATCGACGACATGGGCATCGGTCACCGCGTCGCTGAACTTCATGAAATAGTGCAACACCGCCGGGATGATCCCCGCTGCGCCATTGGTCGGCGCCGTCACCATGCGCCCGCCGGCAGCGTTCTCTTCATTGACGGCGAGGGCAAACAGGTTGACCCACTCCATCGCCCCGAGGGTCGAGCCGATTACATTCGGCTTGTTCAGTTCCTGCAGGCTACGGTGCAATTTGGCTGCACGTCGACGCACATTCAAGCCGCCGGGCAGGATGCCCTCATGCTTGAGGCCCTGCTCGACACAATCTTGCATCGCCCGCCAGAGCTTCATCAAGTTGGCGCGGATCTCGTCCTCCGAGCGCCAGCTCCGTTCATTCGCCATCATCAACTGCGCCACTCGCAGGTTATGTTTGCGGCACAATTCGAGCAGCTCGACCGCACTGGAAAAATCATACGCCAGTACAGTCTGGTCCCTATCCGCGACACCGCTGGCTGCTTGCTCCGCGTCAACGACAAACCCACCTCCGACCGAATAGTAGGTGTCACGATGCAGCTCGCCAGCGCCATCGAAGGCGACCAGGGTCATGGCATTGGGATGGAACGGCAGGTTCTCGTCGATCAGTTGCATGTCGCGCGCCCAGACAAAGGGAATCGGCAAGCGATTGTCGAGCAACAGCGTATCGGTTTCTCGCAGAGTAGCGATGCGCAAGCCGATTTGCGTCGGATCGATCGCATCCGGCCACTCACCCATCAACCCCATGATGACCGCGTTGTCGCTGCCGTGGCCGATACCAGTGGCCGACAGCGAACCATAGAGCCGCACCTCGACCCGACAAACCCGCTCCAGGGCACCGCGCTCGCGCAGTTTTTGCACGAACAACGCCGCCGCCCGCATGGGTCCCACGGTATGGGAGCTGGACGGACCGATGCCGATCTTGAACAGGTCGAATACGCTGATTGCCATGACCGTGACGCCCTCTGGATGCAGGTTCCAGACGTTGAAACGCCTGGTGGCGGACGGCTACGTTCGTAGCTGCGATCCGCCGGAATGACGGCATCATCAGCCTTTTGAATCGGTGCTCGACGTCTGGCACCGACGCACTCATGTCTATCTACGCCAGCCGCCGCCGACAGGTTTTTTTCAACGCTCTTTCGCGATTCCGGGAAGAAAAAAGCAGCGAAAAAATCTGTAAACGACCTCACCGACACTGGATGCGACTCTCCCTGTACTGGATACGACGCACCCTGTAGGCGACATATTCAGGCTGGTACATGATCAGTCTCGACTCGATTGCAGGATACCGGGGTAGAGCTGCCCTCGACGCCTCCAACCGCAACAGAACAATTAAGCGCGATGGTCCAGTCGGACACTGCCAAAAAAAACACATAGGAGTCTACCCCCATGAAAGGTTCCCCCTCGTTGTTGTTGGCCACTATGCTGAGTCTCCCGCTGTTGGCCCACGCCGCGGAACCGGCGCAGTGCAGTACCGTGAACTTCTCCGATGTCGGTTGGACAGACATTACCGCCACTACCGCCACCACCAGCGTCGTGCTGCAGGCCCTTGGCTACAAGACCAAGACCACGATGATTTCCGTGCCGGTCACCTACAAGTCCCTGGCCGACGGCAAGAACATGGACATCTTCCTCGGCAACTGGATGCCAACCATGGAGAACGACATCAAGGCCTACCGTGACGCCGGAACCGTGGATGTAGTGCGCACCAACCTCAAGGGCGCCAAATACACCCTGGCCGTGCCCCAGGCGCTGTATGACAAGGGTCTGCATGACTTCGCCGATATCGTCAAGTTCAAGAAGGAACTGGACGGCAAGATCTACGGCATCGAGCCGGGCAACGACGGCAACCGCCTGATCCAGAGCATGATCGACAAGAACGCCTTCGGCCTCAAGGACGCCGGTTTCAAGGTCGTCGAATCCAGCGAAGCGGGCATGCTTTCCCAGGTCGACCGGGCACAGAAACGCGACACCGCGGTGGTCTTCCTCGGCTGGGCGCCGCACCCCATGAACAAGCGTTTCAAGATCCAGTACTTGACCGGCGGCGACGACTTCTTCGGCCCGGACTTCGGCGCGGCCACCGTGGCGACCAACACCCGCAAGGGCTACGTGCAAGAGTGCAGCAATGTCGGCCAGTTGCTGAAGAACCTCGAATTCACCGTCGACATGGAAAGCTCGCTGATGGGCAACATCCTCGACGACAAGATGAAGCCTGAAGCCGCGGCCAAGGCTTGGTTGAAGAACAATCCACAGGTACTCGATACCTGGCTGGCCGGCGTGACCACCATTGACAGCAAACCTGGCCTGGACGCCGTGAAAGCCAAGCTCGCGCAATGATCGCCGACGCCGGGCGGGCCTGCTCACCGGCGCCTGCATTTATTCCCCCGCATGTGGACGTTCAATACCATGCTGACTGAACACAAAATCCCTCTAGGCCAGTACATCGCCGCCTTCGTTGAATGGTTGACCCAGAACGGGGCCAACTACTTCGATGCGATCGCTTCGACCCTGGAAACGATGATCCACGGCGTAACGTTTGCGCTGGCCTGGTTCAATCCGCTGGCATTGATCGCGCTGATCGCCCTGATCGCCCACTTTATCCAGCGCAAATGGGGGCTGACCGCCTTCGTGGTCGCTTCATTCCTGCTGATCCTCAATCTGGGGTACTGGCAGGAAACCATGGAAACCCTCGCCCAGGTGATGTTCGCCACCCTGGTCTGCGTGGTCATCGGCGTGCCGCTGGGCATTGTCGCCGCGCACAAGCCGATGTTTTACACCCTGATGCGTCCGGTCCTCGACCTGATGCAGACCGTACCGACATTCGTGTACCTGATTCCGACCCTGACCCTCTTCGGTCTGGGCGTGGTGCCCGGCCTGATTTCCACGGTGGTGTTCGCGATTGCCGCCCCCATCCGCCTGACCTATCTGGGCATCCAGGATGTACCGCAGGAATTGATGGACGCCGGCAAGGCCTTTGGCTGCTCGCGCCGCCAGTTGCTCGCACGCATCGAGCTGCCCCACGCCATGCCGAGCATCGCCGCCGGTATCACCCAGTGCATCATGCTGTCGTTGTCGATGGTGGTGATCGCTGCACTGGTAGGAGCCGATGGCCTGGGCAAGCCCGTGGTCAACGCACTGAACACCGCTGATATCGCCCTGGGCTTCGAGGCCGGCCTGGCGATTGTATTGCTGGCAATCATGCTCGACCGTATCTGCAAACAACCCGACGCACCGGCAAGGGGTGACGCATGAGCATAATCCGCTTCGACAAGGTAGACGTTATCTTCTCCAAGAACCCGCGTGAGGCCCTCGCGCTGCTGGACAAAGGCCTCAAGCGGGAAGAAATCCTGAAGAAGACCGGGCAGATCGTCGGCGTCGAGAATGCCAGCCTGGAAATCGAGAAAGGCGAGATTTGTGTACTGATGGGCCTCTCCGGCTCCGGTAAGTCCAGCCTGCTGCGTTGCATCAACGGCCTGAACACGGTCAGCCGTGGCCATTTGTTCGTCGAGCATGAAGGTCGACCCATCGATATCGCCCACTGCACCGACGCCGAACTGAAGATGATGCGCACCCAGCGCATCGCCATGGTGTTCCAGAAGTTCGCTCTGATGCCCTGGCTGACGGTGCGCGAGAACATCAGCTTTGGCCTGGAAATGCAGGGACGCCCGGAAAAGGAACGGCGCAAGCTGGTGGACGAAAAGCTTGAGCTGGTGGGCCTGACCCAATGGCGTAACAAGAAGCCCGATGAGTTGTCTGGCGGTATGCAGCAACGGGTAGGCCTGGCCCGCGCCCTGGCAATGGATGCCGATATCCTGCTGATGGACGAACCGTTCTCGGCCCTCGACCCGCTGATCCGCCAGGGCCTGCAGGACGAACTGCTGACCCTGCAGAACAAACTGGCGAAAACCATCGTGTTCGTCAGCCACGACCTCGACGAAGCGCTGAAACTGGGCAGCCGCATCGCGATCATGAAAGACGGCCGGATCATCCAGTACAGCAAGCCTGAAGAAATCGTGCTCAACCCGGCGGACGAATATGTAC
Organism: Pseudomonas agarici; assembly: GCF_900109755.1. GTDB lineage: Bacteria > Pseudomonadota > Gammaproteobacteria > Pseudomonadales > Pseudomonadaceae > Aquipseudomonas > Aquipseudomonas agarici. Next base: position 36,868 of record NZ_FOAR01000021.1, on the reverse strand, counting down.
GCACCTTCGTCGCCCATACCAACCCGCTCAATGTGCTCTGCGGTCGCAGCCTGATGCGCGCCCTGGACAACTGCAAACGCGTCAATGGCTCAGTGTGCATCGATCCGGGTGGCGACTCGTGGATCGATCTGGCCGAAGGCGACACCATCAAAGGCGCCCGCCAGAACGGTGCCGACCTGAACCTGCAAAGTTGGGTACAGGGCCAGACCGTCGAGAGTCTGGGCCGCAGCCCGACCCTGGTAGATTCGAATATCGGTATGCGCGACGCGCTGCAGATCCGCTACCAGACCGGCAACAAGCTGGTGCTGCACGACAACAACAAGCTGGTCGGGATTCTCGGCGACAGCGAGTTGTACCATGCTCTATTGGGCAAGAACCTGGGTTGAGACCGACGCAACAACGCCGCGAAAGGATCGCGGCGTTGTTGTTTTCGGGGTGACATCACGCGTGTCGGCGCTGAGCTTGTCGAGACGCCGAACCGCGAGGAATGCCCCTCAAGACGGCCAAACGCTTCGCCGGCATGCCCGCAGCTTCGGTGTTTTTTCAAAGATCCTGTCTCCGCCGACTGCCTATAGGAAAAAACTGTAGGCGGTGACGATTCGTCGCCGACTTTTTGTTGATTGAACGATCAATCAAAACAAAATAAACTGATCCACAAGCCGATAGCCGTTCTATGTCTGCCGGCGGGCCCAAGGAGAGCAGAACCATGCCCAAGATCGGTATGCAACCCATACGCCGCCAACAATTGATCGAAGCCACCTTGACCGCGATCGATCAGGTCGGAATGGCAGACGCCAGCATCGCGCTGATCGCCCGCTTGGCGGGTGTCTCGAATGGCATCATCAGTCACTATTTTCAAGACAAGAACGGCCTGCTCGCCGCCACGATGCGGTATCTGATGAGCGCCCTGACCGACAATATCGCCGCGCGCCGCCAGGCACTGGCCGATGACAGCCCACGGGCTCATCTGCAAGTGATTATCGAAGGCAACTTCGACGCCAGCCAGGTCAACGGCCCGGCGATGAAAACCTGGCTGGCCTTCTGGGCCAGCAGCATGCACCAGCCGTCTTTGCACAGGTTGCAGCGGATCAACGATCACCGTCTGTATTCCAACCTGTGTTGCCAGTTCCGCCGCGCCCTGGCGCCGCCCGCCGCCCGTAGCGCGGCACGGGGCCTGGCGGCGTTGATCGACGGTTTGTGGTTGCGCGGCGCGTTGTCGGGAGATGCTTTCGACACCGTGCAGGCGCAACGGATCGCTTATGAATATATGGATTTGCAACTGGCTAAGCAGGAGCACTACGGCACCCAGGCGTAGTCATACACACTAACGGGTGGCCCGTTTGACCACTCGGCACAGGGTTTAAAACCCTAGCGAGCGCAGGTAAGACGAAGGAGTGTTCAACGCAGTCTTACCTGCATGCACCGAAGGTGCCCAGCCCGCAGTCGTGTTTAGCCCAACCACTGATGCACTTGCGAGGACTCTATGGCCCGTTTCGAACTGCAAAAACTCTACATCGATGGCGGTTACACCGACGCCAGCGGCGAAGCCACTTTCGATGCCATCAACCCGGCTAACGGTGAAGTGCTCGCCAAGGTGCAACGTGCGACCCAAGCAGACGTCGAGCGCGCCGTGACCAGTGCCGAGAAGGGCCAGAAAATCTGGGCGGCGATGACCGCCATGGAACGTTCGCGCATCCTGCGCCGCGCCGTGGATATCCTGCGCGAGCGCAACGATGAACTGGCCGCCCTGGAAACCCTGGACACCGGCAAGGCCTACTCCGAAACCCGTTATGTCGATATCGTCACCGGTGCCGACGTACTGGAATACTACGCCGGTCTGGTGCCCGCCATCGAAGGCGAGCAGATTCCGCTGCGTAGCACTTCATTCGTCTACACCCGTCGCGAGCCGCTGGGCGTGGTTGCCGGTATCGGCGCCTGGAATTACCCGATTCAGATTGCCCTGTGGAAATCCGCGCCGGCGCTGGCGGCTGGCAACGCGATGATCTTCAAACCCAGCGAAGTCACCTCGCTGACCACCCTGAAACTGGCCGAGATCTACACCGAAGCCGGCGTTCCGGACGGTGTGTTCAACGTCCTCACCGGCAGCGGCCGTGAAGTCGGGACCTGGCTGACCGAGCATCCGCGCATCGAGAAAGTCTCCTTCACCGGTGGCACCGACACTGGCAAGAAGGTTATGGCCAGCGCATCCAGCTCGTCGCTCAAGGACGTGACCATGGAACTGGGCGGCAAGTCGCCACTGATCATCTTCGACGACGCCGACCTCGATCGCGCCGCCGACACGGCAATGATGGCCAACTTCTACAGCTCCGGCCAGGTCTGTACCAACGGCACCCGCGTGTTCGTGCCGAGCCACCTGAAAACCGCATTCGAAGCCAAGATCGCCGAGCGCGTGGCACGGATTCGCGTCGGTAACCCACAAGACGAGAACACCAATTTCGGTCCGCTGGTCAGCTTCGCCCACATGGAAAGCGTGCTGGGCTACATCGCCAAGGGCAAGGCAGAAGGCGCCCGCCTGCTGTGCGGTGGCGAACGCCTGAGCGCCGGCGAGTTCGCCAACGGCGCCTACGTGGCGCCGACCGTGTTCACCGACTGCACTGACGAGATGACCATCGTTCGCGAAGAAATCTTCGGCCCGGTCATGAGCATTCTTAGCTACGAGACCGAAGATGAAGTGATCCGCCGGGCCAACGATACCGACTTCGGCCTGGCTGCCGGTGTGGTCACCCGCGACCTGAACCGCGCCCACCGCGTGATTCATCAGCTCCAAGCCGGTATCTGCTGGATCAATGCCTGGGGCGAGTCCGACGCGAAGATGCCGGTAGGCGGTTACAAGCAGTCGGGTGTCGGTCGTGAGAACGGCATCAGCTCGCTGAATAATTTCACCCGGATCAAATCGGTGCAGGTCGAGCTGGGCGATTACGCCTCGGTGTTCTGACTCTGACGCGGGTCTAGTGGCCTGTGCGGCGAGGGGGAGTTCCGACCAGCCCCCTCGCCGCATTTGAACCGCTGCGGCCTGTGCCCCGATCCACTTCCACGAGGGCTACCTGTCATGTCCCAAGAATTCGATTACATCATCATCGGCGCCGGCTCGGCCGGTAACACCCTGGCCAGCCGCCTGACCGAAGACGAAGGCGTCACGGTCCTGCTGCTCGAAGCCGGCGGTCCCGACTATCGTTTCGACTTTCGCACCCAGATGCCCGCCGCCCTGGCATTCCCACTGCAAGGCCGGCGCTACAACTGGGCCTACGAGACCGATCCGGAACCGCATATGGACGGTCGTCGCATGGAGTGCGGTCGCGGCAAGGGCCTCGGTGGCTCATCGCTGATCAACGGCATGTGCTACATCCGTGGCAACGCCCTGGACTACGACGGCTGGGCCAGGCTGCCCGGCCTGGAAGACTGGAGCTACCTCGACTGCCTGCCGTATTTTCGCAAGGCGGAAACCCGCGACATCGGCGCCAACGACTACCACGGCGGCGACGGCCCGGTCAGCGTGACCACGCCCAAGGCCGGCAACAACCCGCTGTTCCACGCCATGGTGGAAGCCGGCGTACAGGCCGGTTATCCACGGACCGACGACCTCAACGGCTACCAGCAGGAAGGCTTCGGCCCAATGGACCGCACCGTGACGCCCAACGGCCGTCGCGCCAGCACCGCCCGTGGCTACCTGGACACCGCCAGACAGCGCTCGACCCTGACCATCGTTACCCACGCCCTGAGCGACAAGATCCTCTTCGAAGGTAAACGGGCGGTAGGCGTACAGTACCTGCTGGGCAGCGCCGAGGAGCGGGTCGAGGCCCGTGCCCGCAAGGAAGTCATCGTCAGCAGCGGCGCGATCGCCTCGCCACAACTGTTGCAGCGCTCCGGGGTCGGCCCGCGTCAGTTGCTCGAAAGCCTGGACATCCCAGTGGTCCACGACCTGCCAGGCGTCGGCGAGAACCTCCAGGATCACCTGGAGTTGTACCTGCAATACGCCTGCACCCAGCCGGTCTCGCTGTACCCCTCGCTGCTGTGGTGGAACCAGCCGGCTATCGGTGCCCAATGGCTGTTCAACGGCACCGGCATCGGCGCCAGCAACCAATTCGAAGCGGGTGGCTTTATCCGCACCCGCGCACAATTCGAATGGCCGAACATCCAGTACCACTTCCTGCCGGTGGCGATCAATTACAACGGCAGCAACGGCGTCAAGGAACACGGTTTCCAGGCGCACATGGGCTCCATGCGCTCGCCCAGTCGTGGTCGCGTGCGGATCAAGTCCAAGGACCCGCGCCAGCACCCGAGCATCCTGTTCAACTATATGTCCACCGAGCAGGACTGGCAGGAGTTCCGCGACGGCATTCGCCTGACTCGGGAAATCATGCAGCAGCCGGCACTGGACGCTTACCGTGGCCGCGAAATCAGCCCAGGCATCGAGGTGCAGACCGACGAACAACTGGACCAGTTTGTCCGTGAGCACGCCGAGACCGCGTTCCACCCGTCCTGCTCGTGCAAGATGGGCAGCGACGAGATGGCGGTGGTCGACGGCCAGGGCCGCGTGCAGGGCATGCAGGGCCTGCGCGTGGTCGATGCCTCGATCATGCCGATCATCACCACCGGCAACCTGAACGCGCCGACGATCATGATCGCCGAGAAAATCGCCGACAAGATCCGTGGCCGCCAGCCGCTGCCGCGCAGCAAAGCGCAATACTATGTGGCCGGCCAGAAACCGGTGCGTGGCCAGCCGCTGCGCGAAGTGAGCCATATCGCGCAGTAACCTGCCTGTGGTGAGCGGCGTTCCGCCGAGCCGCTCGCCACAGGGCTATCACGCCCACTCCCACCAAACAAGGTAAACAATCCTCCATCGTTCTACCCTTGCTCCTACCTTCGCGCAGGCCTAATCTATTGGCGCGCAAACGTTTCACCCGCCCCAATCGACACACCGCCACATTGCTGGCCACGAGGCTCCCCCATGTTTGATGTCGTTTCTTCGAGCAAATGGCCTACCGGCTACCTGATCAACCCGAATCCTGAACCGCTCGATCCTAAATGGCTGAATGAATTCAGCAAGATCCCTGCCGCCGCCGTCAGCGACTGCCTGGGACGCAACGTCGGTGGCTTGGGCCTCAAGCCTTTCCACGGCACTACCCCGATGCTGGGTAATGCCTTGACCGTGCGCGTGCGTCCGGGCGACAACTTGATGATCCTCAAGGCCATGCAAATGGCTCGTCCGGGCGATGTGCTGGTGATCGACGGCAGCGCCGACCTGACCAGGGCCGTGTTCGGCGGCATCATGCGCGCCATGGCCCTCAAGGCCGGAATCGTCGGTGTGGTGATCAACGGCGCCCTGCGCGACCTCGACGAATGGCAGACCGGCGAGCTGCCGGCCTATGCCATCGGTGGCGTACACCGTGGCCCGAGCACCGATGGTGGTGGAGAAATCAACGTGCCGATTTCCTGTGCCGGGATGCTAGTAACCCCAGGTGACCTGATGATCGGCGACGGTGACGGCGTGGTCGCGGCGGCTCGTAGCGAACTGCCGGAACTGCTGATCCGCTGCCACGACCTGCTGGCACGGGAAAAAGCTACCCTGGCGGCAATCGAAGCCGGCACCCTGGACCCGGATCGTTTCGATGCGATTCTGCGGGCCAAGGGTTGCCCGCTGTAACTCCAGACCTTGCCTCGTAGGAGCCGGCAAGCCGGCCTCTACAAAGTTTGTGTCGTTCGCAAAATCGCCTTTTCCTGACAGACTGACATTGGGGCCTCTCCTAAAGTGCCTCGTCGCCGCCGCTGCCATTTCCAGGGAGGTTCCTCAATGTTCGACTTCCACCCCCAGCTCAAGCAGCACTTCGCTGCCTTGCGCACGGGCGCTGAATTCTTTTCCCTGCGTTATGTTCGCGAGTCCGGCCAATACCTGTCGGTCCGCAAGAACGTCCCGGAGCCCCCCAGCCTGAGCCGCGACGAAGGCGCGATGCTGACCGTGCGAGTCAACGGTGTCGAAGCCTATGCCGCCACCAACGACCTCTCGCGACAAGGCTTGCAGGCCGCTCTGCAACGGGCCGAAGAGCAGGCCCGGCTGATTGCCGGTCACGCTCTGCTCGACCTGCGTGAGCAAGCCGTCTCCAGCGAGCGCAGCGATTATTGCTCGCCACAACTTGAACAACCCTTCGCCTCGCTGAGTGATTGCTACGCCCTGCTCGCCGCCGAGTCCGCCGCCGTACCCAGGGACGAGCGCCTGGTGAACTGGGAAGTCAGCCTCGGCGTGACCCATGTCGAACAGATCTACCTCAACAGCGCCGGGGCCCAGTTGCGCCAGGCACAACGTTTTGTGTTCCCAGGCCTGAGCGTGACCGCCTTCGACGGCATGGACAGCCAGACCCGCACCCTCGGTCGCGAAAACTTCGGCCAACAAGGCAGCGCCGAGGTGATCCATCGCTCCGGACTGATCGGCGCCGGCGCGCGGATCGCCGACCAGGCCCTGCAATTACTGCTGGCCCCCAACACCCCGTCGGGTCCACGCGACCTGCTGCTGACTCCGGACCAGATGATCTTGCAGATCCACGAATCCATCGGTCACCCGCTGGAGCTGGACCGGATCCTCGGCGACGAACGCAATTACGCCGGCACCAGCTTCGTCAAGGCCAGTGACTTCGGTCACCTGCAGTACGGTTCGCCGCTACTCAACGTGACCTTCGATCCGCAGATCCCGGAACAGTTGGCCAGCTACGGGCATGACGACGACGGCAGCGCCGCCCGCAAACAGTTCCTGATCCGCCAAGGCTTGTTGCTGCGACCGCTGGGAGGCGCGCTGTCGCAGTTCCGCAGCGGTCTGGAAGGCGTCGCCAACAGCCGCGCCAGCAGTTGGAACCGACCGCCAATCGACCGCATGGCGAACCTGAATATCGAACCGGGGGACCAGTCCTTCGGACAGTTGGTCGGCGGTATCGAGAAGGGCATCCTGATGTCCACCAACCGCTCGTGGTCGATCGACGATGCGCGCAACAAATTCCAGTTCGGCTGCGAATGGGGCCAGTTGATCGAAAACGGCGAACTCAAGGGCGTGGTCAAGAACCCCAACTACCGGGCGATTTCCGCACAGTTCTGGCGCAACCTCATCGCGGTCGGCGATGCCAGCACCTTCCAGGTCCTGGGCACGCCGAGCTGCGGCAAGGGCGAGCCCAATCAGATCATTCGCGTCGGGCACGCTTCGCCCGCCTGTGTATTCAGCCATGTCGACGTGTTTGGAGGAGATGCCTGATGGATCAGTCACTGAGTCAGGTGGAACACTTCCAGGCACTGGTGCAAGATTTGCGCGAGCATCTGCGGGACACGGAACAATTCACCCTGGGTTATGCCGCCGAATCTTCGCAGTTCATCCGCTTCAACCACGGTCGTGTGCGCCAGGCCGGGCAGGTGCGACAAGCCAGGCTGAGCGTCAAACTGATCGATGCGCAAAGGCATGCGGACCTGCAAATCACCCTCTGCGGTGAACTGGAGCTGGATCGCCAGCGCCTGTCCGACGGCCTGCAACAGTTGCGCGAAACCTTGCCGTTGTTGTCCGCCGATCCGTACCTGTTACTCAATCACGACGCCTGGCAAAGTCGCCATGTGCAGAATCAACCGCTGCCGGACACCGCCCGAGTCCTGGAAGAGATACGCCGCGCCGCGACCGGTCTGGATCTGGTCGGTTTCTATGCCGCCGGCCCCATCAGCCGAGGTTTTGCCAGCTCCGACGGGGCGTTCGGTTGGCATCAGGCCAATAGTTTCAATTTCGATTGGAGCCTGTTCCACGAAAACGGCCAGGCGGTGAAAGCCAGCTATGCCGGCCATGAATGGGACAGCGACGCCTTCGCCCGGCGCCTCCAACAGGCTCGCGAACAACTGGGGTTTCTTGGGCGGCCATTGCGTACCCTCGCCCCCGGCGAGTACCGGGCGTACCTGGCGCCAGCGGCGCTGGAAGAAATCATGGGCATGCTCCGCTGGGGCGGTTTCTCGGCCCAGGCCATCGCCAACAAGCACAGTCCCCTGCAGAAGCTGTACGCCAACGAAGCTTCGTTCCACCCGCTCGTCTGGTTGAACGAGCAGGTCAGCGGCTCCTTGAGCCCGGCGTTTTCCAACGAAGGTTATCCGCGCGGCGACCTGTCGCTGGTTGCCAAGGGCTCGGCCAACGAGCAGATGATCAACTCCCGCAGCGCCGCCGAATACGGCCTGACCGCCAACGGCGCGGGCAGTGGCGAATACCCCAGCGCCCTGGAGATGAAGGCCGGACAGTTAGCGCAACAGCACGTTCTGGAGAAACTGGGCACTGGCCTGTATATCAGCAACTTGTGGTACCTGAACTACTCGGACCAATCGGCCGGGCGCATGACCGGCATGACCCGTTTCGCCACTTTCTGGGTGGAGAACGGCGAGATCCAGGCGCCGGTCAGCACCATGCGCTTCGACGACAGCGTCTACAGCCTGCTGGGTACTCAACTGGAAGCCCTGACCCAGGAGCGCGAATTGCTATTGTCGGCCAGTACCTACGATCAGCGGCAGACGGCGTCGAGCCTGCTGCCGGGGGCGCTAGTTCGCAAGCTGACGCTGACCCTCTGACCCGGCACTGATCGTTATCCTGCGAAGCGAGGAACGATCAAGGGGTTCATCCGTTCCGACGGTTGTCCCGTAAGACCCTGGCGGGCTATACATATCCCTTCATTCGGCGCAGCATTAACACCGCTCACTTCGTTCGACCTCATCATAAAGTCAACAGGCTTCACCCGCGATTTTGTCATTCAATGCTGCGCCTCTTTCACTCGCCGAAGGTGTTTTTGCTGGAGTTTGATATGAATCAAGGAAGCTTCGTCATCAACAATCTGTTCAAGCATTTAAACGTTCATGTCCAGCGCATCGGCGACGATCCGCGGCGCAATACCGCGCTGCTGGTCAATGGCGCCCTCTCCACCACCTCGTCCTTCGCTCGCACCAGTAAACGCCTGGCCGAGCACTTCAACGTGCTGCTGTTCGACCTGCCCTTCGCCGGTCGCTCACAGCCCTATAATCCCGATCCAGGATTGGTGACCAAGGACGACGAGGTGGAAATGCTCCTGGCGCTGGTGGAACGCTTCGAGGTTAATCACCTGGTGTCGGCCTCGTGGGGCGGTATCTCCAGCCTGTTGACCCTGGCGAGGAATCCGTCCAGCATCCAGAGCTCGGTGATCATGGCCCTTGCCCCCGACCTCAACCCGCCGATGCTGGCTTACGTGCAGCGGGTACACGAGCTGATCCAGGTCGACGACAAGTCGGCTATCGGCCATCTGCTCAACGACACCGTCGGTCATTTTCTCCCTCCCCGCCTGAAGGCCACCAACCACCAGCACCTCAGTGCCATGGCCAGCACCGAATACCGCCAGGCGCGCTTTCATATCGACCAGGTGCTGCAACTGGGCGACGGCAACTACCTGCGGTCGCTGTCCGCGATCCGCACCCCAGTACACTTCATCAACGGCGCCAAGGATATCTACACCCCCGCCGAAGGCGCCCGGAAGTTCCAGCAGCACATCCCCCATTGCAGTTTTTCAGTGGCCGAGGACACTGGCCACCTGCTCGACCTGGAGTCGCGGGTGGCAGCCGACAACGTTCATCGAGCCCTGCTCGGTTTTCTGCTGTCGAAGGATCAAATAGAACCTTGCCGGAGCGCCCAGGCCCAAACCGATCAGGCATAATCGGCCCTATAGCCAGCTAACAAAAGAGCTGCCCATGCCCCACCGTGCCCCGCTGGATACAACAACCGCCCGCGGGCTGCCCTGGGTGGTGGCCATCGCCTTCTTCATGCAGTCCCTCGATGGGACCATCCTCAACACCGCCCTGCCGTCCATGGCCCTCGACCTGGCGGAAAATCCGTTGCGCATGCAGGGTGTGGTGATTGCCTACATGCTCACCGTGGCATTACTGATTCCGGCCTCGGGGTGGCTTTGCGACCGTTTCGGCACCAAGCGGGTGTTCTTCTGCGCGATCCTGCTGTTCAGCCTCGGGTCGCTGCTGTGTGCCCTGTCGAGTTCCCTCGACATGCTGGTGGGCGCACGGGTGATCCAGGGTTTGGGCGGCTCGCTGATGCTGCCGGTGGGCAGGTTGTTGGTGTTGCGTGCCTACCCACGTTCGGAGCTGGTGCGGATCATGGGTTTCATCGCCGTCCCCAGCCTGCTCGGCCCGTTGATCGGCCCGACCCTGGGCGGCTGGATGGTGCAATTCCTGACCTGGCACTGGATCTTCCTGATCAATCTGCCGGTGGGCCTGGTGGGCTGTTATGCGGTGTGGAAATTGATTCCCGACCTGCGCGGCGGCGAGCCTACGCGCTTCGACGGTATCGGTTTCCTGTTGTTCGGCGCGGCGATGTTGCTAATCACCATCGCTATGGAGGGCCTGGGCGAGCTGCAACTGCCGCACCTACGGGTGATGTTGCTGCTGTTCGCCGGCTTGGCCTGCCTGGCGGCTTACTGGCTGCGCGCCGGACATATCGACAACCCGTTGTTTGCCCCCTCGTTGTTCAAGACTCGGACCTTCGCGGTGGGCATCCTCGGCAACTTGTTCGCCCGCCTGGGTAGCGGCGCCCTGCCGTTCCTGGTGCCGTTGCTGCTGCAGGTGGCTCTGGGTTATTCGCCGTCCCAGGCCGGCATGAGCATGCTGCCCCTGGCGGCAGCGGCGATGCTCACCAAGTCGATTGCCCGGCCACTGATCGAGCGCCTGGGCTACCGCATCGTGCTGACCGGCAATACCCTGGCGCTGGGCATCATGCTCGCGGCCTTGGGCCTGGTCTCCGAGCACACGCCGTATCCGCTGCTACTGGCCATGCTGGCGATTGCCGGGGCGATCAACTCGCTGCAATTCACCGCGATGAACACCGTGACCCTGATCGACCTCGACGACGCCGCCGCCAGCAGCGGCAACAGCCTGCTGTCGGTGGTCGCGCAACTGTCCTTGAGCCTCGGCGTGGCCTGCGCCGGTGCCCTGCTCGGCGGTTTTACCGCGGCCGTGGGTAACGACGGCGTGGACACGATGCTCGGCGCCTTCCAACTGACGTTCCTCACCGTGGGCAGCATGGCGATGCTGGCATCGGCGATCTTCCTGCAACTGTCGCCTCAGGACGGCAAGCGGCCGAAATCGGTCGAGGTGCATATCGAGCATTGACACTCATTGTGGCAAACCGGCGTGTCGAAACGCCGCACTCAGATGCGTGTCCGCCCTGAACAGGCTCGGCGGCGACACTCTCTGGCTACTTTTCATCCAGAATTTGCAGCACCGCCGGCCAGGGCTGATACACTGCGCGACATTTTGTTTTGCAGGCTTGTCCCGTGACCACCATCGCCACCGCTTTTAACTCGTTGCCCCTGTCCGCTGCCATGTTGGCTAACCTCGACTCCCTCGGTTACGCCCAGATGACGCCGATTCAGGCGCAGAGCTTACCGGTGATTCTCAAGGGCATGGATCTGATCGCCCAGGCCAAGACCGGCAGCGGCAAGACCGCCGCCTTCGGCATCGGCCTGCTGAACCCGATCAATCCGCGCTTCTATGGCTGCCAAGCCCTGGTGATCTGCCCGACCCGCGAACTCGCCGACCAGGTCGCCAAGGAAATCCGCCGCCTGGCCCGCGCCGAAGACAATATCAAGGTGCTGACTCTTTGCGGCGGTGTGGCCTTAGGTCCGCAGATCGCTTCATTGGAACACGGCACGCATATCATCGTCGGCACTCCTGGGCGCATCCAGCAGCATCTGCGCAAGGGCTCGCTGGTCCTGCACGGCCTCAACACCCTGGTGCTCGACGAAGCCGACCGCATGCTCGACATGGGTTTCTACGACGCCATCGAGGAAATCATCGCCCAGCTTCCCGAGCGCCGGCAGACCCTGTTGTTCTCCGCCACCTACCCGGTGAGCATCAAGCAGTTGGCCGCCAAATTCATGCGCAACCCACAGCAGGTCAAGGCCGAGGCGCTGCATGCCGACAGTCAGATCGAACAGCGCTTCTACGAGATTGCCCCGGAAGATCGCATGGACGCGGTGCTCAAGGTGCTTAACCATTTCCGCCCAGCCTCCTGCGTGGCGTTCTGCTTCACCAAGCAGCAGGTCCAGGAAACCGTCGACACCCTGACCGCCAAGGGCGTGTCCGCCGTGGCCCTGCACGGCGACCTGGAACAGCGCGACCGCGATCAAGTCCTGGCGATGTTCGCCAACCGCAGCATCTGCGTGCTGGTGGCCACTGACGTGGCGGCGCGCGGCCTGGATATCGATGCGCTGGACATGGTGATCAACGTCGAGCTGGCGCGTGATTCGCAGATGCATATCCACCGCGTCGGTCGTACCGGGCGGGCGGGCGAGACCGGCCTGGCGATCAGCCTGGTAGCGCCGTCCGAAAGCCTGCGCGCACGGGCCATCGAGGAGGTGCAGAAATCGCCGTTGAACTGGGACCAGCTCGACAACCTCAAGTCCCAGGGCGGCGGTCCGTTGCTGCCGGCCATGAGCACCCTGTGCATCGCCGCCGGACGCAAAGACAAGGTGCGTCCGGGCGATATCCTCGGCGCCCTGACCGGCGACGCCGGGATTCCCGGCGCCCAAGTCGGCAAGATCGCGATCTTCGATTTCCAGGCCTATGTGGCGGTGGAGCGCGGTGTCGCCAAGCAGGCCTTGCAACGCCTGAACGACGGCAAGATCAAGGGTCGCTCGCTGCGCGTGCGGATTCTCTGAAAGAGGACATCGTTGTGCCCGCTACTGAAGTTGTGATCATCGGCGCCGGTGCCGCCGGCCTGATGTGCGCCTTTACCGCCGCCGCCCGTGGGCGCCAGGTGATGCTGATCGACCATGCCAACAAGGCCGGGAAGAAAATCCTGATGTCCGGCGGCGGGCGCTGCAACTTCACCAACCTGTACACCGAGCCCGGCAATTTTCTCTCGCAGAATCCGCACTTCTGCAAGTCGGCCCTGGCCCGCTACACCCAGTGGGATTTCATCGCGATGGTGGCCAAGCACGGCGTGCCCTATCACGAGAAAAAACTCGGCCAATTGTTCTGCGACAACAAGTCCAGCGACATTCTCGACATGCTCCTGGATGAATGCGAGCAGGCCGGCGTCAATCTGCGCCTGAACACCTCGATCCAGCACATCGAGAAACTCGAAAGCGGCTATCTGCTGCAAACCACCCTCGGCCAGATCAGTTGCCAATCCCTGGTCATCGCTACCGGTGGCCTGTCGATTCCGACCCTCGGCGCCAGCGGGTTCGGCTATCAGGTGGCCAAGCAGTTCGGCCACCGATTGTTGCCAACCCGCGCCGGCCTGGTGCCGTTCACCATCACCGATCAACTCAAGGCATTGTGCGGCGAGCTGTCCGGGACGTCGGTGGATTGCCTGGTGAGCTGCAATGACCAGAGTTTCCGGGAAAATATCCTGTTCACTCATCGCGGCCTCAGCGGTCCGGCGATCCTGCAGATTTCCTCGTTCTGGCAACCCGGTGATACCGTGCACATCAACTTGCTGGCGGACCACGACGCCCTGCAATGGTTGCAACAGCAACAGACCGAACGGCCCAACAGCGAGCTGAAAACCCTGCTCGGCGAACTGTTCACCAAGAAGATGGCCAACCTGCTGGCCGAACACTGGTTCGTCTCCAAGCCCATGAAACAGTACACCCCAGCGGAACTGGCCGAGGTCGCGGGCAAGCTCGGCGACTGGCAGGTGGTCCCCGCCGGCACCGAAGGCTATCGCACCGCCGAAGTGACCCTCGGCGGAATCGACACCCGTGAAGTCTCGTCCAAGACCATGGAGTCGCTGAAAACCCCTGGCCTGTATTTTATCGGCGAAGTGCTGGATGTCAGCGGCCATCTCGGCGGTTTCAATTTCCAGTGGGCCTGGGCGTCGGGCTACGCGGCCGCGCAATTCGTCTGACATGCCACTCGATCACCGAATAATTTTTTTCTGGAGATGAGTACCGCACCATTGCAACGCCGCGCGAACTCCCGCAATTTAGATCCATCGCTTAGCAGGCTCTCACTCCTTCATGGCATCGACTTCGTTCAACCAGTCCCTGCGCCGTCTCTGGGCATTGGATAAATTCAGTTATAGCGTTCGGGTGTTCATCGCCCTGACCGGCATTATGGCCCTGTGCTGGTTCCAGAACGAAATGAGGCTGCTGATCCCATTGTTCCTCGGGGTCATCGCCAGCGCCCTGGCCGAGACCGACGACAGTTGGCAAGGCCGTCTCAACGCCCTGGCGGTGACGCTGGTGTGTTTCAGCGTCGCGGCGTTTTCGGTCGAGCTGCTGTTCCCTTATCCGTTGGTATTCGTCGCGGCCATGGCTCTGGCGGCCTTCGGCCTGACCATGCTCGGCGCCCTGGGCGAACGCTATGGGGCGATTGCCTCGGCGACGCTGATTCTCTCGGTCTACACCATGATCGGGGTGGATTCGCGCGGTGGCGAAGTCAACAACCTCTGGCATGAACCCTTGCTGCTGGTAGCCGGTGCCGGCTGGTACGGCCTGCTCTCGGTGCTGTGGCAAGCGCTGTTTTCCAACCAGCCGGTGCAACAGAGCCTGGCGAAGCTGTTCCGCGAACTGGGCCATTACCTCAAGCTCAAGTCGTCGCTGTTCGAACCGATCCGCCAAATGGACGTCGAGGCTCGGCGCCTGGAGCTGGCCCGGCAAAACGGTCGGGTGGTCGCGGCGCTGAACACCGCCAAGGAAATCATTCTGCCCCGGGTCGGCAACGGTCGGCCGGGCTCGAAGGTCAGTCGCTACCTGAAGCTGTATTTCCTCGCTCAGGATATCCACGAACGCGCCAGCTCCTCACACTACCCGTATAACGCCCTGGCCGAAGCCTTTTTTCATAGTGATGTGCTGTTTCGCTGCCAGCGCCTGCTGCGTCAGCAGGGCAAGGCTTGCCAGGCATTGGCGGAATCGATCCAGTTGCGTCAGCCGTTCGTCTACGACGCCAGCTTCGCCGAAGCCCTGGGCGACCTGCACGCCTCGATGGAACACCTGCGCATCCAGAGCAATCCGGCCTGGCGCGGCCTGTTGCGCTCGCTACGAGCCCTGGCCGCCAACCTCAGCACCCTGGACCGCCTGCTCAGCGACGCCAGCAACCCCGAAAACCTGGCCGACGCCACTGACAGTAGCCTGCTGGACCGCTCGCCGCGCAACTTCAAGGACGTGCTGACGCGCCTGCGTACCCAACTGACCCCGACTTCGCTGCTGTTCCGCCACGCCCTGCGTCTGCCGCTGGCCCTGAGTATCGGCTACGGCATGGTACACCTGGTGCATCCGTCCCAGGGCTACTGGATCATCCTCACCACACTGTTCGTCTGCCAGCCGAACTACGGCGCGACCCGACGCAAGCTGGGCCAGCGGATCATCGGCACCGGCATCGGCCTGACCGCCGCCTGGGCGCTGTTCGATCTGTTCCCGAGCCCGTTGATCCAAGCCCTGTTCACCATCGTCGCCGGGGTGACATTCTTTATCAACCGCACCACGCGCTACACGCTGGCAACCGCCGCCATGACCCTGACGGTGCTGTTCTGTTTCAACCAGGTGGGTGACGGCTACGGCCTGTTCCTGCCGCGCCTGATGGATACCCTGCTCGGCGCCCTGATCGCAGGTCTGGCGGTATTTCTATTCCTACCGGACTGGCAGGGCCGGCGCCTGAACAAGGTACTGGCCAATACCCTGAGCTGTAACAGCTTGTACCTGCGCCAGATCATGCAGCAATACGCCCACGGCAAGGTCGACGACCTGGCCTATCGTCTCGCCCGGCGCAATGCGCACAATGCCGACGCGGCGCTGTCGACCACCCTGGCGAACATGCTGATGGAACCTGGGCATTTTCGTAAGGAAGCCGATGTCGGCTTTCGTTTCCTGGTGCTCTCGCATACCTTGCTCAGCTATCTCTCGGGGCTTGGCGCACACCGGGAAAACCAGCTGCCAGCGCAAGTCCGCGAGCATTTGCTCGACAGCGCCGGGGCGACATTGGCCGCCAGCATCGAGCAGATTGCCATTGGGCTGGCGAACAAGACTGCCATCGAGATCCACAGCGATGCCGAGGAGGCCCTGGCCAACGAGCTGGAACAGATGACGGACGAGACTGACGAGATACAGCGACTGGTGCAGACGCAACTGGCATTGATCTGTCGTCAGTTGGGGCCGTTGCGCACACTGGCGGCGCACTTGATCAAGGCACCCGAGCAAGGCTGAACTGAGATAGCCGAAAACGGTGAGAGCCGGCTTGATCCAGGCTGTGTTTGCCCAACCTTACATGCCATGCAGCTTGAGCAGGCGCTCGTAACTACCATCGGCCTTCATCGCGGCGATCTCACGATCGAAGTTCGCCACGATCTGTTCATGCCTCGGGTTCTTCAGGCTGACCAGGATATGCAGGCTGTTCTCGCTCAGCGGCTTGGGCAAAAACTCCACTGCAGCGCGCACCCGTGGTGTTTCGCTTTTCAGGTAATAACGCGCCACATACTCGTCCTCCAGGGTCAGCTTCACACGACCCGCCGCGAGCATGCGCACGGCCATGGCGAAGTTGTGCACTGGGATCTTCTGCAACTGGGCGTCCGCCTCGAAGTCCGGGGAATAGGCATAGTCACGCACCACGGCAACCGGAAACGCATGCAGTTGCCGCAGAGTGTCGTAGGTGATGGACGAGTCCTTGCGCTTGAGAAAACGCACGCGGTTGAGCAGGTACTCGCTCGAGAACTGTCCCAGCAAGGTTCTGTCCTTGGAGTACCAGGCATTGATCAGCACATCATAACGCCCTTCGCCAAGCCCTTTGAGGGCTCGCGCCCAAGGTACCTGCTCGAAGTCGCTGGCGTAACCGGCGCGGGCCAGGGCCGTGCTGACGATATCGGTTGCCAGTCCGCCATTGACCAGGGTCGCGTCGGTGAACGGCGGCCAAGTATCGGCCACCAGGCGCAATTTTTCCGCAGTAGCGCTCTGTGTCAGCAGCAGCCATCCAAGCAAAGCAAACGCTCGAAGCAGTCGCGACATGCCAAAAAATCCTTAGCGGGCGGGTCTGCCCTGTGCAGTGAACCGAAGCCCAGGGGCCGGGCGAAGGCAACTGGCCATCTCCCAGTTCCTAACATTAGCTCATCGGCGCCGCGACAAATGCCCTGCAAAGCAGATTACCCAAAGATGACGAGACCGAGCAAAATCAATCATCTCATTTGACCGTCATTCAAAAAATGACCCAGCGGCCCATTTATGCTCCCTAGCGAGCGGTGGTTGGTTCCGCGAGGTAACCGGCTTAGTATCGGTACTGGATATTGGCATCAGGCTGAGCACTATGACAACCGACTGGATCTGCAAACACCACAGCGACCTGGGTAAGGAGCAACTCTACGCCGTCCTGCGACTGCGGACCGAGGTCTTCGTGGTCGAGCAAAAATGTCCCTACCAGGAGGTCGACGGACTCGACCTGGAGGGAGACACCTGTCATTTGATGGGTTGGCAGGATGATCGGCTGACGGCTTACCTGCGCTTGCTCGACCCGCCATCGCCAAGTGGCGACGTGGTGATCGGGCGAGTAGTGATCGCACCGCAGGCCCGGGGACTCGGGCTGGGGCATGAATTGATGACGCAGGCACTCAAGCACGCCGCAAAGCGGTGGCCGGAACAGCCGATCTACCTCTCGGCCCAGGCCCATCTACAGGACTACTACGCGCGCTATGGCTTCGCGGTGGTGGGCGAGGCGTATCTGGAAGATGACATCCCGCACATCGGCATGCGCAAAGCCTGAGACCGTTCAGGGGTACCCCAGCACCTGCTTGATCGACGCCAGGTTGCGCTCGACCCAGGTCTTGTCGATCGCCCCCCAACTATGGATCCGGTAGCGCCCGGCATGATTGCGGGCGCCCTCTTCCTGCTCGAACTCACAGAGAATATCCAGGTCCGCCAAGGCCACGATGGTGTCCTGGGCGGTGCGCCGCGGCATGCCGGTCGCTTCGGTCAACATCGGCACGCTGCAGGCGACCCCGCTATCGATCAACCAAGCCACATACAGCCGGCGATAGAAACTGCTCTTGGTCTTGCTGACATCCATCCGAAAACCCTTATCGGTCGCTTAATCGGCCACAATGGCCTTGCCTTGGAGATCTCGCCAGGTCAGATAGATCCGTAGGTCGAACTCCAACTGGTGATACCCCGGCTGCATGTATTCGCACAACTGGTAGAACGCCTTGTTGTGATCGCTTTCCTTGAGATGCGCCAGCTCGTGCACCACGATCATCTTGAGAAACTCGGGCGCCGCCGCCTTGAACAGCGCAGCGATGCGAATCTCTTTCTTGGCCTTAAGCCTGCCACCCTGCACCCGCGAGGTCGCCGTGTGCAAGCCAAGGGCGCGATGGGTCAGATCCAGGCGATTATCGAACAGCACCTTGTCGAGGGTCGGGGCATTGCGCAAGTGCTCCTGCTTCAAGGCCAGGACGTAGCTGTACAGTGCCTTGTCGCTCTGCACCGCATGTCGGTCGGGATAACGCTGGCCCAGATAGGCGCCCAGCTTGTCCTGGGCGATCATCTGGCGCACCGAGTCCTGCAAGGACGTGGGATAGGCTTGAAGGTATTTCAGCGCGGTCATGGAAGGCCGTTACGTGCATTGAACAAGGCCGGCAGTGTAGCGAATTCAACTGCCCAATGCGCTCCAGTCGAATACCGGACCGAATCCACTGGCATCCTTGGCGGTCAGTGGGCGGGCGACCAGGAAGCCCTGGACAAAGGGACAGCCATTGGCTTTCAGCCACTGCGACTGCTCCAGGGTCTCCACCCCTTCGGCGATCACCAGCAGGCCGAACTGCTGGCACAGTTCGATCACGCTACGCGCCAGTGCCGCATCCCGTGGCGAGTCGAGAATCTTGGCGATCAGGTGGCGGTCGAGCTTGAGGGTGTCCAACTCCAGATCCCGCAGGTGATTCAGTGAACAATGACCGGAGCCGAAATCATCCAGGGCCACCCGCATGCCCAACGCGCGAATCCGCCGCAACTGTTTGCGCGAGGCTTCGAAATCATGCATCAGCGCCGCTTCGGTGACCTCTACCTCAAGCTGGCTGGGGCGCAGGTCGTGGCGCTCGATCACTTCCTGCAGTTCCTCGACCAGATTCGACATACAGAACTGCGTGGCACTCAGGCTCACACTCAACACCAGCTCATCGGCGAACACTCCGTTCCAGGCAT
Organism: Pseudomonas agarici; assembly: GCF_900109755.1. Classification (GTDB taxonomy): domain Bacteria; phylum Pseudomonadota; class Gammaproteobacteria; order Pseudomonadales; family Pseudomonadaceae; genus Aquipseudomonas; species Aquipseudomonas agarici. The sequence goes on along the minus strand of NZ_FOAR01000021.1, from coordinate 17,693 downwards.
GGCGCTGGGTCGCCGCCTGGCGATAGATCCAACTGCCCAGGCGGCTGATCAAGCGGACCTCCTCCAGCAACGGCAGGAACAATCCCGGCGGCACATCGCCGACACTGGGATGGTGCCAGCGCAACAGGGCTTCGAAGCCACGCAGCCGGCCATCCTCCAGGGACACCTGAGGCTGATAGACCATTTTGAATTCCTGGCCCTCGATAGCCGAACGAACACTTTCCTCGAGCATCAGCCGTGAACGGGCCCGTCCGTTCATCTCATGATCGTAGTAGCGATATTGCTGGCGCCCGGCGCGTTTGGCCTCATACATGGCAATGTCCGCCGCTCGCAACAGGCCATCAAGGTTGGCACCGCAATCGGGATAGGTGGCGATACCGATGCTGACTCCCAGAGTCATGTCCATGCCGTCGATCTGCTGACGGATCGACACTCGCTCGATCAATCTTTCCGCGACCTTCGCCGCCTGCTCCGGGCGCTCCAGATCGAGCAACGTGGTGAATTCGTCACCGCCCATGCGCGCCACGATATCGAAGGGTTTGAGACAGACCTTCAATTGCTCCGAAACCCAACGCAGCACGCGATCGCCGGCTTCGTGCCCGAGGGAGTCGTTGACTCGTTTGAAGCTGTCGAGGTCCAGATACATCAACACCAGCGACTTGCGGCTGGGGTCGCAACGCAACAGGGTGTTTTCCGCGGTCCGGTAAAACCCCCGACGGTTGAGCAGGCCAGTCAATGGATCGGTCACCGCCTGAAATTCCAGTTGTTGATGCAGATGATGCACCACCGACATGTCGAGCACGGTGACCACCATCGCGCGCTGATCCGCCGGCAACGGTGCACAGGACATAGCCACCGGCAGCGATTTTCCATCGCTGGTGCGCAGCAGCGCGTCGTGCAGGCGATAGATTTCCCCCTTGCGATAACCTTCGTGCAACGGGCAGTTCAGCCATTCGGGAAAGTGTGGTTGCTGCAGGAAATTCAGGAACGGCATCCCAATCAACAACGCCAGCGGTGCGTTGAGCAGACGGGAAATCGCCGGGTTGGCAAAACCGATATTGCCTTCATCATTGACCACCAGAATGCCTTCCGCGGCATTCTCCAGCACCGACGCATTGAAGGCTCGGGCCGCTTCCAGATCGCGGGTCAGTTGCTGCAAGGCCCGACGATTGCGCTGCTGTTCAAGCAGCGCCTGAACCTTGGGCCTGAGGATATCCGGGTTGAAGGGTTTGAACAGATAGTCCACCGCACCACTGGCATAGCCCTTGATCACGGCATCCAGGGACTGCTCATTGGCGGTGAGGAAGATAATCGGAGTCAGGCGAGTACGTTGGCTGCCGCGCATCAGGCGAGCGACTTCAAAACCGTCCATGCCGGGCATCTGCACATCCAGCAATACCAGATCGATCTCCTGCTCAAGCAGCACGGTCAGCGCTTCGATACCGGAAGCCGCCGTGACCACCTGCCAGTCCTGGCGCTCCAGTAACGCTCGCATGCTGAGCAGGTTTTCAGGATAGTCATCGACCACCAAAAGGACAGAATTGCTATCACCAGCCTTAACTTGCGCGCAATCCATGCTGCTCCTCTATGTTCAGGGAACTCTACCGGAGGTCAGACAGAAAACCGGATAATTGACAAGGACAACTCTAGTTCGGGTTCGCGCAAAAAGCAGTGACCATTGCGCCACCATTCACAACCAGTGTCGATATCCCGACTAACGGTCGATGAAAATGATTCGGGCATTCAATCGACGGAGGTGATTTTCACCGCCACACAGCAATAGCATTTTGCCAATCCGACCAACGGTTATTAGTGCAAGTCGAAGCCCGCCGGGCTCTGCACATTTCGTCGGTGTTTTGGCGTCAACCGTTCGCCGGTCTGACGTTAACAAACCAGCTTTCACCCCGTATAAAGAGTGTTCAAATCTCCAGGCTAAAGCAGTTTGTCTGAATTTTCTCAGATGATGTGCCTATGCCCGTGCGTATTACGTTTTACACGGGAGACACCCACCATGATCGATCTGACGACCTGGAATCTTAGCGTACCTGTCGGTACACCACCCGAGACCATCGACACACCCAAATTAGTAGAAGGTTTCAAGAATCAGTACTTTCACTCAGACACCGGCACCTTGTTCTTCTGGTCGCCCGTAACCGGCTCCAAGACCCAAAACGCCATCTACCCACGTAGCGAGCTACGGGAAACCTACGCTGACGGAAGCGTGCACAACTGGCTCTACGGCGAAGCCAACAATTACCTGCGCGCAGCCCTGGCGGTGAACCAGGTACCGTCATCGGGCAAGATCGTTATCGGCCAGATCCATTCATACAATAGCACCAAGCCCATGCTCAAGGTCGAGTACCAATACAGTGACAGCCGCCAGACCGGGATTATCGTGGTGAAAATCCGCAGTAACCCGGACGACAGCGAAGGCCGCGTCATCCAGATCGCCGACAACGTGCCGCTGGATAAAAGCTTTACCTACCTGATTCACCTCAGTCCCGGCGGTGCCTTGAGCGTGCATGCCGCCGGCGCGGCGTGGTACACCCAGGTCGGCAGCACCTGGCGCGACAAGCCGCTGTACTTCAAAGCCGGGGTCTATGTACAGGACAACACCGGGTATACCAGCGAAGGCGGAATGGTGACGTTCTACAAACTGATTATCGAACACCAGAAGAGTTGAGGGCGTGTTCGCCGGGCCCACCGGCCAATGGCCCCGAACTTCAAATCGGGGCTGAATGACAGACGCCGCATCAGGGCTTGATGGTGACAGGGGCTTGCCCCTTGGGTTTTGGTGTCACTTCGGCAGGCGGCACTACGACAGGCGGTACCTTGACAGGCGCCGGGCCTTTGGGCTTGATATCGACTTTCTTGTCTTTGCTGCTCATAACGGTTTACTCCTCTATCGAGACCTGGAATTACAGAGTGCCATGGCAACAACTCATCGACCACTGTCATATTTGACAGTTTATTATATTATTTAACACTACTCTCTAGATCATCCTCTTCTACTACGTTCATGAAATATCATTTCATGCTTTCTGCGGCTATTTACTATTCGGAAACCGTCTATAAACCTGTCACTTCTGACAGTAGCCCAACTTACACAACCCCACCAATATAATCAGCAACCCTCAGGCGTGCCTTTTGCCTGTCGGCCGGTCTAAGCGCCACTCTTCGCTCGTCCCCTCGGCACTACGCCCGCAGATCGAAACTTGCAAAAGGAATGTCAGCATGGAAGATGAAACTACTCCTCGTGACACTGAAGTTCCCGAACAGGCATTGGGTGCCCCTGGAGGCGCTGAAAGGATAGATAATGGCCTTTATAAAATCTACACGGATCTAACTAGCTCAATGCTGGTGGATATGGCACTCAGCGCCGATGGCAACCGCGCCCACAATGTCAAACTGTATCGTGACAATCCGGCCCCCGAGTCCACCTGGGAATTCCATTTCGATCATATCAAGCAAGGGTATTTGATTATCAATGGAAAGAACCAGAGTCGGGTACTGGAGCCCAGCGGCGATAATGTCGTTGCCGCCCCCATGACACTCGATACACGGCAATTTTGGACGTTGAAGAAAGCGGGGACCCAACTCTTCTATATCGAAAACAAAAGCAACGGCAAAGTGCTAGACGTTAATGGATCTAACACGGCGGAAAATACCAACATTATCGCTTACACTTATGGAGGAACGAAAAACCAGAAATTCAAGCTGGTAAAGGCATGAAGCGCTCCCCGACTGGAGCCCAGACACCGTGACATCGTATTCATGGGCACCGATGCCGATCAGTGGGCCATCGGGTCATCGTTGAGAAAGAGGCGCCGGTTGCCGAGGTATTGGCGCATGACCCGGTTCAACGATTTTGTCGCATGAAGGGCACACGCTGTCGGTCATATTTTCCAGAATCGAGTATCAACGACAGACGGAGGCAGATATGAAATGGGCCTTGGTGATGGCGTCCAGTACCGGTGGTTTCTATGTGAGCGAAATCAAGGAGTCGGAACACAAGCCGGCCTATCATCCGACCCATATTCGGGCCTGGCGCTGGATCGCCGTCGATCCCTCGGTAGAAGTGTACGTGGGCGATGTCTGGCGGGGCCATTCCTTTCGTTCGCCACAGGTCGGACAAAAGAAGGATCACCACAACCTGGAATAGATCTGGCGGACACTTTGCATCCGCCCGATCAATCGACGCGAATAAAAAAACCGTCTTGCGACGGCTTTTTCATAAACCCGGAAATGGCTTAATTGACCTTAGCGTTCAACTCACCTTTGAGGTAGCGCTGGAACATCGCTTCTAGGGAGATCGGCTTGATCCTGGAGGCGTTGCCAGCCGTACCGAAAGCTTCGTAACGGGCAATGCACACATCGCGCATGGCGGTCACGGTGGCGCCGAAGAATTTGCGCGGGTCGAACTCGCTCGGATGGGTAGCCATCAGACGACGCATCGCCCCGGTGGACGCCAGGCGCAGGTCAGTGTCGATGTTGACCTTGCGCACACCATGCTTGATACCTTCGACGATTTCCTCGACCGGCACGCCGTAGGTTTCCTTTATGTCACCCCCATACTGATTGATGATCGCCAGCCACTCCTGTGGAACCGAAGACGAACCGTGCATCACCAGGTGGGTGTTGGGGATGCGCTTGTGGATTTCCTTGATACGGTCGATCGCCAGCACGTCACCGGTCGGCGGCTTGGTGAATTTGTAGGCGCCGTGACTGGTGCCGATGGCGATGGCCAACGCATCAACCTGGGTCTTCTTGACGAAGTCGGCAGCTTCTTCCGGGTCCGTCAGCATCTGGCTGTGGTCCAACACGCCTTCGGCGCCGATACCGTCTTCTTCACCGGCCATGCCGGTTTCCAGCGAGCCCAGACAGCCCAATTCGCCCTCTACCGACACACCACAGGCGTGAGCCATGGCCACGGTTTGCTGGGTGACACGGACGTTGTACTCGTAGTCGGTTGGGGTCTTGCCATCTTCGCCGAGAGAGCCGTCCATCATGACCGAGCTGAAGCCCAGTTGGATGGAGCGCTGGCAGACGTCCGGGCTAGTGCCGTGGTCCTGGTGCATGCACACCGGAATGTGCGGGAACTCTTCGATAGCCGCCAGGATCAAGTGCCGCAGGAACGGCGCGCCAGCGTATTTGCGGGCGCCGGCGGAAGCCTGGACGATCACCGGAGAGTCAGTCTTGTCAGCGGCTTCCATGATGGCGCGCATCTGCTCAAGGTTGTTGACGTTGAAGGCTGGAACGCCGTAGCCGTACTCGGCTGCGTGGTCCAGCATCTGGCGCATGCTGATAAGTGCCATTGTGTATGTCTCTCCCGGACGAGGGTCGTTAATCGTGCAAGCCTGCCGGAGCGGCGGCTGCTATTCAAGTTATTGCCGATCAGGGGCCTTACAGGCTCGACCGATCAAATCGTTGGTGGCGACCCAGTAGACCAGGCCCTCATCATCTTTTTTATGAAATGCCAACACGTTGTCGCTATACAGCACGCCGCTGTCGACCGCGCCGACCTCGGGTTTCAAACGGTACACCTGCTCGGCACCGCCGAGGCGCACGTCGACCGACTTGCCCGCGCTGTCGGCGTAACGCCAGAACACCTGCGCCTGACTGTCGCAGACCCAGCGGGTCCAGTTATCCGTCGGCGATGTCGAGGAGGACAGGTTGAAGCCGGCGCAACCGCCAAGCAGTGCCAGTGAAGCGAGGGCAATAAAGCCTTTCATGCCGGTTCCTCGACTGACGGCCCTGGCCGCCAGTACTGCCTGTAGTGAATCTGACCCGTCAAGGGCAACCCTGTTCCCGGGCCCCGGACGATGCGTCGTATTTTTCCAGTCCGTCCGGCCCCAGGCGCCCGTTCAGCACCGGCGCGGTCTGCGCCTGCCAATCGGCCTGGTAACAACCTTTGCCGCCAGCCGGAGCGCCCTCAGTCGCCGGCCCGCCCCCGGGCGTGCTGGCACAACCGGCCAACACCCCCACCAGGATCAGCAGCACGAATAGCCTGACCATATGAAAACTCCCTTTCAACGGCCTATGCTACCTCAGGCCCTGGCGCGCTTTTCCAGCACTTCCACGGCCGGCAGTACCTTGCCTTCGACGAATTCGAGGAAGGCACCGCCACCGGTAGAGATATAGGAAATATCCGAAGCGACACCATATTTGTCGATGGCCGCCAGGGTGTCACCGCCACCGGCAATGGAGAATGCCGCGCTGTCGGCGATGGCCTGGGCCAGCACCTGAGTGCCATTGCCGAACTGGTCGAATTCGAAAACACCCACCGGACCGTTCCACAGAATGGTCCGGGACGACTTCAGCAACTCGGCGAAATTCGCCGCAGTCTGCGGGCCGATATCCAGGATCATGTCATCGGCGGCTACGTCTGCGATCGGCTTGACAGTGGCCACAGCGCTTTCGGCAAATTCCTTGGCAACCACCACGTCGACCGGCAACGGTACATTGACCTTGGCGGCGATGGCACGGGCGGTGTCCAGCAGATCAGGCTCGTAGAGCGATTTGCCCACCGGGTGACCCGCAGCGGCCAGGAAGGTGTTGGCGATGCCGCCGCCGACAATCAACAGGTCGCAGATCTGGCTCAGGCTGTTCAGTACATCGAGCTTGGTCGAAACCTTAGAGCCGGCGACGATGGCGGCCATCGGCTTGGCCGGCGCGCCCAGGGCCTTGCCCAGGGCCTCCAGTTCTGCCGCCAGCAGCGGCCCGGCAGCGGCGACCTTGGCAAACTTGGCCACGCCGTGAGTCGAACCCTCGGCGCGGTGCGCGGTACCAAAGGCGTCCATCACGAACACGTCGCAGAGCGCGGCATATTTGTGCGCCAGCTCGTCGGCGTTGTTTTTCTCGCCCTTGTTGAAGCGCACGTTCTCGAACAGCACGATGTCGCCGGCCTTGACCTGGACACCGTCCAGGTAATCGGCCACCAGCGGCACATCACGGCCCAAGGCTTTGCTCAGGTAGTCGGCGACCGGCTTGAGGCTGTTCTCGGCCGAGAACTCGCCTTCGGTCGGGCGACCCAGGTGCGAGCAGATCATCACGGCGGCGCCTTTTTCCAGGGCCAGCTTGATGGTCGGCAGCGAGGCCAGGATACGCGCATCGCTGGTGACAACACCGTCCTTGACAGGGACGTTGAGGTCTTCGCGGATCAGTACGCGCTGACCTTGCAGATCGAGGTCGGTCATCTTCAACACGGTCATGGATCACAATCTCTGGTTTACGGTTTTTGGTGAACCACGTTCAGGTAATGCCCTGCAACGTCGATCATTCGGTTGGCAAAACCCCACTCGTTGTCGAACCAGGCCAGCACGTTCACCAGCCTCGGGCCGGACACGCGGGTCTGACTCGCATCGACAATCGCCGAATGTGGGTCATGGTTGAAATCACAGCTGGCATGGGGCAGCTCGGTGTAGGCCAACAGGCCCTTGAGCGGACCGCTGGTAGCGGCTTCGCGCAGGATCCGGTTGACCTCCTGGGCATCGGTATCGCTGACGGTCTGCAGGGTAATGTCCAGGCACGACACGTTCACCGTCGGCACCCGCACCGCTTTGGCCTGGATTCGTCCGGCAAGTTCCGGCAGCAGGCGCTCGATACCTCGGGCCAGGCCCGTGGATACCGGGATAATCGACTGGAACGCCGACCGCGTGCGGCGTAGGTCTTCAGCGTGGTAGGCATCGATTACCGGCTGGTCGTTCATCGCCGAGTGAATCGTGGTGATGGACACGTACTCCAGGCCGATGGACTGATTGAGCAGGCGCAACAGCGGTACACCGCAGTTGGTGGTGCAGGAAGCGTTGGACACCAGCAACTCGTCACCGGTCAAGCAATCCTGATTGACACCGTAGACGATGGTGGCATCGACATCGGTCTCGCTGGCCATCGGTTGAGAGAACAGCACCCTGGGTGCCCCGGCAGCCAGGAAACGCTCGCCATCTTCACGAGTGTGGTAAGCGCCGGAGCACTCCAGCACCAGATCGATGTCCAGCGCGGCCCAGTCGATCGCTTCTGGAGTGGCACTGCGCAAGACTTTCACGCTATGCCCATTGATATGCAAACAATCGTCCTCGACCCGTACTTCGCCGGGAAAGCGACCGTGAGTGGAATCGAAACGCGTCAGGTATTGAAGGCTGGCCAGGTCGGCCAGATCGTTCAACGCAACGATTTCAAACCCGGCCTGCGCCCCTCGCTCGAACAACGCACGCAGGACACAACGACCGATACGGCCGTAGCCGTTGAGTGCAACTCTGTAGGGACGCAGTTGGGGCATGGGGATCTCGCCGAAGCTTGAACATCAAGAACCCACGCAAAGGCGTGGATTTTTTTGCAAACGGGTTCGAGCACGAACCCGGTAGTGATCCATCACTGACCGAGCGCCTTCGCAAACAAGCCCGGCGCCTGCGAAACCGAGTCGTACAGCCATCTGGTGAACGACTCAAACCTCTAGGCGCAGGGCTTGCCCGCGAAGACCTCAGTCCGGACGAGCAATATCCGGTTCTTAGCCTTCCAGCAGCTCTTCAGCCTGGCCCAGGATGTTCTCCAGGGTGAACCCGAACGCTTCGAACAAGGCTGGCGCGGGCGCCGACTCACCGTAGGTGGTCATACCGATCACGCGGCCTTCCAGACCCACGTACTTGTACCAGTAGTCGGCGTGCGCGGCTTCGATGGCGATACGCGCGCCCACTTGCAGCGGCAACACCGCCTGCTTGTAGCTGGCATCCTGGGCATCGAACACGCTGGTGCACGGCATGGACACCACGCGCACCTTACGGCCCTGATCGCTCAGTTTGTCGAACGCCTGCACCGCCAGGCCGACTTCCGAACCGGTGGCGATCAGGATCAGCTCCGGCTCGCCCGAGCAATCCTTCAACACATAGCCACCCCGACCGATACTGTCGATCTGCGCCGCATCACGCTGTTGGTGCTGCAGGTTCTGTCGCGAGAAGATCAGCGCCGAAGGGCCGTCCTTGCGCTCGATGGCGTGTTTCCAGGCCACGGCGGATTCCACCGCGTCGGCAGGACGCCAGGTGTCTAGGTTCGGCGTGCAACGCAGGCTTGCCAGTTGCTCGATCGGCTGGTGGGTCGGGCCGTCTTCACCCAGGCCGATGGAGTCGTGGGTGTAGACATGGATCACGCGTTTCTTCATCAACGCCGACATGCGCACGGCATTGCGCGCGTATTCCATGAACATCAGGAAGGTCGCGCCATAAGGCAGCAGGCCGCCGTGCAGGGTGACGCCGTTCATGATCGCGGTCATGCCGAATTCACGCACGCCGTAGTACATATAGTTACCGCTGGCGTCTTCAGCACTGACGCCCTGGCAACCTTTCCACAAGGTCAGGTTGGAACCCGCGAGGTCAGCCGAACCGCCGAGGAGTTCGGGCAACAGCGGACCGAAGGCATTCAAGGTGTTCTGGCTGGCCTTGCGGCTGGCGATGGTTTCGCCCTTGGCCGCGACCTCGGCAATATAAGCCGAGGCCCTTTCCGAGAAATCGGCCGGTAACTCGCCGCTCAGACGCCGCACCAGCTCATTGGCTTCAGTCGGGAAGGCCACGGAGTAGGCCGCGAAACGCTGGTCCCACTCGGCTTCGACGGCGCGCCCGGCTTCCTTGGCATTCCACTCGGCATAGATGTCGGCCGGAATTTCGAACGGGCCGTGGTTCCACTTCAGCGCCGCACGGGTCAGGGCAATCTCCGCGTCACCCAGCGGAGCGCCGTGGCAGTCCTCCTTGCCTTGCTTGTTCGGCGAACCGAAGCCGATGGTGGTCTTGCAACAAATCAGGGTCGGCTGCTCACTCTTGCGCGCGGTCTCGATGGCGGTCTTGATCTCTTCCGGATCGTGGCCGTCGACGTTGCGGATCACCTGCCAATTGTAGGACTCGAAACGCTTCGGCGTATCGTCGGTGAACCAGCCCTCAACTTCTCCGTCGATGGAGATGCCGTTGTCATCGTAGAAGGCGATCAGCTTACCCAGGCCCAGAGTGCCGGCCAGAGACGCGACTTCATGGGAAATACCTTCCATCATGCAACCATCACCGAGGAACACATAAGTGTGGTGGTCGACGATGTTGTGGCCGGGGCGGTTGAACTGAGCAGCCAGGACTTTTTCCGCCAGGGCGAAGCCAACGGCATTGGCCAGGCCTTGACCGAGCGGGCCAGTGGTGGTTTCAACGCCTGGGGTGTAGCCGTACTCCGGGTGACCTGGGGTGCGGCTGTGCAACTGGCGGAAGTTCTTCAGGTCGTCGATGGACAAGTCGTAGCCGGTCAGGTGCAGCAACGAGTAGATCAGCATCGAACCATGGCCGTTGGACAGGACAAAGCGGTCACGGTCGGCGAAGGATGGGTTGCTCGGATTGTGCTTCAGATAATCGCGCCAAAGCACTTCGGCGATATCCGCCATGCCCATGGGGGCACCGGGATGGCCGCTGTTGGCTTTTTGCACGGCATCCATGCTGAGGGCACGAATGGCGTTGGCACGCTCACGACGGCTGGGCATCACTGATCTCCTGGGGCTTGAATAAAACGAAACAGAAAAAGGCGAGCATTTTCTCTCAGGGAACGCCCTCGGGGCAATGATAGATAATCGCTCGGCCATGTTTTTCCTGCCGATAGTTGCGCATTGCACGGGGGAAACCTTTGCGCGACTCGTCTGTATAGACACGGGCGGAGGAGAAAGTGCCATTTATCGTGCAATATCAAAACTTTTTGATATTGCACTTGCGAGACGCTCCGACGCTCACTAGACTGCTGGCCTTATGAACCTACGTGCACCTGCCCCGCGTCATGATCACTGCGACGAACTGTCCATCCTGTGCAAGGCTGGCGGCGACCCGTTGCGGCTCAATGTATTGCGGGCACTGGCCAATGATTCGTTCGGGGTACTGGAGCTGGCGCAGATCTTCGCCATCGGTCAGTCCGGCATGAGCCATCACCTGAAAGTGCTGGCCCAGGCCGATCTGGTCGCTACCCGTCGCGAAGGTAATGCGATTTTTTACCGTCGAGCCCTGCCTCACCCCGAGCTGCCCGGTGGCAAGCTGCATGCTGCCCTGCTCGACGAGGTGGATAACCTCCAACTGCCGGGCGAAGTGCAGGCACGCATCGCCCTGGTCCACGGACAGCGTGCAGCCGCCAGCCAGGACTTTTTCTCACGGGTTGCGGAGAAATTCAGCGCCCAGCAGGACCTGATCGCCGGCTTGCCGCAATACCGCGAAAGCATCCTGGCCCTGCTCGACAAACTCAGCTTCGACCCTGGCGCCAGGGCCTTGGAAGTGGGCCCAGGCGATGGCGGTTTCCTGCCCGACCTGGCGCGACGTTTCCAGCAAGTTACGGCGTTGGACAATAGCCCGGTGATGCTCGAACTGGCGCGCCAGCTATGCGAACGCCAATCACTGACTAATGTCAGCCTGCAGTTGGCCGATGCATTGCTGGGCCACAATATCCAGGCCGACTGCGTGGTCCTGAATATGGTCTTGCATCATTTTGCCGCGCCAGCCGAGGCCCTCAAGCAAATGGCCGCGCTGCTGCGGCCTGGCGGCAGTCTGCTGATAACCGAATTGTGCAGCCACAACCAGAGTTGGGCCAGGGAGGCCTGCGGTGATCTGTGGTTGGGGTTTGAACAGGAAGATCTGGCCCGTTGGGCCACTGCTGCGGGGCTCATGCCCGGGGACAGCCTCTATGTAGGCTTACGTAATGGTTTCCAGATCCAGGTTCGCCACTTTCAGCGACCGGCTGGCACCACTCAACATCGGTAAATTCAGGAAAACCATCGATATGAGCGAATATTCCGTTTTCACCTCCGAGTCCGTGTCCGAAGGGCACCCGGACAAAATCGCCGACCAAATCTCCGATGCGGTGCTGGACGCCATCATCGCCGAAGACAAGTTCGCCCGCGTCGCGTGCGAAACCCTGGTGAAAACCGGTGTCGCCATCATCGCTGGCGAAGTGACCACTTCGGCCTGGGTCGACCTCGAAGACATCGTGCGTAACGTGATCCTCGACATTGGCTACAACAGCTCCGACGTCGGTTTCGACGGTGCGACCTGCGGGGTGATGAACATTATCGGCAAGCAGTCAGTGGACATCGCCCAGGGCGTTGATCGCAGCAAGCCGGAAGACCAGGGTGCCGGCGACCAGGGCCTGATGTTCGGCTACGCCAGCAACGAAACCGTGGAACTGATGCCAGCGCCGATCGCATTCTCGCACCAACTGGTGCAGCGCCAGGCCGAAGCGCGTAAATCCGGGCTGCTGCCATGGCTGCGCCCGGACGCCAAATCGCAGGTGACTTGCCGTTACGAAGGCGGCAAAGTCGTTGGCGTCGATGCTATCGTTCTATCGACCCAGCACAATCCCGACGTGTCCTACAATGACCTGCGCGAAGGCGTGATGGAACTGATCGTCAAGCACGTCATCCCGGCGAAACTGCTGACCAAGGACACTCAGTTCCATATCAACCCGACCGGCAACTTCATCATCGGTGGCCCGGTGGGCGACTGTGGCCTGACCGGTCGCAAGATCATCGTCGACAGCTACGGCGGCATGGCCCGTCACGGCGGCGGCGCATTCTCCGGCAAGGACCCCTCGAAGGTTGACCGCTCCGCAGCCTATGCCGGTCGCTACGTGGCCAAAAACATCGTTGCCGCCGGCCTCGCCGACCGCTGCGAAATCCAGGTTTCCTATGCAATCGGCGTCGCTCAACCGACTTCGATTTCATTGAACACCTTTGGCACTGGCAAGATCAGCGATGACAAGATCATCAAGCTGGTTCGCGAAATCTTCGACCTGCGCCCATACGCCATCACCACCATGCTCGACCTGCTGCACCCGATGTACCAGGAAACCGCAGCCTACGGCCACTTTGGACGCACCCCGCAGCAGAAGACTGTCGGCAACGACACCTTCACCACCTTTACCTGGGAAAAAACCGACCGTGTGGATGCTCTTCGAGCCGCCGCCGGCCTGTAATGTCGCCTGCGTTACCAAAGCCCTCCCTGGTCGGCCAGGGAGGGCTTTTTCATGCTGCCTCGGCGGCTGAAACAAACAGACTCAAAACCTGCAGACGCCCAGCCATATTGCCAGGACCCAGGCCACGGCGCCGGGCGACCCGTTCGAGCAAAGCGACATACGGGGTAAGAAAACCTAGCCCGCCACGGCGCTTTTTTTCGCCCGGACTGATCTAGGCTGTGTTTTTTAGTCGAGCAAGGATGCTCTGGTATGCGTGTTTTCCATGGTTGGATATGTCTGGCATGGTGCTTCAACGCCTATGCCGGTCAATGCCCGGAATGGCCAGCGGAACGCGCCCGACGCGAAGCCGATGCCCTCCGGCAACAACTGGCGCGCTGGGACGAGCGCTACCATCGCCAGGGCATTTCGCCAGTGGCCGACGAACTCTACGATCAATCCCGCCAGACCTTCGAGCACTGGCGTCGATGCTTCGCCCTGCCGCGTGAGCCAGCGGACGAGCCGTTGCTCAAAGCCCGTGGAACCCTTGCCCACCCAATCCCCCATACCGGGCTGGACAAGCTGCCGGACGACGAGTCGGTTCGGGCGTGGATGAAGGACCGCGAGGACCTGTGGATTCAACCTAAGGTCGATGGCGTTGCCGTGACCCTGGTTTATCACCAAGGCCGACTGCATCGGGCCATCAGTCGCGGCGATGGACTCAAGGGCCAGGACTGGACCGACAATGCGCGCCGGATCGCCGCCATCCCGTCGCAACTGCCGCAACCCGTGGACCTGCTGTTGCAGGGAGAGTTGTACTGGCGCCTGGTGAACCATGTACAAGCCCAAGACGGTGGCCTGAATGCCCGTAGCAAGGTCGCGGGGCTGATGGCACGGCACCAGCTCCCAGCCACGGAGGCCGAAAGTATCGGCCTGTTTGTCTGGGACTGGCCCGACGGGCCATCGACCCAACTCGAACGCCTGCAAGGCCTGAGCGCTCTCGGCTTCAGCGACAGCGAAACCTACAGTCAACCGATCAAGCAGTTTGCCGAGGCACGGGACTGGCGCGACTACTGGTATCACCAGCCGCTGCCCTTCGCCAGCGACGGCGTGGTGCTGCGCCAGGGCCAGCGACCAGCGGCACAACGCTGGCAAGCCCGGCCACCTCATTGGAGCGTCGCCTGGAAATACCCGCATGTCCTGGCATTGGCCCATGTTCGCAACGTCAGCTTCAAGATCGGCCGTACCGGACGCATCACGCCGATGCTCGAACTGATCCCCGTGCGCCTGGATGACCGGCACATCCAGCGAATCAGCGTCGGCTCCCTGCAACGCTGGCGCAAGCTGGATATTCGCCCTGGCGATCAGGTAACCATCAGTCTTGCCGGCCTGACCATCCCACGCTTGGAGGGTGTGGCCTGGCGCAGTGTGGAGCGAGAACCGGTCGACGTTCCCGATCCGGATGATTTCCATGCATCGAGCTGCTGGCAAAACAGCCCCGGCTGCGAAAGCCAGTTCCTCGCCCGCCTGATATGGCTGAGCGGCAAACAAGGCCTGGAACTGCCACACCTGGGTCGTGGCACCTGGGAAAAGCTGATTCAGGCTGGCCGTTTGCAACACCTGCTCGATTGGCTGACCCTTGATGCTCGAGAGCTTGCTAACATTGCAGGCTTCGGTGCAAGCCGCAGCCTGCAATGGCTCGACAGTGTGCAGGTGGCTCGGCAACGGCCATTCGAACGCTGGCTCAAGGCGCTGGGGCTGCCGGCGCCCGCCGGTATCAGATTGGCTGGCACCTGGCCTGGGCTGGCCAGTCGAACCACCGAAGACTGGCAGGCACAACCTGGGATCGGACCCATGCGAGCCGCGCAACTGAGTGCCTTCTTCCGCGATCCACAGGTAATGGCCCTGGCTGAGTCGTTACGTGCCGCCGGGGTCGATGGGTTTTGAGGTCAGCATTGCCCACTGATCCGGATCTGCCATAAAAAAGCGGATTGGTTTTATTGATTCATTACTCTTTTCATTATTTTTTCAACACGGAGTTCTTCATGAAATTTCTCTCACCGCTGACTCTCTTCACCTTGTGCAGCGTGATGGTCGCCCCGCTCCTGGCAGCCGAAGAACAACTCGAACTGACCGGCTGTGCCGCCAAACGCCAGGCCATCGGCAGTCAGCTCGAAATTGCCAAGGCCCAAGGCAACAGCGAGCAGCAGGCCGGTCTGGAAAAAGCCCTGGATGCAGTGACCACCCATTGCACCGAGGCCTCACTAAAAAAGGAGCGAGAAACCAATGCGCTCGAAGCCAGGCACGAAGTCAGCCGCCGTCAGGCCGACCTCGACAAAGCGATGAAAAAAGGCGATCCGGACAAGATCAACAAGCGCAAGGAAAAGCTGGCTGAGTCGCGCAAGGAGTTACAGGGCGCGCTGGATGAGCTGGACAAGTGACGCGCCATCGGCCCGCGCGGCCAGCGAATCAGTGATCGCGAAACTCTTTATGACAAGCACCACAGGCGTTTTCGACTTTCTCTACCGCAGGCTTGAGGGTGCTCGCCTGGTAGGGTTGGACCTGGCTGGCGATCACCAGTTGGCCGGTAGCCTCTTCCAGCGAGCGCGCCAGCTCCTGGAAACGCGCCTGCTTCTGCCAGACCTCGGCCTTGGCACTGGTATGCTCCGTTTCCTTGACCTGCGGGAAATGCTGCCACGGTTCGTGGGACAAACCTTCAAGCTTGCTCGCACCCTCGGCAAACCGCGGACCGTCGAAGGGGATACGGCCGCGCAACATGCCACCCAGGTCTTCACTGGTCTTGAGCATCTGTTTGAAAATGGCCTTGCGCTGACCCAGTGGCGAGTTCGGATCAATGCCGCCACAGGCAACTAGGGTGAAACAGGCCAGCAATACCACGGGAAATCTTTTAAGCGTCATGATGGCTTCAGGTCATGGGAGACGGCGGTCAGTATCCTCGCCTCGACCTCAAAGACCAATAGGCCCAAGGGCCAATATCCTTACTAACTGAATGGGCTACCTGCACAACGACTGAACGGGTAGTGACTCAAGGAATACGCTTGCTGATGAACACCACTTTCAAACGCCTGGGCTGGAGTATTTTCGCGCTGGCCCTGCTCGCCGGCTGCAATGGCAAGGACAACCAGCCCCACGAGCCGATGACCACCTACGTCAAAGCAGATTGGGACGCCTTGCCGAAGGTTGCCGATGCCGACCTGCTGGCCGGTTTTGCCTCATGGCGCAGTGCCTGTACCCGGCTGAAGAACGACGCCCACTGGGCAACGACCTGTGCCGCCGCCGCCACTGTGACAGAAACACCCACCGCCATACGCGCCTTCCTCCAGCAGAACCTTGAGGTCTATGGGCTGCGTTCCGCGCAAAACAGTGCCGATGGGCTGATCACCGGTTATTACGAACCGGTCTATCCCGGCAGCCTGACCCGCACCGTCAACGCTTCGGTGCCTGTCTATGGCGTACCCGACGATCTGATCATCGTGCAACTGGACAGCCTCTACCCCGAGTTGAAAGGCAAGCGTCTGCGCGGACGCCTGGACGGTCGGGTCATCAAGCCCTATGACGATGCGGCGCTGATCGCTACCCAAGGCGTCAAGGCGCCGGTGCTGGCCTGGCTGACCAACCCGATGGACCTGCAATTCCTGCAGATCCAGGGCTCTGGCCGCATCCGCCTGGACGACGGCAGGCAACTGCGAATCGGTTACGCCGACCAAAACGGCCACCCTTATCGTGCCATCGGTCGCTGGCTGGTGGAGCAAGGCGAACTGAAGAAAGAAGACGTCACCATGGGCACCATCGCCGCCTGGGCCAAAGCGCACCCAACGCGCATCCCGGAGCTGCTGGGCAGCAACCCAAGCTATGTGTTCTTTGCCCGCAACCCGGACAGCAACGAAGGCCCACGCGGCTCGCTGAACGTGCCCCTGACCGCCGGCTACAGCGTGGCGGTGGACCGCAAGGTGATTCCGCTGGGCAGTCTGTTGTGGCTGTCGACCACCAAGCCCGATGGCAGCGCCCTGGTCCGTCCGGTGGCCGCCCAGGATACCGGCGGGGCGATTTCCGGCGAGGTGCGGGCCGACCTGTTCTGGGGCACAGGCGATGCCGCCGGGCAACTGGCGGGAGACATGAAACAGAAGGGCAATATCTGGATGCTCTGGCCTAAAGGCATGGCCTTGCCGCAAACGTCTGCCGTAGGGAGTTGAATCGGCTCAAAGAGGGTGACGAGGCAAGGCGACACCCTCTTTGCCGCTCACACCAAGGGAAACCAGCCTCTCGCAATCAGCGCCACCTCGGCACACTTATACCGACCAGCCCCTCTTCACCTCCCCCAAAAGAACATTCCGAATTATTTTTGGGATGGATCTGACAGTTATTCCTTTTCCGCTTTGTTAGCGTCTACCTCGATTTAAATTTGCCTGGCTCGGCCTGGCGCGAATTTATTGCGCTTGGAGTTGCTCTGCCAGCGCGCCCAAGCCTGTCCTAGCTGGGCAAAAAACAACAATAAAAACTGCGTCCTCGACAACCTACGCCGAGACCTCCAGAGCAAGGAAGTAGGCCCATGGCACCACCTCCATCCGCATATTTCAACCTCTCCAATTCCGATGCCTCCAGCCAGGGCTGGGCGGGCATGCCCTCACACTCCCGATCACCGCGTCCTGTACGCCGCGGTGATAAGCCCAATCAGTGACCCGGAAGGGAAAACCTCATGACCGACCCTGACATCGTTGTCCCCGTTG
>NZ_FOAR01000022.1 GCF_900109755.1 Pseudomonas agarici | reverse complement strand
GCAGCACCGCCGCTGCAAACAACAGGTCTGCTCGCTGATCGGCCTTCCAGACTTGTAGGTCGCATGCCTGCCAAAACGCTTTGATTGGCAAGCTCTTGGCTTCTTTAAGCATCTCCGTCGAGCTGTCCACTCCCGTCAGATCGGCCTGTGGCCAGCGCGTGGCCAACAATTGAGTTGCAATCCCGGTGCCGCACCCCAAGTCATAGATTCGTTTAGGATGTTCCAGACTGACCTGGTTCAACAACTCCACCACTGGTCGTTCTCGCAGACGGGCAAATTTGAGATATGCCTGGGGATCCCATTGGGTATTGGCAGTCCTTGCCGTTGACGGCTGAGGCTTGATAATCATGAGCTAGTCCTTTAGGTGAAAGTTGCTTTCCAATGACATGCCGTGTTCCAAATATCAGTGCTACTCCACAATGGGTGCTCGTCATACACTGCACAGGGCGGCGCCCCCAGGCGGATTTCGGTAGCGATGCGAGGGGTCGCAACCGGCCTTTTCGAAGTAGGCGATACGCCGCTCCGGACCGACTTCATCCAAGGTAAAATCACGCTGAAAGCGAATGTTTTTCTGCTCGAAGATACTTGGCACAATCTCGCCGGTTGGTCGCTGTAAGCACCAGAAATTATGGCGGAGCAGAGTGGTAGTAGCGTAGGTGTAAATAATTTCAAGTTTATTTCGGACACTACGACAACGCAGGAAATCGTCGAACATCAAGATCGTCTCCAACGGAGCGATACCGCATGTTTGCTGACCAAATGGTTGGAGAGCATCGTGCCACCAACCCCTGCACCGACAATAATAATCTGCTTGCCCATTCTTCACCTTCCTTGGTCTAAGTTGGATCCACTGGATGGAAACTTAGACCAAGGAAGGTGAAGAGCTAGGAATAATAGGCGATTAAAACAGCTCTATTAATTGCCACCAAATAACTTGGTCTTGGTGTCCTACTCGTCGTTTCCAAATTTCGAAAAGAGCTCTGATCAGAGGTAATAGGGCTTTGGAAGAGGCAGCGCGAACGCCGCCTCCTGCTTTACCGACTCAGGCGACGATATCCGTGACTGCTGCCTGCCCCACCGTGGTGACCAGGAAGTCCGCCACGCCATGCCCCGAGAAATCGATCGCCAGGGTGCCCAGGCCGGTACTCGCCACGTAACTCAGCACCGCATCGCCAGCATGCCCGGTAAAGGCATTGACGAAGTTCAGCGCCGAACCCTGGGTGATCCCCGACAGATCGATTTTGTCCTGGCCGCTGACAAAATCCATGATCCGATCGCCGGCATTCAGCGCCGAGTCGGAAACGACGATAAATACGAAGGTATCGTTGCCCGCCCCGCCCCACAGTTTGTCCGCCCCGCCCGCGCCATGGAGGATGTCGTTGCCGGCACCGCCGCGCAGCTCGTTGACTCCATCGTTGCCGAGCAACAGGTCATGACCCGCACCGCCAGTGGCATGCTCCACCATGACGCCCTGGGCAATGGAGATATTGCCGACCATGCCCCCTACGTCGGAGAACGAGCCGGCATTCAGGTTGATCTTCTGGTTCTGGGTGAAGCCGGAGAAATCCAGAGTGTCTTCACCGCCGCCGTCCCAGACACAAAAGACCAAGGCATCCGAGGATTGAGATGCACTCAGGAAGTCGCGCCCCGCATTGGAATTGAAGCCATAGGTGGTATCGTCGGCACGGGTGCTCCAATTGGCGCCGTAGAGTTTCTGAATGGCCGCGATGTCGTCCATCAAGGGGGCAGACGCGTAGAAGGTGGCGGCATCGCGAGTGAAGTCCTGGCCGCTGGAGGCTTCGCTCCAGTAGCTCATCACGCTATAACCCAACGTGTCCTGCGCATAGCCGGCATTGCTCGTGTAGCTCACGCCTGCTCCGTTATAGTTGCCGGGATGTGGCAAACCCAGTGCATGGCCGACTTCATGGGTCAAGGTCTGTCGACCATTGTTGTTCAGTCCCGGACTGTTGTTGTCAGCATATCCTTCAGCAATGCTGTACCAGGACTGCCCACCCAATCCCGATGCATCCCCCGGGCGAATGGTCTGGGCGGCGCCGAGCCCGACCTTGTAATTGCCAAAGGTGATATGACCGTCGCCACCCTGTGGCGCTTCGGAAAACCAGAGATTGGCGGCGTCCGACCAGGATTGCATGGCCAACACCGCCTGAGCCTTTTGCAAGGGGCTGAATTCCCTGAGTCCGGCGATATCCAACGCATAATAATCATCATTGGACTGCAGTTGCGACTCTCTCGGAAAGCTGTAGGTCAGCTCTATTTTCCCGTTCTTATCAATGTCCGCCCAAGGCGTTGAGCCCTTCAACAGATTCGTCGCGGCTTGATCCACTGAATAAGAGGGTTTCCCATTGACTGTCATTCCCCCTGGGCGCTCAGACTTGGCACTGAACTCACGAACGGTTGAAAGAAGATGCTGCTGGCTGCCTCCAACATTGCCTGCTTGCAGATTGGCGACTTCAATGGTGCTCGACACGTTTATACCCTATCAATGTAAGACAACCCATTGAACAACCTCCTGGCGCCGCGGACTTTTAAATATCGCCCGATACCACCTCCCTTCCTGGCATCTTGATAGGCGTTCCCACGCAAACGGTTCGACGTGGGAACGATCAGCCTCGATCCTTTAGATAACGAAGCCCGCCACCATCGCATTCAGGTCCACTGCGAGGCGCGATAGCTCATGACTGGCCACACTGGTCTGGTTAGCTCCCGCAGCCGATTGGGTCGCCAGATCGCGGATGTTCACCAGATTGCGATCGACCTCCCGAGAGACTTGCGCCTGCTCTTCCGAAGCGCTGGCAATCACCAGATTGCGCTCGTTGATCAGATTGATCGAATGAGTGATCTGCTCCAGGGCGGCACCGGCGGCACGGGCCATTTCCAGGGTGTTTTGGGTTCGTTGATTGCTCTGATGCATCGATTGCACCGCTTCGCCCGTGCCGTTCTGGATCCCGGCCACCATCTGTTCGATTTCCCGAGTCGACTGCTGGGTACGATGGGCCAGGGCCCGTACTTCGTCGGCCACTACGGCAAAACCACGACCGGCCTCACCGGCACGAGCCGCTTCGATGGCGGCGTTGAGTGCCAGCAGGTTGGTCTGCTCGGCTATCGCCCGGATCACGTCCAGTACCTGACCGATGTCGCGGCCCTGGGTCGCCAACCCTTCGATCAGTATTGAGGTGCTTTGCACGTTCTGGCTCATGGCCTGGATCGCCTCGACGGTTTCGACCACTCGGTCGCGACCTTCGCGCGCCGCCAGATTGGATTGCTGGGAGGCTTCGGAGGTGGAGACGGCGTTGCGCGCCACTTCCTCTACGGCACTGGTCATCTCGTTGACGGCGGTGGCTGCCTGTTCGATTTCATTGTTCTGCTGTTGCAGCCCGCGCGAAGCTTCCTCGGTCGCCGTGTTGAGCTCTTGCGCCGCCGAGGCCAGTTGGGTGGCCGAACCGGCAATCTGTTCGATGGTCTTGCGTAGGTTGCCCTGCATGGCCGACAACGCCGTGAGTAAACGTGCCGGTTCATCTCTGCCAGCAACCTCGATCGGTTGGGCCAGATTACCACCGGCAATGGCCTCGGCCGCGATCAGCGCCTTGTTCAAAGGAGCGACAATACTGCGGGTCAGCAACCATGCGAGCAACACGGTCATCAGTGCGGCGACGACCGATACGGTGATAATGCCCAGGCTGGCGCCGTCATATTCCTGTCCCGCCAGCTCCGATGCCTGCGCCGCCCCAGCCTTATTGATCTCAACCAACTGATTGAGTTGCACACCCATCAAGTCGGTACCGGCCTTGATTTGGCTATTGATCAGCAAGCGCAGCTCATCGAGCTTGTTCTGCCGTGACAGCTCAAGCATTCGCGCCTGGTTCTCGAGATAGCTTTCCAGGGTCGCGGCAAACTCCTTGTACTTGGCCAACTCCTCTCCCGCTGAGGGGAGACCGGCATAGCTCTTCTGGTCCTTGCGGATCTTGTTCGTCAGGAACGTAATACGTGCATCGGCCTCCTGTAGTGCTGCTGGCTCGCGATTGACCAGCACGCGAAAGGACAGGATGCGCAGCCGCAGGACACCCTCGATGAGATTCCCCAGATAACCCACACCGGGCAGATGATGGCTCTGCATATTGACCGAAACCTGGCGGATCACCGTCATGCGCGTTTGTGCAAACACCCCCAACACCACCACTAACAGTGCGATAAAGGCAAAACCGAGAAAGGCTCGAGGGGCGATATTCATATTACGTAGGGACATGGGAAGCTCTCTCTGAACATTGGGGTTGCTAGCGTCCCTGCCATTTGTCTATCGGGATCTAGCGCCAGATAGTTTCAACATCGCATCTGTGAAAAGCTCACGGGCTTATTATCAATATCGGCAGGACTTCATGCTTTATTCAGGGTGAGAGGTAAAAATTTCATTAAATAATGATAAACAATCGAATGGCTATGCAGGTGACGCCAAAAAAATGGCTATTTGATATCAATAAAACGGTTCAGCCATGTAACTGCATCGCTTCGAGTCCATCAGATTGTCGGTCACTGAATTGTGGTTGAGGTACTTCACATAGTTGCTGATACCGCTTATGGGGCGCCCTCCACCATTGATTTTTGCTGGCGTGCTCAGGGGATGAGTCCTACGGGTGGATGACCTGGAGCAGCTATGCCGGCTTCATCGGGTCATCGAGCTGATCCAGCTCTCAACCGATATTTCGTCAAACCGGCATTCCAGACTCTACAAGCTGTAACAAATGATGGCGATCCTAGTACCGATGGGCAGGGAGCGTCGCCGATGACCTGGACTTGAGTCGTCGTCGGATACAGAGCACGCCAACGAAGGTGAGCTATGACAGTGATCGAATTGCACGAAAACAATCGCCGAATGACCTGAAAAAACTCCCCTGCCTGCTGCGAACGGATATTATTTTTAGCATGAGCCAGGTTGGACCATGAGGTCCTTCCGTTCCTACCCGCAGGCGAAAGGAAGCGTTCAATGAAACAGGTGGGCAGCATGAGCCAAGTTTTCAGCAAGGTCACCTTCCCCAATGCCTGCCAATTGATGCGCTGGCATTTTCACCCCTTGGGTTTCGAAGCCACCATGGACGCCCCCGTCAGCATGATCGCCCGACTGTTCGACCGGGCCAGTGGCGAAACCCTGATCGCCATTGCTGGAATACCCTGTGCCACAGTGATGAATGCTGCTGATGTCGAACGCATCATCGAGGCAATCGAGGCCGAACTCGAGGCCTTTGTGCCACCCCAGAACCTCAAAGCCCTGGCCTGACCCCCTAGACACGGTCCTCCCGATGAGGCGTGACCATCTGTCTATCTATGCGGGTTTATGCCTTGACACGAAAATCGGCAAAAAACGCCTTATCCCCAGCAATCCGATCGGATGCCTTGGGCGCGCTCGCCGCCTGGGCCTCCTGCCGATCCAGATACCAATAGCAATGTTTCACCGCCCTGGTGATCCCGACATAAGCCAGGCGCAGGATCTCATCTTTCTGCGCGGTGTCATAGGGTTCGGTATCGCCATCCTTGCCGAGTCCCGCCATCCGGTAGACCTGGTTCTTATAGGGTGAACGGGTCAGGTGCAGGCAATCACCCAACAGGAACACCACATCGGCCTGCAACCCCTTGGCGCTGTGATAGGTCAATTGCTTGAGCCGACGCTGTTCGCGGGGCAAACTAGAATCCACATTAACTATCGATTGAATATGCTCACTTATCAATGACTTATCACTATTTCTTCGAAACAACATCAAGATACTGTCGCCCTTTCGATAGTGTCCTGCCAAGCGCTGGCCCAGCTCGGCGTCATCCCGATCAAGGATATTCACGGGCAGCGCATCCTTCGCTTCTCCCGCAACCTTGGCTTTTTTCCCGGCGATGGTCGGAGCTGCCCGCACAATATGCTCGGCAGCATCAATGATATGTTGGTGGCTGCGATAATTGTCACTCAGCATCACCCGGGTTGTCATCGGCGAGGGGAACTGCTTGGCGAACTCCATGAAGTACTTGGGTGAACTGCCCCGCCAGCCATAGATCGACTGCCAGTCATCGCCCACGCATAACAACGACGAATGTTGGGCCTCACGTCCGACATGCAAGGCTGGAGTGCGCCGACGAATCTCCCGCAGGCTGGCCCGCAACCAGGAGACGATCTGCGGCGAAACATCCTGAAACTCGTCGATCATCAGGTGCGACAGCGGCCGCAACAGTTCGTCGCTGAGCAATGCCTGGTTTTCCGGGCTATTCTCGCCGAATAGTGAGAACATCCGGTTATAGGTCATGATCGGCGGCGATTGCGCAAGCAAGTGCGTTTCCAGGGCCTTCCAGAACAAACTCAGGGCTTCGAAGAAGAATCGGTCCGGGTCATCCTGGGCAAAACTCATCTGGCCCACCGCAACATGGACGTCCAAGCCAAGGTTCTCGATAAACCCGGCCGCCATGACAAAACAATCGAGCAACGGTGCCGAGGCGAGTTCGCCCTTGACCTTGTAATCAAAGCCGGGACCAGCCATAGCCTCCCCATCCAAGGAGGATAGAAGGCGCTTTGCAGATTCATAACTATCAAGCCATATCAAAGGCTTACGGCAAAAAGCTTGAAACAAGGTGCGCTTGACCGCCCATTCCGCGCGCACCGTCAAGCGTGAGCCTGGGCGAGCGATCTGCGGACTTTCGCGCTGATCGAAACCCAGCACTACCCAAGCATCCAGCTGCGGGATATAGCCATGGCAATGAAACGGCGAGCCGTTGATATCGACCGTCTCGCGGTTCGGCTCGATACCCTCGATCGGCCAGGCGCCAGCGCGAAACCACAGGTCCTCGACGGTATCGCACAGCTCTTCGTCGCGCCTGGAAGAGAGTTCGGTGACCGCCATGCGTTTCTGCACATCCGGGTGATCCTGTTCCAGCTCCTTGAGTTGTAGCGCCTGCTTGTACAGCGGTACCAGAACGTCGCGAAAACGTGGCTCATCGCGGTACAGCCGGTGGTAGCAGGCATTGAGCTGCTGGCGCTGGGCATCATTGATGCGCAGATCGAAGGGATTGCTGTCGGCGCCTTCGTCCTCGAACAACGTGCGCGTACCGAGGTTCTCGAACGCCTGCAACTGGGCAAAATCCGGCAGACTGCGGACCATGGGCAGGATCTGCGAGTGGAAAGTGCGCACCACGTTCCTGGCGTCCCTGAGACTGAGGGAATGTCCCCATAACGCAAAAACCTCAATCAGCTTGGCGATGAAATCCTTGCGCGACTCGCGGGTAAAGGTCACGACGGTCAGCGAGTCAAGCTCGAAGCCCAGGTAGTGGGTCAGCAAGAGAATGCGCAGGACCAGGGATGTCGATTTACCGGCGCCAGCCCCGGCGATCACCGAGGTAGACGGCGTATCACTGAAGATCATTTTCCATTGCGCGGCGCTCGGTTGCGCATGGGCCGGCAACAGACGGGCGATGTCCGCCTTGATGAGCTTCTTCAGCTCAACACCCAGCGGCAGGCGCCAGTCGTCGAATAGATGACCGTCGACTCCAGGCGCCTGGTGCTGCGCGGGCCGGGTATCGCGAATCAATAATATTTGGCGTCCCTGCTCCAGGCCGTCGGCGCGCCCTTCCTGATAACCGTATTCCACTCCCGCGCTGTGGCCACTGCGAAAGCCATCCGCCTGGCCCTGCAACCAAGAGGCCATGTGCTGTGCCCGTAATCGGCTCAGGCCACTGCCCAACACGCGGGCTATCAGGCGCTTGAGCGGCGGCAATTGGGTCAGGGAGGTAAGTTTGGCAGGCGGTTCGGGGGGGTATGACGACACGCTGACTCCAGGTCTTGGGGCTGTCCGGGCGGGAGGCCTATGGTCGCTCCATTACGCCGGGACTTCTAGTCAATTGCCTATCTATCAGTTATTTAGGCGATGAATTGAAAGTAGAGAGACTCTTCGAAGCGTGCGAATACATCAATTTTTTCGATTATTTTTAAGCATTATTTACGCTTTTTATCGATATTGATTTGATCGAAGATAATCCCACTATCAATCGGTCACCGTCCTGTCCTGGCCCGCGCCAGCCCTCGACGAACCTGAACAGGAGAAGACTCATGCTGCAACTCAGACCCTTCAACACCCTGGGCGGCGCCCATCACGGCTGGCTGGACGCGCATCACCACTTTTCATTCGCCGAATATTACGACCCGCAGCGCATGAACTGGGGCAACCTGCGGGTTTGGAACGATGACGTGATCGCCCCCGGCACCGGTTTTCCGCAACACCCGCACCGGGACATGGAAATCATTACTTATGTCCGAGAAGGTGCGATCAGCCACGAGGACAACCTTGGCAACAAGGGCCGCACCGAAGCTGGCGATGTGCAGGTGATGAGCGCCGGTACCGGGATCGCCCACAGCGAGTACAACCTGGAGTCGACACCCACCAAGATCTTCCAGATCTGGATCATCCCCAACGAAGCCGGTTCAGCCCCTTCCTGGGGTGCCAAACCGTTTCCCAAGGGCGAGCGTGGCGAGGGTTTCGTGACCCTGGCAAGCGGCAAGGCCGGCGATGACCAGAGCTTGCGGATTCGCGCCGATGCCCGGTTGGCGGCAGCCAACCTGAAAGCCGGCGAAAGCGCCGAATACCACCTGGACAGCAATCGTCGGGCGTATCTGGTGCCGGCTACCGGGGTGATCGAGGTCAATGGCCTGCGCGCCGAAGCCCGCGATGGCGTGGCCGTAGCTCAGGAAGCAGTCTTGCGCATCACCGCCGTGCAGGACAGCGAGATCATCCTGGTCGACTTGGCCTGATTCACGGAACGACGCACAAAGGCAAGGTGAACAGCCATGGTGGCGAGCGGGTCAGCCCGTTCGCCACCATGTGTTTCTCTGCCTCAACGATCAGGCCAGCGAAATGGCCTTATCTACCAGTACCTGGGCTTCCGCCACCAGTTGCTTGAGATGATCGTCACCGACAAAACTCTCGGCATAGATCTTATAGATATCCTCAGTGCCCGATGGCCGTGCGGCGAACCAACCGTTCTCGGTCATAACCTTCAGGCCACCGATGGCCTGCTGATTGCCCGGTGCGTGGCTGAGTATCTGCTGGATGGCCTCGCCGGCCAATTGCGTCGAGGCGACCTGCTCCGGCGACAACTTACTCAGCATTACCTTCTGTGCCGGCGTCGCCTTGGCATCGACCCGCACGGAGAACGGCTCGCCCAGCTCCTCCGTCAGGCCATGGTAGATCTGGCTCGGGTCACGCCCGGTGCGCGAGGTCATCTCCGCCGCCAGCAAGGCCGGGATCAGGCCATCCTTGTCGGTGGACCAGACACTGCCATCCTTGCGCAGGAACGACGCCCCGGCACTCTCCTCGCCAGCAAAACCAAGGGAGCCGTCGAACAGGCCGTCGGCGAACCACTTGAAACCTACCGGCACCTCGTGCAGGCGCCGGCCCAAGCGTGCTGCTACGCGGTCGATCAGGCCGCTGCTGACCACCGTCTTGCCGACCGCAGCATCGACACGCCATTGTGGACGGTTTTGAAAGAGGTAGTCGATGGACACCGCCAGGTAATTGTTCGGCGCCAGCAGGCCTGCGGACGGTGTGACGATACCGTGACGGTCATGGTCGGGATCGCAAGCGAAAGCCACGTCGAAACGCTCCTTCAAGCCGATCAGGCCTTGCATCGCATGGCTTGAGGATGGGTCCATGCGAATCTTGCCGTCCCAGTCGACGTACATGAAGCGGAACGTCGGATCGACCTCGGTGTTCACCACGTCCAGGTTCAACCGGTAATGATCGGCAATCGCCGACCAGTAACGCACGCCGGCACCGCCCAGCGGATCGACACCCAAGCGTAGGTTGGCGCCACGGATGACGTCCATGTCGATGACATTGACTAGATCGGCGACATAGCTGTTGAGATAGTCATGCCGGTGAGTGGTGTCAGCCTTGAGCGCCCTCTCATAGCTGATACGTTCGACGCCGGCCAACTGATTGCCCAGCAACTCATTGGCCTTGGCTTCGATCCATCGGGTGATGTGGGTATCGGCCGGGCCGCCGTTGGGCGGGTTGTACTTGAAACCACCGCTTTGCGGCGGGTTGTGAGACGGAGTAATCACCACACCGTCCGCCAGGCCGCGGGTACGGCCGCGGTTGTAACAGATGATCGCGTGGGACACCGCCGGCGTCGGCGTGTATTCATCGTCAGGAGCAATCATGGTTTCCACGCCATTGGCGGCAAACACTTCCAGGGCGCTGACGCCAGCCGGAGTCGACAATGCATGGGTATCGATCCCGACGAACAACGGACCATCGATTCCCTGGGACTGGCGATACAGGCAAATGGCCTGGCAAATGGCCAGGACATGCCATTCATTGAAACTCAGTTCGAATGAACTGCCCCGATGCCCCGAGGTGCCGAAGGCAACGCGCTGGGTGGCGAGCGCGGCATCGGGTTGGCCGGTGTAATAGGCCGATACCAGTCGCGGGATATCAACCAGCAGCTGTGCCGGCGCCGGTTTGCCCGCAAAAGGACTGAGTGTCATGCAAAACCTCTGGAAATGAAGAATACGGAGGGGGAAAAGCGCGCAGTTTACTGGCAGTTCGGCGTTGACGTTAGGCTATCTAAGCCATGACGGGAAGATTTTCCGCAGTAGACATCCCCTGCGCCTCGGGGCGTCCGGGAGGCTCATACAATATTGTCGGGATGTTTCAGCGGACCCTCGCTCGCCCCTCACCGTGATGGCGCTCCCGACCATGCTCAAGGTCATAGCGCAATTCGGCGATCAGTTCGCAAATGGCGCGATTACTGTCTAGTTTCGAGGCACAGATCCCGGTCACCATGAGGTCGACCCGTGCGGATTTCCTGTTGAATACCTTGACGGTCAGGGACTCATCCGCGCTCAGGGTGCACTGGCAGCGCATGGGCAGGAAACTGCTTTCAATGATATTGCGTAACTCCAGTGTCGATAGCGATAGCATGGCGACGCTCTCCATTCTATGAGGCAGCCAGATTTTATTGTAGTAACGGCCACTGGCCGTCTCTCAATTCACGGGTGGCTCGTCTCGCCCTGTCCCGGACAACGAAACCACCTTCAAGATTAGGCCGCTTTTTGCCCGCTGTTAAGGTTATTCGCCCGACAATCCGGCCAGTGGTTGTCACCGGAAGACAGCAGGAAGCATGCCTGCCACGCTAAATAATGATTTGCTGGAAAAACAACGACTTTGACGCACCAATAGCAAAGTGACACCATGCAAAATGCAAGAAAATCGCTTTGGCATAGTGCAATTTGCCCTTATCTTGGCAACTTGCTTGGGTACCCGGACAAAAACCATCGCAGCCCATACGGCATAACGTCGGGACTGTGTGACTCAAACGAGGGATAGTTCCCTCCTGACAGGGCAAAAGAGCTCATGAATTCGACGACTATCGCCACCACATTTCTGTTGGCATTGACCACTACCGCCAACGCGGTCGCCGCCGACAAATCGGACCTGGCCCCCTTCCCCAAGGCAGAAGCTGGCTTTACCCGCACGGTGATCCGGGTACCGAAGATGACCAAGGACGCCGATCACCGGGTGGAAATCATCGCCGGCAAGATCCTGCCCGTCGATTGCAACCAGAAACGCCTGAGCAGCAACCTCGACGAGAAGAACCTCGAAGGCTGGGGTTACTCCTACTATCGCCTGGAAAGCGTCAGCGGCCCGATGTCCACGCTGATGGCCTGCCCACCTGGCACCAAGAGCAAGAAGGACTTTGTCCCGGTGATCGGCACCGGCTACATGCTGCGCTACAACAGCAAGCTGCCGCTGGTGATCTACGCCCCGGACGATGTGGAAATCCGCTACCGTATCTGGACACCGTCCAAGCTGACCAAAAAAGCCGTCAGCGAGTAATCACCGAGAAATGGCAGCGGGCGGTTATCCTCTATTCCAGGCTCACCTTGTAGAGTGCGCCGTTCTCGGCATCGGTCAGGACATACAGGTAGCCGTCCGGTCCCTGGCGCACATCGCGAACCCGTGACTTCAGTTCGCTCAGCAGGCGCTCTTCATGGACGATGCGGTCGCCTTCGAACTGCAGCCGGATCAACTCCTGGGCCGCCAGTGCGCCGACAAACAGGTTGTGCTGCCATTTCGGGAAGCGATCAGCATCGTAGAATGCCATGCCGCTGAGGCCAGGGGATTTATCCCAGACATGATGGGGTGGCACGGTGCCTTTTACCGTCTTGCCCTGAGCCTCGGGGATCGGTTGCAGCGAATAGTTGATGCCATGGGTGGCCAGCGGCCAACCGTAGTTCTTGCCCCGCACGATAATATTGATCTCGTCACCACCTCGCGGCCCGTGTTCGTGGGTCCACAAGGTACCTGTCCAGGGGTTGAGCGCCGCACCCTGCTGGTTGCGATGTCCGTAGGACCAGATTTGCCCACGCACGCCCGGTTGACCGACAAAGGGATTGTCGTCGGGAATCCCGCCGTCAGGGAAGATCCGCACCACCTTGCCTTGCAACTTGTCGAGGTCCTGGGCTGTCGGCCGTTCGTTGTTTTCACCCAGGGCGATAAACAGGTAGCCGTCGCGGTCGAACACCAGGCGCGAGCCGTAGTGATTGCCCACCGACAGCTTCGGCTCCTGGCGGAAGATCACCTTGAAGTCGCTCAATTGCTTCAGGTCGACCGACAGGTGCCCTCGCCCCACCACGGTGCCGGCCTTACCGCCCGCGCCGCCGCCCTCCGCGTAGGACAGGTAGACCAGGCGATCCTGCTTGAACGATGGCGACAGCACTACATCGAGCAAGCCGCCCTGGCCCTTGGCCCATACTTCGGGAACACCGCCCAGCGGAGCCGACAGCTCGCCGCCGGGACTCACCACCCGCAGGTTCCCAGGGCGCTCGGTCACTAGCATGCCCTGCTTGTCGGGCAGGAACGCCAGCGCCCAGGGATGCTTGAGCCCCTCGACGATTTCGCTGACGGTCACCGGCCCTAATTCGGACTGGAAGGTTCGGGAAGCGCTATCGGCCGCCCACACGGACAGGCTCATCAATGAGCCTGCGCACAAAGTCGCCAGAAGTGTTTTCAGCAACATAGGCATATCCTTATGGATGGAGGAAAAACACCCATCACACCGACCGTCAACCCCGTCTCAACGGCGTGGGTTCGGATCGGCGCGAGTTCCGGGTTGGATCGGCACCGCCGTCGGCGCCTGCTGTTCACGCGGATAACCATTGCGCACCGCTCCGTTCTCGAGCGTCGAAGGGCGTAGCGTCGGCAGGGTATTGAGACCGCGTACAGGCGGTGTGGCCGGTTTGGTCCCCTGCTGGCTATTGGGATTGGCGCGGCGAATCGGGTTGTTATAGGGGTTGTCGTTATTGGGCAGGTTCTGCGCCAGTTGCGGCGTAGCGGTCGCTCTCGGATCCAGGACGGCGCCGTCGGCAGGGAGCGCAACGACCAGCAGGCCGATGACCAACAACGGAGTCAGACCGAAGACAAGTCTGTTCATGATGCCTCTCTTGGGACGCATTAGTCGGCGTTGGATAGCTATTTATAAATTAGATAACACCCTACGCCGGAGGTTCGAGGGCGGGAGAAATTTCATATGACAGAATGCTTCAGCGAATCGAAGACTATAGCGCGAAAGGCTCATCGCCAAATCACTTTAGTGAAACAAAGTCGGATCAAACCCTTCACACTACGCCTATTTCGCCTCCAATATAACCTGTCAACTTTGACAGTTATGCGCTGATCTTTTTTACGTTATAACCCTCCACGAACACCCATGTTGAGCGCATAGGGCCCTCAACATGCGCCGTGGTGGCTACGCCCTATCCTTGAAAAAAGGATAAATGCGATGCCTTATTTTCTGCTTCGTTCCCTCTTTGTTTGCTTTTGCCTCCTGATAACACTGCAAGGCGCGCACGCCGCTTGCACTTTCGCCCCTCCTACTGCCGGCAACGATGACTACACCTGCGACAGTGACACCGCTCCGACACTCGTCGACAACGCCGGCAACAACAGCCTGACGATGCCCACCGCCGGCACCGGTAGCATTACCGGCCCGGTGAGCTTCGGCACCGGCAACGACCGCGTCGTCATCGGCGGCGGCACGATCCATGGTGATGTCGATGAAGGCAGCGGAACCGACAACTTCACCATGACCGGTGGACAGATCCAATCGCTGCACCAGGGCGACGGCCTCGACACTTTCGAGATGAGCGGCGGGGTCATCGCCGATGAGTTCGAGGATGGTGACAAGGCTCACATGACAGGCGGGACGATTGGACGCGTCGACATGAAGCTGGACGATAACTTGTTCGACATGGACGGCGGCACTATCGTCGGCAACCTGGTGACTGGCTTCGGCAAGGACACCATCCTCGTCAAGGGCGGGACCATCGGCGGCAACATCAGCGTCAGCGGTGGCGACGATCAGATCCTGGTCAGTGACGGGACCATACACGGTGAAATTCGCATGAGCGCGGGCGCGGACGTCTTCAACTGGCGCGACGCCGGCATCATCCACGGCGCAATCGTGATGGAGCTCGATGACGACCGGGCACTGCTCGACGGCCTCTCGGACGCGACCCTCTCCTCCACTCCAGCAGTGGATGGCGGAGAGGGCAATGACCAATTGACGTTCCAGGCCAGCACGCCGATCAATGGCGCGCGATACGTCAACTGGGAATCGGTGAGTCTTACCCAAGGCACTCAACTGACCCTCAATGACAATCTAGTCCTGGGAGACGCCGGCACCGGCACGGGCACCCTGGATATCGATGCCAGCAGCAGTCTGAGCGCTCACAGCGGCGTGGTCACGGCCTTCACCGCCGGGCAGAATGTCACTCTGACCAACGCCGGTACGATCAACCTCACCAGCGGCGGCGCGCAGGTGGACGACCGCTTCACCGTGGTCGGTAACTATAT
This sequence comes from Pseudomonas agarici, assembly GCF_900109755.1. Taxonomy (GTDB): domain Bacteria; phylum Pseudomonadota; class Gammaproteobacteria; order Pseudomonadales; family Pseudomonadaceae; genus Aquipseudomonas; species Aquipseudomonas agarici. The sequence continues at coordinate 91,304 of NZ_FOAR01000022.1, read as the reverse complement.
CGGCAATAACGGTCACTTGAAGTTGCACAGCATCCTCGCCGACGATGATTCACCCTCCGACCGGCTGGTGGTATCGCGAGGCACGCTCTCCGGTACGACCGCCATAGAGGTCAGCAACTTCGGCGGAGGCGGTGCCCAAACCTTGCAAAACGGTATCCAGGTCGTCGAGGCTAACCAGGGTGCCACCAGCAGCGCCAACGCCTTCAGCCTGGCAGGTTCGGTATCCGCTGGCGCCTTCGATTACTATCTGTTCAAGGGCGGCGTCACCGCCGGCACGGAAAACAACTGGTACCTGCGCTCCAGCGTGACCGCTCCAGTGGTACCGCTGCCTGAACCGGAAGGGCCGGTCACACCGCTGCCAGAACCTGGTGGACCCGATCTGCCGACACCCGAACCGGGAGAAACCATTCCCTTTTACCGTCCCGAAGTACCGATCGACGCGGTCGTCACGCCAGCCGCCGCGCAGTTGGCCCAGACCGCGCTGGGCACCTTTCATGAGCGTCAGGGCGAGCAAGGCCTATTGCGGGAAAACGGCGAGCTGCCCGCCGGTTGGGCCCGCACGTTCGCCAGCCATGGGCGGCGCAGCTGGTCGGGAGATGTGAATCCGAGCCTGGACAGTACGATCTGGGGATTCCAGGTCGGTCACGACCTGTTCGGCTCGACCAGCACACAAGGCTACCGGCAACACGCCGGACTGTTCCTCAGCCATGCGCGCCTGGACGGTGACGTGCGTGGTTTCATCGACGGCTTCCAGGATCGCGAAGCCGGCAATCTGCGCCTCAACGGCGATAGCCTGGGCGCTTACTGGACCTTGATCGGTCCCACCGACTGGTATATCGATACCGTCGCCATGGGCACGCGCTATACCGGCAGCGCCCGCTCCGACCGTGGTGTCAAACTCGACCTCAAGGGGCATGCGGTGACGCTGTCCGTGGAAAGCGGTTATCCGCTGCCGCTGTCCGAGCGTTGGGCCATCGAACCGCAAGTCCAATTGATCGGCCAGAAGGTATCGATGAACAATGACGAAGACGGTATCTCACAAGTCGGTTTCGACACCCAAGAGTATCTGAAAGGTCGCATTGGCGTGCGTGCCAAAGGCCCATACCACGCAGGCTCGGTGCCCCTCGAACTCTATGTGCGCGGCAACCTCTGGCATGACTTCAAGGCACGCGACACCGCGACCTTCGACGATTACCCGATCAAGACCGAGCATACCGGCACCACCCTGGACTTCGGCGCTGGCGTGGTGGCGACATTGAGCCGGGACGTCGACCTCTACAGCAGCATCGACTACGGCAGCAATATCGATACCCGGCAACAGGAAGCCGTTTCCGCGACCATCGGGCTGCGCATGCGCTGGTAACCGGTGATTTGCCGGGCACAGGCGCTATCGCCAACGCAAGGAACCCCGGCACTGCCGGGGTTCGACTCTCAGTCAACCAATCGGTTACTGGCTGTTTTTCGCTCGCATGACCTTGTGCATCGGCAGCGACACCACGTAGGCCATGGCCTCTTCCCGAGTACTGAATGAACTCAATCGATCAGCCTGAGTGCGCACCTTCCAAGGACCGCCGCAGGCGTGGATTACCTCATAGCCGTTGACATGCATCTTCCAGAGCAGTGAAACGCTCATAGCCACCTCCTTTCAGTAGAGATATCCAAGGGTTGCTCTCCCACCATACACCTGGCCGGGGCCACTGGACCGTCCATACGTCGCCGGACGACTCACCACCGGCCTCTCGCCACCCCCGAAGTCGCCAGCTTCAGCGGCGTCGTGGCGGGCAAAGCGGTGAATATCCGTTGTCGGCTGCCATACAACTGTCGTCACACCTATGCGACAATATGCAGTATGTCTGGCATGAACCCCGCCTTCATCTCCCAGCAGCTCGGCCATAGTGTGCAGATGCTGCTCTCGACTTATGCGCGTTGGATCAACTCAAGCTCGGATTGGAGCGAAATGAAACAGCTCCAGATGGGTCCCAAATGGGTCCCGGCTCAAATAAGCGCACCCTAAGCTATTGATAGGTAAAGTAATTGATCTCCACAGCTAACATCACCATGCAGTTCGGCGCCAAGCCGCTCTTCGAGAACGTCTCGGTCAAATTCGGCAGTGGTAACCGCTACGGCCTGATCGGCGCCAACGGGTGCGGCAAATCCACCTTCATGAAAATCCTCGGCGGCGACCTCGAGCCGTCCGGCGGCCAGGTCATGCTGGAGCCGAATGTGCGTCTGGGTAAACTGCGCCAGGATCAGTTCGCCTACGAAGAGTTCAGCGTGATCGACACCGTGATCATGGGTCACGAGGAACTGTGGAAGGTCAAGGCCGAGCGCGACCGCATTTACTCGCTGCCGGAAATGACCGAAGAAGACGGCATGGCAGTGGCTGAGCTGGAAACCGAGTTCGCCGAGATGGACGGTTACACCGCCGAATCCCGTGCCGGCGAGCTGCTACTGGGCCTGGGCATCGGCATCGAGCAGCACTTCGGCCCAATGAGCGAAGTGTCCCCTGGCTGGAAATTGCGCGTACTACTGGCCCAAGCGCTGTTTTCCGACCCCGAAGTGCTGCTGCTCGACGAGCCGACCAACCACCTGGACATCAACACCATCCGCTGGCTGGAAAACATCCTGACCCAGCGCTCCAGCCTGATGATCATCATCTCTCACGACCGTCACTTCCTGAATAGCGTGTGCACCCACATGGCTGACCTGGATTACGGCGAGCTGCGTCTGTTTCCTGGCAACTACGACGAGTACATGACCGTGGCGACCCAGTCGCGCGAGCAATTGCTATCGGACAACGCCAAGAAGAAGGCGCAGATTTCCGAGTTGCAATCGTTCGTCAGCCGTTTTTCGGCCAACGCCTCGAAAGCCAAACAGGCCACCTCCCGCGCCAAGCAGATCGACAAGATCCAACTGGCCGAGGTCAAGCCATCGAGCCGTGTCAGCCCGTTCATCCGCTTCGAACAGACCAAGAAACTGCATCGCCAGGCGGTCATCGTCGAGCATATGGCCAAGGGCTTTGATGGCGTCCCACTGTTCAAGGACTTCAGCTTTACCGTCGAAGCCGGCGAGCGCGTGGCCATCATCGGCCCGAACGGTATCGGCAAGACCACCCTACTGCGTACCCTGGTCAACGAACTGAGCCCGGATGCCGGCACCGTGAAGTGGACCGACGCCGCCGAGCTGGGCTATTACGCCCAGGATCACGCCCATGACTTCGAAGACGACGTCAACCTGTTCGACTGGATGGGCCAATGGACCCAAGGTGGTGAACAATTGGTACGCGGCACCCTGGGCCGCATGCTGTTCTCCAACGACGAAATCCTCAAGTCGGTCAAGGTGATTTCCGGCGGTGAGCAGGGTCGCATGCTGTTCGGCAAGCTGATCCTGCAAAAACCCAACGTACTGGTAATGGACGAACCGACCAACCACCTGGACATGGAATCCATCGAGGCGCTCAACCTTGCGTTGGAAAACTACCCCGGCACGCTGATCTTCGTCAGCCACGACCGCGAGTTCGTCTCGTCGCTGGCCACCCGTATCATCGAGCTGAGCCCGAGCGGTGTGACTGACTTCAGCGGCACCTATGACGACTACCTGCGCAGCCAGGGCGTGGTTTTCTAAACACAGCTTTGTCAGGACCGGCGATCGAGGCTTTCAAGCCTTGTATCGTCCGGTCGGCCGCCGTTATCGGCAACCGCTATTGACACAGGCTGTGCGGAGTTTTCAGGTTCGGCGCTTCAGAAAAATTAATTAGCCTGCTTTCTTTTATCCCTCCGGCCCGCCATGATGAAGCTCTCCAACCGCCCGCCCGCGAACGAGCCCTCATGTCCGCCCAGCAACCTCCCCGACTGCCTGGCAACCTGACCGTCACCCTGCAAATCGTTTCCATCGTCTTCTACACCTTTGTCGCATTTCTGTGCATCGGCCTGCCGATTGCGGTCTTGCCCGGCTACGTGCATGAGCAACTGGGTTTCAGTGCCGTGATCGCCGGGCTGACCATCGGCTCACAGTATCTGGCTACTCTCCTTAGCCGGCCCCTGGCCGGGCGCATGGCCGACAGCGTCGGCACCAAGCGTTCGATCATCTATGGCCTGTCGGGCATTTTCCTCAGCGGTGGGCTGACCCTGCTGTCGACGCTGGTGCAACACTTGCCCCTGTTGAGCCTGGGCATTCTGATCGCCGGGCGGTTGCTGCTGGGAGTCGCCCAGGGACTGATCGGCGTGGGCACCAGCAGTTGGGGGATCAGCCAAGTCGGTGCCGACCAGACCGCTCGGGTAATTTCCTGGAACGGCATCGCCTCCTATGGCGCCATTGCCATCGGCGCGCCGCTGGGGGTGCTGATGGTCGCCGAGTATGGCTTCCCCAGCCTCGGCATTGCCTTGTCGACACTGGCTGCAGGAGCATTGCTGTTAATCCGCAACAGGCCGTCGGTACCGGTGGTTCGTGGCGAGCGCATGCCCTTCAGAGCGGTGTTCAGACGCATTGCGCCCTATGGTGCAAGCCTGACGTTAGCGTCTATCGGCTATGGCACGCTGACCACTTTTATCACCCTGTTCTACCTCAGCCGCGGCTGGACAGGCGCAGCCTATTGCCTGACGGTTTTCGGCAGTTGCTTTATCATCGCGCGTTTATTCTTTATCAGCAGCATCAATCGCCACGGCGGTTTCAAGGTCGCGATCGCCTGCATGAGCATCGAAACCCTGGGCCTGGCCTTGCTCTGGCTGTCGCCCTCCCCCGAGATGGCGCTGACTGGAGCCGGGCTGGCCGGATTCGGCCTGTCGCTGGTGTACCCGGCCATCGGTGTGGAAGCCATTCGGCAGGTGCCAAACTCCAGTCGTGGCGCGGGGCTGAGTGCCTATGCGCTGTTTTTTGACCTGGCGCTGGCCATCGCCGGCCCCTTGATGGGCGCAGTGGCGCTGAACCTGGGCTATACATGGATTTTCTTCACGGCGGCATTGCTGTCGATCACCGGTCTGTCCGTCGCCGTGCTGCTGGCGTATCGCCCGACAGCACGCTGAGTCATTGATCGGCGGTCTGTAGACCGCCGCGATTCGGCACGCTGAGGACCTCGCTGAAGAAACGTGCGGCTTCGAAGATCAGATCGCGGTGAATATCCACACGATTGACTCCTTCAGGATCGGTGCATAACGCGGGCGTGGCCTTGAGCTGCTCTTCATTGCAGGGCGCCATGAACACAAAATGCCCGGCCCCGGCGATCATCCTGAACTGCGGTGCCACCGGCAGCTTGCGTGCCAGGGCCGCGACGTTCTTGTCGGGAAATACCAGCTTGTCGCCATCACCGCCGTACATCAGTACCGGCACATGCACGTCGGCCAAGGAGTGACGACCGAACATCAGGCTCAGCGGCGCCATCAGCATCAGTGCATGAACGCGCGGATCGGCGACCGGTCGCAAGTCATCGCGATCGACGATCAACTCGCCCTTTGTCCTGCAGGCATCTTTGTCTTCCGGACGCTCCTGACAGTAGTGGCGCAGGCGATCCAGATTCGGTTGTGCGCCAGAAAGAATCAGCGCGGTCTCGCCACCAGCGGAGTAACCAATCACTCCAACTTGCTCTGCCTCGACAAACGGCGACAGCATCGGGTCGCCAAGGGTAGCGGTGATGGCCGCGGAAATTTGCATCGGTCGACCGTAGAGGTTGCTCAAGGTCCCCAGGCGACTGTTGTCCTTATAGTTATCGCCCGGATGCAGCACAGCCACGACGATAAAGCCTTTGCGCGCCAACGAGGTCGCCAGGTCATGCAGGGCGAGCGGCGTACCGGTATTGCCATGGGATAACATCAGCAGTGGGTAGCGGCCGATAGCAATGGGCGAGTCTTCGCTGGCCTGGATGGTGTAACCGCCGATTCTGCTCGGCTGCTCGCGACCGAAGGACGGATAGAAGGCAAGCGCTTTCATCGGTTGCAGGTCAAGCGGGTCAAGAAACGTCAGGCGATGGAAGCCCACGCTCCAATGAGCTGCCGGCGCCGCCCGCACCGTCATCAGGCTGCTGGATAAACAGATCAGTAACACTGCACAAAGACGCATCATGGAGATGCCCACCTTTGCTGTGTATTTAGCATGCTAAGTTCTCTTTCATTCCCTGAAAATTGGAGCTGCGCTTAAGACTTCGACTGACTTTTCGAGGTGTTCGGAGCATCTGTGCCGAAGAGCAATCCTCAGTCGGCACAAGTCACGTCAACCAAAGCCACCCGACGCAAAAAACTCCGTATTCGATCACTCGCATGATCAGAGCACAGAGTTTAGTGTTTGTTACCGGAAGTTTCTTGCTCGTTTACAAAAGCTTTACGCAGCGGCGAACAATCTGTTGTTGATCCGTGCCTGGGCGTCGCTCATCGCCTTGGCGCGAACCTCTTCACCGTAAGACAGGCCGTGGGCACGAATAAACTGGATATCGGTGATGCCCAGGAAACCAAACAGCACTTTCAGGTAGTCTTCGTGGGCTACACCGGTCGGTTGGCCTTCGTGCAGGCCACCGGAAGTGGAGACGATCACCAGCTTTTTGCCGCCAGCCAGGCCTTCGGGACCGTTTTCGGTGTAGTGGAAGGTCTTGCCGGCGACGGCGATACGGTCGATCCAAGCCTTGAGCTGGCTCGGCACGGAAAAGTTATACATCGGCGCGGCGATCACGATGGCATCGGCGGCGAGGAACTCTTCCATGGTCGAGGCACTGAGCTCGGCTTCATGGCGTTGGGCCGCGTCACGCAGTTCGGCGGCGGTGCCACCGGCAACCAAGGTCAGGCTGGAAAAGTGGCTGATGGCATCGCTTGCCAGGTCGCGATAAGTCACCACGCTCGAAGGTTCGGCGGCTTGCCAGGCTTCAACCACGCGACGGCTCAGTTCGCGAGAGGCCGAGTTGTCGCCTAGGATGCTGGAATCGATGTGCAAGAGTTTCATGTGGTCTCTCCAAGTGAGAATCGCCTCTCAGCGATCAAGTTGGGACAATCCTACCTATGAAACCAATAGCTGATTAGTCGCTTAAAATACGATAGCTTGTCCCACTGATAGAACAATCGAGCGATCACAATGCAGGATCTCAACGATCTCTACTACTTCGCCAAGGTGGTGGAAGCCGGTGGCTTCGCCGCCGCCGGGCGTTTGCTGGGGGTTCCCAAGTCGCGCCTGTCGCGGCGTATCGCCGAACTGGAGGAGCGCCTCGGCGCGAGGTTGTTGCAGCGCACCACGCGGCAATTGAAACTGACCGCTGTCGGTGAACGTTACCTGCGCCATTGCCAGGCAATGTTGCTGGAGGCAGAAATGGCCGATGAGGCCGTGGCCAGCATGTCCAGCGAACCGCGTGGGCGATTGCGGGTGTCGTGTCCGGTGGGACTGGCCCAGGAATTCATGCCCTGGGTGATTTCCAGCTTCCTGGCCGCGCATCCGCTGGTCCAGCTTGAAGTGCTGATGGTCAACCGTCGTGTCGACCTGGTCGCCGAGGGCATCGATGTCGCTCTGCGGGTTCGCGAGCACGGCGACGAAGATCCGTTGCTCGTCACCCGGCGGCTACGCCAGGCGCAGACCTTCATGCTAGCTACGCCGGCTTTCTTGCAAGAACACCCGATCAACAGCATCGACGATCTCAAGGACGCACCGATCCTCGGCGCCCTGGAGGCGGATCGACTGGTCCACCTGAGCCTGCGGGACGAGCGTGACCAGAAACGCGAATTGACCCTCGAGGCCCGGCTGGGGGTGGACGATTTTGTCGTGCGCAAGGCCTGCGCGCTCGCTGGGCTGGGCTTTACCGTGCTGCCCATGTTGTACTGCGAACAGGAGCTGGCCAACGGTACCTTTGTGCGGATCCTGCCCGAATGGTCGTTGCCCAGCGGCTGGCTGCAGACGGTCTATCCCCATCGACGCGGAGTATTACCGGCCGTGCGAGCCTGGATCGATCACCTGGCCGAAGTATTCAACGGATGTGGAGACAGGACACTGTGAAAGGATCCACGATGAACCCGGCAGCAATTGCGCGTTTCTGCCTTGATCTGCCAGGTGCCAGGGAGGACGACAAGTGGAACGGCGTGCAGGTATTTTCCATTGCCGAGACCAAGATGTTCGCCCTGCTCAACCTGAGCGGCGACACTTTGTCGTTCAAGGTCGACAAAGAGCTGTTCCTCGGTCATATCGATCGTCCGGGAATCCGCCCCGCCCCCTATCTGGCCCGGGCCTACTGGATCACCATGACGGCGCCCTACCCGCTGAGCGCCGGCGAACTGCAGATGCTGCTCAAGCGCTCTCATCAACTGGTGGTCGGCAGGCTGCCCAAGCGCATGCAGGTGGGCCTGCTGCTATAGAAAGGACAGACGAGCCAAACCAGTGCCGAGAAACAACGGGGCGATCCAAAACACCTGGTGCGGTAGCGCGATAGCTCGCAAAGCAATACCCAAACTTGAGTTTGAGCCTGGGGGACTGCAACTGGCCAACGGGCGTTGGCCAGTTGCGTCACGGGTTACCCGGCCCCCGTCATCCTTCGCTCGACCAGTCGATCCAGCCGAACTGCCAAGTCGCCAGAATCACCAGGCCAAACACGATCCGATACCAAGCGAACGCCGCATAGCTGTGACTGGCGATAAATTTCAGCAGGCCACGGACGGCGATCATCGCGAACACAAAGGATGTCACGAAGCCCACGGCAAACACCGGCAGATCGGCCATTTGGAACTGATGGCGAAAGCCGTAGCCGGAGTACACCGCGGCGGCGACCATGGTCGGCATCGCCAGGAAGAACGAGAACTCGGTAGCAGTCTTGCGCGACAGGCCGAACAATAAGCCACCGATGATAGTCGCCCCCGAGCGCGAAGTACCGGGAATCATCGCCAGGCACTGGGCGAAGCCGACTTTCAAGGCATCTTTCCAATTGATCTCATCGACGCTCTCGGCACGCACCACATGCTCCCGACGCTCGGCCCAGAGAATGACCAGGCCACCGACCACCAGCGCCGTGGCAACGGTAATCGGGTTGAACAGGTAAGTGGCGATGGCCTCCTTGAACAACACCCCGAGAATCACCGCCGGCATGAACGCCACCAGCAAGTTGACGGTGAAACGCTGTGCCGTGCGCTGGGTCGGCAGATCCCGTATCACAGTGAAAATCTTCTCGCGAAACTCCCAGACCACCGCCAGGATTGCCGCGAGCTGAATGATGATATTGAAAGCAATCGCCCTTTCACCACCAAAATTGAGTAGATCCGCTACGATGATCTGATGTCCAGTGCTGGAAATCGGCAGAAACTCGGTCAAACCCTCGACAATACCCAGTATCAACGCCTGTGCGGCGCTCCAAAGATCCATCATTCCCCCTCACGGCCCGCCCCTGCGGGCCCTTATAAAATTCAAAAGCCGCGGCTCGCCCCTGGTGTCATCTCGCATCGAAGCGGCCTCACCACCTGTCGCCAAACCGTGAAAAATGCCTGCAAAATCAAACATCAATCAGGTTTGGCGATTTCGGGCCGAAATCCTATCAGACATACTTGTTTATCGCTGCCTCGATATAGTCATAAGCAGGTCACAAGGAGCAATCAACCCACTCCTCTCCCGGAGACAGTCTGGTTACAATCCGCCCCTTCTTTTTCGATTCAAAGGAAACTCCATGTCCGGGCTTGAACTGGTTGGCGCCGCGCTCGGCGTGATTGCTGTCTGGCTGACAGTCAAGCAAAACCCCTGGTGCTGGCCGATCGGCCTGGTCATGGTGCTGCTCTATAGCTGGATCTTCTTCGACGTCAAGCTCTATTCGGACATGCTGCTGCAAGTGGTTTACGCCGTACTGCAGCTCTATGGCTGGTGGCAATGGACTTACGGCGGCGCCGTCCGCCATGGCCGAAAGGTCACGGCCCTTGGCTTGCGACCCTTGCTCACGGGACTCGCCGCCGGTGCCTTGGGCAGCCTGCTGCTGGGCGCCGCCATGGCTCATTGGACCGACGCCGCCCAACCCTGGCTGGATGCCGCCCTGACCGCCTTCAGCCTGGTGGCGCAAGTTTGGATGGCGCAGAAGCGTATCCAGTGCTGGCCGCTGTGGATCGCTGTCGATGTGATTTTTGTCGGCCTGTTTATCTATAAGGACCTGTACCTGACCGCGGCCCTCTATGCCTTGTTCACCCTGCTGGCTGTACAGGGCTGGCAGGCATGGCGAACCGACTTGGCGCCGCAAACATGCAGGTAGTGGTGCTGACCGGCCCCGAGTCCAGCGGCAAAAGCTGGCTGTCGGGCGAGTTGCAGGCACGCTTCGGCGGCCTGTTGGTGGGTGAGTATGTACGTCACTTCATCGACCAACACGGGCGCGACACCTGCCTGGCCGATATCGCCGAGATCGCTCGCGGTCAACTGGCTTGGGAGGACGAAGCCCGCGCCCGCCAGCCGTCACTACTGATTCTCGACACGCATCTGCTGAGCAATATCCTCTGGAGCCAGACCTTGTTCGGCGCGTGCCCGGCGTGGCTCGAACCGGCACTGCTGGCCCGACAGTATGACCTGCATCTGTTGCTCAGCCCCGACGGGGTGGGCTGGAGCGACGACGGCCAACGCTGCCAACCGGACCTGAACGAGCGTCGTGCCTTTTTTGCCGCCAGCCTGGCGTGGCTGACAGCACATCGGCAGGCAGTCCAGGTAGTCGACGGTGATTGGCAACAACGACGCCAACAGCTCATGGCGGCGGTCGGGCAACTGCTGGAGACCTGAGGGCAAGCGAGGTAATCAGCCGACGATGGGTAAACCAGGGCGCAGGGACGCAACCGATAACCGTGGTCAGCAGAGTCGACGACCAGGAGACTTTTGGGAGGGGCGGTTTGCTGCAAGGTTACTCGCCACCACTTGAGCTGAAAAATACTATTAAAAACAGCAGCTTGTAAAACCAGACCGGCACACCTGCAATAACTTGACGCCTACTTGCATCGTTTGATTATTAGCTTGTTCAGCCACGGCTGACGGTACACATGACCGAGGCCACAATTTTCTATGCCCAGTCGCACAATAGTGCGTTAACGAACTATATAAACAAAAATGAAAAAACTTTATTTACCATGTGACCTGATAGCACTTAGCGGACATCAGTATATATAACCAGCCGCGACGGTACGCCCAACCGACGGCTTGCAGCATGATTATCGGGCCACTTTGAGAGAAGACCCCATGAACGCCCCGCTCCGTTTCAACGAAGCACTCCTGATGGCCGGCAACGCATTCAAACCCTTCCAATGCGTAGCCTGGACGGCACAAGACAAAGGCGACCTGAGCCTGACGGTGATCGATCGCACTAATAACAGCATTGGCCGCCAGCAGATATCCTGCAGCGACTACTCGGATCCGAAGCAACTGAAATTACTGTTGGAACAGGCCCGTGCCGAATTGAGTAAAAAAGGCTACGACTTACAGCCGTGGACCATGTCCGCCTGAGCTACCGGGCAGCACTCGGATCCGTATTGCCGTCCCAGCCGCCACCGAGCGCCGCAATCAACTGCACGCTGGCGATCAAGCGGCTTTGCAGCAGGCTCAGTACGCTGCGCTCATTGCTCAGGGCGGTGGTCTGCACCGTGACCACATCCAGGTAGGCAATCAGTCCGGCCTTGTACTGGTTATCGGTCAGCCGCAGTGACTCACGGGCTGCATCCAGTGCCTGCTGGCGGACTGCTGCTTCGTCCTCCATGACCTTGAGCTGCACCAGGTAGTTTTCCACCTCGCGGAAGCCATCGAGCACGGTCTGGCGGTATTTCGCGACGGTCTGGTCATACACCGCCTCGGTACGGTCGACTTCCGCCGAGCGCTGCCCGCCGTCGAACAGAGTCATCGCCAGTTTAGGCCCCACCGACCAGAATCGGTTCGGCAGGCTGATCCAATTGGCATAGGTACTGCTGCTGTAACCGCCGGACAGGCTCAGGCTCAGGTCCGGGTAGTACGCCGACTTCGCCACACCGATCTTGGCATTGGCGGAAATCACCGCACGCTCCGCCGAGGCGATATCGGGACGCCTCTCCAGCAACTGCGATGGCAGACTCAGCGGAATCTGCGGCAACGCCGGAATATCCTGGGTGGCCACCAGGGTGAATTGCGCCGGTGGTTGACCGGTGAGTACGGCAATTGCGTTTTCGAATTGGGCACGCTGCCAGATCAGGTCAATCAGATCACCCTGGGTACTTTTCAGTTGCGTTTGCGCCTGGGCAATGGCCGCCCTACCGGAAACCCCGAAACGGTATTGGTTCTCGGTGGTTTTCAAGGAGCGCTCGTAAGCCATGACCGTGGCTTCGAGCAGACGCTTCTGCTCATCGATCACTCGCAACTGCAGGTAATTCTGCACCAGCTCCGATTGCTGGCTTAAGCGCATGGCCGCCAGATCGGCAAAGCTCGCCTGGGCGCTGGCCTGATCGGCTTCCAGGCCACGGCGCAACTTGCCCCAAATATCGGCCTCCCAACTGACCCCAAGCTGAGTGTTGTAGGTATCACGTATCCCGCTCGACGAACTGCTCAGGCTTGAGGTGCTACTACCGCTGCCTTGGCTGGAGCGAGTCTTGCCGGCACTCAGGTCGACACTCGGAAAGAATGCGCCGCGCGAGCTGCGCACCAGGGCCTGGGCCTGGCGAAACTGCGCTTCGGACTGGGCCACCGTCTGGTTGCTGCTGTTGAGTTTCGCCACCAGGTCGTTGAGCGTGCGGTCGCCATACAGCTCCCACCAGGCGCCACGAGCCAGCGAATCGCTGGGTTGAGCCTGGCGCCAACCGGACGCCTCCTTGTATTGCTCCGGGGTCTGGGCATCCGGGCGCCGGTAGTCCGGGCCAACAGCACAAGCGCTGAGCAACAGCCCGGCCAAGGCCAGAGTCAGCAGGCGCGAGCCACGGGCCGTCTCAAGGCGTAGGGCTGCCGGTACGGGCGCGTTGCAGTGTGAACGGTCAGTCATAGCGGAGTTTCCAGAGCACCATCGGTACGTACACCGCGCCAGGCGTTAAAGCGGTGGCGCAGCCGGTCGAGATAAAGGTAAACCACCGGAGTGGTATAGAGCGTCAGGATCTGGCTGAAGATCAGCCCGCCAATAATGGTCAAGCCCAATGGCTGGCGCATTTCCGCACCTTCGGCGCTGCTGAGCAGCAACGGCAAGGCGCCGAGGATCGCCGCCAACGTGGTCATCAGGATCGGGCGCAGGCGCAGCAGGCAGGCTTCGCGGATCGAGGCCAGGGGCGCAAGTCCCGAATGCCGCTCCAGTTGCAGGGCCAGATCGATCATCAGAATCGCGTTTTTCTTTACGACACCGATCAGCAGGAACAGCCCGAGCAGGGAAATCAAGCTGAACTCGCCCCCCAGCAGATAGATACTGAGCAAGGCGCCGACACCCGCCGACGGCAAGGTGGAGAGAATGGTCAACGGATGGATGTAGCTCTCGTAGAGAATCCCCAACACCAGGTAGACCGCCACCAGCGCTCCGAGAATCATGAACGGCTGGCTTTTCTGGGTTGCAGCGAAGGCGTTGCTGGTCCCGGCCATTTTGGCAATCACAGACTCCGGCAGGCCGACCTTGGCGACCGCCCGCTCAATCGCTGCGGTGCCCTGCTCCACCGTCACCCCAGGCGCCATGTCGAACGACAGGCTTTGCGAGGCAAACTGGCCCTCATGGTCGACCCGGTCGTCCTGCAGGCTGTTTTCGTAATGGGCGATGGCCGAAAGCGGTATGCGCTGCCCATCGCTGCCGATCACCTTGACCTGCTCCAGAGTTTGCGGGTCTTGGGCATATTTCGGGTTGACCTCCATCACCACCTGATACTGGTTCAGACTGTCATAGATGGTAGAGATCTGGCGCTGGCTATAGGCATTGTTCAGTACCGCCGTGACCATGTTCATGTCGACGCCCAGGCGCTTGGCGGTGTCGCGGTCGACCACCAGGGTGGTCTGTTGGGCGCCACGACCTTCGCGGGCGTCGATGGCGGTGAGTTCCGGCAAGGACCTGAAGGCGGCGACCACCTTCGGATACCACTCGCGCAAGGCCGCCAGGTCGTCGCTTTGCAAGATGTAGGAGTACTGTGAGGTGGTCTGTTCACGACCACCGCCGAACTGCAGGTCCTGGTCGGCCATCAGCATCAGGCGCGCACCGGGAACCTTGGGCATTTCGTTGCGCAGGCGCTCGATCACCTTCTGCGCCGAGACACCACGCGCCTTGATCGGCTTGAGTCGCACCAGCATGAGGGCGTTGTTGGTGCCGCTGTTGCCACCGATGAAGCCGGCCACGCTCTCCACCGCTGGATCGGCCAGGACTGCTTTGCGGAAGATTTCCATCTTCGGCTGCATAATGCCGAATGACAGGCCGTCATCGCCGCGCACAAAACCGATCAACTGCCCGGTGTCTTGCTGTGGCATAAAGGTTTTCGGTACCACCACGTACAGGGCTATATTGACCCCAATGGTGACGAACAGGCTGAGCAACGTCAGGCGCCGATGGCGCAACACCCAGTCCAGGCTGACGGCATAACTGGCGATCATCCGCTCGTTGACGTTCTCGCTCCAGCGCTGCAAGCGCGTGCGCCGCCCCTGGGCATGGGGTTTGAGCCAGCGGGCACAGAGCATCGGGGTCAGGGTCAGGGAGACCAGCAGCGAAACAACAATGGAAGCCGCCAGGGTAATGGAAAACTCGCGGAACAGACTCTCGATGATCCCGCCCATGAACAGGATCGAGAGGAACACCGCCACCAGCGATACGTTCATCGACAGCAAGGTAAAGCCGACTTCCTTAGCCCCCAGGTACGCCGCCTTCATCGGCGCGAGGCCAGCGTCGATGTGCCGGGAAATGTTCTCCAGCACCACGATTGCATCGTCCACCACCAGGCCGGTGGCGAGGATCAGCGCCATCAGCGACAGATTGTTCAGGGAGAACCCGTAGAGATACATGATGGCGAAAGTGCCCACCAACGACACCGGCACCGCCAGGGTCGGAATCAATGAGGCGCGCCAATTGCCGAGAAACAGATAGACCACCAGGACCACCAGGACCACGGCAATCAGCAAGGTCCTCTCGGCTTCATGCAGAGTTGCCTTGATCACCGGCGAACGGTCCATGGCCAGGTTCAGCTTGACGCTGGCCGGCAGCACCGCCTGCAGAGCCGGCAGTTGGGTCTTGATCGCGTTGACCGTCTGGATGATGTTGGCCCCAGCCTGACGATTGATCACCAACAGCACGGCTGCGTCGTTGTTGAAAAAACCGCTGTTGTAACGGTCCTCGACGCTGTCGTTGATCTTCGCCACATCGCCCAGACGCAATGCCGCGCCATCCTGGTAATGGATAATCAGTGGCTCGTAGTCCTTGGCCTTCTCCAACTGGTCGTTGGCCTGTATCTGCCAGTTACGCTGGGCGTCCTCCAGCGAACCCTTGGGTCGGCGCACGTTGGCATTGGCGATGGCGTTCCGCACTTCGTCCAGGGCCACGCCATACTGGTTCAGGGCCTGAGGTTCGAGCTCGATGCGCACCGCCGGCAGCGAGCTGCCGCCAATCTGCACCTCCCCCACTCCTGGCACCTGGGACAGGCTCTGGGACAGGATGGTCGAGGCCAGGTCGTAAAGCTGACCCTTCTGCAACACATCGGAGGTCAGCGATAGCACCATGATCGGCGCTTGGGATGGATTGACCTTCTTGTAGGTCGGCATGCTGCGCATACCGCTGGGCAGCAGGTTGCGCGAGGCGTTGATGGCCGCTTGGACCTCCCGCGCCGCGCCGTTGATATCACGGTCGAGATCGAACTGCAGGATCACCCGGGTCGAGCCCTGACTGGACCGGCTGCTCATGGTGTTGACGCCGGGGATCACGCCGAACGAGCGCTCCAGCGGCGTGGCGACGGTCGAAGCCATGACTTCCGGACTCGCTCCGGGCAGACTGGCCTGGACCACGATCACCGGGAAATCCATCTGCGGCAACGGCGACACGGGCAACAGGCCGAAGCTGACGCCGCCGAGCAGGACAATGGCCAGGCTCAGCAGCAGGGTCGCCACCGGCCGGCGGATAAAGGGGCCGGAAAGGTTCATGTATCCGCCTGTTCCAGGCGACTCGGATGGCGGCCCCAACGCTGTCCGAGACGGTCGAAGAACAGGTAGATCACCGGCGTGGTGAACAGCGTCAGCACTTGGCTGACCAACAGCCCGCCGACCATCACCAGGCCCAAGGGTTGGCGCAGCTCAGCGCCGGAACCGGTCGCCAGCATCAGTGGCACGGCACCGAACAACGCCGCCAGAGTGGTCATCAGGATGGGCCGGAAGCGCAACAGCGCCGCCTGGTAAATCGCCTGCTCGGGCAGCATGCCTTGGTTGCGCTCGGCGTCGAGGGCGAAGTCGATCATCATGATCGCGTTTTTCTTGACGATGCCGATCAGCAATATGATCCCGATGATGGCGATCATGCCCAGGTCATTGCCCGTCAGGATCAGCGCCAGCAAGGCGCCGACCGCCGCCGATGGCAAGGTCGAGAGGATGGTGATCGGATGGATGTAGCTCTCGTAGAGCACGCCGAGCACGATATACATAGTCACTACTGCTGCCAGGATCAGTAGCAAGGTGCTCGAAAGCGACGCCTGGAAAGCTTCGGCGGCGCCCTGAAACTGGGTCTGCACGCCCACCGGCATACCGATGTCCTGCTTCACCTGGTCGATGATTTCGACGCCCTTGCCCAGGGCGATGCCCGGTGCCAGGTTGAACGACATCATCACCGCCGGGAACTGGCCAATATGGGTAATCGCCAATTGCGCCTGGCGCTCCTCGACGCGAGCCAGGCTCGACAGACGTACCTGGCCGCCGTCGCTGGTCTTCACATGGATCTGATCCAGAGCCGCCGGACCGATCTTCTCTCCCGACTGCGCCTGGAGCACCACGCGATACTGACTGGCCTGGGTGTAGATGGTGGAAATCTGCCGTTGGCCAAAGCTGTCGTACAACGCATCGGTGATATTGGCGACCGACACCCCGAGCCGCGACGCGGCGTCCCGGTCGATCGTCAGGTACACTTGCAGGCCTTTGTCCTGCAAATCGCTGGCGACATCGGTCAGTTCCGGGCGCTGGGCCAGAGCCTCGACCAGCCTGTGGCTCCATTCGGCCAACAGGTCGGCATCCGGCGAGGACATGCTGAATTGGTACTGGGTGCGGCTGACCCGGTCCTCGATGGTCAGATCCTGCACCGGCTGCATGTACAGGCGAATCCCCACCTGCTTGTCCAACTCGGGCTGCAAGCGGGCGATCACCTGCGCGGCACTCAGGTCGCGCTCGCGATGGGGCTTGAGGTTGATCAGCAGGCGCCCGCTATTGAGGGTGGCGTTGTCGCCGTCGACGCCGATATAGGACGACAGGCTTTGTACCGCCGGATCGTTGAGGATCACCTTGGCTAACGCCTGCTGGCGTTGGCTCATGGCCGCGAACGACACCGACTGCGGCGCCTCGGAAATGCCCTGGATCACCCCAGTGTCCTGCACCGGGAAAAAGCCCTTGGGCACCGCCAGGTAGAGGAGTACCGTCAGGGCGAGTGTGCCGACGGCAACCAGCAGGGTCAGCGGTTGATGCTTGAGTACCCATTGCAACTTGCGCCCGTAGGACGCGATCAACCAGTCGATCCAGGCCCCGCTCGCACGGTAGAAACGCCCCTGCTCTGCTTCCTTGGGCTCACGCTTGAGCAGGCGTGCGCACATCATCGGGGTCAGGGTCAGGGACACCACCAGGGAAATCAGGATCGCCACCGCCAAGGTGATGGCGAATTCGCGAAACAAGCGCCCCACCACATCGGCCATGAACAGCAGCGGAATCAGCACCGCGATCAGCGACAGCGTCAATGACACCAGGGTGAAACCGATCTGCCTGGCGCCTTTGAGTGCCGCCTGCATCGGGCTATCGCCCTCCTCGATAAAGCGCGAGATGTTCTCCAACATCACAATCGCATCGTCGACCACAAAGCCGGTGGCAATGGTCAGGGCCATCAGGGTCAGGTTGTTGACCGAAAAGCCCGCCAGGTACATCACGCCAAAAGTTCCGACCAACGACAGCGGCACGGCCACCGAGGGAATGATGGTGGCACTGGCCCGGCGTAGAAACAGGAACGTCACCATCACCACCAGAGCAATGGCGATCAGCAGCTCGTGCTGTACATCGGTGACCGAGGCGCGAATGGTCTGGGTGCGGTCGGTGAGTACAGTGACATCGATACCGGCCGGCAGGTTGTCGGTGATGCTCGGCAACAACGCCTTGATCCGGTCGACCACTTCGATCACGTTGGCTCCCGGCTGGCGCTGGATATTGACCAGCACCGCCTGGTTTTCGTTGGCCCAGGCCGCCAGGCGTTCGTTTTCGGCACCATCGACGATCTGCGCCACATCCTTCAGGCGCAACGGTGCGCCATCCTTGTAGGCGAGGATCAACTCGGCGTATTCCTTGGGCGAGCGCAACTGGTCGTTGGCATCGAGCATCGACACCCGGGTGGGGCCGTCGAAGTTGCCCTTGGGCTGGTTGACGTTGGAGGCGCCGATCAAGGTGCGCACATCGGACAGGTTCAGGCCGTTGGCCGCCAGAGCCTCGGGGTTGACCTTGATCCGTACCGCCTGGCGCTGGCCGCCGGCAATGCTGACCATGCCGACACCACTGATCTGGGCGATCTTCTGCGCCATGCGAGTGTCGACCAAGTCATTGAGCTTGGGCAGCAGCATGGTCTTGGAGGTGATCGCCAGGGTCAGCACCGGGGTGTCCGCCGGGTTGACCTTGTTGTACACCGGCGGTGCCGGCAGGTCCTTGGGCAGCAGGTTAGTCGCGGCATTGATCGCCGCCTGGACCTGCTGCTCGGCGACATCCATGTTGATGTCCAGGTTGAAGCGCAGGGTCAGCACGGACGCACCACCGGAACTGGTGGACGCCATCTGGATCAACCCCGGCATCTGCCCGAACTGACGTTCCAGCGGCGCGGTCACCGCACTGGTCATCACATCCGGGCTGGCGCCTGGGTACAGGGTCATAACGCGAATCGTCGGGTAGTCGACCTGCGGCAGCGCCGAGACCGGCAGCAGCCGGTAGGCGATCACTCCGGCCAGGACAATCGCCAACATGCTCAGGGTGGTCGCTACCGGGCGAAGGATAAACAGCCGCGAGAGATTCATGCGCCGACCTTTTTCGCCTTAATATCCGCCGAAGCGTCGTCGCTCTGCGATTTCGCGCCGTGCAGGTGTTCGGTCGGCGTGCTCGGCACGTCCTGGCTGTCGTTGACCACTTCCACCTCGCCGCCGTCCTTGAGACGGTCGGTACCTTCGAGCACGACGCGGTCGCCGGCGCCGAGCCCTTCGGTGATCACCGTGACGTTGCCGTCGCTGGCGCCGACTTTCAGTGGGCGGATCTTGACCTTCTTGTCACCGTCCATGGCGTAGACAAAGGTGCCGTCGTTGCCGAACTGGATCGCCGCGCTCGGTGCCAGCACTACGTTCTTCAGGGTATCGGCAAGCAGGCGCACATTGACGAACTGGTTGGGAAACAGGGTCTGTTCCTTGTTCTCGTAGAGCGCCTTGAACTTTAGGGTGCCAGTGGTGATATCGATCTGATTGTCCAGGCTCTGCAACACCCCGGTAGCTTGCAGCTTCACGTCACTGCGATCCCAGGCCTCGGCAGGCAGGTGCGCGCCGCTGCGAAAACGCGGCAAGACGACGGCCAGGTTATTTTCCGGCAAGGTGAACGCCACGCTGATCGGTTGGGTCTGGGTGATCACCGCCAGCGCTTGACTATCGTTCGCCGCCAGCAGGTTGCCGACATCCAGTTGGCGCAGGCCCAGGCGCCCGGCAATCGGTGCGCGGACCTTGGTGAACTCCAGGTTCAACTTGGCGGCATCGACCGCCCCCTGGTTGTTCTTGACCATGCCCTGGTACTGCAGCACCGTGGCTTCGGCGGTATCCAGGGTCTGCTTGGCGATACTGTCCTCGGCATACAACCCGCGATAGCGTTGCAGGTCGACCTGGGCATTTTTCAGTTGCGCCTGGCTCTGCAACAAGGTGCCCTGGGCCTGCAGCAAGGCACTTTGGTAGTTGCGCGGGTCGATCTCGGCCAGCACATCGCCGGCCTTGACCATTTGTCCTTCCTGGAAATAAATCTTGACCAGTTGCCCCGCTACCTGCGAGCGCACATTGACCGTGTTGAGCGCGGTCACCGTGCCCAGTGCCTTGTAGTAAAGTGGGAAATCGCCAACGGTGACCGGCGCTACGCGCACCGGTACCGGCCCCGCCGAAGCACCGAAACCGGGGCGCATCATGCCGCTCTTGCCGGTACGCCCAACAGGTTGGCGTTCGGCCTTATGGTCCCCGGCGGGCCAGAAATGCCAGCACAGCGCCGCGATGATCAGCAGGGTCAGCAGGCCGAATAGCCAGCGACGGGAATTGCGAGGAGCAGAGGATTGCATGGAGTGATCAACCATTGTGCGAGCGCTTCTTCCTTAGGAGGCTGAAAGATAAGCACTCGGAGGTTTCAAGCAAAGCGCCTTTACCGGCAATTTACCTTCGCCTGACGTTCTTCAGCCTTCGACTAAGGCACTGAAGCACAAATAAAAACGGCCTGGACAGAGGCAGGCCGTCAATAATTGTAAAAGCGCTTAACGCAGCACCTCGAGCGCCGCGGCATAATCGGGCTCTTGACCGATATCGGCGACCAGTTCGCTGTGCAGCACCTGGTCTTGCTCATTGAGGACCAGCACCGCACGGGCTGTCAGGCCGGCAAGCGGGCCATCGGCGATGGCCACGCCATAATTGATCATGAATTCGCCACCGCGCAGGGTCGACAAATTGAATACTTCGCCCAGCCCTTCCGCCCCGCAGAAGCGCGCCTGCGCGAACGGCAGGTCGGCGGAAATGCACAACACCACGGTATTGGTCAACTCATTGGCCCTGGCATTGAAAGTCCGGACCGACTTGGCACAGGTTGGCGTATCGATGCTCGGGAAGATATTCAGCACTTTGCGCTGACCGGCAAAATCCTCCAGGGAAATATCGTCCAGGTCCTGGTTCACCAGGGAAAACGCCGGTGCCCGGGTCCCTGGACGCGGCAACTCACCGTTGATCTGAACCACTACGCCCCTGCGCGTCACTTGTGCCATGACCTGAATCCTCCTGAATGAAGAGATGAAAAGATCGAAGTTAACCACGATACGATCTTACGACCTACCGGCAAACACAATTTGTCACACCAGAGCGCCACTGAAGCACGTTCAACGATTTTTCGCAGCACGCTTGGCCACGAAAAACGGCCTGGGCAGAGCCAGGCCGTCGGGCACCACCGCAACCTTTACTTAAGCACGGCAAGGGCCGCTTGGTAATTGGGCTCGTCGGCGATTTCCTTGACCAGCTCGCTGTGTAGGACATTGTCGTTTTCGTCCAGCACCACGACCGCACGGGCGGCCAGGCCGCTCAGTGGGCCGTCAGCGATGGCCACGCCATAGTTCTCGATAAACTCACGACCACGCAGGGTCGACAGGCTTTGGACATTTTCCAGGCCTTCGGCACCGCAGAAACGCGCCTGGGCGAACGGCAAGTCAGCCGAGATGCACAACACCACGGTGTTGGCCAGGTCGCTGGCCTGAGCGTTGAATTTGCGCACGGAGGTGGCGCAGGTCGGTGTATCGACGCTTGGGAAAATGTTCAGCACTTTGCGCTTGCCGGCAAAGCTGCTCAGGGTAACGTCGGCCAGACCGGCGTTTACCAGCGAAAAGGCAGGTGCCTTGGAGCCGGCTGATGGCAGTTGACCTGTGACTTGAACCGGATTGCCTTTGAGGGTGACTTGAGCCATGAACGAAATCCTTCCAGACGTTTTTTGAAGAGGCCGAAATTAAACACAACAGTGTTTGGCGACCTCAAGGGACGCACAAAGTGTCATACGATCCCTGGCGTGGCAAACCTGAAAAACAGCTTTTTAGTGTAGGAACGGGAGCAAAGCGCCGTTGCCCACTTCCGAGCTCGCTCAAGCGCGTTCGCGAGGAATCAGGCTCTGCAACTGCGCGGCAAGGAAATTGGCATCGAACGCGAAGATGTCCGGGTCTTTCAGACCATTGGTCTTGCGCCACTGCCAGTCCCCTGTACCCGGCACACCCACCAGTGAAACGCTGCCATAACGCGCCGCGGTCAAGCCCACCACCGCCAGGGAAATCGCGCCACCGGCCCCCATCACTTCGGGGACGAACTCCACCGCCTTGCCGACGATATGAATGCTCAGTTTCTGCGTCTTGAAGGTCGAGGTTTCCACCGCGACGCCAGCACCGAAGGCCACATACTCTTCGCGTCGTACTTCCAGCAGATGCGGCGCCTTGACCGGCTCCAGCCAGTGTTCGATATGATCGAACAACTCGCCAATCCGCGCGGTCCAGTGGGCCGACTGACTGTCGAACAGTTGTCGCTTATGTGCTTCGCTCTCGGCGTAGTGCCGAAGCATTTCCCCCAGTTGCCGTATGTCGTCCATTGAGCCGCTCCTCGGGTGAACCTGAATCGAAGTTACGATCATGGCAGATCGTATCCGCAGGCGTACAACTAACTCATGAACAGCACCCACAGTATCGACAGGAGCACCACATGCGTACCATCGGCCTTATCGGCGGCATGAGCTGGGAGTCCAGCGCCGAGTATTACCGGATCATCAACCAGCGGGTTCGCTCGCGGCTAGGCCCGTTGCGCTCGGCG
Organism: Pseudomonas agarici; assembly: GCF_900109755.1. Lineage (GTDB taxonomy): Bacteria > Pseudomonadota > Gammaproteobacteria > Pseudomonadales > Pseudomonadaceae > Aquipseudomonas > Aquipseudomonas agarici. Next base: position 68,652 of record NZ_FOAR01000022.1, on the reverse strand, counting down.
TCGTTGCTCATGTACAGCGTCGACTTCGGACCTGTCGAACAAGCCCAGCACGCGGGACGCTGGGACGAAGCTGGGTTGATCCTGGAGAACGCCGCGCAGCGCCTGCAGGCGGGTGGCGCCGAATGCGTCGTACTCTGCACCAACACCATGCATCGGGTCGCAGAGCAAATCCAGGCAGCAGTGGACATACCCCTCCTGCATATCGCCGAGCCGGTCGGACAAGCTGCCCTCGACGCCGGAGCACGCACCGTGGGGCTGCTCGGCACCGCGTTCACGATGGAGCAGCACTTTTTCAAGCAGCGGCTGGCCGCCCTGGGCCTGGAGGTACTGGTGCCCGAGCCCGACGAGCGCCAGGCCGTGCACCGGATCATCTATGAGGAACTCTGCGTCGGTATCATCAGCGAGCACTCGCGCCAGGCTTACCGGCGACTGATTGACGGATTAGCCGCCCGCGGCGCCCAGGCAGTGATTCTCGGCTGCACGGAAATCAGCCTGCTGATCAAGCCCGAGCACAGCGACCTGCCGCTGTTCGACACGACCGAGTTACACGCCATGGCGGCCGTGGAGTTTGCACTCGGCTAGCTCGTGGTAACCATCAGCGCAGGCAGCATACCTTCCCCGACCGTTCAGCCAAGGTTCAGCTATTGTCAATGAAAGCGGTTTAGCAATGAGTATCATTATGTTACAAATTACCATTCATTTTGTAACGGACATGATAACCGCATGCTGGTTCCCTTTCTGATCATGTTGCGCGAAGGCATCGAAGCCGCGCTTATTGTTGGCATCATTGCCAGCTACCTCAAGCAGACCGGCCGGGGCCAGTGGATGCCCGCCGTGTGGGTCGGCGTTTTCCTCGCGGCTGCCCTCGCCCTCCTGGTCGGAGGCGGCCTGGAGCTGATGAGCGCCGAATTCCCGCAAAAGCAACAGGAACTCTTCGAAGGTATCGTCGGCCTGGTCGCCGTCGGCATCCTCAGCTCGATGGTGTTTTGGATGCGCAAAGTCGCACGCTCCATCAAACACTCCCTGCATATTTCCCTCGACCACGCCCTGGCTGGCTCCAAGCATCAGGTCTGGGCATTGATTGCCATGGTGTTTTTCGCCGTGGCCAGGGAAGGCCTGGAAACCGTGTTCTTCCTACTGGCGGTGTTCCAACAGAGCGAAGGCCCGAGCGCCCCAATCGGCGCCCTACTCGGCCTGAGCCTGGCGATTTTCATCGGCTTGGCCATCTACACCGGCAGCATGCGTCTGAACCTGGGCCTGTTCTTCCGCTGGACTGGCTTGTTCATTCTGGTGGTCGCCGCCGGTATCCTCGCCAATGCGGTACAGGCGCTGCATGAAGCCGGCTTGTGGAATCACCTGCAGGGCGTGGTTTTCGATATCAGTGCCACGCTACCGATGGATGGCCCGACCGGTTCGGTCCTGGCCGGCATGTTGGGTTACCAGGACGCCCCGACCGTCAGTGTCGTGAGCGCCTACTTGCTGTATCTGGTGATCGCGCTGGTGATGTTTTTCATCCCGGCTGCATCACCACCCCCCAAGCACACTTCTTCCGTTCCCAATCAGTAAGGTTACCCATGTCCAACCCTGCAACTGGCAAGCTGCCCCGAGCCTTGCGCTGGGCAGTAGCCGGCTCGGTGATCGTGATGATCGCAGCCGGCGGACTGTTCTATTACGCCTCGCAACTGGCGGCGAGCAAACGCCAGGGCCAGCACCACGAAATCAGCGTCAGCATCCTGTCCCACGGTTGCGAGCCCAACGCACTGACTGTTCCGGCAGGGTTGAACCGCTTCCGGATTCTCAACAAGTCGGATCGCGCGGTGGAATGGGAAATCCTCGACGGCGTGCTGGTGGTCGAAGAGCGCGAGAACATCGCTCCCGGCCTGAGCCAGGTGATCAGGGCCAACCTCGCTCCAGGCGACTATATGATTACCTGCGGACTGCTGAGCAATCCACGTGGCACGCTGCACGTGACCTCGACCGCCGCCTCGACAGCAGCTGCCCAGGCGCGCCCGCCGATGACCGCCTTTATCGGCCCGCTGTCGGAATTTCGCGTCTATCTGAGCACCCAAGGCAGTGCCCTGATCCAGGCGGTCGACGCGCTACAGCAAGCTATCGCCGCCGGCGACCTGATCCAGGCCCAGGCACTCTATGCGCCGGCCCGCGCCGCCTATCAACGTCTGGCACCTGCCGCCCAACGTTTTTCCGAGCTGGACAACGCTATCAACGCCCGCGCCGACTACTACGAACAACGCGAACAGGATCCTGGCTTCGGTGGCTTTCATCGCCTTGAATACGGGCTGTTTCAACAACGCCACCTCGCCGACCTGCTGCCGATTGCCCTGCGCCTGCAAGCCGATGTGACCCACCTCAAGCAACAGCTGCTGGGCCAGTCGCTGCCACCCGAGCAACTGATCAGTCTGGTAGCCCGGAACATACGCAGCATCGCCGACCGCCGTGGCATCAGCGGTGAGGAAGAACGCTACAGCCATGTCGACCTCGACGGTTTCGCCGCCAACCTGCAAACCACGCGCAAGGTCATCGACCTCCTGCGGCCATTACTGGTGAAATCGGCCGCCGATCTGCTACCCAAGCTCGACGAGGCCACCGTTGCCCTCGAAGCCGAATTCAACGGCCTGAAGATTGCCAGTGGCTACGTGACCTATGACACCGTCGGCGCCGAGCAGCGCCAGCAGATCGCCGACAAGGCCAAGGTCGTGGCCGATGCACTCGAAGGAATCGATCCCGCCCTTGGCCTCTCTGGCCTGTAATTGAGCAGACGACCCGAACATGAGCGATTTACCACCCCGCAACAACGAGTTTTCCGCCGACCGCCGTCGTGTCCTACTGGGCATGGGCGTAGCCGGCGCGGCAATCGCTGGCAGCGCCCTGAGCTGCCCGGCCATGGCCGCTGCCGCACAGACCCGGTTGACACAAGCCCAAGTGACCCAGGCGCCGAGTAGCGATAAGACCCAGGACCGCCACGATTTCCACGGTCGGCACCAGACCGGCATCGTCACGCCGCGTCCGGCAGCCGGGATGATCGTCGCCTTCGACGTCCTCGCCAGCGACCGCGCAGACCTTGAGCGGCTGTTCCGCACCCTCAACCAACGCATCGCCTTCCTGATGAGCGGTGGCGCGGTAAAGCAGCTCGACCCGAAGCTGCCACCCGTGGACTCAGGGATTCTCGGCCCGGTCGTCACTCCGGACAACCTGACCATTACCGTCTCTGTCGGCGACTCGTTGTTCGATGAGCGTTTCGGCCTGGAGGCCGCCAAGCCCAAGCGCTTGAGCCGGATGATCGGTTTCCCCAACGATGCCCTGCAACCTGACCTGTGCCACGGTGATCTGAGTATCCAATTCTGCGCGAACACGCCGGACACCAACATCCACGCCCTGCGCGATATCGTCAAGAACACCCCGGACCTGTTGCTGGTGCGCTGGAAGCAGGAAGGTACGGTACCGCCCCAGGCCCCGACCCAGCCCGGCGAGCCGGCTCAGAGCGCGCGCAATTTTCTCGGTTTCCGTGACGGCTCGGCCAACCCGGACTCCAACGACAACACCGTCATGGACCGTGTCGTCTGGATCCAGCCCGGCAGCGACGAGCCCGCCTGGGCCAGCCATGGCAGCTACCAGGCAGTACGCATCATCCGCAACCTCGTGGAGCGCTGGGACCGCACTCCCCTGCAAGAGCAAGAGAGCATCATTGGCCGCATCAAGAGCTCGGGCGCACCGATGGACGGCCAGAAGGAAACCCAGGTACCGGACTACACCAAGGACCCTGAAGGCAAGCTGACCAAGCTCGATGCCCACATCCGCCTGGCCAACCCGCGTACCGCCGAGACCCAGCACAATCTGATCCTGCGCCGCCCGTTCAACTACTCCAACGGCGTGAGCAAGAACGGTCAACTGGAGATGGGCCTGCTGTTCATCTGCTATCAGGCCAACCTGGAGCAAGGTTTTATCGCGGTCCAGACACGGCTCAACGGCGAGCCCCTGGAGGAATATCTCAAGCCGATCGGTGGCGGTTATTTCTTCACCTTGCCGGGGGTCGCGAACGATCAGGACTTCATCGGTCGCTCGCTACTTTCGGCAACATCAGCAAAAAAACAGCTTAATCCTTAACTCACCCGGAAACGTCCCATGAAAAAGTCGCCTCTTGCTTGGTTGTTGGCTCTCGGCCTGGTTCACGCTCCGCTCTCGGCTTTCGCGGCCACTGCGCCCTTGGACCTGGTGGGGCCGCTCTCGGACTACAAGATCTACGTCACAGAACAGCTCGACGAGCTGGCCAACAAAACCCAGCAGTTCACCGATGCCGTGAAGAAAGGCGACCTGGCCACCGCGCAGAAACTCTACGCGCCGACCCGTGTTCACTACGAGTCGATCGAGCCGATCGCTGAGCTGTTCAGTGATCTCGACGCGGCTATCGACTCCCGTGTCGATGATCATGAGCAAGGCGTCAAGGCCAAGGACTTCACCGGTTTTCACCGCATCGAATACAGCCTGTTCTCCGAGAAGACCACCGATAGCCTGGGCGAACTGGCCGATGGCTTGAACGCCAACGTCAAAGAGCTACAGGCCCGTGTTGCCGACCTGACCTTCCCGCCCGAGAAAGTCGTGGGCGGCGCCGCCACCTTGCTCGAAGAAGTGGCCGCGACCAAGATTTCCGGTGAAGAAGACCGCTACAGTCACACCGACCTCTATGACTTTCAAGGCAACATCGACGGTGCGAAGAAAATCGTCGAACTGTTCCGCCCGCAGATCGAGCAGCAGGACAAGGCCTTCGCCGCCAAAGTCGACAAGAACTTTGCCGCAGTGAACAAGATCCTGGCCAAGTACAAAACCGAGGACGGTGGTTTCCAGACCTATGACAAGGTCAAGGACGCCGACCGCAAGGCGTTGGTCGGCCCGGTCAACACCCTGGCCGAAGACCTGTCGACCCTGCGCGGCAAGTTGGGTCTGAACTGAGTAAACAGGAACACGCCCAGTCACCGATATCGGTGACTGGGCTTTCCAACAGTGCTCCAGGATCAGGGGTATACGCCAACAGGAGCGGTGATGGACTTAGCATAGGCAGACATCGCCGCAGCTCTTTCACCCCACAACCTAGTCATATCCGCGGTTTTTGCATTGCCTAGTGGACGACCGCTACCATCCAGAACAAAAGGCGTCGAATAATAATTAACATTATTTCCACATAGAAAAGTTGCCGATGTGCCATTACTGAATCCAAACTTATAATTATCAGTGCCACCCGTATTGCAGTGCCCGCCGCCGACATTATGCCCGATTTCATGCCGAAATGCGGCAGGCTGGGCAGTTCTCTGAATACTATAACGGCCAGGCGCATAAGCAATGCCCCCCGCCGCATCACCTGTAGGCATATTAAAATACCCGGCAACCATATCAGCCCCGGACTCAAGAATACCATTCTTGAAAATACTCGTGACCAAGCTAAGAGTTGTCTCAGTGACCGGATAATCCTCGTTGACAATCTGGGTGCCCACTAACCTGAGACGCACCGTATCGGCTCTTGAATTTCGCAGTCCCAAGTTTGCACTTTCGATTTGCGCAAGTGCAAAAGCGGTAGCGTCTCCCACCCGATCAGCGACAGACTTCGAGAACCCGGCCAATACATCGACAATGATCCGGCCATTACAATCATGATCAACCAGCAGGCTGTTTACCGAGTTATCCGCGACAAAGGACAAATCCTCGAACTGCGCATCGGACTCAACGGTGTCCGGGGTAAGATAATCATATTTTTCTTCCTTGATCCAGGTTTGTGCTCCGTTGGCGCTACCAATGATAGTTCCACGGTTTTCCGGAGTATCGAGAAATGCAACAAAACTACCGTCGGCGCGAATGGCAACAATCAGAGCCCCAAAATCGCCATTATCCTTTATCAAATTCGCGCTGCTTACCTGATAATCTTCATAGATGTTCCTGAGTTCCAACATGGAAGGGCGAACGCCCTTGAGTAACGACGAGAGCTGCCCGGTCGGCGATTTCGAGAGCAATGATTGAATGTCCGGAAAACGCCCCTCAGGCAGCTTGGCCTGTTGGCTGGTATCGGCCATTGCCAGGTCGCTCAGCGAGGTTACCGGACTCCTCCCTGTCCAACATCCGCTGGCGGCGGTATGCCACCAGGCATTCTCCCGCGTGTTGGTTGGGTAATAATGTGTGGCTTATGCAGCACCATTGAATTTTGAAACAAAGCGCTTTGTATGACCGAGCCCATGTATTGCGCCGACATAAGAGAACTCGCTCCAGGATTTCGGATCATTAAAAGTCCCGGCATGTGCCCCACGAAAAAGCCACCAGGCATTATCGGCGCCAGCAGGTGGATAGTAACAGGTCGAGCATGCACTACCGTTGAACCTGGCCTCATAGAAACCGGTATTTCCCCGATGTATCGCTCCTACATAGGTAGTTTCACTCCAGGACTTCGGATTCGAATACAAACCCGAATTCACACCGCGAAAGAACCACCAGGCATTATCGGCTCCAGCGGGCGGGTAGTAACAGGTCGGGCATGCGCCACCGTTGAATCTTGCCTCATAAAAACCATCATTGCCCTTATGTATCGCCCCTATAAAGGTGGCCTCGCTCCAGTGCTTCGGGTCTGCATAAGTGCCGGCTGCCCTGGCTGCGTCGGGATTATTTTCGGAAGCTGTCGTTGGCAGCTCATCCGTGGAGGAATCCGACAACGACCCCTCCCGAGAGAAAGAGCAGCCTTGGAATAATATCAATGTTACAAGTAGATAAAAAATACCGGCACGCATCGCAACTCTCCAAGGGCACTGAGCCTCTATCATTAGGCTCTCTCGGAATCGAAAAGTACTGGAGAGACAGCCATAGGACTGAAACTACATACATGCGCGACAATCATCTACTGTCAAAAATAACAGGTATTTATATTATTTAATAATAACACTTAGCCCTTTTGATACGAGTTGACAATGTGCCACCCATCAGGCAATCAGAGCATCCGATACAACAATCTTTCGATCTTCACCCGACTGACCCGCCGCAGGAACTTGCTCACCGCCTCCGGATATTGCGCCAGAGTATCCAGCTCCTTGAAGCTGTCGATGCGCCGCGCGTTCTCGAAAATCAACGCCAGTTCCCGAGCCCGTGGCGCCAGTAATTCGCTGCGCGGGTCGTCGATCAGCAAGGCGTTTTCCAAGTCCAGGCGGAATGCCCGAGGATTGAGGTTGTTACCGGTCAGCAAGGTATAACGCTGGTCGATCCACATACCCTTGAGGTGGTAGGTATTCTCGCCATCGCACCACAGATGCAAGTTCAACAGACCGCTGTCGATGGCCGCCTGATGACGTTTGGCAAAGCGTCGCAGGCTGATCTCATACAGGTACGGCAATGCCGCGATGACCCTGAACGGCTGGCTCGGTGGAATGTAGAAATCGTTGGCGATCTTGTCGCCGACGATGATGTCGATCTTCACCCCGCGCTCCAGAGCCCGGTTGATTTCCCGTACCACCGCCAGCGGCAGGTTGAAGTACGGTGTACAGAGAGTCAGTTGCTGCTGACTGGTGGCGATCAGTTCGCAGATCACCCGGTTCAGCGGATTGTTTTTCCCCAGGCCCAGCAGTGGGCTGACCGAAAGACTGAAGCTCGGCGCGACACCGGCATGGGTATCGTATTGGGCCTTTTTCAGCCGGGCGCGCAAATCGCCGATATTGCCACGCAGGCTGCGGGTGCTCGGCAAGGTCGGCAAGTCCAAGCGGCAGACCGCATGGGAGGCCAGCAACTCTTCACGCACCAGACTCTGCATGGAGTCGGCCAAGACGCGATTGTGCAACAGGTGATAGCGATCGAAGCGGTACTTGTCGAACTTGTGCAAGTAGACGTTGTTCAGGCTGGCGCCGCTGTAGATCACGCAATCATCGATCACAAACCCCTTGAGGTGCAGCACGCCGAACAACTCACGAGTCTGCACCGGCACGCCGTAGATCGGCACTTCGGTGCTGTGGTTACGGGTTTGCGCCTGATACCAGGCGCTGTTGCCCGGCTGCTTGCCGGCACCGATCAGGCCCCGCTGGGCCCGCAGCCAGTCGACCACGACGACGATCTCCAGCGCCGGATGGGCTGCCTTGGCCGCATGCAGCGCATCGAGAATCTCCTGCCCCGCCTCGTCCTCCTGCAAGTACAACGCCACCAGGGTGATGCGTCGCCGTGCTCCGGCGATCTTCTCTAACAGGCAGCGCCGGAATTCGGCGGCGCCCGACAGGATGGTCAACGCATCGGCAGCCAGGGGAAAACCGCGCAGTTTGGGCAGCAAGGAGCGTTTGAAGAGCGACGGCATAAGGCTCGCTAAGGGTCGAATGCGAAGAACCCGAGAGCTTACACCATGCATCGCTTTTTGCGTGTGTCTTGCAACCGGGCACTGCTGTCACGCTTTCGGCTCCTTTCGCCATCGGTCCGATAGGCCAAAACAAATTCAGGCCCTCCCTTGTAACACAGCAAAACTTGGCCTATCTAATGGCCTACTGACATCAATTTTGTTTCTTTCGCTAAGGAAATCTGAATGCCCCGCTCGTTGACAATCGCCAAACGCCTTGGATTGGGATTTGGGCTGGTACTTTCGCTGTTGATTCTGGTGACTCTGATTGGGGTCAATCGCGTGGGCTTGATCGACTCGACCCTGACCAACGTCAGTGACGACAGTGCGGTCAAGCAACGTTACGCCATCAACTTCCGCGGCAGTGTGCATGACCGCGCCATTGCCATTCGCGATGCGGTGCTGGTCCGCGATGGCGCCGGCCTGGAAACCCATCTGCGCGCTATCGAACGGCTGAACGCCGATTACCAAGCCTCGGCCCAGCCGATGGACGCGATCTTTTCCCACATGGGTGCCTCCGACGCCGAACGGCGCCTGCTCGATGACATCAAGGACAGCGAGCGCACCACCCTGGCCCTGACCGCTCGCTTGCTCGACCTGCGCAAGCAGGGCGACATGGACAAGGCCCAGGCTTTTCTGCTGTCCGACATTTCCCCGGCCTATACGCAATGGCTGAAACGCATCAACGCGCTAATCGATTGGGAGGAGGCCTCGATCGGCACACTACTGGCGCAAGTGCGCACCACCGCCAGCCATTTCGCCACCCTGATGCTACTGACCACCAGCGTCGCCGTGCTGCTCAGCGTGTTGGTCTCGTTACTGATCATCCGCAACCTCAAGTCGACCCTCGGCGCGGAGCCGGAAGCGGTTGCCGACTCGATCCGCCAACTGGCCAACGGTCAACTCGACGGCGAGATCGAGACTCGCTATCCCAACAGTGTCATGGGAGCGCTGAAGACCAGTAACCAGCGTCTGGCTGAAACCATCCACCAAGTGCGCGCGGTGGCCCACGATCTGATGGGCTCCTCCAACCAATTACTGGCCAGCTCCGACAACAACAACGAGCAGATGCGCGTGCAGACCGGGGAAACCCAGCGCATGGCCAGCGCGATCAACCAAATGGCGGTCACGGTTCACGAAATCGCCGGCTACGCGCAGAAAGCCGCGCTGGCCAGCAATGCCGCCGATCAAGCGGTGGAAAGCGGCAAACAGGTGGTCGAAACCACCGCTGGCGATATGCAGCGCCTGGCTTTGGTGCTGGATCAGGCCGCTGACTCCGTGGGTCAAGTGTCCCATGACAGCCAGGCCATCGAGAATGTGGTGGCGGTGATCAACTCGATTGCCGAACGGACCAACCTGTTGGCCCTCAACGCCGCTATCGAAGCGGCACGAGCCGGTGAAGCCGGGCGCGGTTTTGCCGTGGTGGCCGATGAAGTCCGCTCCCTGGCGACCCGTACCCAGGATTCGACCCGGGAAATCCGCGAAATGGTTGCCCAGTTGCAGTCCGGTGCCGGCAAGACCGCCGAGATCATGCGCAATAGCCGCGAAATGGCCCAGCAAACCGTCGAACACACCCGTCTCGCCGAAGGCGCGCTGATCCGGATTCGGGAGGAAGTCGGCGCGATCAACGACATGAACGCGCAGATCGCCAGCGCCTCTACCCAGCAAGGCGTCGCGGCTCAGGAAGTGAACCAGAACATCAATCGCATTCACGACGCGGCCATGGAAACCTCAGTCGGCTCCAACCAGGTGGCCCGCTCCAGCCGTGAGTTGTCGCTACTGGCTGACAGCCTGACGCAGAAAGTCAGCTTCTTCAAAGTTTGAACCAATGCTTTCACGGTTGCCAGGGACGGCGATACTCTTCTTGCCAGTGTATGGCGACAACAAAGATTGATCAGGGAGAACGACCGTTCTACTCTGCATCCCCTAAACCAAAATCTACCTGATGTTTTCGCGCACAAGCCAGGCGAACGCGGGCCAGCACGTTGCTGGTGCTCTGAGGGTGTCATGCTCCGGGAATCATCGCTTGATCTGGATGGCGACTTGTGGAGCGCTACGCGTATCGCTTGAACGCAGTGCGACAACGAGTCTGAACTCAACCTCATTGGAAACATTGAAATGTCATCAAACGCAGACGTCCGCCCGCCACTTCCACCCTTCACTCGAGAATCGGCAATTGAGAAAGTTCGCCTCGCCGAAGACGGCTGGAACTCCCGTGACCCGGAACGAGTTTCCCTGGCCTATACCCTGGACACCCGCTGGCGTAACCGTACCGAATTCGCCAACAACCGCGAGGAAGCCAAGGCTTTCCTGACCCGCAAATGGGCCAAGGAACTCGATTATCGGCTGATCAAGGAACTCTGGGCCTTTACCGACAACCGTATTGCGGTGCGTTACGCTTATGAATGGCATGACGACTCGGGCAATTGGTTCCGCTCCTATGGCAACGAAAACTGGGAGTTCGCCGAGAATGGCCTGATGGCCCGTCGTTTCGCCTGCCTCAACGACTTGCCGATCAAGGCTGAGGAGCGCAAATTCCACTGGCCTTTGGGACGTCGCCCCGATGATCATCCGGGCCTGTCGGAGCTGGGTCTGTAACCACCCTCTCGCCGTTGTCGCCCGACTCATCGCTCCCAAGCTCAGGGCTGGAGCGATCAGGCTAACCCATCCGGCAACAAATGAATAAACTCCGAATATCGCGTGTTCAATCGATACCACCACCGAGGATTGCTCATGTACACCGTCTCCCTGCCCCTGGGCAACTCGCCCACCCGGCGCCATGACCGCCTGACCATCGGCCTGCACTGGCTGACCGCACTGCTGGTGATTTATCTCTTCGCCAGCTCGCAGATCTGGGCTCAACTGGAGCGCGGTACACCGTTACGCAAAGACCTACAGTCGCTGCATATCTCCTGCGGCATCTTGTTGGCGCTAATCGTCCTCACCCGGATCACCTGGCGCCTGTTCGCCGCGCGCCGCTTGCCCGCCCAGCAGCGCGGCGCCATGGATGGCCCGGCCAAACTCGCCCACTGGGCGCTTTATGGATTGTTGCTGACACAGATCTGCCTGGGTTTCGCCTTTCGCTGGGCCCAGGGTGAGCCTTTCCGTTTTTTTGGCCTGATGGATATCCCGACACTGGTCAGCCTCGACCGCTCGCTGCGCCCGCTACTGTCCGGCCTGCACGAACAAGTGGCATGGATTATCGTGATACTGGCGGGCTTGCACGCGATCATGGCCCTGGTGCATCACTATGTTCTGGGCGACGATACCTTACGACGAATGTTGCCGGGCACCCGCCTGAAATAACTTTCGAATTCTGGGAGTCAAATCCGACGCACGGACGCTCTCCAGGTTGCCGACAGCGGAGCAGTATCCATGAACCTTCGTAACCGCACATTCACCGCTCCCCTCCTCACGGCCGGTTGCCTGGTGGCTGCGCTGTCGGGCAGCCTGGCGCTCGCTTCCGACGACGCCCTGCAACCGCCCAAGCCCACATGCACCGATCAACAGGTGTGGAACCCGCAAACCAACCAGTGCGATCCACGGGTGACCAGCACCACCCCCGATCAGGGCCGCGCCGACCACGCCTACAACCTGGTCAAGGACAAGCCGTATCAGCAAGCGTTGAACGGACTCAACAGAGCAGTTGCAGACCATCAAATCACTCAGCGGCAGCCGGTGTGAAGAATATGAGGCGCAAAAAAGACAGTTATCTTTGTCTGCTTGACGGTACCCCATTGAACTCCCATCCGAGAACCCAGGAATGCTCTCCACCGCCAGCCTGCCAGCCTTGAACGACCCACGTTGCGCGTTGATCGTGATCGACGTGCAGAACGACTTTATCCCCGGTGGTCAACTGGCCGTTACCGGTGGCGACGAAATCGTGCCGCTGATCAATCGCCTGGCGAGCCGCTTTGGCAATGTAATCATCACCCAGGACTGGCACCCCGCCGGCCACGCCTCGTTCGCCAGCAGTCATCCGGGACGCGCGCCCTTCGATACCGTGCAACTGGCCTACGGCACCCAGGTGCTGTGGCCCGACCACTGTCTGCAAGGCAGCCATGGCGCCGAACTGCATGTCGAGCTGTACCTGCCCCACGCTCGACTGATAGTGCGCAAGGGCAGCAACCCTGGCATCGACAGCTACTCGGCGTTTGTCGAAGCCGATCGCAAGACCCCGACCGGCCTGGCGGGATATCTCAAGGAATGCGCTATCGACACGGTGTACCTCACCGGCCTGGCCCTGGACTACTGCGTGGCCTGGTCCGCCCTGGATGCCCGTGCGGCGGGATTCACCACGATCCTGATCCCCGACGCCTGCCGCGCCATCGACCTGAACGGCTCCTTGCAACGAGCCATGGCGCAGATGGAGGCGGCGGGCGTGCAGTGTATGGATTCATTGAGCCTGGTTGCGCTGAATCAGTAGGGCTGAGCAATCATCAACGAGACTTGCCGCGTATTCCCCAACGGCGGTCGCTTCGCAGGTCGAGCGGGTCCGGCTGCGCCCTGGACAACCGACAAACATGGCGTTGCGGTACTTATCGCCCAGCAGCCAGCTTCCACACCCGGGCGATGTCGCGAGCCCTTGCCGACAGCAACGGTGCGGCTTGCGCGCAGGCCTGTTCCAGGCTCATCGGGCCGGACGCCAGGGCAAATGCCGCATCGACACCGTGTTGGTACATCTGTTCATAACCCTCGCCCAGGGTTCCGGCGAGGACGATGACCGGCACTCCGTATTGGCGGGCAATCCGCGCCACGCCAAAGGGCGTCTTGCCTCGCAGCGTCTGCGCATCGAAACGCCCTTCGCCGGTGATCACCAGATCGGCACCCTGCATCGCTTGCGCCAGGCCCACCAGTTCCGCGACCACGTCCACGCCTGGCCGGAATCGTGCGCCAAGGAACGCCTTGGCCGCAAACCCCAGTCCCCCAGCCGCGCCGCTGCCGGGCTCAGCGCGCACATCCTTGGGCATTACCCCGGCGCACAGGTCGGCGAAATGGCCGAGCGCGGCATCCAGTTCCCGGACCTGAGCCGGTGTGGCGCCTTTCTGTGGGCCGAAGATCACCGAGGCACCCTGCTCGCCACACAGGGGGTTGTTCACATCGGCGGCGATTTCGAAACGCACCTCGGCCAGGCGCGGGTCCAGCCCGGCCAGTTCGATTCGCCGCAAGTCCGTCAAGGCTCGGCCACCGTGTGCCAGTTCTCGGCCCTGAGCGTCGAACAGGCCCAGGCCCAACGCTTGCAAGGCGCCAGCGCCAGCATCGTTGGTGGCGCTGCCGCCGATGGCGAGGATGATTCGTCGAGCTCCCGCATCAAGGGCCGCGCCAATCAACTGGCCCGTGCCAAAGGTGCTGCTGATGCAGGCATCCCGTTGGCCAGGCGGCAACAATTGCAAGCCACTGGCCTTGGCCATCTCGATAATCGCGGTCTGGCTTGCAGCCAGCCAGCCCCAATGAGCCTGTACCGACCTCCCCAATGGTCCTTGAACCGTGGCCTCGCGCCACTCGCCGTCGCAGGCCGCCAGCACCGACGCCACCGTGCCTTCGCCACCATCGGCCATCGGGCACTGTATCAACTGTGCTTCTGGCAACACCTCGACCAGCCCCTCGGCAATGGCCTTGGCCACCGCGTCGGCGCTCAGGCTGTCCTTGAAGGAATCAGGCGCGATGATGATTTTCATGGGGAGCACTCTCCGGTTCTTATGGCGCCCCTGCGGCCCACCGGAACAGGTGCGGCAACGCCAGGGTGGTCGGGACTCACTGGGCGATCCACCTTACTCTTGCAGCGCAAAAGATCATAATGGCGCGACCGTTTATGGCTTATGGGGCGAAGTCTTCCTTGAACCGATTCGGTCCATTGCCTCTTTCACCTCGATTGATTGGTTTTTTTGCCACCCGCCCCGCTCAGACGTCGATATCAGATTTAGTGAATACCTGGCTGCCATTTCTCCCGCTACCTTGTCAGATACTGGCAAATTATTTGAGGGATTGCTCAACATCGGGCTTCTGGTATCTGATTGAAGCCTCTGCGTCACCACAAAAGGACGTCAATCATGAATTATCGCACCCTCGGCCAATCCGGCCTCAAGGTTTCCACACTGACCCTCGGCAGTATGATGTTCGGCGAACAGACCGACACTGAAACTTCACTGCGTATCATCGACAAAGCCTGGGATCAGGGGGTCAATTTCATCGACACGGCGGATGTCTACAATGCCGGGCGTTCGGAGGAAATCGTCGGTGAAGGAGTGGCCCGCCACCGGCACGACTGGATCATTGCCTCCAAGGTCGGCATCGGCCCGACAGACGGAATACCGAACCGCGGTGGCCTGAGCCGCAAGCACATCTTCAATGCCATCGACGCCAGCCTCACCCGGCTTGGCACCGATTACCTGGATATCTACTACCTGCACCGCGAGGACCACGACACGGCGCTGGAGGTTACGGTAGCGGCCATCGGCGACCTGCTACGCCAGGGCAAGATCCGCCACTGGGGCCTGTCGAACTATCGTGGCTGGCGCATCGCCGAGGTGATTCGCGTCGCCGAACGGCTCGGGGTCGACTGGCCTGTGATCAGTCAGCCGCTGTACAACATTGTCAACCGCCAGGCCGAGACCGAGCAAATCACCGCCGCTGCGGCTTACGGCCTCGGCGTAGTGCCCTACAGCCCGCTGGCCCGTGGCGTGCTCAGCGGCCAGTACGCTCCCGATATCGCGCCGGATGGTAACAGCCGAGCTGGCCGCCGGGACAAGCGGATCCTGGAAACCGAGTGGCGGGTGGAGTCCCTGCGCATCGCCCAGCAGATCCAGCAATACACCCAAGACCGTGGCGTGGGCATTGTCGAGTTCGCCATCGCCTGGGTACTGAACAACGCGACAGTCAGCTCGGCGATTGTCGGCCCGCGCACCGAAGCGCAATGGGACCGTTACACCCAGGCGTTGGCGGTACGGATCAGCACCGAGGACGAAGCCTTTATCGATTCGCTGGTGACGCCGGGGCATGCCTCGACGCCAGGCTTCAACGATGTCAGCCACTTTGTGTCCGGGCGCCGGGCGCTGAGCCGCTGAGACAGACGATACAACCGGATCGCGTTTGCTCGACAGCATCGAAGCTCCCTTTTGGTAAAACGCCCACTGTCTACCCTTGGGCGTTTGCCAGGCCGAAATTGACTGACAGAACTCGCCACATGGGCCACCAGCGCCGCCGCATCCCCCATTAAACTGCAGAAAACCATCAGTCACCGGCATCGCCCGCCAGCGGCAAAGCGTCGACCAAGCAGGGCCTAGAGCCTTCCGTGATATCAAAACGACACGACTGCCCACAACCGGCATTACTAAATATTTTCCGATGTCATCAGACAGAAATAATTCAGGCATTAAATCGCTATCAGTCTGACTTATAAACCCTTTCACTCACCCCTGTACATCGAGGTATTGCCGTGATTTTGCTGACAAAAAAACGCCTGTCGGTCCTGCTGGCTTCTCTCTGCCTAAGCGGCGTTGCTCATGCCACCGATGTCACCGGTGCCGGCTCCAGTTTCGTCTTTCCGGTGTTGTCCAAGTGGTCCCAGGACTACGGCAAGACTTCCAGCAACCGCATCAACTACCAGTCCATCGGTTCCGGCGGCGGGATCGCCCAGATCAAGGCGGCAACCGTGGACTTCGGTGCTTCCGACGCGCCATTGTCGGCTGACGAACTCAAGGCCGGCGGTTTGGGCCAGTTCCCCAGCGTGATCGGCGGGATCGTGCCGGTAATGAACCTCGAAGGCGTCACCGCCGGCCAGTTGAAGCTCGATGGCGAAACTCTGGCGAAGATCTTCCTGGGCACCGTCAGCGCTTGGAACGATCCGGCTATCGCAGCCCTCAACCCCGACCTGAAGCTGCCTGATGCGAAGATCACCGTCGTCCACCGTTCCGACGGTTCGGGGACCTCGTACAACTTCACCAACTACCTGAACAAAGCCAGCGAGGACTGGAAGTCGAAGATCGGTTTCGGCACCACCGTGCCTTGGCCGGTCGGCGTGGGCGGCAAGGGTAACGAAGGTGTTTCGGCCTACGTGAAGCAGATCAAGAACTCGATCGGTTACGTCGAATACGCCTACGCCCTGCAGAACAAAATGACCCATGCGCAGTTGAAGAACGCCTCCGGTAAGTTCGTCCAGCCTAGCGCCAAGGCCTTCCAGGCCGCTGCCGATACGGCTGACTGGGCCGGTGCCAAGGACTTCAACCTGATCATGACCAACGCGCCGGGCGACGCCGCATGGCCGATCACCGCAACCACCTGGATCATCATGTACAAGCAACCGAAGAACGCCGAGCAGAGTTCGGCGGCCTTCAACTTCTTCAAGTGGTCCCTGGAAAACGGCCAGCAACAAGCCGCCTCGCTGGACTACGTTGCCTTGCCTGATTCGCTGGTCCAGCGCATCGAAGGTTACTGGAAGTCCGACTTCAGCCATTGATCCGGCCCGCCTGAAACACCCCGTCATCTGGCCGTCAGCGGCCCGGTGACGGGACTTGAGCAGAGTAATAATGAACGACACCACACAATCCTTGGCCCTGTCCACCTACAGCAGCGATTCGGCCAGCGATGGTCGGGCCGCCCGCGACCAGCGCCACGACCTGTGGTTCAAGCGAACCCTGTTCGGCGCCGCCATGCTGGTGTTGGTCCTCCTGGCAAGCATCGCGGCCTCTACCCTGTGGGGTGGCAGCCTCGCCTTCAAGACCTTTGGTCTCGACTTCCTGACCAGCACCGAATGGGATGCGGTCAATAACCATTTTGGCGCGCTGGTGCCGATCTACGGCACCCTCGTGACCTCCTTCATGGCCTTGCTGATCGCGGTTCCCGTGAGTTTCGGCATCGCCATCTTCCTCACCGAAGTCGCGCCGCCCTGGCTGCGTGCGCCTGTCGCCTCCGCCGTCGAGCTGCTGGCCGGGATTCCCTCGATCATCTACGGCATGTGGGGCCTGTTCGTGTTCGGCCCGTTCATGGCCGACCACTTGTCGCCATGGATCAACGACTACCTCGGCGCCTTGCCGGGTATCGGGCCGCTGTTCCAGGGGCCGCCCCTGGGCATCGGTATGCTGACCGCCGGCATCGTCCTGGCCATCATGATCCTGCCCTTCATCACCTCGGTGATGCATGAGGTGTTTCGCAGCGTTCCCACCACTCTCAAGGAGTCCGCCTACGCATTGGGTAGCACCACCTGGGAGGTGGTCTGGGACATTGTCCTACCCTACACCCGCTCCGCGGTGGTCGGCGGCGTGTTCCTCGGCCTCGGTCGGGCCCTGGGCGAAACCATGGCGGTGACCTTCGTACTGGGCAATGCCCAGCAGTTCTCCGCCTCGTTGCTGATGCCGAGCAGCTCCATCGCTTCGATCATCGCCAACGAATTCAGCGAAGCCTATACCGACTTGCATCGGTCGGCGTTGATCGCCCTGGGCTTCTTGCTGTTTATCGTCACCTTTATCGTCCTGGCATTGGCACGACTGATGCTCATGCGACTCTCACGCAAGGAAGGTTTATGACGGGCAATGAACGTCTTTACCGGGCCCGCGCCTTCAAGAACCGCCTGGCGATGGTCCTGAGCTGTGCTGCCACGTTGTTTGGCCTGACCTGGCTGGTGTGGATTCTGCTGACCACCGTGATCAACGGCTTCCAGGCCCTCAACCTGCGACTCTTCACGGCGATGACACCACCACCTGGCAGCGAAGGCGGCCTGGCGAATGCCTTCTACGGCAGCGCCCTGATGTCGGCGATCGCCCTGCTGATCGGCACTCCGATCGGCTTGATGGCGGGGGTCTGGCTGGCTGAATTCGCCCGGCACTCGCGTCTGGGTAGCATTGTGCGGTTCATCAACGACATCCTGCTCTCGGCACCGTCGATTGTGCTCGGCCTGTTCGTCTACACCGCCGTGATCCTACCGCTCAATCTGCTGACCAATCATCAGGTTGGCTTCTCTGCCATTGCCGGAGCCCTGACCCTGGCGTTGCTGGTGATTCCGGTGGTCGTGCGGACCACCGACGAAATGCTCCAGTTGCAGCACTCGACCATGCGCGAGGCGGCCCTGGCCCTGGGCGTACCGCAGTGGAAAATGACCTTGCAGATTGTCTTGCGCGCGGCCAAGGCCGGCGTCGTCACCGGGGTGCTGCTGGCTCTGGCACGCATCACCGGCGAAACCGCGCCACTGCTGTTTACCGCCTTCGGCAACCAATTCTGGAGCAGCAACCTGCTCAAGCCGATTGCCAGCGTGCCAGTAGTGATCTTCCAGTACGCCATGAGCCCATTCGAGGACTGGCATGCCCTGGCCTGGGCCGGCGCCCTGGTACTGACACTGTTTGTACTGCTGCTCAGTTTGCTGTCCCGATTGATCCTTTTGCGCAATAGGCTGACCTGATGAAGACTCGTGACCTTGCCAGCGAGAACACCAAGATCCGTGTTCGTGGCCTGGAATTTTTCTACAACAACCAGCGGTCGCTGAAGTCCATCGACATGGATATCCCGGAGAAACGCATCACGGCGATCATCGGACCTTCCGGCTGCGGCAAATCGACCCTGCTCCGGGTGTTCAATCGTATCTACGCGATGTACTTGAAGCAGGAAGCCCGCGGCGAAGTGCTACTCAACGGCGAGAACATCCTCGCCCCCGGCTATTCGATGAACCGCCTGCGCAGCCATGTCGGCATGGTGTTTCAAAAGCCCGTACCGTTTCCGATGTCGATCTACGAAAACATCGCCTACGCGGTGCGCCACCACGAAAAGCTGTCGCGCCAGGAGATGGATGAACGGGTCGAGCAGGCCTTGCACGGCGCGGCGCTGTGGAGCGAAGTCAAGGACAAACTCAAGCAGAGCGCACAAGGCCTCTCCGGTGGTCAGCAACAACGCCTGTGCATCGCCCGCACCATCGCTCTGCGCCCGCAGGTGCTGCTACTGGACGAACCGACCTCGGCCCTCGACCCGATTTCCACCGGGCGCATCGAGCAATTGATCACCGAACTGAAAGAGCAATACACCGTGATCATCGTCACCCATAACATGCAGCAGGCAGCCCGGGTATCGGACTACACCGCGTTCATGTTCATGGGAGAGCTGATCGAGCACGACGAAACCGATGCGATCTTCACCCACCCGAAAATGAAACAGACCGAAGACTACATCACCGGCCGGTTCGGCTGACCGAAGGACTAGGCGAGACAACGGCTACTAACGCTCAGGCCACGGACGGCAACGCTATTTCTTGGGCAGATTTTGCCAGTCGACACTGACACCAAAGGTCTTTCGTCGAATAAAGAGCCCTTTACCCGCGGCAACCTGTGTCGTGGCGTCACCATTTTTCAAGTTTAAAAAATCGCTATTATCCGGAACCTTTTTGAGAAAGTAATCTTCCACTGCTATGCGAGCAGGGTCGGTGCGTTTTTTATACCGATCAATCACACACCATGAAAGCAGCGGATAATCATTACAATTCAAATCCCTCAAGTGAGCGTTGAGATTGCTCGGCGCCCTGAAATCTTTTTTTTCTGCCTTGAACGCAATCGTCGTCGCATTGGGTGGATCCCCGTCCCGGTCAAACAGATATTCCCATAAGTAACGCCTGTAGGCCCCGGTCCCGAGATCGCTAAAAACACTTGTTGTCGTTTGCTCCAGATTTTCTTGTGCCGCGTGATTCAACAACCCACCCACGCTTATCCATCTCTTGACATCTCTATAGACATCTCCTGCATTACGTAATGGCAAGCCATTTCCGATTATGTACCACTGTATTCTATGGGAATACTCGCCATGGGCAGGCCCCGCGCCAAGGTCCTTGAAAGGACGACCGTCTGCCAGTTGCTGGTTGAAAAGCGATCCGGGAATACCGTGCATGATATCGGCGGGGCGGCGGTCGCCCAAACCAAAATAGTGGTCCACATCAAACCCGCTCTTTTCCTCCCACCGCCCCAAAGCCTCGGTCAGAAGTTTTGAAAAAAGCTCCTTGGCCACCGGTAGATATCCACTCATTTGAGGAGAGTTCAAATTGACGCCAAATCGATTATTGCGCGCCCCCGCCAAAGTCTTCAGCAAGTCATGCAGCGTATCCAGGCTTAATGAATTACCAATGCGCTGGAGTTTCCCCCGCATCTCCGCTATCCGGTGAATCAAGATGGCCGACATTTCAGCATCGAGCTTCTTTAATTGCTCCCTGCAGTTATCTACAGACGACAAGTGCGCACCTATTTGACAATAGGCATCGAAATATTTACTACCCACGCATGCCGGGGAAAAATAACGCCTCAAGTCTCGTTCGACGTCCGCTGCAGACTGACTCATGAGCAAACCTCCGATTCGCTTCGCTCAAAGCGTAGTACATCTTCGCCAAAAACAAGATGGCTGATAGTGCCGGTATTTTCGCAAGTGCCAAAAGGCTGCTTTAATGAGTGCCTCGATCCACTCGAAAGGTAGCGCACCGATGGAACGTCTCACGGCGAAAGACTTTGCCCCTGAACTGCTCGA
Organism: Pseudomonas agarici; assembly: GCF_900109755.1. Taxonomy (GTDB): domain Bacteria; phylum Pseudomonadota; class Gammaproteobacteria; order Pseudomonadales; family Pseudomonadaceae; genus Aquipseudomonas; species Aquipseudomonas agarici. Next base: position 47,807 of record NZ_FOAR01000022.1, on the reverse strand, counting down.
ACTCTATGACTACTACGTCCATGGCAAGATCAATCGCCGGGAATTTCTCGACCGAGCGGCAAAATTCACCCTCGGCAGCATGGCGGCCGCCAGCGTGCTGGCGGCGCTGAGCCCGAACTACGCGCTGGCCGAACAAGTGTCGTTTACCGATCCGGATATCGTCGCCGAATACATCACCTACCCGTCGCCCAAAGGCCATCAACAGGTCCGCGCCTATAGAGTCCGGCCGGCCAAAGCCACGAGCCAGGTACCGGCGGTAGTGGTGGTGCATGAGAATCGCGGACTCAACCCGTATATAGAAGACGTCGCCCGGCGTCTCGCCAAGGCCGGTTTCGTCGCCTTGGCTCCCGATGGCCTGTCATCGGTCGGCGGCTATCCTGGCAACGATGAGCAAGGTGTAGCCCTGCAGAAAACCGTCGATCCGGAGAAACTCATGAACGACTTCTTCGCCGCCATCGAATGGTTGATGAGCCATGGCGCGACCACCGGAAAAGTCGGGATCACTGGGTTCTGCTACGGCGGCGGAGTGGTCAATGCGGCGGCCGTGGCCTACCCCGAACTGAGTGCGGCGGTGCCTTTCTACGGTCGCCAGCCCAAGGCCGAGGACGTGCCCCGGATCAAGGCGCCATTGCTGCTGCACTACGCCGAGCTGGACAAAGGCATCACCGATGGCTGGCCGGCCTACGAACAGGCGCTCAAGGCAGCCGACAAGACCTATGAGGCGCATATCTACCAGGGGGTCAATCATGGCTTTCACAACGACTCGACCCCCCGCTACGACGAGGCAGCGGCCAAGCTGGCGTGGGACCGTACAGTGGCATGGTTTCGCCGCTACCTGGTTTGACGTTTCGGCTGTTGAGTCCGCGTTCGCCTGATCAGGGAGCGGTTCAATATAAACGCCGGGGTTATTTCGCCTTGTCATCCTGAGGTTTGTAGAACAGGAATTTGTCGGTCTCGGCGGTCTTGATGTACTGCTTGACCCAGTTCGGGGTGACGCTCCGGTCATGGAAGTACAGCGCGCCGTGGGTGCGGTCCTTGAGTTGCTGGTTGAGAGCCTTGCGCGCGATTTCCTTGGCGATGGTGTAACGTCCCTCCTCCTGCACCTCATCCGAGCGTCCGTCGCACCACCAGGAAAACTGGCAGACGCGCTGCTCGGAACCTTGTTTGACCACCTCGCAGATCGTCCGGGGAAACCCTTCATGTCCCAGGCGGTTCAACACCACGCTGGTCACTGCTTCCATATCGGCCGGCCCGCCGCCCTTGGCTTCCCAGTAGATGGTCCGCGACAGGCAGGTAATGGTATCGGCTACCGCCGCGTCGCCCGCCGGATCTACCGCCTGTGCCTCGACCTTGGTCAGCGTAGGTGCCTGGGGTTGCGCCGCCGGGCTCTCCTTTTTTGCGGCTTTGTGCTCCAGGGCCTGCGCCTTGTCGATGGCAACTTCCGGTTTCGGCTCAGGGTCGCCCGCGATGACCGTCACCGTGGCAAGAGCAGTCACCAGACAACTGGCTATCCAGGCAAGGCGCATGGTCCGGCCCTGTTAAATGACCCCAGCCCAAAAGAGTATCGCCGCGCCGCCTCCGGGCAGATTATCCGAGGCTCGCCATCCTATTTGACCTCGGCACGGGCAAATCATTCCCCCTATTCGCGTGGCTGGGCCTGATACTGAGCACCTCCGCCCTGGCCAGCGAAGAAACGCAATTTGCCTTCGCTTTGAACAGCATATCTGCAAAGTATCGACTATTACTTTTCAGAATATTTTTATTATGGAAAACCACCTGCTAGCATCTACTCCACAACAACAAAGAAGCGCTGCATTGCGAAGGTTTGCCAGACTTATGCCCACTCGCCTCACTACCCTGCTACGTGTCCTGGTGCCTGCTGTCGCCATCGCCAGTGCCTTGATGGCCAGTGGGTGTGCGTCCTCGCAGACTGCACGGCCCGATCGCTCGCAGCAAAGCATCCAGATCGGCCCCCAGGGCGCCAGTTATCCGTTCGTGGTCTTTGCCAATCACGACCTGCGGGCACCCGACGCCGGGATCGAACAGGCGGTGGTGATTCTCCACGGGGTCAAGCGCAACGCCGATACCTACTTCGCCACCGGCCGTAAATTGCTCAAGCAGGCGCAGTTGCAGAACCCGCAGACGTTGCTGATAGCACCCAATTTCCTCACCGAAGCCGATCACCGCGCCAGCAATGAGCTGCCGCTGTGGCGCAAGGACAACTGGATGCAGGGCGAACCTTCGGGATTTGGTCTCGGCGGGGTCACATCGTTCCAGGCGCTGGACGACGTGGTGCGCTACCTGGCCGATCGCGAACGCTTCCCGGCTCTCAAACGTATTACCTTGATCGGTCATTCCGCCGGTGCCCAGTTGATGCAGCGTTATGCCGTGCTCAACCCCCTGGACGAAAGCCTGCGCCAGTCGGGTATTGCCATCCGCTACGTGATCTCCAGCCCGTCGACCTACGTTTATTTCGACGCCAACCGGCCTCAAGCCGAGGGATTCGCCCCGGTCGTCACGATCATGTGCCCCAGCTTCAATCGCTATCGCTACGGGATCGATGCCGCACCCGCCTACCTACAGGTGCAGAACCTGAGTGCCGAGCAATTGTTCCGCCGCTACGCGGGGCGCGATGTCACCTACCTGGTGGGCTCGAAAGACAATGACCCGGCCAACCGGATCCTCGACAAATCCTGTGGCGCCCGCATGCAGGGCGCAAGCCGGGTCGAGCGCCAGATCAATTACCTGGCCTACGAACGCTTTCTCGGTCAGACCTGGAACATCGCCGTACACCATCCGCAGTTCCAGGTGCCCGGCATCGGTCACAGCGCCAACGGCCTGTACACCTCGCCCCTGACCGCCGAGCGATTATTTCCGGCGCGCTAGGGAACGGACGGCAGGGCCGCCGCGTTCCCCTGAACATCCCGTTAGCCCTCAAAACAATTAAAAAATCCGGGAACCACCCCATCATGAAATGGATACGTGCTTCTGCCGCTGCCCAGCCGGTCGGTCGTGGTCGTCATTTGACGCTGCTGGCTGCCACCTTGTTCACGCTTCATGCCCAGGGCGAGACGTTGCCCTCCTCCGGCACTCTATTCGATGCCAACCGCTCACAGCTAAGCCCTTCCGAGCGCGTACCCGCACCGGCCCGCCAGCGGGTACAGATCGATGCACCGGTCACGGAACAGAATCGCCCTGCGGCCGCAACCTCGACCCTGAAGGTCAAGGTCAGTCATTTCACCCTGAGCGGCAACCAGGCATTGAGCGACGCGCAGTTGCAGGCGCGATTGAAGCCCTTCCTGAACCGGGAACTGGACCTCGACGGCCTGCGCGATGCCGCTGCCAGCATCACGGCGTTGTATCGCGAAAACGGCTACCTGGTGGCCCGCGCCTACCTGCCGCCGCAGAATATCCAGGCCGGCAACGTCGCCCTTGCCGTGCGCGAGGGGGTAATCGGCCGGGTCCGCGCCGAAGCGGCACCCGATGTACGCCTGAGCGCCGGCATGCAGCAGCGCTTTATCGATGACCTGGTGCCCGGCACGGTGATCCGCGAAGCCGACCTGGAACGGGTGCTGTTGCGCCTATCCGATATCGCCGGGGTCTCGGTCCGCGCAGTCCTCACTCCGTCCGCCCAACCGGGGGCCGCCGACATCGTGCTCAAGATCACCGAGATGACGGCCTGGACCAGCCGCGCCAGCATCGACAACTACGGCAACTACTACACCGGTTCCAAACGCATTTCGACCAATGTCAGCCTCAACGACGCCCTGGGTCTGGGCGAAAGCCTGTTCCTCAATACCCAGAACTCCCTGGAGGGCCTGAACATCCGCAGTATCGGCTACCTGCAACCACTGGGTGCCAGCGGTGTCTCCCTCGGGCTCAACCACGCCACGCTGGACTATGAGATCGGCAAGGAACTCAAGGACGCCCAGGCCAGCGGCTCGGCGGACATCGATACGGTCTACCTGACCAGTTCATTACTGCGCAGCCGCAACAACAATATCAACCTATCCCTGGCGCAAGAGTGGCGGCGCTTCGAAGATCGCACCGCAGCGACCAAGGTCAGAAAATCGGCCAACTTCCATAGCATCGGCCTCTACGGCGACTGGCGCGACGACTGGTTGGGCAGCAACCTGTGGAGCCTGCGCTATGGGCGCGGCAGCTTGAACAAGGACACCGCCGCCGATGCCGCCCTCGACCGGGTCACCGCCCGTGCCGACGGCAGCTACACCAAGGCCAATGCGTCCTTCAGCCGCTTGCAACAACTGGGCAACGGCTTCTCCCTGCTCGGCTCGATCACCGGCCAATATGCCGACAAGAACCTCGACGCGTCCGAGAAGCTCAGTCTCGGTGGCCCCGATGGCGTGCGCGCCTATCCGATGGGTGAAGCCGCCGGTGACGAAGGCGTACTCGGCAGGCTGGAACTGCGCAAATACCTGGGCCGCTTCGTCGACTCCCAGGTCGAAGCGGCGCTGTTCGCCGACGCCGGTCGGGTCACGGTGAACAAGCACCCTTGGGACAACAGCGAAAATCAGCTCAGCCGGTATGGCTATGGCGTGGGCCTGAATGTCTATCACAAGGATCTGGTGATGAACGCCAGTCTGGCGTTTTCTCCCGGCGCCACGCCGACCGCCGATCCCCACGAGGCGCGGCGTTTCTGGTTGTCGATTTCCGGTTCGCCCCAGGCCTTCGTCGGCCTGGCCAGCGATATCGGCGGCAAGGGCGAGGATTTCGAAGAGCCTAGCACCGACTTTACCCTCTACGGTTCCATCGGCATCGTTCCCGAATACGTTGACCGTCATGGCGCCAGCCCGGCGGGCGTAGCCAACCAGAGCAAACTGGCCACCCCCAACGGCCGCAATATGGCCAGTTTTTGGCGGGTGCGCGACAACGTGTCCTATATTGGCGCGCACAGCGGGATTCCCCTGGCCTACGACTGGAACTTTCTCTGGCAACTGGAATATGGCCTGTCGCTGAACTATGCCGATCACAGCGACCCATCCGTGCCGGACGACACCTCGTCCAACGACGAATTGCGCAACACCGGGGTGGCCCTGGCTAACCCGGATCGCGGGACGTTCCTGTATGGCATCTGGGATATGCCGATGAAGGAAAGCATGACCGGCCTCGATCCCTTCCATGGTCGAACCAGCGCCGCCCACTACAACATCATCGGCTCACCTGGCTTCAGCACCAGCATCACCCGCAATAAAGGCCCGGTGGGCACCGCCTCGGAGGCGAACAACGACGACGCGGCGTTCAACCGCCGCCAATCCGGGGTATTCGCCTACTGGACACCCCAATGGCATGGCCTGCAAATGAAGTTGGCGTACTCCAACAACGGTCTCAAAGCCGCGCCGGACGTCAACGAAGGCTATATCTACGGCGGCAGCCTGACTTATGAGCACGAAGGTTTCACCGCCATCGCCGCGTATGAAAAGCACGTCAATTACTTCGGCGTCGCCAACCTTGGACGCAACGCTCGCGGGGTGGGCAGCAACACCCACGTGACAGCCGGTACGTCGTCCGAAGATTTCAGCGTGCGCTACGGCCTGGCCTACGATTTCGGGGCGACCAAGCTCTCGCTGATCGCCGATGACCTGTCCTATTCCGAAGACGGCGTGGTCAACACCAGCAACACCTCCACCGATCTGTCGCGCTATCGCCGCCGGGCCTGGATGGTCGGACTGAGCCACAATGTGAACAAGCAACTGCAGTTGCGCGCCACCTACTCCAAGGCTCTGCCTGGGGAGTGCACGATGATTTCCGGGAACAACCGCGAGTGCTCCACCGACGGTATGGGCGCGACTCAATACGCCTTTGGCGTCTCCTACAAGCTGAACAAGCAGACCGAGCTGTTCAGCCAGTACGTGCTGCTGCAGAACCGGTCGCTGGCCAACTATAACTTCGCGATCTCCGGAGTCTATGCGGCCACCGGTTATTCCCCAGGTGCCGGGACCACGATCAGTGCCTTGGGCACCGGCATCAACTATTCATTCTGAGGAGGCGACCATGAAGACGCACAAGACCCCAGGAATGGCCCGCCCGGCGCTCAGCCCGCTGAGTTGGGCGATTTTCGCCGCTGTCTACAGCCTGGTGCCTCTATCAGCCTGGGCGCTGGACCCCAATGCGCTACCGAGCAACGGTCACATCACCGCTGGCAGTGGCAGCATCAACAGCAGCGGCAACGTACTTAACGTCAACCAGACCAGCGATCGCCTGTCCGCCACCTGGGACACCTTCAATATCGGCAGTGCCGCCCAGGTCAACTTCAATCAACCGGGGGCTTCCTCGGTGGCTTTGAACCGGGTGATGTCCAGCGACGCCTCGCAGATCTTCGGCAAACTCAACGCCAACGGCCAGGTATTCCTGATCAACCCGTCCGGCGTGTTGTTCGGCGCCGGCTCGGCAGTCAATGTCGGTGGGCTGGTGGCCAGTACCCTGAATCTGTCCGACGCCAACTTCATGGCCGGCAAGAACCTTTTCGAGGGTAACGGCAGCAGCGGCACGGTGATCAACCAGGGCCAGATCCAGGCCACCGACGGCGGCTACGTCGCCCTGCTCGGCGCCCAGGTACGCAACGAAGGCACGGTGGTCGCCCGGCTCGGCTCGGTGATGCTCGGTGCCGGGGAAACCGTCACCCTGGACCTCAACGGCGACGGCTTGATCAACATGGCGGTGGACAACCCGGCGCTCAATGCCAGCGTGGTCAACAGCGGCCTATTGCAGGCCAATGGTGGCCGCGTAATGCTCTCGGCTCGGGCCAGCGACTCGATGCTCAACGAGGTGGTGAACAACAGCGGCGTCATCGAAGCCACCAGCCTGCAACAGCGCAACGGCGTCATCCGCCTCGACGGCGGCGACAACGGGGCCGTGGTCAACAGCGGCCGCCTCGACGCATCCGGGCGCAACGCGGGGGAAAGCGGCGGCGACGTGACCTTGACCGGCCAATATGTCGGCCTGTTCGACGGCACCCGCATCGACGCATCGGGCGCCAGCGGCGGCGGCAAGGTGCTGGTCGGCGGTGACTTCCAGGGTACCGGGCCGTTGCACCAGGCCGACGCCACCTACATGGATAGCAATGCCAGTATTCATGCCGACGCCCTGAGCAGCGGTAACGGCGGCAAGGTGATCCTCTGGTCGAAGGACAGCACCCGCTTCTACGGCAATATCAGCGTCACCGGTGCCGGCCAGAGTGGCAAAGGCGGCCTGGCGGAAACCTCGGGGCATGCGCTGGATGCCTTTGGCGTAGTCAACCTCAGCGCCGCCTCGGGGATCGGCGGGACCTGGCTGATCGACCCGTACAATATCAATATCACCAGCAGCGCCAGCTCCGGTGCCACCAGCAGCAACCCTTTCACCTCCAGTGGCTCGTCCAGTTCCAACCTGAGTTCGGCGACCCTCAACGCGTCGCTCTCCGAAGGCGCCAACATTCTGGTCTACACCACGTCGGTGGGCGGTACCTCTGGCGATATCAACGTGTTGGACAACGTCAAGGCCGGCGGCAACGCGAGTCTGACGCTCCAGGCTCACCGCAATATCGTGATGAACAACACCAGCATCAGCAACGCCAGCGGCAAGACATTGAACGTCTCACTGCTGTCCAACTTCAACAACAGCGGCAACGGCTCGGTGCAACTGAGCAATGCCAGCATCCGCACCAACGGCGGCAACCTGACCATCAGCGGCGCCGCATCGCCCACCGGGTCCTTTGCCAGTACCAATGTCAGCACCGGCTTCGGCGTCTCGCTGAACAACAGCCAGTTGCTCACCAGCGGCGGCGACATCCTGATTCGCGCCGCCACCTCTTCCTCCCTGGCCAGCGGCTCCTCCGCCACAGCCATGCAGATTGGCGGCGCCAGCCTGCTGGACGCCGGCGGCGGCAGCATCGCCATCGTCGCCAACCAGGCCAGCAGCAGCGGCACCGGTGACGCCTTCGTACTCACCGGCGGCAGCCAGATCGTCACCAGCGGTACCGGTTCGATTCGTATCGACAGCAGCAACCTGGGTAGCGGCAACGGTACGCGGATCTTCAGCACCAGCAACACCATTGCCGCCACCGGCTCGGGCAACGTCACCCTTAACGGCAACGCGACTTCCGGTCAGGGCGTGCTGATCTGCTCGACGGCCGCCGGCTCCACCCAAAGTGTCCGCGTGGGCAGCGGCGCGTTGACAATCAATGGCCGCGGCACCAGCGGACGCGGGGTCAACCTGTCGGCTTCCGGCACGGGCGTGGTCAATCTCCAGGCCACGGCAGGCGGCAAGCTGCTGGTCAGCGGCGACAGCGGCGGCTCCTATGGCACGATCCTCAACGCCACGGGTGTCAGCTCCTCGATCAACCTGCTGAGCGACGGCGATATCAGCGTATCGGGCAACCTCTCGGGCGGCAGCACGCCCGCGTTGGGCCTGGTCAGCGCCGGCAGCGGCAGTGCGCTGGCGCCGGGCTCGCAGATCAACATTGCCAGCAGCGCCGGCAACGTCACGCTGACCGCCAACAACAGCCTGATCAACAACAGTAGCGGCTCGTTCCGGGCGATTTTCTTCGACGCCAGCGGCGCCTATGGGACGATCAACGTCAGCACCCAAAGCGGTCGGCTGACCGTGGACGGCACCAGCGCTTCGGGGCGTGGTATCGATATTGCGCCATCGGGCAACCATGCCAGCGTCAACCTCTCGACCACCACCGGCGACCTGCTGCTCAGCGGCAACAGTACCAACAGCTTCGGCGGCTACGGGATACTCTTCAACTCGACCGGCGGTTCCCAGGGTGTGAGCGTCTCGACCACCAGCGGCAACATCACCCTGCGCGGCGACTCGGTCGGCACCTCCGACGCCATTGCGCTAGGCGGCAGCGGGGTCGCCTCGACCAACAGCATCACCTCGCAGACCGGCAATATCAGCGTGCTCGGCAACTTCCATTCGCCCAACAGCGGCGAACTGGACCACGGTATCGCGATCCTCGGTGTGACCAACATCATCCAGACCCACGGCGACGGCGATATCACCCTCGAGGGCCGCGCCGCCGACGAGGGCAATGGCATCGACTTCTATGGCGGTGGCCGGGCGCTGGTCAGTGTCGACGACGGCCAACTGACCGTGCGCGGCAGCAGCGGCTACGCCGACGGCATCGGCATGGCCACGGGGATCAACCAGATTCAGGCGACCGGCAGCGGTTCGGTGGCGCTGATCGGGACCTCCACCTACGGTAACGGCATCAGCTTCTACCCCTCCGGCAGTGCCAGTTCGGCCACCTTGTCGACCGGCAGCGGCGACTTGACCCTGACCGGTACCAGCGGCGCGGGTGGCGGGTCCGGGATTTTGATTCGCGCCGCCTCGGCAGGGCCGGATAACGGTGTGAGCCTGTTGTCGGACAGCGGTAACGTGCGCCTCAACGGACGTAGCGAGGGCAGCGGCTCCGGTATCGCCTTCGTCGGCAACAGCGATACCGCCTACACCTCGATGCAGACCGGTGGTAGCGGTCAATTGAGCCTCGACGGCTACAGTGCCGACGGTTACGCCTTGAGCTTCGACGGCGGCAATCACAACTTGCAGGGCGGCGGCGGCGGTGTGCTGGTCAATACCGACTCGCCCACCGAGCGCTTTATCAGCCATACCGACGATATCACCCACTTTGCTGCCAGCGGCCCCGTGGTGTTTCGCCAGGGCGGCACGATCAACCACCTGTTGACCGACCCGACGACCGCCCAGGCCAGCGACGCCGTACAAAGAAGCATGAGCGATGGCTCCTGGGTCAGCCCGCTCCAGGACCGCAGTCGCCTGACGCTCCTCGATGGCCTGCGCGACCGGCCGCGTATCGACCTGGCTCGGTTCGAGCCGACTCCTGTTTCCAACCTATTCGATAACCGTGTAGAGAGACCTCGCGACCATGAATAACCTTAAGCCGACCCGCCCTGCTTTTCGCCTCAGCCGGCTGGCCCTCGGATCGTTGTTACTGCTGGCAACGAGCGCGGCGAATGCCGCCGACCCCAAGGTAGCCCACGACTACTTCTATTTCCTGGGGGAAATGAACAAAGCCTCGACCGTGATGGTGATCGACAACAAGATTGTCCCTGCGGACCTGGGCAAGAAGATCGTCGCCGCCGTCGACCAGGTCATCAATGACGGCAATCGACCCGGCGCCGAGCGGCCAGCCGACTACCTGAAGTACGAACCGCTGATCCTGGCCATCGCCGGCCCCGACGGTTCGCGCATGCACTCCGGGCGCAGCCGCCAGGATATCCTGTCCACCACCCGCCGCCTGATGCAGCGCGAGCGTGTGCTGAGCCTGCTCGACGCGATGAACAAGTCCAAGGCAGTGCTGCTCAAGCTCGCCGAGCAGAACCGCGATACCCTGATTCCGGCTTATACCAATGGTGTTCAGGCCCAGCCGACCACCTACGCCCACTACCTGTTGGCCTTCAGCGCGGTGTTCGACCGCGATGCCGAGCGCTTGCGCCAGGCCTACGCCCGCCTCAACCTCAGCCCGCTGGGCGCAGGCGCTCTGGGCACCTCGAGTTTCCCCGTGGATCGTAAGCAACTGGCCGAGCTGTTGGGCTTCGACGGTCCCGTGGAAAACTCCTATGACGCCGCGCAACTGGGCGCCCTGGACACCGGCATGGAACTGACCGGTATCTGCAGCAACGCCGCGACCACCCTCGGCCTGCTGGTGCAGGACATGCACACCCAGTACCACCAGCCCTATCCGTGGATCATGATCACCGAGGGTCGCCTGACCGGCACCAGCAGTATCATGCCGCAGAAGCGCAACCCCTACGGCCTGAACCTGTTGCGTCTACAGGCCAGCGATGTGGTGGGCGGTGCCATGACCTATCAGTTCGAGGCGCACAACGTCACTCCAGGTATGCCGGACTACAAGCGCGACCAGGTGGAAAAGACCCTGGACCTGACAGCTAGCTCGTTCCAGATGCTTGCCGACCTGCTGAGCAACCTGCAAATCGACAAGGCACGGGCCCTCCAGGAGATCGATGCCGACTACTCCACCACCACGGAGCTGGCGGACGTGCTGCAACGCGACTCCAACGTACCGTTCCGCGTCGGCCACCACTTCGCCTCGGACCTGGTGACTTATGGGCGCTCCAACAAGATGAAACCGGCTGATATTCCCTTCGCCGAGGTACAGCAGATCTACGGCAAAGCGCTGAAAGCCTTCGATATGCAGAATGGGCAATTCCCACTGACCCAGGAGCAGTTCCGCAAATCCTTGACCGCGCAGAACATGATCGAGTCGAGCAAGGGCCTCGGCGGTCCGCAGCGTGCGGAAGTGGATCGGATGCTGGCGGCGCAACAGGCGAGCTTGAGCAGCAACGAAAACTGGGTCAAGGAGCAGAACCAGAAACTGGCCACGGCTTCGGCTAATCTTGACAAGGAGTTCCTGGCGCGCGGACGTTAAAAAGGTATCGAGGGCACGGTGGGGTCAAGGGATCACGCTTGAATCCATCGATGTCCTCGCCCAGGCTTTCCGATTCAGTGATGCGCGGACTGTGTGCATCTCTGAACCGTGAGGCGGGTTTAGCCACGAAAGGTCGGGGACAGAAACCACGCCCCCCCGAGACTGCATCATTCCCTACCACAGGCCTACCCAATGCCCGAAGACAACTACTCGCTGGAGCACTTCGAGTTCCTCTGCTACTCGCGCAACCACGAAGCCGCCGCGCGTGAACTGGTACGCCTGCTGCTGTTGATCGACCGCCATTACGGCAAGCTGTCCACTACCTTTTCCCTGGCGGTATCACCGGCCCTGCCCCCCGCAGAGCTGGAGGCCCATGCCCTGACCCGCCTGACCAGCGCCATTTCGGCGCTGTTCTCCGACCCCGGCTTTCGCATCAGCCCGGATGGCTTCGGACAACTGATCCATTTCCAGCGCTGGCTGTCGTCGCTGTTCGCCGCCAGCGCCTTCGTCAATGCCGATCACCTCCTGCAATCGTTGAATAACCTGGGGCCGCAGGCCGAAGGATTCCAGGTCAACGGCACCGACCTGGTGAAGTTCTGCGTGCTCTACTCGGCGGAATCGGAGGTGCCCCTGGATGTCGAACTGCTCTGGCGGCAAAACCGCGATATCGCCGCGGCACTGTTCATGGCGTTGTTGTCACCCCGGCTGATCGGCACCCAGGCCGCTCATTCCAAGCGCGAGGCGCTGCTGGCCTGGCTGCCCCGGCGACTGGAGGAAATCGACAGCCTGGACACCCTGCCGGTGGGTATCCTGCACGATGCCTACATGCATTGCAGCTACGCCGACCTGCCGCAACGCCATGACATCAAGGCCTCGATCAATCGCCTGGTGGAACGCAAGCTTGTCGCGGCCCATATCCTCGATCTGCCGACCGCTACCCCGCGTCCCGTCACTTCGGGCAAGCCGGTGATGCTGGTGCTACTCGAATGGTTTTCCGCCGGGCACTCGATCTACCGCACCCATTCCAGGACCCTGGAAGCGGCCCGCGCGGACTTCCAATTGGTCGCCATCGGCTACCAGGCCAATGTCGACGATCCGGGTCGCGAGATTTTCGACTCGTTTATCGCCTTCGATGAACCCGACGATCTCTATGCCTGCCTGCGCCAGCTCAGGAGCGTCGCTCAGGAATGGGCGCCACAGGTGTTCTACATGCCCAGCGTCGGCATGTTCCCGATCACCCTGTTCGCCAGCAATCTGCGCCTGGCGCCATTGCAAGTCGCCGCCCTCGGACATCCGGCCACCACCCGCTCGCGGCATATCGATTACATCAGCGTCGAAGAAGACTTTATCGGCGATCCGGCCTGCTTCAGCGAACGGCTGTTACGCTTGCCCGCCGACGGCCAGCCGTATCGCCCATCGGCCCACGCGGTGCCACTGCCCAAACGTCAACGCCAGGACTCGCCACTGGTGCACATCGCCATCGCGGCCACCACCATGAAACTCAATCCGCGCTTTCTCCTGGCCTGCCAAAAGATCGTCGAGCTCATGCCGCAACTGCATGGCCGCGAAGTGCGCCTGCACTTCCTGATCGGCCAGGCCCAGGGGTTGCTCTATCCACAGGTGGTCCGGTTGATTCAGCGCTATGTGCCGCAGGCAGTGGTGTATGCCCATCAACCGTACCAGGACTACCTGGCGATTTTTAACCAGTGCGATCTGTTCCTCAGTCCCCTGCCCTTCGGCAATACCAACGGCATCATCGATGCCCTGACCGTGGGCTTGCCCGGCGTTTGCAAGACCGGACCGGAAGTGTTCGAGCATATCGACGAAGGGCTGTTTCGCAGGGTCGGCCTACCGGACTGGACCATCACTCACACACTTGAGGAGTACGTCCGCGCAGCCTGCCGTCTGGCCGGCAACTTTGCCGAGCGCGAGGCGCTCTATCGCCAACTGGAGCGTCCCGAAGCGCTGCAGCGCCTGTTCAGCGGTCGCCCGCAGGCCCTCAGTCAGGCGCTATTGGCCCTGCTGAAAACGGCGCCTTGAGTTCACGCCGCATGACCTCGCGGTCGAGGGCGTTATCCCAGCGGGCAATGGCCACGCAAGCCACGCAGTTACCGATGGCATTGGTCAGCGAGCGGCACTTCATCAACCGCTCGACGCCCAACAGCAAAACCATCCCTTCGGTGGGCATGAACGGTAGCGCACTGAGGGTCGCGGCCAGGGCGACAAAGGCCGAGCCAGTCACACCAGTGGCCCCCTTAGACGTCAATGAGGCCACCAGTACCAGCATCACCAATTGCCCGAGGCTCAGCGGTATCTCCTGGACCTGGGCGAGAAAAATCACCGCCACCGCCAGGTACAGGTTGGTGCCGTTGAGGTTGAACGAATACCCCGCCGGCAACACCAGCCGCACCACTGCGGGCGAACACCCCAAGCGCTCCATCCTGGCGATCAGGCCCGGCAGCGCGGCAATCGAGGAAGTGGTGAACAGCACCAGTGCCAGTTCGTCCTTCACATACAGCAGCAGACGCCACAGACTGACGCCCGCGAGCTGGCTGACCAGCGCCAGGACCAGCAGGATAAAGGCCGCGCTGGCCAGGTACAGGGTTGCGACGAATTTGAGCAACGGTACCATCGAGCCAATCCCGTACTTGCCGATGGTGAAGGCGATGGCTCCGAACGCCGCCAGGGGCGCCAGCTTGAGCACAAGGTTCATCAAACTGAACAACAACTCAAGCAACAGCTCGATCATCTGCCGTATCGGCGCGCCGCGCTCGCCGCTCCAGGCCAGGGCGACGCCGAACAGCAGGGCGAGCAACAGCACCTGTTGGATATCACCCTCGACGAATGCGCCGAAAAAACTGCTCGGGATCGTCTCCAGCATGGCCTCGGAGAACTGCCACTGTTGCCATTGGGCGAAAAAATACTCGCTCGACGACGTCAAGCTCGACAGTTCCTCCAGAGCAAAACCCGGCTCCAGATCGTTGCCGGGATGCAGCAGCAGGGCCGCCACAACGCCCACCAACAACGACAATAACGTCATCAGCGCGAAATACAGCAAGGCCTTGCCGCCGATCTTGGCTGCCTGCGTCTGACTGCGCATGCCGGCGATACCCGAGACCACCAACGCGAACACCAGCAGGCTGATGGGCATGCCGATCAATCGGACAAAACCGTCACTGAGGGGTTTCATTTCCACCGCCAGCGCCGGATGCCAGCGTCCGAGGACGATGCCACAGGCGACCGCGATCAGAATCTGTACCACCCCTCGCTTGAAGAACCCCAACCTCATCCGCTGCACCGTCGCTTGTCGACCCTCGCCCATGGTACTGGCATCTTGGCTCACACTCACGCCTGATTTCTTACATGGCCGCGCAGCGTGGGCTGACGGTACAATCGAGACCGTCCGAAGGCGCTGGCAATCATGGCCACCCACAATAAAAGAAGCCCCATGGAACTCCGACACCTGCGTTATTTCCTGATGGTCGCCGAAGAACTGCATTTCACTCGGGCCGCCGCGCGCCTGAACATGCAGCAACCGCCCCTGAGCAACCAGATCCGCCTGCTGGAAAAAGAATTGGGCTTCGAGTTGTTCAAGCGCCATCCCAAGGGTGTCGATCTGACCACCGGTGGTCAGGTGTTCCTGCAAGAGGCCAGGGCCATTCTCAATCGGATCGAGGAGGGTTCGAAACGGGCGGCACGGGCGGCGCAGGGCCTGGAGGGCAAGCTGTCGATCGGTTTCACCAGTTCGACGGCCGCCCACCCATTGATTCCCGGCATGATCCGCGCCTATCGCGGGCTCTATCCCAACGTCGAGCTGTTGCTCAGCGAGGGCAACGCCGGGGAACTGACCGATGAAGTGAGTTTCGGGCGCATGGACCTGGGCATTCTGCGGGCACCGGTCAGCCAGCCCCGAGGCGTGACCCTGTACCGGCTGCTCGACGAGGAGATGCTGCTGGTGCTGCCGGTGGGCCATCGCCTGTTACCGGCGGACATATTAGTCAACGGCCTGAGCCCGGAAGCGATCGATGCCATGCCGGTGATTGCCCTTGGCGACCTGGCCGACGAGTCATTTATCCTGGTGCGCCGCCATGGCGCGCCCGGTATGTACGCCAATTTGTTGGAAGCCTGTGAACACGCCGGTTTCACCCCGAAAATAGCCTTCGAAATCGAACGGATGCTGACCAACATCAACTTGGTGGCCGCCGGTGCCGGGATCTCGGTGGTACCGGCTTCGATGCGCAGCTTTCATCGCCACAGCGTCGTCTACTGTCGGATCGGCGAGGCGAGCCCACCGCTGGTGGCCCCCATCACCCTGATTGCGCGCACCGAGGACCAGGAGCCGACTCGGCAAAACTTCATCGAATTGGCCCAGGAGCTGGGGCGACAATTTCGCCGAGAACAGCCACCCTGTCCCTGAGTCACGGTCACTGCCCTGCCGCAGCGCGACTCACCTGCATGCGGATCTTGCATTGCGCCGATGCCAGCACGCTCTGGCTCGGCGGCGAAAGCCGTGATGCATTGCCACTATGTCCTTTAGGCGATATCCACAGGCTTATTGGCGTTAGCCGGCAACCATCAGACCGGTTAAAGTCCCTGTAACTTTTTTGCACCCGGATAATGCCATCGATGACCCGCCCTCGCTTTTTGCCCGACAATTTCACCCTGACCCTGATCAGCGTGGTGCTTCTGGCCAGCCTCCTGCCCGCCAGCGGCCAGGTCGCCGTCGGCTTCGGCTGGTTGACCAATATCGCCATTGCCCTGCTGTTCTTTCTGCACGGCGCCAAGCTGTCACGCGAATCGATCATCGCCGGTGCCGGTCATTGGCGCCTGCATCTGCTGGTATTCGGTCTGACCTTTGTCCTGTTCCCACTGCTGGGCCTGGCGCTCAAGCCGCTGCTATCGCCGCTGATCGGCGACCAGCTGTACATGGGCATGCTCTATCTCTGCGCTCTGCCGGCCACAGTGCAATCGGCGATTGCCTTTACTTCCCTGGCCCGCGGTAACGTACCGGCGGCAATCTGCAGTGCGGCGGCGTCCAGCCTATTCGGCATCTTCCTTACGCCATTGCTGGTGACCCTGCTGCTGAAGGTCCATGGCGACGGCGGTTCGATCCTCGATGCCATCCTGAAAATCAGCGTGCAGTTGCTGCTGCCGTTCATTGCCGGGCAGATCGCCCGGCGCTGGATCGGCGCCTGGGTGGGACGCAACAAAAGCTGGCTGAAATTCGTTGACCAGGGCTCGATCCTGCTGGTGATCTACAGTGCCTTCAGCGACGCGGTGAACGAAGGTATCTGGCATCAGATCCCGCTCCGAGACCTTGCCGGCCTGGTGGTAATCTGTAGCGTGCTATTGGCGCTGGTGCTACTGGCATCCACCCTGCTGGGCAAGGCGTTCGGCTTCGACCAGGAGGACCGCATCACCATCGTCTTCTGCGGCTCGAAGAAAAGCCTGGCGACCGGCGTACCGATGGCTCAGGTGTTGTTCGCCGGCAGCACCGTCGGCGTGCTGATCCTGCCGTTGATGCTGTTTCATCAGATCCAGTTGATGGTCTGTGCGGTGCTGGCACAACGTTATGCCCGGCGCCCCGAGTCGGTCAGCGAGTTGATGGGTCAGGTCGACCCCTGACCCCACGATCCCGATAAGGCCCGGCTGAGCGTCCGGGCCTTATCGGCAGGGGTGCGATCAAGCTGCCGCGACTTCCTGCTTGAGGCTGTTCATATCGATCACGAAGCGATATTTCACATCGCCTTTGAGCATGCGCTCGTAGGCTTGGTTGATGTCCTGGATAGCAATCATCTCGATATCCGAGACAATGCCATGCCTGGCGCAGAAATCCAGCATCTCCTGGGTTTCGCGGACCCCACCGATCAGCGAACCGGCCAGGCTACGGCGCTTGAAGATCAGGTTGAATACCGTCGGTGACGGATGCGGGTTGTCCGGAGCACCGAGCAGGGTCATGGTGCCATCGCGCTTGAGCAGCGCGAGAAAAGCATCCAGGTTGTGCGGCGCGGCCACGGTGTTGAGGATGAAGTCCAGGGAGTTGGCAACCTTGGCCATCTCCTCCGGGTTCTTCGACACTACCACCTCATCGGCCCCCAGGCGCAGGCCGTCCTCGCGCTTGTTCGACGAGGTGGTGAACAGCACCACATATGCGCCCATGGCATGGGCGATTTTCACCGCCATATGGCCCAGCCCACCCAAGCCCACTATCCCGACCCTCTTTCCGGGACCGACTTTCCAGTGGTGCAATGGCGAATAGGTGGTGATCCCGGCACACAGCAATGGCGCGACGGCAGCCAAATCGGCGTCGGCGTGAGAGATGCGCAGGACGAACTTTTCCTTCACCACAATGGTGTCCGAGTAGCCGCCAAAGGTATTTTCGCCACCGAACAGCGGACCGTTGTAGGTCCCGGTAAAGCCGTTCTCGCAGTATTGCTCTTCACCTTCCGCGCAGGAGGCACAGTGCTGGCAACTGTCGACCATGCAACCGACGCCCGCCAGCTCACCGACCTTGAACCTGCGTACATTGGCCCCCACGGCAGTCACCCGACCGACGATCTCATGCCCCGGTACCGAGGGATACAGGGTGTTGTTCCACTCATTGCGCACCGTGTGCAGGTCAGAATGGCAAACACCGCAATAGAGGATATCGATCTGCACATCATCGGCGCCTGGCGAGCGACGTTCGAAGGTGAATGGCTTGAGCGAATCTTTCGGGTCTTGAGCGGCATAGCTGTAAGTCTTGACCATCGCGATCACCTCTTGATTCTGCGGCTAAACAGGAGTTGACCAGCATAGACACTGAATCGTTCAGATGAATGTGCCGGACGCAAAGGCTATGACCGATCGGACCGGCGGTCTCGATGACCGGATCATGAAAACAGGCGCTATGCTCCAAGCAACAGCGCGTGTGCAACCACCAGTCCACGCCCGCTGTCCATTCAGTACGCACTCCCCCTGAAACGAGGTGAAGACATGCCGAACAACTCCCGCCCTGCCGTTCTCGAACTGATCGGCAATACGCCGCTGGTGCGCGTAAGCCGTTTCGATACCGGCCCGTGCACGTTGTTCCTCAAGCTCGAATCCCAGAATCCCGGCGGTTCGATCAAAGATCGTATCGGTCTGGCGATGATCGATGCCGCGGAGCGCGATGGCCGCCTGCGCCCTGGCGCGACCATTGTCGAAGCCACGGCGGGCAACACTGGCCTGGGCCTCGCGCTAGTGGGGCGGGCCAAGGGCTACCGAGTGGTACTGGTGGTTCCGGACAAGATGTCCACCGAGAAGGTCTTGCATCTGAAGGCCATGGGCGCCGAAGTGCACATCACCCGCTCTGATGTCGGCAAGGGCCATCCCGAGTACTATCAGGATGTCGCCGCCCGTCTGGCCGAGGAGATTCCCGACGCGTTCTTCGCCGACCAGTTCAACAACCCGGCCAACCCACTGGCCCACGAAACCAGTACCGCACCGGAAATCTGGGCGCAGACCCAGCATGATGTCGACGCCATCGTCGTCGGTGTCGGCTCGGCCGGCACCCTGACCGGCTTGACCCGTTTCTTCCGGCGCGTGCAACCGAACCTGGCCATGGTGCTGGCCGACCCGCTCGGTTCGGTGGTCGCCGAATACAGTCGCAGCGGCATCGTCGGTACCGCAGGCTCTTGGGCAGTTGAGGGCATTGGTGAAGACTTCATTCCCTCGATTGCCGACCTGTCCAGCGTGCGCCACGCCTACTCGATCAGCGACGAGGAAAGTTTCGACCATGCCCGCCAGTTGCTACGCGCCGAAGGTATCCTCGGCGGCTCGTCCACTGGCACCCTGTTGGCTGCGGCGCTACGCTACTGCCGCGAGCAGAGCGAACCCAAGCGCGTCGTGACCTTTGTCTGCGACACCGGCACCCGTTACCTGTCCAAGGTCTACAACGACCAGTGGATGAACGACCAGGGCCTGCTGCAGTACAAGCGCTACGGCGACCTGCGCGACCTGATCGCCCGGCGCTTCGAGGATGGCCGGGTGATCAGCGTGGGACCGGACGACACCTTACTCACCGCCTTCCAGCGCATGCGCCTGGCGGATGTCTCGCAACTGCCGGTATTGGTGGACGGGCAGCGGTTGGCAGGCGTCATCGATGAATCCGATATCTTGTTGGGCATGCACGCCGACGCGGCACACTTTCGCCTGAGCGTGGCCAGTGTCATGACCGATAACGTGCGAACCTTGGCGCCTGCCGCCAGCTTGGCCGAACTGCAGGCGGAGCTGGATCGCGGGCTGGTGGCAATCATTGCCGACGCGTCGGGCTTCCATGGCCTGATTACCCGCGTCGACCTGCTCAATCACTTACGGAGATCCCTGGCATGAGCCCATACGACACACCTACCGCACGCCCCGCCTTCGCTACCCGGGTCATCCATGCCGGGCAGTCGCCGGACCCGAGCACCGGGGCGCTGATGCCGCCGATCTATGCCAACTCCACTTATCTGCAAGAGAGCCCCGGCGTACACAAGGGTTTCGACTACGGACGCTCCCACAACCCGACGCGGTTTGCCCTGGAACGCTGTGTGGCGGATCTCGAAGGCGGTAGCCAGGCCTTCGCCTTTGCCTCGGGTCTGGCGGCGATTGCCAGCGTGCTCGAATTGCTCGATGCCGGTGCCCATGTGGTTTCCGGCAACGACCTCTACGGCGGCACTTTCCGGCTGTTCGACAAGGTGCGCCAGCGTAGCGCCGGCCATCGGTTCAGCTTCGTCGACCTGACGGACCTGAGCGCCTTCGAAGCGGCGCTGCGCGAGGATACGCGGATGGTCTGGGTGGAGACGCCGAGCAACCCCCTGCTGAGCCTCACCGACCTGGCCGCCGTCGCCCGCCTCTGCCGCGACAGGGGGATCATCTGCGTCGCCGACAATACCTTTGCCAGTCCCTGGATCCAGCGCCCGCTGGAACTGGGTTTTGATATCGTGGTGCACTCGACGACCAAGTACTTGAACGGCCACTCGGACGTGATCGGCGGCATCGCGGTGGTCGGGCAAAATGCCGAACTCGCCGAACGCCTGGGATTTCTGCAGAACTCGGTGGGCGCTATTGCCGGGCCATTTGATGCCTTCCTCACCCTACGCGGTGTGAAGACCCTGTCGCTGCGCATGGAGCGCCATTGCAGCAACGCCCTGGAACTGGCGACCTGGCTGGAACAGCAGCCACAGGTGGCGCGTGTCTATTACCCAGGCCTGGCGTCGCACCCGCAACACGAACTGGCACGCCGGCAGATGCACGGTTTCGGCGGGATGATTTCTGTTGACCTGAAGAGCGACCTGGCTGGCGCCAGGCGCTTCCTCGAAAGCGTGCGGATCTTCGCCCTGGCCGAGAGCCTGGGTGGCGTGGAAAGCTTGATCGAACACCCGGCGATCATGACCCACGCCACCATTCCCGCACCGACGCGCGCGCAACTCGGTATCGGCGACGCTCTGGTCCGGCTGTCGGTGGGTGTCGAGGATGTCCAAGACCTGCGGGCGGACCTGGCGCAGGCGCTGGCGCGAATCTAAGTCCTGGGAGGCCGCCCTGCGGGCAGGGCGGCTGTGGCGAAACCACGCGGAAAACCCTCCTCGACTAGAATCCAGGTGTCAGCCCCTATCGTGGAGAACCCGGATGATCAGCAAAAACACTATTTGTCTGTGGTACGACGGCACCGCTCTGGAGGCCGCGACGTTCTACGCCAGGACCTTCCCGGACAGCGCGGTGAAAGCCGTCCACCGTGCCCCTGGCGACTATCCCGCCGGCAAACAGGGCGATGTCCTGACCGTCGAGTTTACGGTGCTGGGTATCCCGTGTCTCGGACTGAACGGCGGTCCGGCGTTCAGGCATACCGAAGCGTTCTCGTTCCAGGTGGCCACCGACGACCAGGCCGAAACGGACCGTTTGTGGAACGCGATTGTCGGCAACGGCGGCCAGGAAAGCGCCTGCGGCTGGTGCAAGGACAAGTGGGGCCTGTCGTGGCAGATCACCCCTCGCATGCTGACAGCGGCGGTTACCCATCCCGACCCGGCGACCGCCAAGCGTGCCTTCGATGCCATGATGGGCATGGGCAAGATCGATATCGCGACGATCGAAACAGCACTGAAGGCCTAAGCGATCCGGACAGGGGTCGGTGGACGCCGGTATCATCGAGGTAACCCAATAGCATGGCCATGCACACAGGAGTCACCCGATGCACAAGGCGTTCGCCCCAACGCTTGAAGAGCTGTCCAGACCCAGGCCGATCAGTTTGCGCGAGGCGTTCTGGTTCTGGCTCAAACTTGGCTTCATCAGCTTTGGCGGACCAGCAGGACAGATTTCGATCATGCACCAGGAACTGGTGGAGCGACGGCGCTGGATCTCCGAGCGGCGTTTTCTGCATGCCCTCAACTACTGCATGTTGTTGCCTGGTCCGGAAGCCCAGCAACTGGCCACCTACATCGGCTGGTTGATGCATCGGACATGGGGAGGCGTGATTGCCGGAGCACTGTTTGTGTTGCCCTCACTGTTCATCCTGATCACGTTGTCCTGGATGTACATCGCCTTTGGTGAAGTGCCCGTCGTGGCGGGGCTCTTCTACGGAATCAAGCCCGCCGTGACGGCTATCGTGGTGCAGGCGGCCCATCGGATCGGCTCTCGGGCGCTGAAGAATAATGGACTGTGGGCGATAGCAGCCGCTTCATTCACGGCGATCTTTGCGTTCAACCTGCCATTTCCTTTGATCGTCCTGGGCGCGGCCTTGATCGGCTATGTCGGAGGACGCCTGGCGCCCGAAAAGTTCAGGACGGGCGGCCATAGCAGCGACAGAAAATCATTTGGCCCCGCCTTGATCGATGACGACACGCCGTCCCCGGCGCATGCCCGGTTCAGTTGGTTAAAACTGGGTTGGCTGGTACTGATCGGCGCCGCGCTGTGGGCGTTGCCGATGGGCGTCTTGAGCGCACTCTATGGTTGGGAGGGCACCTTGACCCAGATGAGCTGGTTCTTCACCAAAGCCGCGTTACTGACCTTTGGCGGCGCCTACGCCGTGCTCCCCTATGTCTATCAAGGCGCGGTCGGTCACTACGGCTGGCTAACCGCGACCCAGATGATCGACGGACTGGCCTTGGGGGAAACCACGCCGGGGCCGCTGATCATGGTGGTCGCCTTCGCGGCTTTTGTCGGGGCTTATGTTTCGCAGGTATTCGGTGCCGACCAGGTATTTCTAGCGGGTGCGGTGGCCGCCACCCTCGTAACCTGGTTCACTTTCCTGCCCTCGTTCCTGTTCATCCTCGCCGGTGGGCCGCTGGTGGAGTCGACCCACGAGGAACTCAGGTTCACTGCCCCGCTCACTGCCATTACGGCAGCAGTTGTCGGTGTGATTCTCAACCTGGCGTGTTTCTTTGGTTACCACGTGCTCTGGCCACAGGGCTTCAGGGGCAATCTCGATTGGCCTTCGGCACTGATCGCCATCGCCGCGGCGATTGCCCTGTTGCGCTTCAAGCGGGGCGTCATCCAGGTGTTGCTGGTCTGTGCGCTCATCGGTCTGGCAGTACATCTGTTGCAGTAATGACGGATGTGATCGCCGGATCAGCGCCGTGTGACAACCTTGCGGTGCTACCCTGCCCGCAGCCATTCGTCACTCACCTTGAACTCCGCCGAAAACCTTCTGGTCGCACCTATATTGATGGGATAGCCGAATCGGAGGAGCCATGATCAGGAGCAGCACGCTGCCGGACCTCGCCGATATCACCCGGCAAGCCCCTCCGGTGCGGCGACTCACGGTGCTCACGCTCAATGTACACAAGGGTTTCACGCCGCTCAACCGGCGATTTATCCTGCCCGAGTTGCGCGATGCCGTGCGCACCACGGGGGCTGACCTGGTGTTTCTCCAGGAGGTGCATGGCAGCCAGATCCGCCATGCCCGCCGCCACCCTGCCTGGCCGTCGTTGCCACAGTACGAGTTTCTCGCCGACACCATGTGGCCGGATTTCGCCTACGGGCGCAACGTGGTCTACCCCGATGGCGACCATGGCAATGCCCTACTCTCGAAATTTCCGATCCAGGCCTACGACAATCTAGATGTCTCGGTCCGGGGCAACGAGCAGCGTGGCTTGCTGCATTGTCGCCTGGAGGTGTCGGGCCATGCACAAGTGCATGCCATTTGTGTACATTTGGGATTACGCGAAGCCCAGCGCCAGCGCCAGGTCGATCTGTTGCTCGACTACCTGAAGAGCTTGCCAGCCACTACGCCCGTGATCATTGCCGGTGACTTCAACGATTGGCGCCGGCGTGCCGATACCCGCCTGGCCGCGCAATCGCTTGTCGAAGCCTTCTCCCACACCCAGGGCGCCCCGGCCCGCAGCTTTCCCGCGCGCCTGCCGCTGTTGCGCCTTGATCGCATCTACCTGCGCAACGCGCAGCCGGGCACGGCCAACGTGCTCTCCGCGTGGCCATGGTCACACTTGTCGGACCACGCTGCCCTGGCCGTGGAGGTGCTGCTGTGAACGGTTCATGGGAGGACGGCAACGACGTACAACTACTGGTCAACGGCGAGGACTACTACGAGCGGGTGTTCACGAGCATTCGCCTGGCCCAACAGGAGGTGTTGCTAGAAACCTTCATCATCGTCGACGACAAGGTCGGGCGAGCGTTACAACAGGTGCTGATCAAAGCCGCGCAGCGCGGCGTGCGGGTCGAAGTCGCGATGGATGGCTACGGCACGGCTGACCTGCCGAAGGCGTTTATCCATGCCATGACCGCCGAGGGTGTCAGGGTACACATCTTTGACCCCCAACCCCGTCTGATTGGTCTGCGCACCAATCTGTTCCGTCGCCTGCACCGCAAGATCGTGGTCATCGATGGGCGGCGCGCCTTTATTGGCGGACTCAATTACGGAGCCGATCATCTGATCGACTATGGTCCCATGGCCAAGCAGGACTATGCCGTGGAGGTCACAGGCCCTGTGGTCAGGCAGATCCGCGATTCGAGCCTGCGCCTGCTGGCCGCGGTGCTTGCCCCACCGAGCCAGCTACTGCCCACGCCAGTGCCCAGTGGTCCCGCTCGGGCCATGCTGCTCGAACGTGACAACTTGCACCATACCCATGACATCGAGGCCCATTACCTCGCCGCGTTTCAGGCTGCGCGCACACGGCTGGTGGTGGCCAATGCCTATTTCTTCCCCGGTTATCGGCTCCTGCGCGCATTGCGCAACGCCGCCAGACGGGGGGTCGACGTCACCCTGATTCTGCAGGGGCAACCGGATATGCGCTGGGTGCGGGCCTTTTCCCGGTTGCTGTACAACGACCTGCTGCGCGACGGGGTGAAAATTTTTGAATACTGCCAACGTCCATTACATGGAAAAGTGGCGTTGATAGATGACGAATGGGCCACGGTCGGCTCCAGCAATCTTGATCCGCTGAGTTTGGCGCTGAACCTGGAAGCCAATCTGTTCATCCGCGACGCGGTTTTCACCGGGAACCTGCACCGGCATCTGTCCGAACTGGTCAGCCAGCACTGCAAGCGCATCACCTTACAGCGGATGATCCGGGGTTACTGGTGGCGGGCGCCGCTGATCTTCCTATGCTTCCACTGCACGAGATATTTTCCGACTATCGCCGGCTGGTTGCCGGCGCACCGCCAGGACCTGCACCCATGGACGCCCGATGAGCCCGGCAGTTACCTTCACAAGGGCAATAACTGATGACCGCTCAAGCCTGGAAGACATGGAGCAAGCATCTGTTGACACTGTTCTTTCTGGTACTGGTGCTGGTCCTGCTCTACCTGTTGGTGCGTCATCTGGACTGGAGTGAAGTAGTGCGCTCGGCACGCAGCTATGCTCCCGCGACACTGCTAACCGCCCTGGTCATGGCGCTGATGAGCTATGGGGTGGTCAGCGGCTACGATCTGCTCGGACGCTCGTATACCGGCCACGCCCTGCCAACACGCCAGGTACTACCCGTGGCATTTGTCTGCTACGCCTTCAACCTGAATTTCACCACCTGGATCGGCGGCATAGCCCTGCGCTACCGTCTCTATACGCGCCTGGGCCTGGATACGCCGACCATCACTCGGATCATTACCCTGGGAATCGTCACGAACTGGATCGGCTATATAGCTCTGGCCGGAGTGGTCTTTTCCTTGCGCCTGGTCAAACTACCCGATAGCTGGGCCATTGGCGTTGCCAGCCTGCAACTGTTGGGGCTGTTGCTCCTCGTCCTGGCGGGTGGATACCTCTATGCCTGTGGCTTCGTCCAACGAAGAACCTGGGTCTGGCGCCAGCACGAGATTACCTTGCCTTCGCTGCGCCTGGCGCTACTCCAGGTCGGGCTCGGCGCCAGCAACTGGGCACTGATGGCGGGGCTGATCTTCATGCTGTTGCCCCATGAGCTGGTGTATCCCTCGATCTTGGGTGTCCTGTTGATCAGTTGCGTGGCTGGAGTCATCGCCCACATTCCCGCTGGCCTCGGTGTGCTGGAGACGGTATTTATTGCGCTGTTGCACGACCAGTTGGACCGGGCTCCCTTGATCGCCGCCTTGCTGGGCTATCGAACCTTCTACTATCTGGCACCCCTGTTACTGGCGGCGATAACCTATCTGGTCCTGGAAAAACGCGCCAGGACAATGCGTCGGCAATACAGGGAAGTGCCTCGCTAGTCTACTTCAAGCCAGCGCTGGGGGAAGATCGGCGCCTGGCGGTGTTTCCCTGGGCATGGCCCGCGCCAGGGCCTCCTTCAGTTGCAATTGGTTGTAAGGTTTGAGGATTCGCGGGAGCTGCACAGCCATGCCCTCCAGATGCTGGGCATATCCGGTGGCAAGAATGATCGGCAGCGCGGGATACAAGTTGCGCACAGCCTCGGCCAACTGCGCCCCGTCCATCTGCGGCATGGCCACGTCGGTGATCATCAGGTCGATATCCGGTTTGTGCCCAAAGCACTGCAGTGCCTGGACGCCGGAAACCGCGCAAATTACCCGATGCCCCAAATCTTCCAACAGCATCATGGTGCTGTTGAGGACCAGGCTGTCATCGTCAACCACCAGCACCGTCAAGGGCTTGAACAGTGGCCCAGGCGTTTTCTCCGGTAGCAACGGCAGCCGCGTGACGGCATCGGTAGCTACCGGCAACCAGAGTTGCGCGGTGGTGCCCTGATCCTTGCTACTTTTGAGCACCAACTGCCCGCCCAGTTGCTCCGCCAGGCCGTGGACCATCGACAGCCCCAGACCGGTGCCCTTGCCAACCCCCTTGGTAGTGAAGAACGGATCGGCCGCGTAAGCCAGGGTTTGCTCATCCATGCCTTCGCCATCATCGATCACCGACAGGCACACATAGTCATCGTGGGGCAGCGTGCCGGTCCTGCCGTGGATCTCGGCGTTGATCCGGATGGTGCCACCCGCCGGCATCGCATCGCGGGAATTGCTCACCAGGTTGAGCAATGCCAACTCCAACTGGTTGATGTCGACATGTACCGCCGGCAACTCCTCCGACAGTTGGACCTGAACCACCACCTGTGGCCCTGCCGAGCTGCATAACAGGTCGAGGAGATTGGTGATCAACCGCGGCAGGTGCACCACTTCGGTCTTGAGTTCCTGACGGCGGGCGAAAGCCAGCATGCGTTGGGTCAGCGAAACCCCGCGCTCGGTACCGAGCAAAGCGTTGTCCACCAGCCGCGAGAGTTTCGGATCGCCGTCGACGCGTTTGTGCAGCAGCTCAAGATTGCCTTGGATGACCGTTAGCAAGTTGTTGAAATCATGGGCGATACCGCCACTGAGTTGGCCGATGGCCTGGAGCTTTTGCGACTGAAACAGCGCCTCGCGCGCCAGCTCCAGCTTTTTTTGCGCCTCGACCGACTCACTGATATCGCGAGTGATTTTGGCAAAGCCGATAATCTTGCCGGTATCGGCGCGGATCGGGTCCAGTATCACATGGGCCAGGAACTGCGTGCCGTCCTTGCGTACCCGCCAGCCCTGCTTTTCGAATCGCCCCTCGCGCGCGGCGATATCCAGGGCCCGGAGGGGTTCGTCAGTGGCGCGATCCTGTTCGGTGTAGAACATCGAGAAATTCTTCCCGATGACTTCCTGCGGCAAATACCCCTTGATACGCTGTGCGCCCGGATTCCAACTGCTGACCCGCCCCTCACGGTCAAGCATGTAGATGGCATAGTCGGTAACGCTTTGCACCAGCAGACGAAACTGCTGCTCACTCTGTTTCAGGTTTTGCTCGGCAAGCTTATGCTCGGTCAGGTCACGAGTGATTTTCGCGAACCCCAGCAGGCCCCCCAGTGGATCGCGAATCGGGTCGATGACTACATAGCACCAGAAACGTGTGCCGTCCTTGCGTACTCGCCAGCCCTGGCCTTCAAATCGCCCCTCGCTGATAGCGGTGTCCAGGGCCTGCTCGGGCACTCCGTCTCGGCGGTCTTCAGGGGTGTAGAAGCAGGAGAAGTGTGCACCGAGGATTTCTTCCTCTGGATACCCCTTACAGCGCTCGGCCCCTTTGTTCCAACTGACGACAACGCCCTGGGGATCGATCGTGTAAATGGCGCAGTCGATGCCCGCATCGACCAACAGACGGAACCGGTTATCGTCGAAGTCGTTTCGAAACGCAGGCTGATCGGACATAGAGGGCTCCGCCGTTATTTTCCAATACATTACACCGGCCTCGCTGGTGCAGCCTAAAAAACCACCGCGAGTGTTACATCAAAGGTTGCAGGTCAATTGCCGATCTTCATCCAATGCGAGTACTTTAAATTTAAATTCTGACGCAAAGATTTATCCCGAAGCCGTCAGACTGACGCGGTAATCTCGTGCCTGCCCCTCGATTTATTGCCTCGACTGAAGCAACGCTCTCGAGTTCTCCGCCGAGGCCAGCTTCGCTCGACGACCGGCAGGATTCGCACTGAAGCGATCTAACAGATGGAACCTGAAAGGAGTTATGGCGATTAATTAGGTGGCGATATCAGAACACCAGCTTATAGCCGATCATAAACAGCATCACTGCCAGGAACGGTCGCAACCACCCATCCGATACCCGCCCGGTCAGATGGCTGCCGATATAGATCCCCGGCAGCGAGCCCATCAGCAGGAAGCCCAGCAGTTCCCAGTTCATGTTGCCCATGCTCGCATGCCCGAGGCCCGCCACCAGCGTCAGCGGTACCGCGTGCGCGATTTCCGTGCCCACCAGGCGCCGGGTCGGTAGAAACGGATAGAGAATAAACAACGCCACCGTGCCCAAGGCTCCGGCGCCAATGGAGGTCAAGGCCACCATGGTACCGAGAACCAGCCCGGTCAGCAGGGTCAGCCCGTTCAACTTCGGCGCACTGATTTGCGAGTGGTCGACGCCTCGGCGGTGGGCAAAAGCCAGCAACTTGTTCTTGAACAACACGGCCAGCGCCGTCAGCAGCAGCACAACGCCCAGCGACCGCTTGATAACGCTGTTCAGGGATTCAGGCGCGGTGTGCAGGCTGCTCAGGAACCACAGGGTCAACACCACCGCCGGCACACTGCCAAGGGTTAGCCAGCCGGTGATCTTCCAGTCGATATTGTCGTTTTTCTTATGAACGAGAACGCCACCGGACTTGGTAATCGCAGCGTACAAGAGATCGGTGCCCACAGCCGTTACCGGGTTGATGCCAAACCACAGCAAGATCGGCGTCATCAGAGAGCCGCCACCGACACCTGTCAATCCGACAATAAAACCGACCACCAAGCCTGCCGTGACAAAACCGAAATTACCGACATCCATTAGCAAACCCCGGAGAATCTAGCGAGACGACAAAAACCGGTGGGCAGCATAGCGCTTAATGTTATGAATGCTTATAAAAATACAATCTAAGATTATAACCAGATACGGATAGGAGCCCCTCTTCCGTCTGTTGCCCAACGTCAGGCCGGGCGTCGAGCATCAGTCCAGGCGCAGGCAGCGATAAGCCTCGGTCCGGTAGGGAAAGGCGATGGTCTCTTGGCCACGCAAGGCTGGGTGGCTTGCGATCAGGGTTTGCAATTGCCCGGCAACCTTGGCTTTTTCAGCCGCGGGCAATGCCGCGATAAAGCTGATCGACAAAAAGCGGTCAGTAATCACCGGGCTCATATTACTCGGCTTAGTCGTCCAGCGCCTTGGGCACAGTAGGCGTTTTGCCGGTTTTCTCCGCCTTGCCAGGCTTAGCGCCTTTGACCGGCTTCGCCTCGGCGCCAGCCGTTGGTGGAGCGGGCGTCGGCGCCACGGTTTCCTTCTCGGAAGCCGGCAACGTATCGACCGCGCTGAACACTTCCTTCAGTGCCAATGGCCCGTCATGTTCGAGGGTCTGCTGCTGACCATCCTTGCCCACCAGGATCACCGTGGCCTTGCCCTCGGGCGTGACCCCAAGCCTGAGCCCGCGAATCAGGGCCATGGTGGTCGGCTGCTCCATGTATTTGTTGGCTCGCTTGCCCACGGTCTGCGCCACCTCATAGAGCACCAGTTGGCGCTCGTCGAAAGCCTTCTGGTTGGCAGGGTCATCAAGCGCCTTTTTCAGCCCGACCAACGTCGGGTCCGCCGTACTTGGCGCGATCACGATCAACGCACGGTTTCTTTGGTAGTCCTGGGCCAACGGAGAGTCGGTATCGGCCGCCAACAAGGGGTTGGACACGACAAGCGACAGAGCCGCGAGGGTCAAAGACCGGATGAACATACGCACCTCCTTTGAATATTCATGGGGTAATGATTGCGCATCGTAGGAAAAGATCCACGCAAGGCCGAGTTATTTCTCAAAAATTCAGGTAACGGGATTTTTCTTCCAACAAGATATCGAACAATGCCTGGGCGGCGGCGGACAGCTCATGACCGGGTTTGGTCAATACCCCGATGGCCCGCTCCACCACCGGATCATGCAGGGTGATGCAACGGGCACCCAACTCGCGCATCTGTCCCACGCACAATGCTGGCACCGCGCTCACGCCAAGGCCACTGGCGACCATCCGTCCCACCGTCGCCAACTGATGACTCTCGAACTCCACCGGCAGGGTCATGCCCCTGGCTCGCAGATGCTCCTCTAGCATCACCCGCACATTGGAGGGGCGCTGCAAGGTGATAAAGGGCTCCTTGAGCAACGACTCCCAGTCGATCTCCTGGCGCTCGGCCAAGGGCGAATCGGCCGGTACCACAGCGACAAAACGGTCGACATACAACGGCGTGAACGTCAGCGACGAGTTCTGCAACGGCGCAAACGCCACCCCAAGTTCCACCTGACGATCCCCGACCATCTCCAGCACCTGCTCATTGACCACGTCGTTTACCGCGACATTGACCTGGGGATAGCGAGCGCGAAAGGTCTTGAGGATAGGCGGCAGCAAGTTGCCAGCAAACGACGGCATCGCCGCCAAGGTCACCCGACCCCGTTGCAAGGTGAAACGCTGGCGCAGTTCATCCTCGGCATTATCCCAGTCGGCGATCAGTCGTCGGGCCAGGGGTAGCAAGGCTTCGCCTTCCGGGGTCAGCGCGACATTACGCGTGTTGCGACTGAACAGGCGACCGCCCAACCCCTCCTCCAGCGCCTTGATAGTCAGGCTCAGGGCCGATTGCGACAAATAAAGGCGTTCCCCCGCCACCGCAAAGCTTAAACTCTGGGCAACGGTGAGAAAGGCTCTAAGCTGTTTGACGGTCATCGATATTGTCTCGGCGTGAATGGCCATTATTGAGATTTATCAATCAATCAAACCTAAAAATCAACTTAACAAATATATTTCCTGGAGCAACACTCTACTCAAAGGCCGCTGGGGCCACGAACAACAAAGAGGATCATGCAGATGGCAGGTTTCGATAAACGCGTGGCGTCCTACGAGGAAGCCCTCGCCGGCCTGGAAGACGGTATGACCGTGCTTTGCGGCGGCTTCGGTCTGTGCGGTATTGCGGAAAACCTGATCGCCGAGATCAAGCGCAAGGGCACCCGCAACCTGACCGTGGTCTCCAACAACTGCGGTGTCGATGGCTTCGGCCTTGGCGTGCTGTTGGAAGACCGCCAGATCCGCAAGGTCGTGGCCTCCTATGTGGGCGAAAACGCCCTGTTCGAAAAGCAATTGCTCAGCGGTGAGATCGAGGTGATTTTGACCCCCCAAGGCACCCTGGCGGAGAAAATGCGCGCCGGCGGCGCCGGGATCCCGGCCTTCTTTACCGCCACCGGCTACGGCACCCCCGTCGCGGACGGCAAGGAAACCCGCGAATTCAATGGTCGTCCCTACCTGATGGAAGAGTCCATCACCGGCGACTTCGCCATTGTCAAAGGCTGGAAGGCCGACCATTTCGGCAACGTGATCTATCGCCACACGGCTCAAAACTTCAATCCGCTGGCCGCCACCGCCGGCAAGATCACTGTGGTCGAAGTCGAGGAAATCGTCGAACCGGGCGAACTGGACCCGGCGCAGATCCACACCCCCGGCATCTACGTCGATCGGATCATCTGTGGCACGTTCGAGAAACGCATCGAACAGCGCACCGTGCGCAAGTAAGCCTCGGCCTTATCGACTAACGGAGCACACTACAATGGCACTTTCCCGCGAACAAATGGCTCAGCGTGTCGCCCGCGAACTGCAGGACGGCTTCTACGTGAACCTCGGCATCGGCATTCCGACCCTGGTCGCCAACTACATTCCGGCTGGCATGGAAGTCATGTTGCAATCGGAAAACGGTTTGCTCGGCATGGGTTCCTTTCCCAGCGAAGATGAAGTCGATGCCGACATGATCAACGCCGGCAAGCAGACCGTGACCGCTCGTATCGGCGCCTCGATCTTCTCCTCCGCCGAATCCTTCGCGATGATTCGCGGCGGCCATATCGACCTGACCGTGCTCGGCGCCTTCGAAGTCGACGTGCAGGGCAACATCGCCTCGTGGATGATCCCCGGCAAGCTGGTCAAGGGCATGGGCGGCGCCATGGACCTGGTGGCCGGGGCCGAAAACATCATCGTCACCATGACTCACGCCTCGAAAGACGGCGAGTCGAAACTGTTGTCGCGCTGCAGCCTGCCACTGACCGGCGCCCAATGCATCAAGCGCGTGCTGACCGACCTGGCCTACCTGGAAATCGAAGATGGCGCCTTTGTCCTCAAGGAACGCGCACCTGGCGTCAGCGTCGAAGAAATTGTCAGCAAGACCGCCGGTAAACTGATCGTTCCCGAGCACGTGCCTGAAATGCAGTTTTCCTGATGAGGAATCAAGCGATGCAAGATGTAGTGATTGTCGCCGCCACCCGCACCGCCGTGGGCAGTTTCCAGGGCTCGCTGGCCACTATTTCCGCCGTGGACCTCGGTGCCGCGGTAATTCGCCAGTTGCTGAGCCAGACCGGCCTGGACGGTGCCCAGGTCGATGAAGTGATCATGGGCCAGGTGCTGACCGCCGGGGCCGGCCAAAACCCGGCGCGCCAAGCCGCAATCAAGGCCGGCCTGCCCCACGCGGTGCCGGCCATGACCTTGAACAAGGTCTGCGGCTCGGGCCTCAAGGCCCTGCACTTGGCAGCCCAAGCTATTCGCTGCGGCGATGCCGAAGTGATCGTCGCCGGCGGCCAGGAAAACATGAGCCTGTCCAACTACGTGATGCCCGGCGCCCGTACCGGCCTGCGCATGGGCCATGGCCAACTGGTCGACACCATGATCAGCGACGGCCTGTGGGACGCGTTCAACGACTACCACATGGGCATCACCGCCGAAAACCTGGCGGACAAATACGCCATCAGCCGCGAAGCCCAGGATGCCTTCGCCGCCGCTTCGCAGCACAAAGCCGTGGCCGCCATCCAGGCCGGGCGTTTTGTCGAAGAGATCACCCCCATCGTGATTCCCCAGCGCAAGGGCGATCCAGTGACCTTCGCCACCGATGAACAGCCCCGCGCCGGCACCACCAACGAATCGCTGGGCAAGCTTAAGCCGGCCTTCAAGAAGGACGGCACGGTCACCGCCGGTAACGCTTCATCGCTGAACGACGGCGCCGCGGCAGTGATCCTGATGAGCGCCGCCAAGGCCAAGTCCCTGGGCTTGCCGGTGCTGGCGAAAATCACCGCCTACGCCAATGCCGGCGTCGACCCGGCGATCATGGGCATCGGCCCGGTCAGCGCCACCCGTCGCTGCCTGGACAAGGCCGGCTGGTCCCTGGAGCAGCTTGATCTGATTGAGACCAACGAGGCTTTCGCGGCCCAGACGTTGTCGGTAAGCAAGGAGTTGGGTTGGGACGCGAGCAAGGTCAACGTCAATGGCGGTGCCATTGCCCTCGGCCACCCAATCGGCGCCTCGGGTTGCCGGGTGCTGGTGACCCTGCTGCACGAGATGATCAAGCGCGATGCAAAAAAAGGCCTGGCGACCCTGTGCATCGGCGGCGGGCAAGGCGTGGCGCTGGCTATCGAGCGCTAGGCGAGCCGAACACTCACCTGCACGCCATTGCCCCGGTTTGCCGCCAGGCCGTTGTCCTGATCGCCCGCCGCCAATACCGCTCGGTAGAAAGCAACCATGCCTGCAGGTCCCGCGCTCCTAACTGGATATGGCTAATCGCGATAGCCCCTAGTGGCCTGTGTGGTTAGTCTGCGTCAAGCTTGACCCATCATCCCGCGAGATACGGTAACAGTTGGCCAACTGTTACCACCTGAATCTCGTCGACCATTGGCGGCGGCATGAATCAATTGGTGACGTAATTGCCATTGTACTTGGGTCGGACGCCATTAAAATCAGTTTGCCCCTTCAAATTGATATCATTTTTTAATACCATGAATAACAAACAGCTCACTACGCTGAAAGCCATCTTTTCAAGGCCGGTTCCCAATACGCTTGAATGGGCCCGCATCGAAAGCCTGCTGCTGGCCGTTGGAGCCAGCGTTGTTGAAGGCAGGGGTTCACGAGTACGTTTCGAACTCAATGGCGTCGTCGTGACGTTTCACAGGCCGCATCCTGACAAGGAATCCAAGCCTTATCAGGTTCGCGATGCTCGCGCTTTTCTGGAACAAGCAGGAGTCACACCATGAATGTGATGAATCACAAAAACTACGCTGCCCGTATTGAGTACAGCGATGAAGATGGGTTGTTTGTCGGCCATATTGCGGGAATTCGCGATATCGTCGGATTCCATGGCGAGTCGGTCAAAGAGCTCAGAGCAGCGTTCGAAGAAGCAGTCGATGATTACCTCCAAACCTGTGCCAAGTTGAGCCGCTCGCCTCAAAAACCTTACTCGGGGAAACTCAGCCTACGCCTGGCTCCAGAGCTCCATGCCTCGATAGCCGCCAAAGCCGAGCTATCTCACAAGAGCATCAACCAATGGGT
Organism: Pseudomonas agarici; assembly: GCF_900109755.1. Taxonomy (GTDB): domain Bacteria; phylum Pseudomonadota; class Gammaproteobacteria; order Pseudomonadales; family Pseudomonadaceae; genus Aquipseudomonas; species Aquipseudomonas agarici. The sequence goes on along the minus strand of NZ_FOAR01000022.1, from coordinate 13,156 downwards.
AACTGACATTCTGCACACCCAAGCGTCGGGTTGAGTCGGCTAATGGCCTGTACGGTTAATTGGTTAGCTCAAGTGCGGATATCACAGCTCCATGGTCAAGGCGCGGTAATGAGTCATCGCAAGATCACAAACAAGTCGCCACCGCCGCCAAGCGCCTGGCGCCAATCGGCTTGCTGGTGGTCGCATAATAATCGACCAGCGTGCCATTAACGTCGCGCCGAACATCGACGAAATACTCCGACCCCCTGGTATAGACAGTGGAGCCGCCCTTGTAGCCCAACTGCAGGTAAGCGGCGGCATCCACGCCAAACACCGCCTCGTCCTGCCAGGAGAACTGGACACACTGGGCGACGGCATTGTCGGCCTTGCTCGAGGTAAAGCTCTTGGTCGGCCCGGTGGTGCGGGTCTGATTCATGCCGGGACTCATGCACCCCGCCAACGCCACTGCCACCAACGCCCCGATTAACATCCGCATGACCGTTCCCTGCTCAAAAAAAGCGACTTTAGCATTGAGTCGGCACGATACGAACCGGATTCGCAACGCACTCCCGCCAGTGGAGCGGGCTGGATTGCACTTGCAACCCCGGCACGTTGGGCCAGACTGTTCAGACCACTCTTCCAACAGGCAAAAATGCAAACAAGACCTGCACTTATCAGGGTTGTATTGGGCAAATTTGCACTGTTACGATCCATCATCGTTCGTCCGCCGAACGCACTCAAAAAGACAATAAAAGCAGGGAGTTAGTAATGACTGCTCAGGTTTCATCCGCTGCTGTCACGCGCCTCGCAGACGCTCCGGCCGAGGTGCTGGCCGAGGTGCGCAACCATATCGGCCACCTGACCTTAAACCGTCCCGCCGGCCTCAATGCCCTGACCCTGAACATGATCCGCCTGCTGCAACGCCAGCTCGATGCCTGGGCCGAGGATCCGCACATCCACGCCGTCACCCTGCGCGGCGCGGGCGATCGTGCATTCTGCGCTGGCGGCGATATCCGTTCGCTGCATGACAGCTACCAGAGTGGCGGGCGCCTGCACGAAGATTTCTTCGTCGAGGAATACGCCCTGGATCTGAGCCTCCATCATTACCCCAAGCCGGTGCTGGCGTTGCTGGACGGTTTTGTCCTTGGCGGTGGCATGGGTTTAGCGCAAGGCGCCGACCTGCGGGTAGTCACCGAAAGCAGTCGGCTGGCCATGCCGGAAGTCGCTATCGGTTATTTCCCGGATGTCGGCGGCAGCTATTTCCTGCCGCGCATTCCCGGTGAGATCGGTCTCTACCTGGGGGTCAGCGGCAGCCAGATTCGCGCCGCCGATGCCCTGTATTGCGGCCTCGCCGACTGGTATCTGAGCAGTGACAAGCGCCACGAACTGGACGGGTGCCTCGACCGGTTGGAGTGGCACGACACGCCCCTCAAGGACTTGCAGAATCTGCTCGCCAGGCTCGGCGTACAGACGTTGCCCGACGCCCCACTGGACAAGCTGCGCCCGGCCATCGACTACTTCTTCGCCCTGCCCGACGTCCCCAGCATGGTCGAGCAACTGCGGCAGGCGACCGTCGCCGACAGCCATGAGTGGGCCATGACCACCGCCGACCTGCTGGAGACCCGTTCGCCGCTGGCCATGGGCGTGACCCTGGAAATGCTCCGGCGCGGTCGGCACCTGGGCCTGGAGGAATGCTTTGCCCTGGAACTGCACTTGGACCGCCAATGGTTCGAGCACGGCGACCTGATAGAAGGCGTGCGCGCCCTGCTGATCGACAAGGACAAGCAGCCCCGCTGGAACCCACCCACCCTGCAGGCGCTACGGCCCGAGCAGATCGCCCGTTTTTTCCACGGCCTCGACACGAGCGGGAACTGAACCATGCACGATATCGAACTGAGCGAAGAACAAGTGATGATCCGCGACATGGCCCGCGACTTCGCCCGTGGCGAGATCGCGCCCCATGCCCAGGCTTGGGAAAAGGCCGGCTGGATCGACGACGGCCTCGTCGACAAGATGGGTGAACTGGGCCTGCTGGGCATGGTGGTGCCCGAGGAATGGGGCGGCACCTACGTCGACTATGTCGCCTACGCCCTGGCCGTGGAGGAAATCGCCGCCGGTGACGGAGCCACTGGCGCGCTGATGAGCATCCACAACTCGGTCGGCTGCGGGCCGATCCTCAACTACGGCAGCCAGGCCCAGAAGCAAACCTGGCTGCCGGCGCTCGCCACCGGCAAGGCTATCGGCTGTTTTTGCCTGACCGAACCCCAGGCTGGCTCCGAAGCCCACAACCTGCGCACCCGCGCCGAACTCAAGGACGGCCAGTGGCTGATCAACGGCGCCAAGCAGTTCGTCAGTAATGGCAAAAGGGCCAAGCTGGCAATCGTCTTTGCCGTGACCGATCCGGCGCTGGGCAAGAAGGGTATTTCCGCCTTTCTGGTACCCACCGATACTCCCGGTTTTATCGTCGACCGTACCGAACACAAGATGGGCATTCGTGCCTCGGACACCTGCGCCGTTACGCTCAACCAGTGCAGCGTGCCTGAAGCCAACCTGCTGGGCGAGCGCGGTAAGGGCTTGGCGATTGCGCTGTCGAACCTGGAAGGCGGCCGCATCGGTATCGCCGCCCAAGCGCTGGGGATCGCCCGCGCCGCGTTCGAGGCGGCGCTGGTCTATGCCCGTGAGCGGGTACAGTTCGGCAAGCCGATCATCGAGCACCAAAGCATCGCCAATATGCTGGCCGACATGCACACCCGAATCAACGCCTCGCGCCTGCTGATCCTGCATGCGGCACGGCTGCGCAGCGCCGACCTGCCATGCCTGTCGCAGGCTTCGCAAGCCAAGCTGTTCGCCTCGGAAATGGCCGAAAAAGTCTGCTCATCGGCGCTGCAGATCCATGGCGGCTACGGGTATCTGGAAGATTACCCGGTGGAGCGTTACTACCGCGATGCGCGGATCACGCAAATCTACGAAGGGTCGAGCGAGATTCAGCGAATGCTGATTGCGCGGGAACTCAAGCATTACCTTGTTTGACCGATGAGCCTGGTCTTGTGGCGAGCCCGCTCGCCACAATGCCCAATAGACTCAACTGTCCTTGAACTGCGCCTCGCGCTTGGCGATAAAGGCCGCCATCCCTTCTTTCTGATCCTCGGTGGCGAACGCCGCGTGGAACACCCGGCGCTCAAAGCGCACACCTTCGGACAGGCTGACCTCAAAAGCGCGGTTGACGCTTTCCTTGACCATCATACTGATGGGAATCGACTTGCCCGCGATCAGGGTCGCGACCTTCAACGCCTCGTCCAGCAACTCGTCGACCGGCACAATCCGCGCAACGATCCCACAACGCTCGGCCTCCACGGCGTCGATAAAGCGCCCGGTCAGGCACATTTCCATGGCCTTGGCCTTGCCCACCGCACGAGTCAGGCGCTGGGTGCCGCCCATGCCCGGCAGCACCCCGAGGTTGATTTCCGGCTGGCCGAACTTGGCGTTGTCGCCGGCCAGGATAAAGTCACACATCAATGCCAACTCACAGCCGCCACCCAGGGCAAAGCCAGCCACGGCGGCAATGATCGGCTTACGCCGATTGGCCACCCGGTCACTGTCGCTGAACAGGTCGTCGAGGTAGATCTTCGGGTAGGTCAGCTCGGCCATTTCCTTGATATCGGCGCCGGCGGCAAAGGCCTTCTTCGAACCGGTCAGGACGATACAACCGATCTGCGGATCGGCTTCCAATGCGTCCAACGCCTGGTTCACCTCGCTGACGATCCGGGCGTTCAGGGCATTGAGCGCCTGCGGACGGTTCAGGGTAATCAGGCCGACACGGCCCTTGATGTCCAGCAAAATGGTTTCATAGCTCATCGATAGAGTCCTTGATCACAGGTTGCGCGAAATGACCATGCGTTGAATGTCGCTGGTGCCTTCGTAGATCTGGCAGACCCGCACGTCACGGTAGATCCGCTCCAGCGGGAAGTCGCTTAGATAGCCATAGCCACCCAGGGTTTGCAACGCCGCGGAACAGACCTTCTCGGCCATTTCCGAGGCGAACAGCTTGGCCATCGAAGCTTCCACCAGCGCTGGCTTGCCGCTGTCGCGCAGGGCGGCGGCGTAGTGCGCCATCTGCCGCGCCACGGCAATCTGGGTCGCCATATCCGCCAGGCGGAAGGCCACGGCCTGATGCTCCACCAGGGCCTTGCCGAAGCTTTGTCGCTCGCGGGCATAATCACGCGCCGCCTCGAACGCCGCCCGAGCCATGCCCACCGACTGTGCGGCAATACCGACACGCCCACCTTCCAGGTTCGCCAGGGCGATGCGATAACCCTCGCCCTCCTCGCCCAGGCGATTGGTCACCGGCACCTGTACGTCTTCGAAGAGGATCTGGCAGGTATCCGAAGCATGCTGGCCGAGCTTGTGCTCAACCCGCGCCACCTTATAACCCGGCGAGTCGGTGGGCACGATAAAGGCGCTGATGCCACGCTTGCCTGCGCTCGGATCGGTCACCGCGAAAACGATCACCACCCCGGCGTTCTGCCCTGAGGTGATAAATTGCTTGCAGCCGTTGAGCACGTAGTGATCGCCGTCCAACCGTGCGCGGGTTGTCAGGCCACTGGCATCGGAGCCGGCCTGCGGTTCGGTCAGGGCAAAGGCCCCGAGCATCGCGCCACTGGCCAGGGGCGGCAGGAACCGGGCTTTCTGCTCCTCGCTGCCAAAGTTAAGGATCGGCACGCAGCCCACCGAGTTGTGTACGCTCATGATGGTCGAGCAGGCACCGTCGCCAGCGGCGATTTCCTCCAGGGCCATGGCATAGGCCAGATAGCCGGTGTCGCAACCGCCCCACGCCTCCGGCACCAGCATGCCGAAAAAGCCCAGCCCGGCCATCTCGTCGATGGCCTCTCGGGGAAAACGGTGTTCGCGATCCCATTCGGCGGCGAACGGTTTCAGCCGTTCCTGGGCAAAGGATCGGGCCGCGTCGCTGATCTGTTGTTGCTCTTGGCTCGGTAACATGGGCACTCCTAGAGGCACTCGACGGCCATGGCCGTGGCTTCGCCGCCGCCGATGCAGATGGCCGCGATCCCGCGCTTGAGGCCTTGCTGGCGCAGGGCCGACAGCAGGGTCACCAGAATCCGCGCACCGGACGCGCCAATCGGATGGCCCAGAGCACAGGCACCGCCATGAACATTGACCTTGCCATGGGGAATTTCCAGCTTGCCCATGGTCACCAGAGTGACCACGGCAAAAGCCTCGTTGATTTCAAAAAGGTCGACCTGATCCAGCGACCAGCCGGTCTTTTTCAGCAACTTGTGGATCGCCCCCACCGGCGCGATGGGGAACAAACCTGGGGTATCGGCAAACGCCGCGTGCCCGTGGATCACCGCCAGAGGCTTGAGACCATGCGCCTTGGCTACGGACTGGCGCATCAGCACCAGCGCCGCCGCGCCATCAGAAATCGAGCTGGAGTTCGCCGCCGTGACCGTACCGCCCGCGCGGAACGCCGGCTTCAGCGTGGCGATCTTGTCCAGCTTGGCTTTCGGTGGCTGTTCGTCATCGCTGATCAGCCGCTGTTCCTTGCCGACAGTCACCTGCAGCGGAACGATTTCATCCTTAAACCGGCCTGCGTTGATAGCCTGTTGCGCCCGGGTCAGCGACGCCACGGCAAAGGCATCCTGAGCCTCGCGGCTGAAACCGTGGGTCTGGGCGCAATCCTCGGCAAAGGTGCCCATCAAGCGACCCTTGTCGTAGGCATCCTCCAGCCCATCGAGGAACATATGGTCAAGCACCTGACCGTGGCCCATACGGTAGCCGCCACGGGCACGGTCCAGCAGATAAGGGGCGTTGGACATGCTTTCCATGCCGCCGGCCACCACCACTTCGGCACTGCCGGCCAACAGCATATCGTGGGCAAGGATCGTCGCCTGCATGCCGGAACCACACATCTTGTTCAGGGTGGTGCAGCAGGTGGATTTGTCCAGTCCGGCGCCCAACGCCGCCTGGCGGGCCGGTGCCTGGCCGAGTCCGGCCGAGAGTACGCAACCGAACAGCACCTGCTCCACGGCGTCGGCGGCCACACCGGCACGCTCGACGGCTGCGCGAATGGCGGCGGCGCCCAGTTGCGGCGCGCTGAGGCTCTTCAGGTCGCCCTGAAAGCCGCCCATCGGGGTGCGCACGGCACTGACGATAACAATCGGGTCTTGAGTGGTCATGAGCGCTTCTCCTATTTCGCAGCCATGCGCAAGGCGCCGTCGAGACGGATCACCTCGCCGTTAAGCATGCCGTTTTCAATGATATGCCGAACCAGCGCGGCGTATTCGGAGGGTTTGCCCAGGCGCGGCGGAAACGGCACGCCGGCCGTCAGCGCGGCACGGACTTCAGGGGTCATGCCGGCCATCATCGGCGTCTCGAAGATGCCCGGCGCGATGGTCATCACACGGATGCCGAAACGGGCCAGCTCACGGGCGGCCGGCAGGGTCAGACTGACGATTGCGCCCTTGGAGGCGGCATAGGCGGCCTGGCCGATCTGGCCGTCATAGGCAGCGACCGAGGCGGTATTGATGATCACCCCACGCTCGCCGTCCGCGTCAGCCTCGGTTTCGGCCATTGCCGAAGCGGCCAGACGCAACAGGTTGAAGCTGCCGATCAGATTGACGCTGATCACCTGATTGAAGCTCTCCAGCAGGTGTGGGCCGTTCTTGCCGAGAATCTTCTCGCCACGCACGATACCGGCGCAGTTGACCAGACCGTGCAGACCGCCGAAGGCCATGACCGCTGCCTGTACCGCGACCTGGGCCTGAGCCTCCTGGGTGACATCCGCCACCACGCTGCGGGCCCGCGACCCGAGCTTTTGCGCCTGGGCGGCGACAGCTTCGGCATTGAGGTCCACCAGCATCACCTGGGCACCGGCGGCCACCAACATCTCGGCGGTGGCCGCCCCCAGACCGGAAGCCCCGCCGCTGACCAGGAAAGCCTTGTCTTGAATATGCATCACCAATGTCCTTCGTTAAAACCATAGATAAAGTGGCGGGCCCTTGCGGCCCGTTACCGAAACCGGCTCAGGTGTCGAGTCTCGCCTGGGCCTTGGCGATTTCCTGGTTACGCAGAATGAAGCGTTGCAATTTGCCGCTCGGAGTCTTCGGCAGTTCCTCGACGAATTCGATTTCCCGTGGATAGGCATGGGCCGCCAAGCGCTTGCGTACATGTTGGCGCAGCTCTTCGACCAAATGCGGCCCGGCGCGGTACTGCCGGCTGAGCACCACGAAGGCCTTCACCAGCTCGGTACGCTCGGGATCGGGCTTGCCGACTACCGCCGCCTCCACCACCGCCGGGTGTTCGACCAACGCGCTTTCCACATCGAACGGACCGACCCGGTAGCCCGAAGTGGTGATCACATCGTCGCTGCGCCCGACGAAGCTGATGCTGCCATCGGCGTTCAGCTCGACCGTGTCGCCGCTGAGGTAATAACGGCCGACAAAGGCCTTGGTATCAAAGCCCTTATAGCCGTTGAACCAGCACATCGGCGACTGGGAGCGGTCCAGGGCGAGAATCCCCGGCTGGCCGACACCCAGCTCCTGACAGTCGTCGTCCAACACCACGATGCGATGGCCGGGCGAAGCAAAGCCCGCCGAACCGACATGCACCGGGTGCTGTAGGCCGTGGTGGTTGCACAGCACCATGCCCAGTTCGGTCTGGCCATAGTGGTCAAGGATAGTCACCGCGAGGTTTTCCGCGAACCAGCGGATCACCTCCGGGTTCAACGGCTCGCCAGCGCTGCTAACGGCCCGCAGTTTGCCCTTGACCCTGCCAGAGAAAGCCTCTCCCGCCGCGATCAGCAAGCGATAGGCCGTCGGCGAACCGGTGAGATTGCTGATGCCGTATTTCTCGATCACCCGACAGGTACTTTCCACGGTGAACGGGCCATCATAGAAGGTGATCGGATGGCCCAGACTCAGTGGCCCGGTGATACCGAAATACAGACCATAGGCCCAGCCCGGATCGGCGATGTTCCAGAACGCGTCTTCCGGACGCAAGTCCACCGCATCGCGGGTGTAGCTCTGGAAGGCAATGATCGCCTTGAGCGGTACTTCCAGAGGCTTGGCCGGGCCGGTGGTGCCCGAGGTGAACATCAGCAGGAACGGCTCTTCACCGCTCAACATCACCGGTTCGCAACGGGCCGGATAGTTGTCCAGCTCGGCCCAGAAGCTGAAGTCGCCGCGCACAATGCCCTGCCCGCGCGGCCCGCCAACGGTGACGATGGTTGGGCAATCGCCGACTTCGCTCAGCTTGGCGCGGTTGACCGCATCGGTCACCACCACCTTGGCTGCGGAACTGCCCAGGCGGTGCTCGATGGCCTTGGGGCCGAAAGCGGTGAACAGCGGCTGATAGACGGCACCGATGCGCCAGGTGGCGAACAGGGTCACCAGCAACTCGACATTGCGCGGCAACAGCCCAGCGACCTTGTCGCCACGGCATACGCCCTGGGCCAGCAGAAAATTGGCGAAACGCCCGGCCCGCTCCTGCAACTCGCTGAAGGTATAGGTCGCACTGCTGCCGTCGCAGCCTTCCCAGAACAACGCGATCCGCCCCGGCAAGGCATGCCGCTCACAGCATTCGACGCTGGCGTTGAGCGCCGTCAAAGTCCCTTGCAAGGCCGCATCGACCGTGTGCTGATAGTTAAAGTTCTCGGTGGCAGCCAGGTAGTCGCGCATAACATCAATCTCTCGCTCTTAATCTTGTTATTAGAAGGAAGAGGGAACCGTAGAAAAACCCTGGAAATAGTCGCCCCGTCAGGGACTTGGGACAATGGTCAAAGCCTTCAACCTGCTTGACTGGTTTGGCCAATGACGCAATCGCCATGGCGAGGAACAGCTATGCGGGTCAGAGGCTTGGGCGCTGGAAATGATTAGCCGAACTCACCACACCGGCCACTAGCTATTGCGCTTCGTTGAGGATCAGGCTGCGGTAATGCCCCGGATTGGACCCGGACCATTTGCGAAAGGCCTTGTAGAACGAGCTGGCATCGGCGAAGCCCAAGCGCGTGGCGATTTCGGCGAAACTGATGAAGGGCTCGGCCAGCCAGACGATTGCCAGCTCCTTGCGCACGCTGTCCTTGAGGCCCTGATAGGTTTGTCCTTCCTCCGCCAGCCGGCGCCGCAGGGTCGAGGCCGACATGCACAATTGCAGCGCCAGGCCTTCGGTATCCGGCCAGCGCTCGGCGGGCAACTGCCGCAGGTCGTGCTTGATCCGACTGGCCAGGCTCTGGGCGTCGCGGTACTTGACCAGGATATTGGCCGGCGCGTGGCCGAGAAAGCGCTGCAACTCCTGGGCGCTGCGCTTGATCGGCAGCTCCAGGCAATCGGCGGCGAAGATCATCCGGGTGCGTGGTCGGGCAAAACGCAGGTTCTCGGAAAACATCACCCGATAGTCTTCGCAGTAGTCCGGTTCGGCGCAACGCAACTCGATGGCCAGGATCGGAATGCGCCGCCCGGCCAGCCAGCAAGCGACCCCATGGACGATCATCCAGTAGGCGAAGTAGGTGAATGGCCGACGCGCCTCGCCTTCGGCCTCCAACAGGACGATTTCCGCCAGGCTCTGCTGGATCAGCAATTGGGCCGACAAGCGCTCGAACATCAGCGACAGAAAGCCCAGCACCGCCTCCAGTGCCGTCGCTACCGTGGGTTGTGCCATGCCGACCCGGCACAGGTAGGCGAAGCTGCCGGAGCGCAGCTTGCGCGGGTCCATGCCGAAAAACTCATCGTCGTTGCGGTGCGCCAGCAGGCGCCACAGCCGGGCGTAGTCACTGGCCGGTACGCGGCTGTCGGGCTGCTCCAGCAACCGTGGGGCAATTCCGATCTTGTCCAGCACCTCCTCGGTAGCGGCTCCCGGGGCGCAACTTTGCAACAGCGCCTCACGCACCAGATGAATAGAGATGGTGTCTTTTTTCGACATTGGCCGTCATTAAGCCCTGTGCTGATCCTTATGACGGCCATCTTAGGCGGCGCCGATCAGAAAGAACAGACGACAGGCAGCGCGGCAACGGCTACGCCGTTCAGGACCATCAATCAGAACCGTACTTCGGCGAACGCGGCCCATAAAGCAGCCCCGTGTTTTGCCCCACGGACAACAGGCGCCGGCTGGCCAGACCGGCAATCGGATGCCCGGCGTCGGTGGAGCTGTTGATGATCTGCTTGACCGCCGCCGTGATCAGCATACCCACCAGACCGCCCTGGTTATTGTTATTGCCCTCCTCGCTCGACGCCGTCGCGCTGCCGGTCCACAAGGTGGTGCCGGACTTGAGGTCGACCAGCTTGGCATTGGCGGTCACGATGGTATTACTGCTGAGCACCATGTACTTGGTGCCGTACTGGGTCACGGTGATATACATCGCCGCGTCCGCGCCGAAGATCTCATGCAGCTTTGCCGGTGAGGTATTGTGGATATCGGCGGCGGCACTCAAACCGTTCTGCTTGAAGGTTTCGTCCACCAGCGTCACGGGCATCACATAGTAACCGGCCTCGGCCAGCGGGAACGTTACCTGGGACAGCAGACTGTATGAGCCTTTGATATCCGGCGACTCGTTCAACGGCGGCAATACCAGGATTGTCCGTGGACGCGCTTGCTTGTAGGCGGAATAATCGAGGCTCTTGATCGGCTTGGCACAGCCAGTCAACAGGCTCACCATGAGCAACCCGGTCACGACAGCCAAAAGACGCAGGTTCATGGCTTGCTGCCCTTTTGCGCGTTACTCAACAGAAAATCCATATAGGCGGCCGATTCGGGGAACAGCGCCTTCTCGGTCTGTAACTGCTGCACCATCTGATCGTCCTGGCCCAGGCTGCCATACAGCATGCCCATATGAGCGTGATAACCTGGCGGCGCGGCGCGATTAGTGGCCTTCATTTTCTCCAGATCCGCTTCCAGCACCACGAGCTGCGCTTCCTTGGATTCGCCCTTGAAGTACTGGTAAACCTGAGGCTCATAGCCTTCCCACTGATACAACGTCTTGGGTTGTTGAACACATCCGACCAACACCGCACCGCTTGCAACGACAACCGCGACGGATCGCAGCAACTTGAATAGATGACTCATTACGGCTGAAGCTCCCTGTTATCGAATGAATTAACGCTGGCCTGGTTTCCAGGCACCGCTGTCGATGGCGTCGACCATCTTGTTCACCGCTTCGCGCATGGCCAGGTCCAGAACCTTGCCATTGAGGGTGGAGTCATAACTGGCGGTGCCGCCGAAGCCGACGATCTCGCGATTCGACAGCGCATACTCACCGGCGCCTTGGGTGGAATACACCACTTCGGAGGTCACGATATTGACGATATTCAGCGCGACCTTGGCATAGGCCACCTGAGTCTTGGCGCGCCCGAGGATGCCAAACAACTGCTGGTCGCCGGTTTCCTTGCGACCGAACTCGGTGACATCGCCGGTGACCACATAGTCCGCGCCCTTGAGCTTTTGCGCCTGGGCCTTGATGTTCGCTTCCTGCTGGATTTCCGCCATGTTGTCGCGGTCCAGCACGCTAAAGCGATTGGTCTGCTGCAGGTGAGTGATCAGAATGGTCTTGGCCTGGCTACCGAGACGGTCGACCCCATCGGAAAAGATCCCGCGCATGTAGCTGGAGCGGTTATCGAACTTGCCGACGGCAATCGGGGTACGCACGCCGGCAAACGGCCGATTGACGCTTTCAACCTGCTGCACCGGTAACGCCCGGGAAGTTTCTTGGGTGGTACAACCGACGATGGATATCAGCAAGGCCGTGGCCATCCCTGACACCATTATCTGCGACATCTTTTTCACGCAGCACACTCCTGGAGGATCGAACTTAAAAAAATTGCGAAACGGCTTGATTGCTTGACCTATCGGCGACCGGACCTGCCCGCGCGGACACAGCCAGCTTCCCGGCGCGAATTCATTGCGGGGGTCGATGCGTTATTGCCCGAGCGGTTGCGAACGCTCCGGGTATTTAAAGGTGGTTTTTCGAAGGGGGGTAACACAGCGCGGCAACGCCGCGAGGAACCTCATCCCGAGGGTGACAACCCGCATGTACATTCCTAGATACAATTAATATTATTTTGATATCACCATCATAAAGTGCTGGCATTTAGGCGTCAAGAAAACGCGGAACTGTTTGTGATCGCCACATCGTTGTGTTTATCGGTTTGCTGACGGCGGTTGGGTGGGTCTTGAGCGAATGGCGGGAAGCTGCCTGTACGGCAGAGGACTGTGGGGTAGCTTCACCACCCCGCGCACCTGATTTCTGAGCTGCCTATACGGCAGTGAACTTATTGTTCATAGCAGTACACTCCTGCGCTATTTTCTGAGCTGCCTATGCGGCAGTGAACGTTGCGTTCGACGCCGGCAACGTGCCTGCGGTTTTCTGAGCTGCCTATGCGGCAGTGAACCAGAGCGATTCAATGATAATACATTGCCCGCAAAGGGAAATATTCCCAGATTGTTAGTTTACCCCTCTTTTTTTGCCCCATCCTAAGTGCTTGATTTTACAAGGAGCTAGCGACCATCAAAAAAGAGGGTCAAGCCATGAACTGCAATCGACTGATCAAGCCATACCAAACGCCTGCTGAAACCGACTCCATGACAGACAAGGCAATATTTCGAAGTCTGTTTCAGATGCGTCCTACTTACTTTTGGCGACCCGGACGCTAGCCTTTGAACGGCCAGCCGCTCTTCTTGCAGTCATTGCCCTGATATTCGTCCGATTACAGGCACACAACAACGTGACGCAGGAACAGCCGCCCCAAAAAGCCCAAAGGACTAGGAATAACAAAATGAATATACCTTTGCAGCAGCGCTACACCCACCCAACCTCCCTTGAAGTTTTCGGCACGCTGAATCCGTCGGCTTTTACCGAACCGCCACTGGCTGGCTGCGAGGAATTCGCTTGCCTGCCATCGATTGAGGGCTGAATCATGGGTCGAGGAAGTGTCAACGGCATGGGACAAGGCCTGGACGGTGATCGGACCACCACTGGCGCGGTGTGTATCAGCAGCCTGCCCAGTGCCACGCAAGGCGGTGGTCGAGGCGTCTTGCGGCTCGGCGATAAAACCACCCCTTGCCCGTTATGCGGCAAAGCCGGGGTGATTGTCGAAAGCCTGCCGGCCATGAAATGGATGGGGGTTGCCACCGCGCTGGACGGCGCACGAGTCCATTGCGGCTGTCCACCGGG